>JBBRAX010000011.1:0-126025 GCA_038206395.1 Myxococcales bacterium | reverse complement strand
GGTTCGCTTCGGGGTTGAACGAGTCGGAGACGATGCCCACGCTCCACACTGCGCCGGTGCGAACCGCCTTCCACACGTCACAGTTGCTCAAGGACGAGTTGCAGTGTTCCCAGGTGACGACATTGCCATCGGGAGAAACCGACGGGCTCTGATCGGGGTTCGTGTCGTTGGTGATCCGCACCGAGCTCGAGGTGGTGAGGTCGTGGATGACGAGCTCGCCGTTCGGGTCGAGGCCGAAGTCGATGTAAGCGACCGTGTTGCCGCCAATCGCCGAGCCGAGCCGCGTGGTGCCGAGCGCTGGGTCGAGCTCGATCGGCGCCGCAGCGGTCGCCGTGTCGAACACCATCACGGCCGTCTTCACCATCGGGATGACGCGCGAGAAGACGACCTTCGTGCCGGCGATGTCCGACAGCAGATCGCGGGCCGACGGGCCCATGGGGATCTCGGCGTCGACGTTGGTCGAGAACCGGTAGTAGCGAATCGAGAAGTCTGACGTGTAGGCCGCCCAGTCGCCGCTGACGTGGGGGTCGTTCTGATCGCCGGGGCCGCTGTTGATGGTGACCGGAGTCAACGTCGGCGTCGCGCCCGTGACCGGGACGACCGCCAGCGCCAGAGCTGGAATCACCACTGTCAGCGCGAACAGAAGTCGGTTCATCGTTTCCCCTTTTCCGGCAGACGCCCAGAAACAAAAAAAATCCCAGCTTCCTGCGAGAGCAAGGAACCCTGGGATCAACGGAAACGAACTTCCCCACGGCGACCACGGCCGGCCGAACTTCAGGCCCCACGGTTTTGCGCACCTGGCCTTTCGACCGGGATTGCCCTTGTACAGGATCGACTTTGAACCGAAATGATACGGGACCCGCTTCGTCGCAATCAACCCGGGGGCAGGTCGACGGCAACACGGCCGATGGGTGAACGCGCTACTTCTTCCTACTCGAGCACACGAAGTTCGACACGTCGGTTTCGCGCGCGCCCTTCTTCTGTGTCGTTGGTGGCGAGCGGGCTCGAGCGGCCCAGGCCCTTGGTGCCGAGGCGTTCGGCCTTCACCCCGCGGACGATCAGCGCCTTCACCACGGTGGTCGCGCGATCCAGCGACAGCTGCTGGTTGAAGTTCTCGTCGCCCGTCGCGTCGGTGTGGCCTTCGACCTGTACGCGCTTGAGCTGATCGTTCTCGGCGAGGAGCTTCGCGAGCAGGTCGAGCAGCCTCGTGTTCCTTGGCAAGAGCTCGGCGGACGCCACGTCGAAGACGATCTTGCCGCGGATGTTGATCATCCCGCTCTCGATCACCAGCTGCGGAGCGTCGGGGCAGCCATCGCCATCGCCGCCCTTCTCTTCGGCTGCATCGGGACATTCGTCGCGGCTGTCGGGCACGCCATCGCCATCGGCGTCGGCGCCCGTCACCGGCAGAGGCTTCGGCGCAGTCGCGCAGCCGAGGCCCATCAACAGAATGAGAAAGGCGAGCCGGCTCACTTCTCGTTCAGCCAACGCACGATCGCCTGCTTGATCGCCGACCTTTCGTCGTCGGGCGTCGCGTGAAGCGGCGGGTACTGGGTGGTCTCGACCAGCGCCGGAGCCGCAGCCGCCTTCGGCACGCGCTTGCCCTCGTAGTCGAACAGCACGGCGACGCGGGTTCCGGCCTTCTTCCGTTCTTCGGTGATGGGGCGGATCACTTCGAGTCCTCGAGCTTGTGGTACTTGCTCAGCAGGTCGTCGACGGCCTCGCGCAGGTACTCGCTCTGGGCGACGCGGGTGCGGCGCGACAGCTCGCGCAGCTTCTCGACCTGGTCTTCCGCGACGAGCACGTGGGTCGACACCACGTCGCTGTCGTCCTTCGCCTTCACCGGCGTCGGAATCGGTTGACCGTCATTCAGCGAAACGCCGGAGTGGGCGCTGTCCATGGGTGCCTCGGGTGTCGGGAAGGAAAATTCGGTGCCGCTACAGGGCGCTACTGCCCTGTGCGAACGCGATTAGATCCCGGCCAGATCCTTCGTCAAAAAAACTGACCTTTGTTCTGCCAAAAGACAAAGCCCCGGCGACCTTTCGATCACCGGGGCTTCACCTTGGCCAAGGTCGGACTCGAACCGACTACCTGCGGATTATGAGACCGCCGCTCTAACCAGTTGAGCTACCTGGCCATGTGGTTTTGCTGCTGACCGACGTGCTTCGCGCGTCGCTCTGACTGCCCGTTCGCGCGGCGCGCCTATATCGAAGGGCCACCCACCCGTCACTGAGGATCTGGCGGAACCGGCGGAATGAAGGCGCAGTCGTTGCTGACGAGGCAGGGCTCGAAGCTCACCTCTTTCCCGCCCGTGGCGACGTAGCGCCCAGTGAGGTTGAGAATCAGGCTGCCGAGATCGAAGGGCTGGGCCGGGTTCGGGGTGTCGAAGCCGTGGCGGCCAGTCGGCACCACCATCGGGAACAGCGTGCCCGACATGCCGCCGACGCGGGTGCTCGGGCCGACCATGCGAAGCGGGGGGCTGAGGCGGGGTACGTCGAACTTGTCGTCGGCGCCGGTGATGGCCGAGAAGTGCTCGATGTCCATGTGCACGTTCTCGCCCTTGCTGTTCTTCCAGCGGCCGGTGCGCTCGACCGCCTCGATGGTGCCGGTGTCGATCAGCACCCGGTTGAGCGTCTTGTTGTACCGGGGATCCTTCTCGTAGAGCTCGATGAAGCCGGCCGCGCGGGCGATGGCGGCCCCCGTCGCGACGGGCACGTTCATGTCGCCGACCGTGTTGAACACCAGCACGCGGGTGCGCACCTCTTCGCCCGTGCCATACTTCAAGAGCCGCCGCTCGAAGTTCGGCGCGTAGTTCACCGGGTCGCCCTTATCGACGGCCATCTGGGCCAGGCCCATGAAGCGGCGAATCTCGGCGGCGTTGCGGCGCAGCCCGAAGCCCGTCGCCAGCGCGGTCAAGTCTTCGCCGGCCTTGTGCGGCTTCGCCTGAAAAGTGACGTCGTAGCCGAAGGTGGCGATGTCGACCGTGGGAACCGCTTCGTCCGGAATCCGGCAGCCCTGCAGCAGCTGCGACGGCAGCGGGCCCTTGAAGACGCGGAACCGCAGCGCGTTGCCTTCGTCCGACGACACCGCGACGCGCAGCAGGCCGTCGGCCATCACCCGGCCGCAGCGGTACTCGCCTGTCGTGAGGTTGGTGACGACCGCGGTGTCGCCCTCGCTGGGCGTCACTGGCATCGGCGCGACCATCGCCTTGCCGAGCTTGTTCATGTTGGGCACGTACTGCCAGAGGTCCAGCGTGCCCTTGGCGTTCTTCAAGGTGATCAGCAGCGGCCCCATCATTCGCAGGTTCACCGCTTCGCCGACGCCGCCCTGGATGCTGCGCACGCCGATGTCGGCGAGGCCGGCGCCGCCCGAGACGGGAATCGCGACGTCGAAGGCCGGCTCGAGGCCGCCCATCATCACGCTCATGATCCCACCCAGCGAACCGCCGCTGATGTTCAGCGACGCTGAGCCGCCCACGTCGACGATGCCGTCGCCGTCGAAGTCACCGGCCAGGTCTTCCTTGCCGTCTTTGTTTGCGTCGTACTTCCAGCGCTGCACGCCGTCGAAGTTCCGCAAGATGCGAACCAACTGCATGTAGTCGACGGCCGTCTGACGAACGACGTCGCGGGTGTGGAAGATGAGGCTCGTCCAGAAGTCCGCGCCCGAGTCGACGACGCTGTCGCCGTCTTGATCCGTCGCGCGGTGGTTGTCGATCAGCGCGTTGAAGAACGGCTCGAGGCCCGGCGCCTTGAACAGCGACTTGGCGATTTCCTTGTCGGCCGGCGGCAAGCCGATGCCGTGGCTGACGTTTTCCATGCCGATGCTGGCGAGGCCGTGGCGCGCGAAGAAGCCGCCGTAGAACAGCGGGTCGAGCTTCGTGCCCGTATAGCCGTGGCCGAGGACCACCAGCGGAGCAGCGCCCTTGCGGTTCTTCGGCACCGTCAGCCACACCGTCACCTTCTCAGTCCGGGTGAAGGCCTCGCCGGTGACGGGGTCGAGCTTCCAGGTCTGCTTCTCCAGCGGCAGCACGACGTTCTTCTCGTTCTCTACCTTTCCCGGCACCGGGCACTCGGCGTCCTGGCCTTCGGGCGTCGCGCAGCGCGGGAAAAGCTGCGGCGAATCGAAGGTGAACACGACGTGGAAGTCGATGAACTTGTGCGCGTTGACGGCTTCCTGATCGGCCGCGGACAGCTTGCCGCCGGCCTGGCTCGAGATCAGATCCTTCGCCGTCTTCCAGAAGTAGTCACCCGGCACGATCTTCACGTTGACGTTCGTGCCGCCCGCGTTCGGCAGCCGCAGGGTCAGCAGGTTGGCGATTTGCGCCGGGTATTCCTGCGCGAGGCGCTGCATCACGCCCTGGCCGTAGAGGCCGTCACGCACCACCTGGAAGTCGCGGTTGATGCTCTGGGTGGTGAACGGCCAGGTGAAGGCGAGGTCGTCGAGGCTGAGGTTCAGGGCGCCCAGGCACTGCTGCAGCGGCTCGAGCTGCTTCGTCTGCGCCGTGTGGTTGATGAACTCGAAGGGCGAACGCACCGGCCGGCCGTCTTCGTCGAGCAGGCGCCGCGTGATCACCGCCGCGTAGGTGGTGTTCTCGCGCATCGGCATCACCGGCTTCATGATCAGCGTGTTCGTCTCGCGCTCGTAGAACGTCATCACGTCGAAAGGGTTCGAGTCGGGGTGGCGGAAGTTCGGGTGGTCGAGCACGCCGTCCATGTCGAGGTCTTCGCCCAGGTCGAGCACGCCGTTGCCGTTTCGATCTTCTTCGAACTCTTCGAACACCAGCTGCTGCGCCGTGTTGTGCACGTCGTTGGGGAAGTAGTCGCGGCGCTCGAGCGTGACGGGGAAGTTACCTTCGCCCATGTCCAGCGGCACCGGCTTGCAGAAGTCGGGGGAGTCGGGGCTGATGTCGATCACCAGCACGGCGTCGTCCTGGGGGTAGTAGTCGTCGCCGACGTGGCGCTTGTAGATCTGCTCGACGTCCAGCGGCTTGTCGAAGCCCACGGTGATCGCGCCGTAGGTGCTCCAGCCGTCGAGCGCGTCGATGTCGGCGCGCGTCGTCTTTTCCCAGTTGGTCGCGGCGTTCAGGCTGGCGTTGATCCGGCGCTTCGTGGGCGACGTCATGTCGAGCCGCGTGGCCAGATCGTTGGGTAGCGGAATCTCGGGCAGGGGCCGGTGGAACATGTCGAACCGGACCATCGAGCCCGTGCCTTCAGGCGTCTCACGCAGGCCTTTGCCCTCGGGCGAGGTGCAGCCGGCCGCCACCATCGCCACGACCACCAGCGAGATCCGTTTCATGTGCTCTCCGTGCTCCAGCAATACCTTCAGACTTAAAATCAAAGACTGGCCGACAAGCGCAACCGGGCCACTCCGACCGGGCCCATCACGCCATTCGCCCGGGTCTTGAACGCTTCGCCCGGCACCAGCAGGCCGCCTTCGAACGTGAGGCCAATGGTGAGCATGTCGATCGGCTTCCAGCGAACCTGCGCGCCGATGTCGAGCTCGGTGCCCAGGTATGCTCCGGGCGCTGCGCCCAGGAAGTTGACCGAGGTGCCACCGCCGATGCGGCTGTTGAATGGATCCGTCAGGCGCGCAGTGGTGAAGGCGAACAGCGGCCCACCATAGACGTCGAACCACTCACGAATGCCGTAGCGAAAGCGGGGAAACAGGTACCAGGCCGAGGTCACCGCGCCACCCGTCGGAGCCAGATCCACGCCTTCCGGCGGCTGCCCCAGCAGGTTCGGGTCGGCGGCACGGAACGCCGAGCGCGCCGACTGCCAGCCGAGCACTTCGTCGAACAGCACGAGGCCGACCTTGTAGTCGCGGTCGAAGCGGAAGTTCTCGAGGTTCGCGTCGCCCGGGTTCTGATCGCCCGACGCAAAACCCCAGTCGAGGTACACCTGCGCGCGGCCGTAGCGGTACGAGAGCTTGGCCGCAGCGCCGACCTGCTTGACGGTGAGCACGGGCGCGTTGTCGTTGCGGCCCTGGGTCGTCGTGCCGGTGATCCCCGCGACTTCGACGCCGACGGTCAGCGCCCGGTACTCCGTCTTCAAGAACTGCCATTTGGCCGCGAAGTCGAGCACGACGACGTCGGTGGCGCGCGCGTTGTCAGTGACGCCGCGGGCGCGCTGGTGCCGATAGACGACGTAGATGCCGGCGTTGCGATCGGCATCCGCATTGATGCGCAGCGCGATCACGCCCTGAAACGCCTCGTCGCCCTTGCTCAAGTCCGCCGTGCCGTCGCGAACGATCAGGTCGGCGGCGACCACCGGCTCGATGGCGCGGAACTTCCCGCCCAGGTTGAACAGCGGGCGCCCGGCGAGCATCGCGCGGTAGGTGAGGCTGCCAAAGTGCTGCTGGCCGAAGTCGCCCGGGGCCGCGTCCTGCGCGCCACCGTTGGCGAGAATGCCCAGGCCCCAGTGCGACAGCTGCTGCCCGACGCGAAACACGCCCGTCTTCCACTTGTACTCGACGTACAGCTGGCGAAGTTCCAGCGGCGTAAAGGCCGGGTGTGAGGTGCGCGAGGCAAAGGCGTTGTCGCGCGGCAGGCCGAGCAGGGCTCCAGTCGCGGCGTCGGCTTCGGCAGCAAACCCGAACCCGCGGAAGTGCACCTCGGGGTTCACGCGCAGCCGGGTCTCGAGCGGGTTGTTGATGACGGTGGTGCCCGTCTCGTCGCCGGGGAAGGTCGAGGTCGCCTGGTACGAGACACGCACCGAGGCGCCGATGCGGCCCGTGACGTCGTCGGTGATGAGCACGCTGCCGGCGTCGGCAGGCGGCATCAGCACCTCTGCGAGGACGGGAGCTGGCGCTCCGGCGTCGTCTCCGACCCAGAGGCCGCCGTCGTTGATTCCGAGGTCGCGCACGAGCTCGGCTGGGTCATCGGCGCCGCCCGGGTTCGAGACGCGCGGCGAAACCTGCGGGCCGGCATCGAGATCCTGCGCGAAGGCGGCCTGGGCCACCAACAGCAGCAACAGCCACGGCAAACGCAAAGACTGCATCGCGGGCGTTTCTCCTGTGAAAATGGGGGTGCGCGGGAAAACTAGCGCGGCGGATACCACGCTTGACGGAAGCTTCGCCACTCCCATAAGAGGCCCCGCCCCACCTTCGAAGCGGCGGTGGGGATTCGCACCGGCGTTGGCTATTCCAGCCGAACCGGCTTCCCGCTCCCGGGCACGCAGCCCGAGGGCATTTCCCATGGGGAGAAAAACAAAATGGCAGAAGCTGCAGCAGCAACGACTCCGGGCAAGAAAATGCTCCGCGAGTACGAGACGGTGTTCCTGATCAAGCCAGACGTCACCGACGACAACGTCGACAAGCTCAAAGAGCGTGTCCGCGGCATCGTGAACCGGGACGGCGGCAAGCTCATCCGCTTCACGATCTGGGGCAAGAAGAAGACGATGTACCCGATCGCCAAGCAGCCGCGCGCCGTCTACGTGCACGCGAGCTACCTCGGCCCGACCTCGATGGTCGCCGAAGTCGAGCGCAACCTTCGCAACATCGACGAAGTCAGCCGCTGGATGTCGAAGCGCCTTCCAGGCGAAGTCGACGCCGAGACCCGGCCGGTGCTGGACGACGTGAAGCTCGCCGGTGATGTGGATGACAACAAGCCGCTCGGTGGAGCCGAGCGCGATTCCTTCCGCGGCGACGAAGGTGGCTTCGACGGCGGATTCGACGATCAGGGAGACGAGTGATCCATGCGCGAGAGAACTGAAAGCAAGACGGGTGGACGCGGTGGCAGCGCCGACAAGGGCGACCGCGGCGAAGGCAAGGACGACGAGCGCGGCGGAGGGCGGGCGTTTGGCCGCCGCAAGGTTTGCCGCTACTGCGCCGACAAGAACGCGAAGGTCGACTTCAAAGACCAGCCGGCGCTGAAGTACTTCGTCACGGAACGCGGCAAGATCATCCCCCGCCGCATCTCGGGCAACTGCGCCAAGCACCAGCGCCTGGTCGCGAAGTCGATCAAGCAGGCGCGCGGCCTGGCCCTCATCCCCTACCTGGTTCTCCAGGGTTAAAGGAAAAAGCCATGAAGCTCATTCTGCGAGAAGACGTCTACAACCTGGGCAAGTCGGGCGAGCTCGTCACCGTGAAAGACGGTTACGCGCGCAACTACCTGCTGCCCCGGAACCTGGGAATGCTGGCCAGCCAGGCCAACGTGCGCCAGCTGGAGCACGAGAAGCAGGTCATCGAGCTGCGCCAGGTGAAGATGAAGGGCGGCGCGGTCGAACAGGCCAAGAAGCTCGAGTCTGCGACGGTGAAGATTGCCCGCAAAGTCGGCGATCAGGACAAGCTGTTCGGCTCGGTCACCGCGCTCGACATCGCCGAAGGTCTGGCGGCTGCGGGCCACAAGGTCGACCGCCGCCACATTCACATGCCTGAGCCGATTCGGGCGGTGGGTCAGTACGAAGTCGAGCTGCGCCTGCACCGTGATGTCGTCGCCAAGATCAAGGTCGAGGTCATCCCGGAAGTCGCGCCGGTTTGATCCCGCTGTAGTCGGCGGGAAAGCTCGAAATCAGGTATCACCCGGACGCTCCTCTGGCTTTGCAGCAGGGGGGCGTTCGTCGTTTCGAAGGGAAGGTGCGCGTGCTTCAGCCTGTGACCCGGCAGTTCGAAGATCTGGCGGCCGAGCGCGCCGTGCTGGGCGCCATCGTCGGCAACAACGAGGTCTTCTCGAACGTGGCCGAGATCGTCTCGGCCGACGACTTCGCCTCGGCGGGGCACTCGCACATCTTTGCGGCGATGGTGGCGCTCGATCAGCGGCAGCAGCGCGTCGACCCGCTGACGCTGGCGGAAGAGCTGAAGGAAAAGGGCCACCTGGGCACAGCGGGTGGCACCGCTTACCTGGCGCAGCTCGATCAGTCGGTGCCCTTCGGCCACAACGCAGTCGAGTACGCGCAGATCATCAAAGACCGTTCGGTGCGTCGCAGCCTTGCCGCGGTGGGCCGGGAAATTCTCGACCTCGCCTCGCAGGAAACGGGCCGGGTCGAAGAGCTGCTCGACGAGTCCGAGCGCAAGGTCTTCAACATCGCCGAGAAGAAGCGCGTGGGTGACTTGATCGCGATGGGCGAGCTGATGGAGCCCGCGCTGACCCTGCTCGACAAGATGAAGGGCAGCGCCAGCGGCATCACCGGCCTGTCGACAGGGTTCGTGGATCTCGACCAACAGCTCACCGGCCTTCACCCCGGCGAGCTGATCATCCTCGCGGCCCGCCCCGGCATCGGAAAGACGTCGCTGGCGATGAACATCGCGCTGCACGCGGCGCGGAAAGAGGGCAAAGCGGTCGGCGTCTTCTCGCTGGAAATGCCGTCGGTGCAGCTGGTCACGCGCTTGCTGGCCACCGCGGCGCGGGTCGACATGAAGAAGCTGCGCGGCGGGCGCCTGTCGCAGATCGACATGGAGAAGATCACCGAGACCGCGAACGAGCTCTTCAACCTGAAGCTCTTCATCGACGACTCGGGCGCCCTTTCCTCTTTCGATCTTCGCGCCAAGGCACGGCGCCTCAAGGCGAAGGAGCCCGACCTGGGCTTGATCGTGATCGACTACCTGCAGCTGATGCACCAGAAGGGCAAAGTCGAGAGCCGCCAGCTCGAGGTCTCTGAAATCAGCCGCGCGCTCAAGCAGCTGGCGAAGGAATTGATGCTGCCGGTGATCGCCCTCTCGCAGCTGAACCGCAAAGTCGAAGAACGCAAAGGCGGCAAGCCGATGCTGTCGGACCTTCGTGAGTCCGGCGCGATCGAGCAGGACGCCGACGTGGTGATGTTCATCCACCGCGACGACGAGGGCGAAGACGGCGAAGGCGGCGGCGACAACAGCTTCAAGACGACGATTCCAGTCGAGCTCATCATCGCCAAGCAGCGCAACGGCCCGATTGGCAGCGTCGACCTGTTGTTCCTCTCGGAATACACACGCTTCGAGAGCAAGGCGCGCGGAGACTACGCGTGAAGGGAACCGCCAAAGACGATCGGTTGATTCTGGTGGTCGACGACGACGAGCACACGCGCGGGCTGCTCAAGGATCTCTGTGAGTCGACGGGCTTCCGGGTGATCACCGCCGAAGACGGCAACGCCGGGCTCGATCGCATCACCGACTCGCGGCCCGACCTGGTGCTGCTGGACCTGATGATGCCCCGGCGCGACGGCTTCTCGGTGCTGCGCGCCGTGCGCGAGAACACCGCCTGGGTCGACCTGCCGATCATCTTGCTCACCGCGATGGGTGACATGGACGGCAAGATCAAAGGCATGGAGCTCGGCGCCGACGACTACGTCACCAAGCCCTTCAAGCTGGTCGAGCTGCAGACGCGCATGAACTCGGCGCTGATGGTGCGTGAATACCGGCGCCGGCTGATGGCAGCCGAGGAAGAGCTGGCCCAGCTGCGCGCGCTGGATCCGCTGACGGGCGCGGGCACCTACTCGCAGCTGAAGGCGAGCCTCGACAGCGAGCTGGCGCGAAGCCGGCGGTACGGGCGGCCGGCGGCGGCGCTGATGTTCGGGTTCGACGACTACCAGGCGTTTCGTTACGCGCTGGGGCGTGACGGCTGCGACAAGTTCGTCGCGTTGGTGGCGCAGGAGATTCGCAACACGCTGCGCGGGGCCGACCGCCTGTTCCGCGTCGACAGCGACGAGTTCGTGGTGTTGCTGCCCGAGACGGACATCGCCGGGGCGAAGATCGCCGCCGACCGCATGCTGCAGCTCGTGCAACGCATGCACCCCGAAGGGCGCCTGGGCGTCACGGATCCAAAGATTCGTTTCGGCGGCGCGGTCTTCCCGTCAGAGAAGATCCGCACCAGCGAAGACCTGCTGCGCGAGGCGAACCGCAGCTACCGCGGGCTGGTCGAGAAAGGCACCCAGCACGTGTTCGCCGTCGCTCCTTAGGACGACAGCCCAGGAGCCCGTGCATGGCTCGGCCGTCGAAGCGGCGCGCGACCGAAGCGCACCTTTCGGGGGCGTCGCGGAGGAACGGAAACGAAGTCAGCGGCGCTCGATCGGCGGCCCAGGCATGAACGAACTTCTGGGTTGTCGGACTTAGTTCACGCCGCCGCTGCAGGTGCAGGTGGAGGCGTTGCAGACCTGGCCAGTGGGGCAGCCGCCGCAGTTCGCCTGGCAGACGCATGAGCAGGTGTTGGCGTCGGGCGCGTAGGTCGGGCCGCAGTTGAGCGTCGAGGTGTCGCAGACGCAGCCGCACACGCCGGCCCCGTTCTGGAACTTGTAGCCCACGGCGCACGACGCGGTCTGCTTGCACTCGCAGGTGCACGCGGCGACGTTGCACGCCTGGTAGCCGGTGCAGTTGCCCGCGCAGTCAGAAGTGCAGACGAAGTCGCAGACGAGCTTGTTGGTGTTGCAGACCGTGTTGGGAGGCCCGCCGCCGCCGCAGTCCAGTGGGCACTCGCAGGTGTTCGTCTGGAAGTTGCAAGCGAGGCGGCCCTGGCAGAAGTCGGGGTCGTTCGGGTCGTACTTCGAGTCCATCGAGCACGGCGCGGGGTTGCCACCCGGGTTCGGCGTGTTGTCGACCCAGTAGCGGTACGAGACGGCGCCTTCTGCTGCTCCAGTGCCCGGCCGGCAGCCGCCGAAGAACGAGAGGGTGCGATTCACGCCGTCGAAGTCGAAGCCGTGGACGCGGCTGCGGGGGATGTTGTTGGCCGTCGGGCAGGTGGTGAGGCTGGTGACGGCGCTGAGGGCGACCTTCACCGACGCGCCAATGGGCGGCTTCTGCATCTTGTAGCCGGCCGCGTTGATCGCCGAGTTCACCACCTGGTTGATGGTCGAGGTGATCGACGCCGCGTTGTTGATCTCGCCGCGAATGCCGCCCGTCGCCGTGATCACCGCGGCGTGGCGTTGCGGGTTCTGCTGGGTCTCGTTGTTACAGTTGCTGCCGACCGGGCAGATGATGCCGTGGACGACGATCTTCTGATCAACCGGGTTGTTGCTGACGCCCGCCGAGTTGCCCGTGTCGTTGAAGTAATCCGAGTACACCTGCGCGTTGGTGCTGCTCTGATCGTCCGCGTCGCCGAGGAGGACGATGACGACCGTCGCTCCGTCGCGGAACTTCGTCCCCGACTCCACCACCGTGGCCGGCGCAAGATCGTTCACCCCGCGCCGCGCCGAGGCGAGCAGCTGCTCGGTGCCGCTGCCGCCCGTGTTGATCCAGCACTGGTTGCTGTTGCCGCCGGTGCAGGTGGTGCCCGCGAAGCCCGAGCACGCACCGCCGCTGCAGTTGCTGTTCTCGGTGAGCCACGCCTGGAACTGGCTGATGTTCCGCGTGAACTGCCGCAGCGTGCCGGTGTTGATGTACGAGCTGGTCACCAGGCTGATGCGCCAGTCGAGCGTCGAGCCGTTGAGGTTCATCGCCATCGCCGTCGCCGCGCTGCCCAGGGCCGTCTGCGACGCCGCCATCGAGCAGCTGTCGTCGACCACGAAGAGGAAGTCGACTTTGCCGCTGCGCGGGGTGAAGCGTTCGCACTGAATCGCGTTCAAGTCACCGAACTGCGCGACGGCCGAGCCGCCCGCCGTGTCGCCCATGCTGAAGATCGCGTTCTCAGCGGGGTTGCCCGGCGCGGCAGTGGAAGGCGCGATGGCGACGATCACGACGACGGCCCCATTGGTGCGGTGCAGGTACTCGACCTGGACGCGGTAGTTCGCCGCGGTCACGCCGCCCGCCGCAGAGAGGCTGCCTGCGCCGGTGCCGACCAACGTCTCGGCGATCAGGTTGGTGCGCGCCTTGATGTCGACCGTGCCGGCCATGTCGTAGAGGCCTTGGAGCGCCAGGATGCCGTCCCAGGTGGTGAAGGTCTGGGTGGTGGGCGCGCTGATCGCCGCGATGTTGTTCAGCAGCGGGCGAATCGCCGCTTCGTCGGTGGTCGGCGTCGTCGACCCATTCCGCGCGGCTTCACGCCAGGCGATGAAGGCGACCTTGTTGGTGGGGTCGAAGCCGATCATCCCGCGGCGGTTGGCTCCGACGGAGATCGGGGTGATCTCGGTAAAGGTGGCGGGGAGTCCGAGCTGAATGTCAGGAGCGCCCTCGCCCTTGAAAGTGACGGGCCGCAGGTTCATCGCGGTGCAGACCTGGCCCGCGGGCCCGCCCCCGTCAGCCGGGTCGTTGGGGTTCAGCTCGCCCGGGTCGACCTTGCCGTTCTGGTTCGTGTCTTCCGCGCCGTCGTCGATGCCGTCGCCGTCGCTGTCGCGCTTGGTCGGATCGCTGGTGGTCGTCGGATCCTGGTCGTACGGCACGTTGGTGCAGTTCACGACGTCTGCGCGCTCGGTGATCGCGATGCCGCGCTCGACGCCATCGCTGATGCCGTCGCCGTCGCTGTCGAACTTCGTCGGGTCGGTTTCCATGCCGCTGACGACGCCATCGGCATTCAGATCTTCTCCCTTGAACGCGCCCTGGTTCGGGCCGTCGAGCAGGCCGTCGCAGTCGGTGTCCTTGCGCAGCGGGTTGGTCTCGCCCGGGTCGAAGACGCCGTTCTTGTTGCGGTCTTCGATGCCGTCTTTGATCCCGTCGCCATCGGTGTCGGGGTTGGTCGGGCTGGTCTCGCCCGGGTCGACGGTGCCGTTGCCGTTCTTGTCTTCGACGGTGTTGGGCAGGCCGTCGCCGTCGGTGTCAGGGTTGTTCATCGCCCCGCAGTCAGACGCGAGCTTCGGGTTGGTCTCGCCTGGGTCGACGACGCCGTTCTTGTTGAGGTCTTCGGCGCCGTCAGAGCAGGTGTCACCGTCGGTGTCGGCCTTCAGCGGGTCGGTGAGCGTGACGTTGAGCTCGACGCCGTCGTTGATGAAGTCGCCGTCGGTGTCCTTCTTGCGCGGATCCGTTTCGCCCGGGTCGACGATGCCGTTGCCGTTCTTGTCTTCCGCGCCGTCTTTCAGGCCGTCGAAGTCGGTGTCGGGGTTGTAGGCATCGGTCTCGGCCGGGTCGAGGCGGCCGTCTTTGTTGATGTCTTCGATGCCGTCGGTGATGCCGTCGTTGTCCGAGTCGGTTTCGGTGGGCAGCGTCTTGCTCGCCGGATCCTTGTCGCCGACATAGCCGCAGTTGGCGTCGACCGAGGTGGTGCGGCCGGCCTCGACCCCGTCCTTGATGCCGTCGCCATCGGTGTCGGGGTTGCTGGGCGAGGTGCGCTTCCCGCCTGCATACGTGTTGCCGAACTCTTCGGCGTCGTTCAAGCCGTCGCAGTCGCTGTCTTTGAACGGGTTGTTCAGATCGTTCGGGTCGACGATCGGGCCCGCGTCGCCGCTGCCGCCGAAGCCGCCACCCGTGTTGCCGCCCGCGCCGCCGCTGCCGCCCGTGCCGCCGCCCCCATCGCTGCCGTTGCCACCATCTGTCGGGCTCGGCGGCTTGACGCCGCAGTTGCAGCCAGCGAGGGCGAGCGCAGTCAGACATGCCAGAAGGGCAGTGGATCTCATCGACATGGGCATGGTGCTCCAGCGCGGGTTGTGCGGCTCGGCCCTTAAAAACGCTTTAGGGGATTATAGGGGCCCGCAGAAATTTTCGTACCAGCCGCTTGGCCGAACTGGCAGCGGTGAACAGATCCTCGCCGCGAGCGAGCGCCACCGCCATTCCTGAGCCAAAACGACAGCCGGTGCCACGGTGGTGCAATGTGCTGCGAGGTAGTCGCGTGCCGCGCAGGACGAGATGCCGGCCAGGCGAGAACACCTCGTCGGTGGCGCCGTCGCTGCCCTTGAGCACCACGCCTGAGAAGCCCGCAGCGAGCAGACCGGCGGCGTCGACGCCCAGCCAATGAAGCTCGGCGCGGTTGGGGGTGATCACGGCGCCGAGGCTCCCCAGCGACAAGTAATCGCGCGGGGTCAGCGACGACAGCGGCTCGCCGCGAGACGATCGGACCACCGGGTCGATGACGATCGGCGCGCTGCCCGCTCGAAGCTCCGCGCGGATCACCGCCAGCGACCCCCGGTTCGGAACCATGCCCACCTTGATCGCCGCGGCGTCGCGGATCACGGCCTTTATTTGCGCGCGCAGCACCGAGGGCTCGACTGGGGTGGACGAGAACCGTCTGCCCTGCGCGGTGAGCGCGGTGATGGCGGCGCGCGCAGCGCCCTTCGAGGCGTTGATCGCCCACACGTCGGCCAGCACCCCGGCGCGGCCCGAGGGGTCGAAGCCAGCGATGGTGAGGACGATCACCGCCGCGTCTCGCGCGCGCGCGACACGAAGGTCTTGTAGAGCCCGAGGTGAAGCGGCACGGTGTCGAGCAACAGCTCGGGGTGCCACTGCACGCCGACCGCGAAGCTGTAGCCGCCCGCTTCGATGCCTTCGATCACTCCGTCGGGAGCGATCGCGTTGATCACGAGCTTCGTCCCTACCGTCTTCACCGCCTGGTGGTGGGTGCTGTTCACCATCAGCTGCCCGCGCCCGACGCATTCGGCCAGCACGGTGCCGACCTTCACGTCGACGGGGTGCTGGGGTTGGTGTCGATCGTGCGTCTGCTCGTGCAGCCTCGCGTTGGGAAGCTCGCGACCGATGTCCTGGAAGAGCGTGCCGCCCAGCGCGACGTTGAGCAACTGCATGCCGCCGCAGATGCCGAGCACGGGAAGGTTGCGGGCGAGCGCGGCCTTCAGCACGTCTGTTTCGAAGGTGGTGCGCGCGGGCTTGGTGGCGCCCATGCCGTCGCGCGCGGTCTCTCCGTACGCTTCTGGCGGGATGTCGAAGGCGCCGCCGGTGAGCAGCACGCCCGAGACGCGATCGAGGTACTGGTCGATCGCGAAGCGGTCGTCGGTGTAGGGCAGGACGAAGGGCAGGCCGCCCGCGAGGAAGACCGCGTCGGCATAGGAAGCCTTGAGCTCGTACTTCGGGTGGGGCGAATCGGGGGTGACGGTCGAGACGTCGGGGGTGATGCCGATGCTCGGACGGCGCTGATGATGAGGCTTCACGAATCCAACGGTACTTCAGATCTTCAAGAACGCCGCCTGAAGTGCCCGGGCCCGTTCGGTGAGCTCTGAGGCCTCGAGCAGGCCCCCGGCGACGGCCGCGCAGTGGGCTCCGGCAAGCGCGACCGCCTGGATGTTGCTCAACCGGATGCCCGCGATGGCGACGATCGGCAGCGGGCTCTGGGCGGCGATGGCCTTCAAGCCGGCGAGCCCGAGCAGCGGGTGCGGCACCGACTTGGTCGAGGTCGAGAAGATGGGGCCGAGGCCGACGTGGTCGGCACCTTGAGCCGCGGCCTCGCGAATCATCGCCAGGGTCCGGGTGGTGGCGCCGATGAAAGCGGCGGGCCCGAGCAGGCGGCGCGCCTCGGCGACGGGCAGATCGTCTTCGCCCAGGTGCACTCCGCTGGCGCCCGAGAGCAACGCGAGGTCGACCCGATCGTTGACGATCACCACCGTCTGCGACGGCTTCGCCAGGGCCACGACGTCACGGCAGATCGCCAGCGCGGCGCGATCTTCCACGCGCTTGAGCCGCAGCTGAAGGACCCCTGCCCCGCCGGCGATCACCGCGCGGGCCGCGAGGGCCAGATCGAGCCCGGGACGCACGGAGTCGTCGAGCAGGGCATACAGCCCTCGCGGAAGCTTGTTCGCCATGGGGCGTTGCTATATGTGCGCCGCTGGCATTCACAAGGTTCACGAGGAGCACCCATGTCTGAGACCATCGATCCGCGTTATTCCGACAAGCGCACGGCTGAGCGGTACATCAAGTCGGGCCACCTGGATGAGAAGGCCTGGGAGAAGCACATCAAGGGCCTTCCGGACGTGGCCGAGAAGGGCGAAGCCGTCGAAGCCAACCTCTCGGATCTCGACGAGGACTTCGAAGACGACGAGGAGTAGCCAGCGATGA
The DNA here is from genome assembly GCA_038206395.1 of Myxococcales bacterium. Classification (GTDB taxonomy): domain Bacteria; phylum Myxococcota; class Myxococcia; order Myxococcales; family Myxococcaceae; genus JAGSPQ01. Next base: position 109,261 of record JBBRAX010000011.1, on the reverse strand, counting down.
CTGAGGACCCGATCAACTTCACCGCGTTCATTCTCGGGCTGGCCTCGTCGACGCTGATTCACCTTGGAGCGGCGCCGCATCCCGAAACGGGCGCCGCCTCGGTCGAGCTGACCCTTGCCCAGCAGAGCCTGAGCCTGCTCGAGATGTTGCGGGCAAAGACGAAGGGCAACCTGGACGCTGAAGAAGAGAAGCTCTTCGCGAACCTGCTGACCGAGCTCCGGCTGCGGTACGTCGACGCGTCGAAGAACAAATGACGCTGCCTGTTCGCGTCCGGCGGGTGACCCTCGCCGTGATCGCGCTCTCGGGGCTCGTCGGCTCGGCTTCCGCCCAGCACATCGGGCAGGTGCTGGAGCTCGAGCAGCTTCGAAACCTCACTCCACCGATTTCTGAGTTCTGGGCGGACAACGCACTCGCGCTGCAAGCGGCAAAGGCGAAGCACCAGGCGCACGTCGCCGGGCTCGAGTCGATGCGCGCGGCGCGGGCGGTGATTCTGTTCGCGCTCACCGTGGCGTGCTCGCTGGCCTTCGTCGCGGCGCTGCGCATGTTGAGGCCGGCCGGCGCAGCGCGCGAGGGCGCGCGGAAGCTTCTGGCGGGCACGGCGATCGCCTGCGCGATCTTGCGGACGATGGACGGCGCGCAGATGGCGGCGGTCGCGGGCCGTGCGGGCGCGGCGTGGGATCGCGTGATGAACAGCGGCGACGTGGTGGGCGGCTACCCGGAAGGGCTCGAGCAGTCGCTGCTGAGCGCGGCGGCCATCGGCTTCACGATTCTCATCGCGGGCGCCTTCGTCGGCATCGCGACCTACTTCCGTTCAGACTCGATGCGGCAGCTGGTCGAAGCGGCCGACCGTTCAGAGCCGACCTGAGCGCACGTCACGAAATTGCCTTCAGACGGTGACCTACTTGGCACACCAGCTTCACCTGACTGCGATGAGCCGCCCGTAGATCGTTTCACCGATGATGTTCCAGACCTGGGAGTTCGAAGCAGATCCCGCGCGCGACCGGCGGATGGCGGCCGCTGCGATCGGCGCGATCGTCACCCTCGCCGGACTTTTCGCGGTGGCAATGCTGATGCCGCGCGAAGCGATGCAGAGCGCCGTCGAGCCCGCGGTGGTCGTCGCATTTCGGCCAACTCCCGAAGTGAAGAAGGCGGTGGTGCCGGTGCCGCCCCCACCAAAAGTCATCAAGCAGCGGCTCGCGCCACCCGTCGCTGCCGTGCCGGTGCTCGCGGAACCGGTTCCCCAGCCGGCGGCAGCGCCGATGCTCGCGCCGAAGGTCATCCCCAAAGAGCGCCCGCCCGAATCGGACCAGGCCGTGGCCGCGGTGACCGTGGCAGTAGGCGGTACGGGTGACGGTCGAGGCGCGGCGGTGGGCGGCGAAGAGGCCGATTCGGCAGCGCCCGTTGTCGCGATTGCCGGCAGCAGCGGCCCCATCAACCTTCCCGAAGACGCCGAGCCGGCCGAGCCCAGCGACGACAACGTGATGCCCCAGTACCCTGAGGTCGCGCGAACCACCGGGCAGGAAGCGGTGGTCATCCTCAAGATCGTCATCACCAAAGAAGGCCGCGTCGGCAAGGTCCAGGTGATGAAGGGCGACGAGCCCTTCCTCTCGGCAGCCCTCACCGCAGTCAGGTCTTGGACCTACACGCCTGCGACGCTCGATGGGCAAGCGATCTCGATCTTCAAGATCCTCAAGATTCCATTCCGATTGCGAAACGACTGACCCTCAAGGAGTTGCTGCCATGCTCGATCTCACCAAAATCATTGCCCACATGGGCCTGCCCGCGAAGGTCATCGCCTTCACCCTGCTGGCGATGGCCGTTGGCTCGCTGGCCATCTTCTTCGAGCGCCTCTACGCCTTCTCGCGTTCCCGGCGAGCGTCGCGACAATTCGCTGCAGTCGCACGCGGCGTTCTGAGCGGCGCGAAACCCGAAGAGCTCATCGACCGCGCCGCCGCTGTCAAATCATCGCACCTGGCCCAGCTGCTCGGCTCGGGCATGCAAACCTTCACCGAGATGCAGAAGACGCCTGGCAGCCTCACCCCTCTCGAGGCCACGCGGCGCGCGTTGCTTCGTAAGAACGAGGCGCTGTCAGCCGATGTTCGTCGAGGGATGTCATTCCTCGCCTCGGTCGGCTCGGTCGCGCCGTTCGTGGGCCTGCTCGGGACGGTGATGGGAATCATCGACGCATTTGCAGGCATCGCCAAAGCCGGCTCGGGCGGGCTCGGCGCAGTCTCGGCGGGCATCAGTGAGGCACTGGTCGTGACGGCCTTCGGCCTGATGGTCGCCATCCCCGCGGTGCTTGCCTACAACCTGCTCGCGACCCAGGCCGACAGCATCCTGCGAAACCTCGAGCAGGGTCGTGGCGAGTTCCTCGATTTCGTCGAGAACCGTTTCGGCAAAGGCACCGCCACCCGTGAATGACTTCGGGCCCGACAACGACGCGCCGCGATCTTTCGGCAGTGGCATCAAGCCCGAGATCAACGTCACGCCTCTGGTCGACATCGTGCTGGTGCTGCTGATCATCTTCATGGTCGTCGCGCCGCAGGTGGAGTCGGGCGCCAGCGTCGAGCTGCCGGCAATGTCGAACCCCGACAAGAATCAACTCGAGCAGGAAAGCAACCCCACCATTCTCTCGCTCGCCAAAGACGGCGCGCTGTACTTCGACAAGCAAGCCGTCGCTGGCGCAGACCTCGAAGCCCTGCTGCGCGCATTTCGGGTTCAGAAGCCCGACGCCCGGCTCGTGCTCAAGGCTGATCGCGAGGCGGGCTACGGCAAGGTGCGGTCGCTGTTCAAGCTGTGTCAGACGCTGGGCTTCCCCGGCGTTTCGCTGCAGGTCATCGATCGCCAGAATCAGAACTCGGGAAGCTGACAACCATGGCCTTTTCCGTCGGTGGCTCGAAGCCTAAGCAGATCGTCCCCCAGATGAACGTGACGCCGCTGGTCGACGTCGTGCTTGTGCTGTTGATCATCTTCATGGTGGTGACGCCGCTGCTGACGAAGCAGGCCTGGATGAACGTGCCCCCCGCCCCCAAGACAGACGTCACCGATGCTCCAGCCGACGGGCCACCGCCCATCGTGGTCACCGTCGACGTGACAGGGAACATTCGCATCAACGCGGAAGCGGTCGACCGGGCGCAGTTGGTGGGAGTGGTGCAGGGAATGCTGAACGCGCGCGCCGACAAGGTCGTCTTCTTCGACGCCGCCTCTGAGACGCCTTACGAAAAGGCGGTCGAGGTTCTTGATCTGCTCAAAGGTGGAGGCATGGAGACGATCGCCGTTCTCGCCGATGCGCTGCCGACGAATTGAAACAGTCTCAAACGGCGCCGCCCTTCGCGGTGAGCCGGGCGGTCAGGGCCTGGAGCACCGAAGCGACGAACAAGGGCGGCGCATCGGCGTACGCGCGGACGATCAGAAACGCGGGCTGTGCGGGAAAGGACTCGAGCACCGTCCACGTCCGAGGCACCGCATACAAGGGCGCGAAGACTGCGACCTGCGCTTCCTCGGCCAGGCGAATCAGCTGATCAAGGTTCGCAGCCATGAGCGCAGCGTCTGGCCACGACAAGCCCGACGCCTGAAGAGACGCAACCTTCGTGCGGTCGCCGCCCGGGCCAATGGCGAGCGCGAACTCCAGCGCTGGCAGCGCTTCGACCCGCAGGTCTGGGCCAGGCAGCGGGGCGTGGGCGAGGACCAGATCCAGATCGCCGCAGCGAAGGCTTTCCCCTGCATCGACCGGAGCGACGTCGGCAAAAGAAAGCGTCCAGTCGGGCAGCGCCGCCAACATCGCTTCGCAAAGCAACGGCTGGAACGCAGGCCCTGCCGCCCCGCCATTCAAGCGATTGGGCGCCACGTTCGGCACTCCGGAGTGAATCTGCCGCATCGCTTCACGCGTTGCGATCAGCAGCCGACGACCATGGTCGGTGAGCTTCAAACCACCAGGGGTTCGGGCGAAGAGCGAGATCTCCAGCGCCTCTTCGAGCAGCTTGATTGACCGCGAGAGCGCTGAAGGGCTCACCGCGAGGGCGAGACTGGCACGCTGCAGGTTCTCGTACTCTGCGGCAGCACGAAACGCAGGCAGCCAGTCCCAGATTCGCGCAACCCGCTGGTGTCGATCGAGCGGCACGCGAGGCTCTCTACCCTGCCGCATGGCGATAGATGCCGATTTTAGAAGGGGGCGTTCAGTTCTTTCTGACGGCGTGACTGAAACCCCACTGGCGACGATGGCGTAGGAGCGTTCGCAGCAGCTCGACACGCATCTGACTCCCTCTCACCACCAAGGCAACGAACATGCTCAAGAACCTGAAGTCCGTATTGAAGAACGCAACCGTGATCGGCTCTCTCGCGCTGGTGGGTTGTGGCGGCACCACTGGGGGTACTCCCGGGAAAGACGCTGGCTGTCCTGCAGGTTGCCCGGCAGTCGACGCCGGTTGCCCCGCCGGCTGCCCCCAGACGCCCCCGATGGGCACTGCGGCAGAGGCTGACGCGTGGCTCGCCAAGGGCGAGTACAAGACGTGGAAGTGCGAGACGGCCAAGCACCCGGGCAGGTCTCCGTCGCCGCACGGCCCGAACCGAATCTGCAACAACACCAAGCTGACGGGCACCGCGAGCGGGAACTACCCCGTCGGGGCGGCGAGCGTCAAAGAGCTGTTCGTGACCGACGGCGGGGCGGCGATCTCGGGCTACGCGTACGGGCTCAAGATCGCAGCGGGCGCGTCGACCGGCGCCAGCTGGTACTGGTACGAGAAGAACGACGGCATGGTGATCGCCAACGGCAAAGGCGACAAAGCCGGCAATGAGCTGATGGTGTGCACCGGCTGTCACCAGGGAGCAGGCAGCGACGCAACCCACTCGGGCCGCGACTTCGTCTATACCCAGGTCCCTTGAGTTCGGGAGCCGTCGAGGGGGTGGGCATCGGGCTGCGTCGAGAGCTCTTCGACGCGCTGCTTGCCACCCATCGCCGGGTTGATTGGCTGGAGATCATCACCGAGAACTTTCTCGGGCTCACTGGCAGGCCGGCGGTGTTGCTCGAGAAGTTCCGCGATCGATGGCGACTGGTTCCGCACGGTGTCGGGCTCTCGGTCGGCAGTGAGGCTCCGGCAGGTTACCTCGACGGCCTCGGGGCTTTCCTCGATCAGGTCGACCCACCCTGGTTCAGCGACCACCTGTGCTTCTCGTCGGTGGGCGCGCGCACCTGGTTCGACTTGCTGCCTTTGCCACGCCACGACGAATCGATTCAGAGGGTGGTGAGCAACGTGAAAGCGGCTCAGCTCGCCGCGCGGCGGCCTCTGATCCTCGAGAACATCACCGCGTATGCCGAGATGCCGGGCTCATCGGTGGACGAAGCGACCTTTCTGGGGAGGATCGCCAGCGAGGCGGGCATCGGGCTGCTGCTGGATCTGAACAACCTCTACGTCAACGCGGTGAATCACGGCCTGAAGCCGCAAGCCCAGCTCGAGCAGTTTCCGTTGGACCAGGTTCGGCAGATCCACCTCGCGGGGCACAGCCGAGACGGCAGCCTGCTGCTCGACACCCACTCGGCGCCGGTCTCGGCAGCGGTGTGGGAGCTCTACGTTCAGACTCTCAAGCAGTGCGGCCCCATTCCAACGCTGATCGAGTGGGACCAGCAGATTCCTTCGCTCGACGCGGTGCTCGACGAGGCCGACAAGGCCCGCGCGCTGATGGAACGCCACGGATGACGACGGTCAGCCTCGACGTTTTCCTGGCCCAGATGGCCCGGCTGCTCGACGGCCGCAGCTCAGCGCAGCAGGTCGAGGCCATCTTGGGACCCTCGCCTTCCGGCACGTCTCGGTTGGGCCTTTACCCGACGCTGGTCGAACGGCAGCAGCGGTCGGTGATTGACGATTTCTACGTGGCGGCACGCATCGCCGCAGAAAGCGCCGCCCCCGGCCGCTTCGCGAAGCTGCGCGACTCATTTCTTCGTGCGCACCCACCTTCGCACTGGGCGCCCCCCCGCGCGGGCGAGCAATTTGGAGCATTCCTCGAAAGCAAATCGGCGTCGGCTGAGCTGGTGGAGCTCGTCGACTACGCGTGGACGCGGCACCAGGTCGTCCATACCGCCATCGAGGATCCGGCCAGCGTGGTGGTGCGCCACTACACGCATCGGGTTCGGGAATTCTCGCGGCTGGTCGAGCGCGAAGGGAAGACAAAGGGGCGCCCTGCCAAAGAGCCAGACACCTGTCTGATCGGGCGATCGCGCGACACCGCACAGTTGGTCGTCGTCGACGCGTCTGTCGCCGCTTTGGTGGTGCTGCAGGTGCTTGAAGACCAGGGGTGGTCTGACGAGCTGCCTCACGTTGCGCGCGAGTCGATGCTCGAAGAGGCTCAACGGCTGCGCGACCTCGGGCTGCTAAGCGAGGGCCGGCGCGCTGCGCTCGCGGGGTGGTTGCCCAGGTGAGGGTGATGGTGCTGATTCTGGTTGGCGTTGGCGTTGGCGTTGGGGTTGGTGGCTGCAAGAGCGACCCCGCGTCGATACCCGCCCTGCCAGCCGGACTTCGCTTCGTGCAGTCCTCGGCAGATCCGCTGCAGTGGCCGCGGTCGGGGTTTGTCGAGCTGGTGACGCCCGTGCGGCCTCCGACGTCGGTCGATCGAACGTCTCGGATCGCGGTGTTCATGCACCTGCCTGAAGGACAGCTCTTGAGCGCAGTCGAGGACGCCGAGGGAACACGGAGCCTGGCAATGCCGAATGGCGCGACTGCAGTCCGCGTCGAATACGCCGCACCCAGCGGCGACATTGACGCGCCCGTCAATGAAAACTGGCGCGTGCTCGACGTTCGGCAGTTCGATTGGGGGCAGTCAGGCAGGCAGTGCGTCGTGCTTCGGCCCCAAAGTGGCACAGGCCTCGCGGGAGTCGGCTGGCGCTGTGGCACGACGGAAGATGCTCGGGCCGGTGAAGCGCTCGCCGGGCTGATTCGCAAAGGCCACCTGCGCGGGCCAGACGGAGCAGAGCAACGCGCGGCAGCAGGCGCGCGGCTCGCCAGGCTCAACGACTGCACCAGCTGCCATTCGCCGAACAAGGCCGAAGACCGGCGCCCCGGCGTACTCGTTCAGCGCGGCACCGACCCAGAGGGCCTGTTCAGCGTCCTTTCGATCTTCAGCGACGAGAGCCCGGTTGAACGGTACCGCCCTGTGGATCCCAATCGCGAGGACCCCTTCCTTCAGCCGGTGTGCCCGGGCAGTGACTTCGAACCCGACACCGCGCGCTGCAAAGATGGGAAGCATGCGCGGCTTCGGCTCGACGTCCGGCGCGGCGCCAGCGCGGGTGATTCACACGTCCTTCAAGTCTGCGCTGCACGGCTGCGACTGGCCGCGCGAGTCGATGAAGAGGGACGCAAGGCGCTGCGCCCGCTGCTCACGGAATGCGAGTGAGCAGCGGGGGCTGTTGATGAATTGAGACAGTTTCGGCACCGCGAGTTGACACAGACGTTGCGGGGTCGACCGACGAAAGACATCGAGCGGGCGCAGATCCCCGCTCGCTTTGAACGCACTGATCCTCACCTTCGTCTTCGCTCAGCTGCAGGCCCCTGACGCGGGCATTCCTTCCCCTTCCCTGCCCACGGGCTTTGTCGGGATTCGCGGCCGTGTCGTCGACGGCCGCACCGGCGAAGGGCTGATCGAGGCGACGATCAAGGTCGTCGCCGGCGGCAAGAAGAGCGCGCTCACCGACGTCGACGGGTTCTACCGAATGAAGCTGGCCCCCGGCACCTATGAGCTGCGGGTCTTCTACGAGCTGTACGAGGGCCGCCGGATCCAGAACGTGACCGTGAAGGCCGGCGAGGTCACCACGCTGAACGTCGAGCTCGAGTCAGACGCGCGATCGGTGCAGGAAGTGGTCGTCGAAGCGAAGGCCGACCTGCGCAACGAGTCGGCCCTGCTGCAGGAACGTCGGAAGTCCGCCGTCGTGTCCGACTCGATTGGCGCCCAGGAAATCGCGCGAACGCCCGACTCGAACGCGGGCGAAGCCGTCAAGCGGGTCGTCAGCGCCACGGTGGTTGACGGCCGCTATGTCTTCCTGCGCGGGCTCGGCGGCCGCTACGCGCTCACGCTGCTGAACGGAACGCTGCTGCCCAGCCCCGAGCCCGACGAGCCTTCGGTGCCTCTCGACCTCTTCCCGACTGCGCTGCTCTCGAATCTCAACGTCCTGAAAACGTACTCGCCCGACCTGCCGGCCTCGTTCGGCGGGGGCACGCTCGTCATCGACACCGCCACCTTTCCGACCGCCCTCGAGGCGAGCGTGAAGCTGACCGTGTCGGGAGACAGCGAGACCACCTTCAAGCCGCGCCTCGCCGACCCCGACCGCAGCGGCCGCGAAAGGCTCGGCTTGCCGGATCCTTCAAGTCATCTGCCCGCCGCGTTTCCCACCGACGGCCCGGTGCAGGTGCGCGAGGGCTTCACCTCGGACGATCGCCTCGCGGCGGCGACGTCTCTGCCCAACCAGTGGACCCCTTCCGTCGCGAGCTCCGCCGCGCCCAACACCTCGCTCGCCGCGCAAGTCGGAAACACGATCAAGCTCGGCGGCGACAAGAAGGTTGGCTACCTGATCGCAGCCCAGTGGGGCCGCAAAGAGCTCACCCGCCACATCACGACCTCGAACCCCGAGCTCGTCGGCGATGAGGTCGTGCCCAACGACCGCTTCACGACTTTGACTGGCAGCGTCGCCGGCACCACGAGCCTGCTTGCCAATGTCGGGCTTCAGCTCAGCCGCGACCATGAGATCAGCGCGCTGGGCCTGTTGGTCAACAACTTCGATGCGACCGCCATCTCGCTCGAGGGAACCCGGCTCGACATCAACTCGAGCCAGAGATCGACGCGCATTCACCCGACTTCCCGGCAGCTCGCCTTTACCCAGCTGCGCGGCTTCCACCGGTTGGGAGCGCTCAACGAGACTGAGGTCGACTGGCAGATCAACTACTCGCGGGTGCGCCGCGACGAGCAAGACATTCGCGACTTCTCGTACGAAGACTCAGGTCTGGGCTCGCTGTGGAGCACCCAGCCCGGCTCGGGCGACCGCTTCTTCGTCGAGCTCACCGAGCAGTCGGCCGGGGGCACGCTCAACGTCAATGTGCCGCTGCGCCCGGGCCTCAAGCTGAAGCTCGGCGGGCTGGGCCAGTACTCGGGCCGGGAGTTCAGCGGCCGCCGCTTTCGCTACCGCAACCGCGGGGGCCTCGACCTGTCAGTGCTGCAGGGGCGCGCGGAAGGGATCCTCACCGACGAAAACCTGGCCGCCGACTACCTGCGCTTCGAAGAGAACACCCGCGCCTCAGACGCCTACTCGGCGACCCGAACCCTCTGGGGAGGCTACGCGCTGGCCGACTGGCGCCCCGTCGACGCGTTTCGGATGCAGGCCGGGCTTCGGTACGAGGGCACGAGCCTCGGCCTCGCTGCCGACTCGCCCTTCAGCGTCGAGCCCGTCTCAGCGAGGCCCCCCGAGGTCCACCGCACCGATCATGACTTGATCCCGTCGGTCAACGTCACCCTGACCCCTCGGGACACCGTCAACTTTCGCCTTGGGTACGCCTACACGCTCGCGCGCCCGACGTTTCGCGAGCTGGGGCCGTTTCTCTTCTACGACTACCTGCGCCGCCGCGACGTCACCGGAAATCCGGACCTCGAAGAGACGCACATTCACCACGCCGACGTGCGCGCCGAGTGGTTCCCGTCGGCCACCGAAGTCCTCGCCGTCAGCGCCTTCTACAAGAACTTCATCAAGCCGATCGAGAAGCTCGCCGCGGGCGGCGGCGGCAGCGGCAACCAGTTCGTCTTCGCCAACGCGGCCGGAGCCAACCTCGTCGGCGCCGAGTTCGAAGCGCGCACCAGCCCAGGGCGGCTGATTCGCGCGCTCTCCGACTTTCGGGTCGGCGCCAACCTCGCGCTCGTCTGGTCTCAGATGGTGCTCGCGCCGATGCCCGGGGTGAACCTCACCAACCAGGTGCGCCCGCTGCAGGGGCAGTCGCCGTACGTCCTCAACACTTTCGTCCAGTGGCGCAACGGGTCGACGGGCACCGAGGTGGGGCTCTTCTACAACGTCAACGGGCCTCGCATTTCTGAGGTCGGCACCGACTCGGTTCCTGATTCCTACGAGCAGGCCTTTCACCAGCTCGACGCCGTCGCCTCGCAGCGGCTCGGCCTGGGCTTCCAGGTGAAGGCGAGCTTCTCGAACCTCCTCGATCAGACGCGGGTCATCACTTCAGGGCAGGTGCAGCAGTGGTCTTACAAGCCGGGTGTTCAGTTCGCGCTCGCGCTTGCGTGGAATTTCCCCAACGAACGGAGCAGCGACAAATGAAGCGACACATCTTGAAAGCAATGGCAGTGGGAGCAGTGGCGGGAGCGATCGCGTTCTCCGCTTGCAGCAGCGGGACCACGACCGGCGGCAATGGCGGCAGCGGCGGTACCGGGGGCAGCGCAGGCGGCGGGAGCGGCGGGAGCGGCGGGAGCGGCGGAGGCAGCCAGGGGCAGACCATCACCGTCACCGCCGACATCACTGCGGATACGACGTGGACGACGGGCAATACGTACCTGCTCGACAAGCATGTGTACGTCGGCAATGCGACCGGCGATATGGCGGGCGCGGTGATTACCCTCACCATCCAGCCGGGGGTCGTGATCAAGGGAAAGGAAGGCACCTCGGTCGTCATCACCCGCACCGGGAAGATCAACGCCGTGGGTACCGCGGCAGCGCCGATCATCTTCACCAGCGCGAAGGCAGTTGGAGATCGCGATCGCGGTGACTGGGGCGGCGTGGTGCTGCTCGGGCGTGGCAAAGCCAACTTCTCTGCGGCTGCTGACGGCGGCACCATGGGCGGCGAGAGCTTCATCGAGGGCTTCCCCGCGTCAGGCACCAAGACGCTGTTCGGCGGCCAGGACGAAGCGTGGAACTGCGGCACGATCAAGTACGCCCGCGTCGAGTTCGCCGGCTACCGCCTCGCCCCGAACAACGAGCTCAACAGCATCACCCTGGGCGCTTGCGGCAGCGGCACGATGCTCGACTACGTGCAGGTGCACATGGGACTCGATGACGGCATCGAGCTGTTCGGCGGCAGCGCAAACCTGAAGCATGCCGTGATCAGCCGGATGGAAGACGACGGCCTCGATTGGGACAACGGCTGGTCGGGCAAGGCGCAGTTCGTGATTGTGATGCAGGAGCCTGCCCACGGCGCCAGTGGCATCGAAGCGGACAACGACGCGACGGGCTCGAACAGCATGCCGCGCTCGAACCCCGAGGTCTGGAACGCGACGTTCATCGGGCGATCGCTGAGCCCGCCGGCGACGGAAGACGGCAACAACAACCGCGGCATTCACCTGCGGCGCAACACGGCGGCACGCATGGGCAACCTGATCGTCACCGGCTTCGGCAGCCTCGGCGTGCAGATCGAATCGCCCGGCACTGCGGCCTCGTTCACCGCGAGCGACTCGTTCATCAAGAACAGCATCTTCTTCAACAACCCGAACGTCGGTTACACGAACGACATCGCAGCGCTCGCCGACGGCGGCACGGTCAATGTCGACTTGCGGCCCGATGGCGGCAGCTTCGACGACAGCTTCAATGAAGAGACCTACCTGATGGGTCAGGCGAACCGGGTGGCGGCGCCGGGGATCACGCTGCCTCTCAATCTGTCGAGCCCCGTCTTCAAGCCGGCAGCGGGTTCGGCCGCGTTGTCGGGCTCGGGGAGCCCTCCGGCGGGTGGCTTCTTCGACGTCGGAGTGACCTTCGTCGGAGCCGTCGGCGCCGATGACTGGACTGCAGGCTGGACCGCGTACCCCAACAACTGAGCTGTCGAAGTCCGAGGCAGCCCTCCGGCGTTTCGCGCCGGGGGGTGATGTCTCTCGTACCGCTCGAGAGTCGAGCTTTCGTTTATTCAGCCGACAGCCGGCGGGGAAGGCAAGCGGTGCAAGCAGCTGAGGTCGCGCTCGACGGCTGGCTGCAGTCCCGGCGGAGGTCGAAGTCGAGCAGCTGAATGCGCTGCTCGAGCAAATGGGCCGAGAGCTCGGACTCCAATCGACGGCGATGGCCGTATTCACGCGCCAGCTCGAGCTTGAGCTCAGAAGACGTGGCCTCGAGCCTTTCGCTCAGGTCATCGACTTGGTCCCGCATAGAGATGAGCAGCGCCTCGAGGCGTTCGACGGCAAGGCAGAGATCGGCGTCCATGCCCCTTCGTAGCCGCTCGAGATGGCAACCGCGCGAGGAGGCAGTGACGGGTGCGTCACTTCGGCGACGGGCTTTCGTCGTGCGCGGCCAGATCGCGTCACTTAGCGTCGCGTCGATCATGGGCCGCGCTGCCGCTCTCGGCGACCCACGCCGCCGCGACCTGCCCGACCTGCTGGTAGACGTAGACCATTCGACGCTCGCCGCACTCCACCCCCACCTGTGCGCCAAGCCCGTTCACCGCGTTCAGCACCCGGATCTGCAGCGCATCGGCGGCGCAGCGCAGATCGAACGCCGCCCGATCGAGCGAGCTCTTTCGAAAGCCCGCCTCGAGCTGGGCCCGAATCTCGGCGTCGGTCAGCTCAGGCCTGGGCTCAACGGTCGCACAGCCAGCGGTCAGTAAAAGCAGAGCGGCGAGCTTCATCGTTTCCTCGAAGGTGGTTACTTCGCTTCGGCCTGCGAGATCAGCACCCACACGGTCTGGGTGGTCTGGCTGTCCATCAGGGTGACCGCCACGTTGCGCCACCCGTGCTCGAACTTAAAGACGAAGCCGAAAGTCTCGGACAGGTCTTTCTTCGCGAGGCCGGTGGTGAAACGACCGTAGAACTCCTTCACGTGCGTACAGGGGGCGACCTCTTCGAAGAAGTTTCTTCCGAGCTGTCGTTGCTGGTTGAGACGTGCGAGCGCAGCCTCGGTCTTGTTGAAGGACAAGATCTTCCCGTTGGCGTCGAGTTGAATCATGCCGAACGGGAGCGCATCGAGCGCGCCGAGCGCCAGACCGTCGGCGCTCTTCAGCACCGCTTCAATTTCCTCTGCCTTCGACGCCTTCACTTCGATGGGGTAACCGGATGGGAATTTTTCCATGCCGACAGGTAATTGGGACCTGCGGCGGGCGCTCGGCGAAAGAACCGCTGCGGCGGGCCTTCGCGCGACAAATCGAATGGACCCTCGTCATCGAGCGACGATGACCATGGATTCTCACCAGAACCGTTCCGCAGCCGCTGCTCTTCTGGCCGCGCTGCTCTTCGCTGGCTGCCGCAATGCGCCTCCGGCTGTGCTCCCTGAAGCAGACGGCGGTTCGACTGATGCGCCCGACGCCGGCACCCCCGAGGTCATCAATGGCTGCACCGGAGCCGACCCCGCCGACCTCACGCGCTTCCTCGCTTGCGAGCCGGGCGGCGGCATCTTCGGGAAGTGGATCGTGGATCCGCAGGGGCTGCCGGCCTTCGACTACACCTTCGATCAGCGCACCGACCCCCGGGCCACCTGGGAAAACTCGGAAGACATCGCGCCACGCAATCTCAAGCGCAGAGATCACTTCATCGTCCTCGGCAACAACCGGCTGAACTTCCTCGCCAGCGACGAAGGCTACGTCTCGCTGTACGCCAACGAGCGCGGCCCGGCGTGGGCCAACCGCTTCGACGAGGAGCAGCTCAATCTCGGCGGCGGCTTTTCCTACATTGGCTTGTCCGGAGACGCCTTTGCCACTGCGTACCGCTGGGCGCCTCAGACGGCGGACGCGCGGCGCACCTTCGGGGTCGGCTACTACCGCACCGAGACCCAGTCTCAGGGCGTGAAGGTGGCGCGTCACGTCGTCGCTCCAGAGGGCGACGACCCGGTGCTGATCGACGAGGTCGAGATCACCAACACCTCGAGCCAGACGCTGAGCTTTCAGCACTGGGAATACTGGGACGTGAACAAACACCAGCTGTCGATCGAGTGGGCCCGGACTGGCCTCGGCGCCAAAGGGAGCAACGAAGGTCGCGACGCCATCAACGGCCGCTTCAATCAATCGGTGACCTGGGATCCGGCAGCGAAGGTGCTGCTCGCGCAGCTCACCCCGAAGCCCACCGAAGCCGTGCCGCCCGTCGATGCCCCTGCAGGAATCGACTTTCACCCCGCGCCGATCTTCCTCGCGGCGCTCGACGCCCCGGTCGATGGAGTCCACGCGGATCAGCGCACCTTCTTCGGGTCAGGCACCGCGGCGCGACCCGAGGCCGTGGTGAAGGCCACCAACGGCGCGCCGCTGAACGAGGTCAACGGCAAAGGTCAGCCCGCCTGCCTGGTGATGCGCACGGATCTCACCCTCGCCCCCGGGCAGAGTCGCAAGCTGCGCTTCGCTTATGGATACCTGCCGAAGGGCAAGACCCTGGCGATGCTCGATGCCCACCGTTCGGGTGACGCGCTGGCGCCGTCGCTGGCTCGGTGGAAGAAGCGCCTGGTCTATGCCGACATTCCGGGCAGGCCGCTGTTCCATCGCGAGGCTGCCTGGCGCAGCCACCTGCTGCTGAGCCACACCGTGGTGAACGACTACTACCGCGAGCGCTACACCGCGCAGGGCTCGGCGTACCTCTATCTGCATGGCGCCGACGGCGTGCCGCGCGACCAGGCGCTGTTCGCCGCGGGGCTGAACCTTGTCGACCCCCTGCTTGCGAAGGGCAACCTGCGAATGGCGATGGCGGTGACCGACGCCACCTCCGGGCAGCTCGCGTATTCCTTCACCAACTTCGGCCAGGTCGACACCGCGACGATCCACAGCCGCCCCTCGGACCTCGACATCTTCTTGCTCTGGTCGCTGGGCGAGTACCTCGCGGTCACCGGCGACCTGAACTTCCTCGACGAGAAGGTCGAGTTCTATCCACGCGGCGCTGGTCACCCGGCGTCGGTCAGCGACAACACCGTGTTGGATCACGCCCGGGTGGCGCTGACGCACCTGCGGGGCAGCGTCGGCAAGGGACCTCACGGGCTGATCCGCATCTGGGATGGCGACTGGGACGACGGCATCTCGTACGAAGATCTGTCGCCGCTGGCGGTCGGCTTCACCATTCAAAGCGGCGAGTCGATTCCGAACTCGCAGATGGCGCTCTATGCGCTGCCGTTTCTGGCTGCGGTGATCGAGGGGCGCGATCCGACGCTGGCGACGGAGCTGCGCACCTTCGCAGCGTCGCTCGAGCAGCCGGTGCGCGACGCGTTCGGCACCCGCTGGTTCGGCCGTGCCTGGGTCCGCAACTCAATCAACCAGGGCTACCTCAAAGGCAACGATGCGCAGACCGACGCGTTCAACTCGAACTTCATCGATCTGCAGGCCCAGCCGTGGGGCGTGTTGAGCGGAGTGCTCGCCGCTTCGCAGCGCGACCGCCTGCTCGACGAGGTGACCGCGCGGTTGGACGCTCCGTCTCCGATTGGTCCGCGGCTGCGCGAAGGCGGCCAGGTCTGGCCGGCGATCAGCCAGCTGATGACCTGGGCCTGGTCGCGCCACCGCCCCGAGCTCGCCTGGCGCAGCCTCGACCAACAGCTGTACGCCACCCACGCGAAGGTTTTTCCCGAGCAGTGGGTGGGGATCTGGGCTGGCCCCGATGGCTTCTCGTCCACCGGCACCGGGGGAGCCTGGGCGAGCCCGGTGACGCCGATGACTGACTTCCCGGTGAACAACATGAACCCCGAGGCGATGTGGCTGTTCGGCCTGGCGCGCGCCGCGGGGGTTGAGCCGACGCCGGGCGGGCTGCGAATCACCCCCAGCGTGCACTCGACCGTCGACTTCCCATTGCTGCGGCTCTCCACCGGCGCGACGGGACTCTCGGGCGAATACCGCGCCCGCAACCCGGGAGCGATCACCCTCTTTGTTGCGGTGCCGGCCGGCTCGAGCCCTCAGGCCCTGGTCAATGGGGTGAGCGTGCCTGCCAACGTGTCGGCTGGGCGGTTGAGCTTGCCGCTCACGTTCATCGCCGGTCAGCGGATCCCGTTCGAGGTTCGGTACTGACAGGGGTCGAGCCCGCGACGGTCACCGAATGGCGCACCCAGCCCGGGACGAAAGGCTCGGCCACGCCGGTCGGCTGGTCCTGCTCGACATGCCGATGGACCTTTGGTGCAACGAGCATCACGTCGCGCCCGGCCTCGAACGCCTGGGCGCGGACGAGCCCCAGATACGCGCGGTTCAGATCGAGCGCGCGGGTGGGGCCAGGCACCAGCAAAAGCGAAACGTCTCGAGCGAGCGCGGCGAAGGCTTCTGGCCGCGGCTTGCCCGCATCGAAGAAGCGCAGCGCTGCCTCGGTGTTGGCGTGGAAGTCGTCGGCGGCGCCCAGCTGCCTGAGCCAGTGGGCGTACTCGCCTTCCCCGTCCGCTCTGCGCGGCTCTTGAATGTCGTGTAGCTGCGTCTTGGTGGCGTACCGCCAGCCGGCCTCACCCGGGAGCTTGCGCGCGAAACTGAAAGTCGAGTCAGACGTGGCACCGACGCCGCCGTGGCAGCCAATGCAAGAGGTGATCTCTTCCGAGGTCTGCGGCCGCAACGCCCCCCGTTCATCCTCGATCAGGCCCTGCAGCACCCAGCCGGTTCCGCTGTGCGCGCCGCCGCCGCCCAACTGGGGGTGCCGCAGGCTGTTCGGAGACTTCGTCTTCTCTCGCCCTTCGGCGAGCGCGTTCTCTTCGAGCTGGGCGTAGTTGAGCCAGCGAACTTTGCGCATTCGCCGCAGCTCTTTGAGCCGCACCGACGGCCCTACCCCGTTCGCGTCGACATCGAAGTACCGAACCGTGTGAAGAAACTCGGTCTCACGTGGAAACAGCCCCGCGACCAGACGCCCGTCAACCGCAGGATCCAACTGGGCAGCGCGGCCGACGTAATGCAACGGGCGCTCGGGTCGCAGCGGCCACTCGAAGGCGATTGAAGTCGCGGTCGCAAGCTGGCCGTCACCATCGAGATCCACCCCCAGCGGGCGTTCGTCGGTTGCCTTGATCGGCACGTCCTCGCGGCGAATAAAGGCCTCGAGCAAAGCGAGGTTCAGCCGATAGACGTCCGCGCTCTGCTTACCGTCGTCGGCCTCCCGAAAAGCAGCCGGCAGTCGGATCATCGCGTCGCCGTCCGAGCCGTTGGTGGGGAGGAACATCCCCGGCAACGGCAAGTAGGTGAAGGCCCGCCAACCGCTGAGCGCTCCAGAAGGAGTCCGGTCGAAGCCTTCGGCATCGAATCGAAACCAGCAATCGGCGTCGCGTCCTGCCGAATAGTTCTGCTCGCGAACCCAGGCCAGCACCGCCGAGTCGGCGAGCTCCGCGGCAGGCGGCGGAGAGAAGAGGTTGCGCCAGGGATTCTGGCTGGCCGCTCGCGCAAAGCTCAGCTGCGTCTGCTGCGGCGCATCCTCGATGAAGTTCGGGAGGCGGGGAGTCTGGTGACAGACATGACACCCGCTCGACGTCGCGCTGGTCTTCGCCCAACACTGCGCTGGAATCCACGCCACCGGGTTGGGCGGCGAGGGGGGCGAGGCCAGCCGCTGAGGCGTGCGGGCTGGCCACGCCACCAATCCAGCCAGCACGAGCGCGACGATCGAGACAAACCCCCAGAGGCGCACTACTCGACTCGGGGAAAGGGGCCGAAGTAGCCCGTGTAGGACTCGCGATCTGCGGCAGCCGACACCTTCTCGGTGTCCGATTCACCGAATGGGTGCTGCACCTGCATCGTGAGGTATGAGAAGCCGTTGAGGTCGGGGTACCAGTAGACGCCGGTGGTCTCTGATCCGTACGGCGTCGAAGCGATGCGGGTGAGCTCGCGGGTGAGCAGGTCGTAGCTCCAGACGACATCGTTCTGGTGTCCATCGACGGTGTCCTCTCCGATGATCAGGGTGTGGTACCCGGTCATGAACGTGAGGTTGTCGGGGTTCGCGATGCCGTTGACGCTGCAGTTGTTGTTCGCCATCGGCAGGCCGAGATCGTTGGTCGACCCAGTCGAAGCATAGGGGCTCTCGGCCGGGTAGAGGCTGGCGCCCGGCGCCTTGAGCCAGGTGCCTTCGATGAACGAGCGGGCCTGCGCGGCGATGTAGTCGCTGCCGAGGGCCGAGCTCGGGCCGATGGTGAGCTCGAACACGGCCCCGCAGTCGTTTCGCGCGAGCTTGATGTGGTTCGGCCCGCCGAGGTCCTTGCCGGCCGGATCGTCGGTCATTCCCTGGTTTAAGTCGCTGAAGGCCACGAAGAGCCGGCTGGTCGCCGGGTCGAACGTCATTCCCTCGGTCTTGCGGAACTCGGTGGTGGCCCCGAGGTACGCGGCGTAGCGGCGTGACTCGAGGAAGGCGGCGGCCTTCTCCATTCCAGGCTTGAGCTTGAGGCACTCGAACCCGGTATCGGTGTTCAACGACTTGAAGCCGGCCACCGTGTCGCACGCGCCCGCCACTGGCGCCTGCGCGTCAAAAATCTGCGAGAAGCGCGTCTGCGCGGTGAGCAGCGCCTTCACCTCGGCGTTGGTCGCGTGGCCCAGCTCGATCCAGTAGAGGTCGGCCGCACCGTTGGCCGAGCCGGCGGCGCTCGTCTGGAACCAGCGCGCGGCGAAGAGCTTGCCCGCCGACAGGTCTCCGGCAGTGTCGGCGATGAACAGATAGAAGCCGTCGTTGGCGCCATCGTCCGAGAGGTAGACCGTCTTCTTGTCCGGCATGACGTAGGCGAGCTCGAGGGCACGGCGCCCCATCGCGTAGTGCTTGGTGACGTTGGTCACTCCCGCTTCGGTGACTGCCACCTCGACGGCGTAGCCATACTGATACGGGTCGTAGACGGTGCGCGCCTCGGCGATCGAGAGATCAGGAATGCCGTCGATGTTCACGTCGGCGTAGATGTCTTTTCCGAAGTAGCGAAGCATCTGCTTGCCGGTACCGAGCTGGTTGATGTTGGTCGCGGTCTCGTACGCGCGGGCGTCGGCCGGGTACTCCTCGCTGCCCAGGTGGGTGCCCCACGGGCTGACGCTGCCCGCACAAGGAATCCACAGACCACCCACTGCCGCAAAGTCGATCGGCCGGGTCGAGACCGCGGTCAGCTGCCCTTGCGCGCTCTGGCTGAGCTCCGAAAGGTACATCGCGGCGGGTGCGGTCTCGAAGTGGGTAACGGCGAAGACCTTGCTGCCAACCTTCAGCAGCGACGAGAAGTCGTTTGAAGGCGACACCACCTCTGAGCCGTCTTGATTCTTGATAGGCATTCCGTCTTTGCCCGTGATGCGGCCGAAGACGTTGGCGCCGAGCATCTGCCGGCTGCGCAGCAGCGTGTTGTAAGAGACCGGGGTTCGCTTGCCGTCGAGCGTCAGCGCGCTGCTGCTGAGCACCTTGCGCTTGAGGGAATCGGAAAGCGCCGGCTCAATCGGAGCGAACTGGGCGACCTTCACCGCCCCCGCAGGCCCCGGCTTCCCATCGACGCCGTTGGCTCCATTGCTTCCGTTGGTGCCGTTGGTGCCCTGCGTTCCAGCGGTGCCGTCGCGCCCGTTCGAGCCGTCGCGGCCATCGGCGCCGTCGCGAACGGTACCGCATGAAGTTGCAATCAGCAGAAGGGGGAAAAGGAGCGTTCGGTTCATGCGGCGCTACTTACTGATCGTGCGATCGACCCGATGCAACATGCCCGCAAAGGTCGCGTCTCGAACGGGTGGCATTTGCCGCTGTCCGAATCTCGTGCGGAGCCCCGCCGCGCCAGTTACTTCGTCCGCGCTGTCCAACCTTATACAAGGACTACACATGAACCGCCTGATGCTGACCGTTGCGCTCGCTTCGTCCGTCGCCTTCGCAGCCCCCGAGACCAAAGACGTCGTTGATACTGCGGTGGCAGCGGGTGACTTCAAGACCCTCGCCACCGCCCTGACCGAGGCCGGGTTGATCGAGACCCTAAAGGGCAAGGGCCCGTTCACGGTCTTCGCTCCGACCGACGCGGCGTTCGCGAAGATCCCGAAGGCAGACCTCGACGCGCTGCTCAAGGACAAGAAGAAGCTCGCCGCGGTGCTCACCTACCACGTGGTTCCGGGCAAGGTGATGGCGGCCGACGTGGTGAAGATGAAAGACGGCACGAAGGTCAAGACGGTCTCGGGCAAGTCCTTCACGCTCGGAAACAAGGACGGCAAGGTGATGGTGGACGGCGCGGCCGTGACGAAGACCGACATCGAAGCGTCAAACGGCGTGATTCACGTCATTGACACCGTCATCCTGCCCAAGTGACGTAGAGGCCAGGTGTCGGGCGCCGCGTTGCCTGCAGCGCCCGACGGCTCTAGTGCTGGTCCTTTTCAATCAGTGCAGCGACCCGCTTGAACATCTCGTCGCGCATCTGCGGCGAGATGGTGTGCTTCACCCCGGCGTACTCGCGCAGCTCGACGTTGGCGCCCGTGCGCTGGAATCCTTCCACCGCCGCCCTGCCCCACATCACCGGGATGACGTCGTCATCGGCGCCGTGCATCGCGAAGATCGGCGCGGACTTCGTCTGGGGCTGAAGGGTCGAAGGCAGGGCTCCGGCAACGGGGATCGCGAGGCGGATGTCGTCGGGGTGCCGCGCCGCGAGCAGGAAAGACATCACCGCGCCCTGCGAGAACCCCATCACGATCACCTTGCGGCCGTTGGCGACCTTCTGAATCGAGCGCCACAGCGCCGCTTCGGCCGGCGCGATCTCGGCCCCCATCTGCGCCTCGTCGATGCCCTTCGGCCAGTTGAACCACGCGAAGCCAGGCCCATACGGAATCGGCCCCTGCGGCAGTGCGACCTGCGCTTTGCCGGGGAAGGGGCGCCAAAGATCGACCAGCTCTTCGGGCGAACCTCCGCGGCCGTGCAGCGCGATGATCAGCGGAGATGACGGTGTGGCGCCGTTGGCGAAGAGCTCGACGGTGCGGAGCTCGGGGGCAGGCGCAACCGCAGGCCCAGGGCTCTTGCACGAGACGCACAGCAACAGCGCGACGGCGTGGAATCGCATCTAGCGCGCCGGCGCGTAGTCCAGCTGCCGGCCCGGCACCGCGAGGCCGGGGAACAGCCGCCACAGCGGCTGCGACGGAGCTTCGACGGTGAGATCGATCAACGCGGTCGTCTCGCGCGCCATGCGCAGCAGCGCCTCGCGATCGACGCCGAAGACGCGGGCCAGGTGTCCCATCGGCCACTTGTTCTTCAGCTTCTCGAACGAAGACTCTTCGTCGTCGTCGGGCAGCTCGGCGTCTTCGTAGCGCAGCGACTCGCCGCCAACCTTGCGGCCATTCGCATAACTGACGACTTGCTCGAGCTCATCGGGGTCGAAGACGTAGGCATGAACCACCAACGACAGGTGCTCGGACATCCGGCGGGCAAAGGCGTGGTGGCTCAAGTACCAGCGCGCGCCGTTGCGGCCGTAGGTGTGGGCGCCATCGAAGGCAAAGCGGGCGATCTTCACTCCAGGAAGCACGCTGACGAGCAGCCCACAGTCGTCGGCCAGCTGGCCGTCGGCCTCGATCGCCTGACGCGCGAGCCTCTGCAGCCAGGCCACGTCGACGTCCTCATATGGGCACAGATACCCGCCGTGTGATTCCAAGGTTTGAGACCCCCCGCGCTGAAAACGACGCCGCTATTACGCGATCGCCACCGCCACAACAAGGTCTGCCCCTCGGAAATCGACAGTACTTTTGGACGTTTGTGACGCGCTGCGACATTGACCCACCTGGGCGCCTGGGCCCAGTTGCCGCGCGGTTTTTGGGACTTAGGTTTGCCGCATGCGAATGGAAAAGTTCACGATCAAGGCGCAGGAAGCGATTCAAGAAGGCCAGTCGCTGGCGCGACGCGCGAATCATCCGAACTACGAGCCTGAGCACCTCGCCCGGGCGTTGCTGTCGCAGGAGGACGGCATCGTGGTGCCGATGCTCCAGAAGATCGGCGTCGACGTGAAGCTTTTGGGGGGCCGCATCGACGAGGCGCTGGCGAAGTTCCCCACCATCAACGGCGGCGCCGGAGCGACCCTCTCGCAGCGCCTGCTCACCACCTTCGACCGCGCGGAAGACGAGGCGAAGAAGCTCAAAGACGACTTCACCAGCAGCGAGCACCTGCTGCTCTCGCTGTGCGCGGACAAGAGCATGATCGGTGAGGCCTTCAAGAGCTCGGGGATCACGCGCGACCGCGTGCTGGCGGGCCTCAAGGAAGTGCGCGGCGGTGGGCGGGTGACGAGCCAGGACCCCGAGGGCAGCTACCGCGCGCTCGAGAAGTACGGGCGCGACCTCACCGAGGCGGCGCGCAACTCGAAGCTCGACCCGGTGATCGGCCGCGACGAAGAGATCCGCCGCACCATTCAGGTGCTCTCGCGCCGCACCAAGAACAACCCGGTGCTGATCGGTGAGCCCGGCGTCGGCAAGACGGCGATCGTCGAAGGCCTCGCCCGGCGCATGGTCGACGGCGACGTGCCCGAGAGCCTCAAGCGCAAGAAGCTCATCTCGCTGGACCTCGGCGCGATGGTCGCGGGCGCGAAGTTCCGCGGCGAGTTCGAAGAACGGCTCAAGGCGGTCTTGAAGGAAATCACCTCGGCGCAGGGCGAGATCATCGTCTTCATCGACGAGCTCCACACGATCGTCGGCGCGGGCAAGGCCGAAGGCTCGATGGACGCGGGCAACATGTTGAAGCCCGCCCTCGCCCGCGGCGAGCTGCACTGCATCGGCGCCACCACGCTCGACGAGTACCGCAAGCACATCGAGAAGGACGCGGCGCTCGAACGACGCTTCCAGCCGGTGATGGTCGGCGAGCCGACAGTGGCCGACACGATCAGCATCCTTCGCGGCTTGAAGGAAAAGTACGAGGTCCACCACGGCGTTCACATTCAGGACTCGGCGCTGATCGCCGCGGCGACGCTGTCGCAGCGCTACATCGCCGACCGCTTCCTGCCGGACAAGGCGATCGACCTGATCGACGAAGCCGCCAGCCGTCTGCGCATCGAGATCGATTCGATGCCGAACGAGATCGACGACGTGCGCCGCAAGGTGATGCAGCTCGAGATTGAAAGGCAGGGCCTGAAGAAAGAGACCGACGCCCACTCGCGCGAACGCCTGCAGGTGATCGAGAAGGAGTCGGCCGACCTGAACGAGAAGTTCAGCGCGCTCAAAGCCCACTGGGAAACCGAGAAGGTTCAGATCGCGGGCATCCGCGGCGTGAAGGAAAAGGTCGAGCAGGCGCGCAACGACATGGCGACTGCCGAGCGCAAAGGTGAGCTGAACCACGCCGCCGAGCTGAAGTTCGGGGTGCTGCCTTCTCTGGAAAAAGAGCTGGGCCAGCACACGTCGCGCCTCGCCGAGCTGCAGAAGAAGAAGCGGTTCCTGAAAGAAGAGGTCGACGCCGAAGACATCGCGCAGGTGATCGCCAAGTGGACGGGGATCCCCGTGTCGAAGCTGCTCGAGGCCGAGATGCAGAAGCTCATCTTGATGGAAGACCGCCTCGCCCAGCGCGTGGTCGGCCAGCGGCCGGCGATCGAAGCCGTCTCGAACGCCGTGCGCCGGGCGAGAAGCGGCTTGCAGGATCCCAATCGCCCCATCGGCTCTTTCATCTTTCTGGGCCCCACCGGCGTCGGAAAGACAGAGACCGCGAAGGCGCTGGCCGACTTCTTGTTCGACTCTGACCAGGCCATGATCCGCATCGACATGTCCGAGTACATGGAAAAGCACAGCGTCTCGCGGCTGGTCGGTGCTCCTCCGGGGTACGTCGGCTACGACGAGGGCGGGCAGCTGACCGAAGCGGTGCGGCGGCGTCCGTACTCGGTGGTGCTCTTCGACGAGATCGAAAAGGCTCACCACGATGTCTTCAACATCCTGCTCCAGATTCTCGACGAAGGCCGGCTGACCGACAGCCAGGGCCGCACCGTCGACTTCCGCAACACGGTGCTGATCATGACCAGCAACATCGGCTCACAGGTGCTGCAGCACGCGCTGGTCGGCAAGGCAGGCAAGCTCGACGAGAAGGTGCGCGGCCAGGTGATGGACGCGCTCAAAGAAGCCTTTCGCCCCGAGTTCTTGAACCGCGTCGACGAGATGGTGATCTTCGAGCCGCTGAAGAAGGAAGACATCGCCGAGGTGGTGGGCCTGCAGCTGGCGCGCTTGCAGAAGCTGCTCGCCGACAAGCGGCTGTCGATCACCCTCTCTGACAAGGCGAAGGCCTTCCTCGCCGACGCCGGCTACGACCCGACCTACGGCGCGCGCCCGCTGAAGCGCGCGATTCAGAAGTACGTGCAAGACCCACTGGCGCTGAAGATTCTTGCCGGCAGCTTCGCTCCGGGCGATCGGATCGAGGCCGATGTGGCGGGCGAGGCGCTGACCTTCAAGAAGTCGGTGTCGAACTAAGCCGACTGTCGCGACGCTTCCGTTTCAGGCCGGCGGCTTGGGGTCGCCGGGCGCGACGGTCGGCTCGATCGACGGCTCGACAGTGGGGAGCGGCTGGGCGGCGAGGGCAGCGGCGGCTTCGGCGTTGCGGGCGGACTCGCGGCGGTTCGCCAGCTGCGTCGACTCGGCGAGGAACTGGTCGTACTGACCCTTGCGCGCCTCGGCGGCCGCGTCGGCGACCTTCTGGCGCGCCTCGGCCCACACCCTGCCCCGCTTACCGGCCCAGACCGAGAAGAAGATGCCCGAGAGCGTGCAGCCCGCCCAGACGAGGTTCTGCACCGGTTCGGCGAAGGTCGTCTCGACGCCGTTGCTCACGATGCGAATCGAGGCGCTGAAGAACGTGCCGGTGAGCGCCCCGATGATCGCCGCCCGCCAGATGGGCAGCTCGAGGAAGCGCGAGGCGAGGTGAATGAGCGACGGCAGGACGAAGAGGATCCACAGCTGGCCGACGAGGACGAGGACGGCAAAGGTGACGAAGCGGTTATCGGCGGCGACGAGCCGGTGGTTGAGCCGGTTCATCAACATCACCGAGAGGATCGTGCCGCCCGTGTAGGCGAGGAAGCCGAAGCCTACCATCAACATCAGCTGGCGGGCCTTCGCCTCCAGCCGGGCCAGCGGTTTTGCTTTCCGTTCAGTCACGCGCGCGGACGACAGTAGCTCAATCTTCGTGGCCCTTCGCGTTTGGTCCTGGCGGGCTGCCGTAGAACACCTCAGCGAGGGTGAGCCCGTGCGGCGGAGCGGTGACGCCCGCGTGTTCCCGGCTCTTCGCCTCGAGCACTTCCTTCACCCAGGCCGGTGGGTGCTTGCTGCGGCCGACGTTGACCAGGGTGCCGATCAGGTTCCGCACCATGTGGCGCAGAAAGGCGGTGCCTTCGACGGTGAAGACGATCTCGTCGCCCACCGCGCCACTGAAGTCGGCGCGGGTGATCACGCGAACCGGGTGCTTCGCCTCGCACTCGGCGGCGCGGAAGCTCGAGAAGTCGTGCTTGCCCAGCAGGTGCTGTGCGGCCGCTCGCATCGCCTCGAGGTCCAGGGGCTGAAAGATTTCCCAGTGCGACAGCCGGCGCAGCGGCGAACGCGCGCGCAGATTGCTGATTCGGTACTGGTACCGCTTTCCCGTCGCCCACCGCCGGGGGTCGAACGCCGGGTCGACCTCTTCCGCCTTCACCACCGCCACGTCGTCTGGCAGCAAGCCGTTGAGCCCCATCCAGTACGCCCGCAGCGGAAGATTCAGCGGCGAATCGAAGACAGCGACCTGGCCCCGTGCGTGGACGCCCGAGTCGGTTCTTCCAGCGGCATACACGTCGACCGAGGCCCCCAACAGCTGCTGCAGCGCCCGCATCAACCGGCCTTGAATCGAGGGCCCGTTGGGCTGCAGCTGCCACCCGACGTAGTGGGTGCCGTCGTACTCGAGAACCAGCTTGATCCGCGGCATCTGGAACAAGCGTGTATCAGCCACTGGAACTTATCTGAAATCCCGGGTGTCATGGCTGCCCATGCCCCCGGACGTGATGCTCTTCCTTGCTTCGAGCGGTATCACCTTCGTTGCGTCGCTGATGTTCCTGGTCAGCGACGAGGTCGAGCCGAAAGCCGAGCTCGACGACCCGGCGCTGCACGTGCCCTTCTGCTTGCCGCCGCTGCGTTTGCAGCAGGTGCCGCCCCCCTTGCCGATTCGGCCCGACTGTTCGGTGAACGTGTCGACCGCGGGCCTTCACAGCGTGATGACGATGCGCCCGTCGGATGGCGACGAGTGGCTGGTGACGCTGGAGTGTGTGCCGATCGCCGACAGCGCGGCGCTTCAGGTGCGCGGCAATGACGGCGTCGGAGCGGTCAGCGATCTTCGCTGGCACGGCCGCGCGGGCCTCGCGAAGCCGACGAAGCGGCAGTGGAAGACGCGCCCCGGCCGGGCGTGATTTCTAGGCCGGGGTAGAGAGAAGGACGTCGAACCGGGCCCCGCCTGAGGCGTTGTTCGCGGCGGTCAGCGTGCCGCCCGCCTGGGTCACGTAGTCGTGGCAGAGCATCAGGCCCATGCCGGTGCCCTTGCCGAGCTCCTTCGTGGTGATGAAAGCGTTGAAGAGCCGCGGCAGCACCTCGGGGGCGATGCCCGGGCCGTTGTCCTGCACCGAGAAGCGCACGTGGCCAGGCTCGGCCGAGATCAAAAGCTTCACGCAGCCCTTCGCGGCCTCGACAGCGTCGATCGCGTTGACGAGCAGGTTGACCATCACCTGGGTCAGGCGGCCTTCGTGGGCGAGCACCTCGGGAAGGTTTGCCAGGTCGCCGATCTCGAGCCGCACCTGGGTGCCGGCCCGGATCTGTGCGATGCGCACCGCGGGCGCGACGAAGCGCGAGACCTCGACCGGGACCCGATGCACCGGCGCGTCGTGCGACAGACCCTTGAGGTCTTTGATCACCTGATCGACGCGGCTCAGGCCGGTGAGGCTCTCTGCGAGGGCTGCCTTCACCTCGGGGTCGACGGCGGTGGCCGCGAGCTCTTCCAGGGCGAACTGCACGTTGGTGCGGACGAAGGCCAGCGGGTTGTTGATCTCATGCGCGATCGACGCCGACAGCTGGCCGAGAATGGCGAGCTTCTCGGATCGCGCGCGGCGCTGTTCGCTCTCGTCCAGCTGCTGGGTGACGCGGCCGTGCTCGAGGGCGCGGTGGATCTGGGCGATCATCGAGAACTTCTCTTTGCGCGCGTGCAGGTACGCGAAGACGGCGACCATCAATGACAGCGACCCCCACACGATCAGCGGCTTCGGCGAGTGCGCGTAGATCACACAGCCACCCGCCAGGTTGGTGAGCGCGACGAGAAGCGTCGCGTTGGGCTCGACTGGCATCATCATCGTGAAGAGAAAGGGCACCACGAGCAGCGCCAGAAGAAACGGGCTCTCGACGCCGCCGCTGCCGACGATGCTCACCGCGATGCACAGCGACAGCACCACCCCGCAGACCAGCACCAGCCAACGCACCGTGCGAATCGTGGCCCGGCCCGACAGAAACCCGACGGCCAGGAAAAACGCGGCCCCGCCCAGCCGCAACGGCACCATCAGCTTCAGGTTCGCCCCCAGGACCCAGTCGATCGGCAGGTAACCCGCCATCGCGATGCCGACGAAGACCCACATCCACCGCCGGCCGCGAATGAACCTCTCGAGCTCGAGGGTCGCGAGGTCGGGTTTCACCCGCTGAGGTGGGACAACACCTGTGCCGTCAGGTGCAACCACCCGGGAAACGGCGCTCATTGGTTGAGACATTTGTTCACGCCAGACCACTAGGCATGAACCGTTCCGTCGCTTCGCTCAGCGGTATTTCAGCCAGTTACCGACGATGTCGCGAACCAGGCTGGACACGCTGACATTGTTGCGGCGGGCGATGCCGTTCAGCGCTTCCATTTCCTTCGCACCCAGCGGCACGGTCAACGTGGCGCCGCCCTGGCCGTTGGGCACTTCGGCGCCGGCTGAGATCGCCTCGACGGACGAGATGATCTCTTCCGCCTCGTCCAGCACCTCTTCGGGCGTGGGCCGCGGCGCGTCGGCGAGGCGAGACTTCTCTTCCTCTAGCTCGTCGTTGAAGAGCTGCTTCAGGAAGTTGCTGAGGTGGATGTTGCTGGGCGTGAACTCGTACTGGCTCAGGAACTGATCCAGGTCGTACTGCATGTCCCACGCGGTCTGGTACCGGCGCTCGCGGTCTTTCTCGAGCGCGCGCATCAAGATCGCTTCGACCGCTTCGGGAATGTCGGCCTTGAAGTAGCTGGGCGCGTAGATCTTCCCTTCGGTGATCGACTTGAGGATCGCGACCTCGCTGTCACCGGTGAAGAGCTTGAACCCGGTGAGCCACTCGTAGAGCACGGTGCCCAGCGAGAAGAGATCAGATCGGCAGTCCAGCGGCTTGCCCATGCACTGCTCGGGGCTCATGTACGAGAGCTTCCCCTTGATCTCGCCCGCGCGCGTCTGCTCGATCTGGTTCGCGGCCTTCGCGATGCCGAAGTCGAGCACCTTCACCGTGCCGTCGAACGAGACGAAGATGTTCTCGGGCGTGACGTCGCGGTGAACGATGTTCAGCGGGTTGCCGTAGAGGTCGACCTTCTGGTGCGCGTAGTAGAGGCCTTCGCACACCGAGCTGGCGATCTTCAGCGCGTACACCATCGGGAAGGGGATCCCCATGCTGTCGGCCTTCGGGATGATGCGACGCATGTCGCGCCCGAAGATGTATTCCATCGCGATGAAGTACGACTCGGAGATCTTTCCGAGGTCGTAGATCTGCACGATGTTCGGGTGGTTCAGCTGGGCCGCCAGCTTCGCCTCGTTCAAGAACATCTTCACGAAGCTCGCCTGGTTCGAGAGATGCGGGCGAATGCGCTTGATGACGATCGTCTTCTCGAAACCTTCCAGGCCCGCCTGGCGCGCGAGGAAGATCTCGGCCATGCCGCCGACGGCGATCCGATCGATCAGGGTGTATTTGCCGAAGCGGGTCGAACCCGTCTTCGCTTTTTGCGCATCGGCCATGAGGGCGCGGGGACCTTATTTCACCAGCGCTGAATCGAACAGGAAGACCAGCCGGCGTTCGTACTCAGGCCCGTCGACCCGGGCGTAGTCCCCATGGTGGGCGCCCGGCACCAGCCACAGCGCCTTGGGCTCGCGGGCGGCGGCGAACAGCCGGGCTTCCATGTCGACGGGGGTGCTGACGTCGTCCGTGCCGTCAATGAGCAGCACCGGCCGGGGCGAGATCTTGCAGATGACGTCGATGGGGTGGACCCGATCGACCGCCACCCCGTTCAGCTGCATCGCCTTCTTCACCGGGATCTGGCTCAGCGGGCCCCACTTGCTGGCCTCGTGGTCCAGCTCGTCGGTGAGCGTGGTGTAGGTGCCGGTGGCGACGACGGCCTTCAAGCGGGGGTCGACGGCGCCAACCTCGATCACGGTGCTGCCACCCATCGAAAAGCCCAGGGCGCCGATGCGGTCGGGGTCGACGCCGGGCAGGTGCGCGACAAAGGTGATCGCGGTCACCAGCGACATCTGCTCGCGATCACCCCAGGTGACGAGGTCGCCTCCACTGGCGCCGTGGCCCGGCAAGTCGAAGGCGAGCACGCCGTAGCCGTGCTTCACCAGGAGCTCGAGCTCGGGCAGCATCTGCGCCCGGTTGCTGCTGAAGCCATGAAGAAGAATGACGGCGGCCTGGTTCTTCGATGGCACCCACCAGCCGCGCAGCACGATGCCGTTGGGCTCGGCGAACTCGACGTGGGTCAGGCCTGAAATGGGTGGGGCCTCGGGCACGGCGACCCGCGGGGGGTGAAGCTGCGACAAGGCAAACCGCCAGCTGCGCACCACGATCAGGGACGCGAAAGCGAGCGCCAGGAAAACAATGGCAACCGCGACGCGCTTCACTTCTTCGAAGACGCGACGTTCTGCCCCATCACGAGCCGGCCAGAATCCCACCGGGCGTTGAAGGTGTACGACACGCGGTGAATTTCACCCTCGAAGGTGAAGCCCCGCGCGAACTTCTGCTGCACGCAGAGCGCGACGCCGGCGTTGTGTGGCTCGGTGCGCGCCTCGGCGTTGGTGGCCGAGCCGTCGGGCCGGAGCTCGACCTCGAGCAGCCCTTCGACGCGCGACTCTTTGCCCAGGTGCCGGTGCATGCAGTCGTCGACGTTGCCCTTCATGAAGAAGGTGCGAATTCGATCAGAGAGCTCGCCGCCTTCAGGGGGAGCATCGGCGGGCTCGATCGCTCCGGCGTTGATCTTCTCGGGCGCGCGCGGGCCGGAGTCGAAGTAGCTCGACGCGAACATCGCGCCCCCGAAGAGCACGAGCAGACCCACCGCACCGAGGAGGATCACCGACGGTTTGATGCCGTCTTTCTCGTCGTTCGCCATTGTCAGAGGTACGCCTCGATCGGGGGGCAGCTGCAGACCAGCTTGCGGTCGCCCAGCACGTTGTTCACGCGGCCAACGAAAGGCCAGAACTTCCGCGAACGAACTTCCGGCGTGGGGAAGGCGGCGCGCGCGCGGGAGTACGGCCGCGTCCACTCGTCCTTCGTCACGAGCTCGGCGGTATGCGGCGCGTGCTTCAGCAGGTTGTCTTCCTTCGACGCCTTGCCGTCTTCGATCTCTTTGATCTCTTCGCGGATGCTGATCATCGCGTCGCAGAACCGGTTCAGCTCAGGCAGCGGTTCGCTTTCCGTCGGCTCGATCATCATCGTGCTCGCGACGGGGAAGCTGACCGTGGGCGCGTGGAAGCCGTAGTCCATCAACCGCTTCGCGATGTCTTCGACCTCGACGCCGCTGGTGGCTTTGAGCTTGCGCATGTCGAGAATGCACTCGTGCGCCACGAACCCGTTCTTGCCCTGGTAGAGCACCGGGTAGGCGTCCTTCAGGCGGCGGGCGACGTAGTTGGCGCTCAAGATCGCCATGCGGGTGGCGTTGGTGAGGCCCTCACCGCCCATCGCCTGGATGTAGACGTGGCTGATCAGCAGGACGCTGGCGCTGCCGTACGGCGCGGCTGAGACGGGGCCCGGGCCGTTGACTCCGCCGACCTTCACCAGCGGGTGGTTGGGCAGGTGCTCGACCAGGTGGGCCGCGACGCAGATGGGGCCCATGCCCGGGCCGCCACCGCCGTGGGGGATGCAGAACGTCTTGTGCAGGTTCAAGTGGCAGACGTCGGCGCCGAAGTCGCCCGGCCGGCAGAGGCCGACCTGGGCGTTCATGTTCGCGCCGTCCATGTAGACCTGCCCGCCCTGCGCGTGAACGAGCTCGCAGATCTCCTTGATGTCTTCCTCGAAGACGCCGTGGGTCGACGGGTAGGTGACCATCAGCGCGGCCAGCTTGTCCTTGTGCTCCAGGGCGCGCGCCTTCAGGTCGGCGAGGTCGACGTTGCCGTTCTCGTCGGTCTTCACCACCACCACGCGGTAGCCGGCCATCACCGCCGAGGCAGGGTTGGTGCCGTGCGCCGACTGCGGAATCAGGCAGATGTCGCGGTGCCCCTGCCCCCGCGCTTCCTGGTAGCTGCGAATCGCGAGCAGGCCGGCGTACTCACCCTGGCTGCCGGCGTTCGGCATCAGCGACACGCCCGCGAAGCCGGTGATCTCTTTGAGCGCGTGCTCGAGCCCTTCAAAGACTTCCTGGTAGCCGAGCGTCTGCGACGGCGGAGCGAACGGGTGCATGCGCCCGAACTGCGGCCACGTCACCGGCACCATCTCGCTGGTCGCGTTGAGCTTCATCGTGCAGCTGCCCAGCGGAATCATCGAGTGCGTCAACGACAGATCGCGCGACTCGAGCTGGCGGATGTACCGCAGCATCTGCGTCTCGCTGTGGTGGGTGTTGAAGATCGGGTGCTGAAGGTACGCGCTCTTGCGGCGCAGCCCTTCGGGGACACTCGCGGGCACGGTGCCCAGCGACGCGACGGTGAAGTCGACCTTCTTTCCACCGGCGAACACGGCGAGCAGCGTCTCGAGTTCCGCAGCCGACACCGTCTCGTCCAGGTTCACGCCCAGGTGCGTCGCGTCGATGCGGCGCAGGTTCATGCGGTGCGAGCGCGCGGCGACCTCGATGCCATCGGCCACGCGCGGGTCGACCACGACACTGACGGCGTCGAAGTAGTCGGCGTGGGCGAGCTTGAAGCCGAGCTTGTTCAGGCCTGCGGCGAAGGTGCGCGCGAGGGCGTTGACGCGGGTGGCGATCGCCTTGAGGCCGTTGGGCCCGTGGTAGACGGCGTACATCGAGGCCATCACGGCGAGCAGCACCTGCGCCGTGCAGATGTTGCTGGTCGCCTTCTCGCGGCGAATGTGCTGCTCGCGGGTTCCCAGCGCCATGCGGTAGGCGGGGCGGCCGTTGCTGTCTTCGCTGACGCCGATGATCCGGCCTGGCATGCTGCGAACGAACTCGGTCTTCGTGGCGAGGTAGGCGGCGTGCGGGCCGCCGAACCCCATCGGAATTCCGAAGCGCTGGGTGCTGCCGACCGCGCAGTCGGCCCCGAGCTCACCCGGGGGCGTGCAGAGGCAGAGCGCGAGTGGATCCGCGGCGACGATCGCCAGCGCGCCGGCCGCGTGGATCTTCTCGATGAAGCCGCGGTAGTCAAAGAGCCCGCCGTCGGTGGCGGGGTACTGCAGCAGCGCCCCGAAGATCTTCATTTTGAAGTCGAAGGTGCGGTGATCGCCGACGATCACCTTCCAGCCCAACGGCTTCGCGCGGCCCTGGACCACGGCGATCGTCTGCGGGTGGCAGGCTTCCGACACGAAGAACGCGCGGCCGTCGCTGTCTTTGCCGACGGCGTGAACCAGGTGCATCGCCTCCGCGGCGGCAGTGCCTTCGTCGAGCAGCGACGCATTCGAGATGGGCAGGCCGGTGAGGTCGCCGACCATCGTCTGGAAGTTCAGCAGCGCCTCGAGGCGACCCTGCGCGATCTCTGCCTGGTACGGCGTGTACTGGGTGTACCAGCCGGGGTTGAGGAGGATGTTCCGCAGCACGACGCCCGGGGTGATGGTGTCGTGGTACCCCATTCCGATGAAGGACCTGAAGACCTGGTTCTTGTTGGCGACGGCCTCGAGCTCTTCGAGCAGCTGAAACTCTGGCTTCCCGGCAGGCAGCGCCAGCGGGCGGGCGAGGCGAATCGACTTCGGCACCGTGCGGTCGATGAGCTCGTCGAGCGTCTTGACGCCGACGGCTTCGAGCATGGTCTCGAGATCGCGGGAGTTGGGTCCAATGTGACGGCGGGGAAAGGTATCGACGTATTCGAGCATGGCTTTAGGCGTCTTCTAACCCCAAGCCCCCCACGCCTGCCACGTTCGACTGGTGCTATGCAGGGCCTTAGACGTGACGCCCACCCGCCGAAAAGTTCTCGTGGTCGACGACTCGGACAGCCTCCGGGCCGAGGTCGTGGCGGTGCTGGCCGCCGAGTACGACTGCATCCAGGCCGTCAACGGTGCCGAAGGCCTGAGCCGGGCGCTGAAAGAGGCGCCCGACGCGATCGTGACGGACCTCGAGATGCCGGTGCTCGACGGGGTCGGCCTGCTGCGCATGCTTCACAGCAACCCGGCCTGCCGTGCGATTCCCGTGGTGGTGGTGACCTCGGTGACGGACGTAGCGCAGGTGAACCTCTGCCGATCGCTGGGCTGTAGCGCCTTCGTGCTCAAGCCGGTCGACGGCAGCTACCTGCTCTCGAAGCTGTCGCAGCTGCTGCGGTGAACCGGGCCTGGCTGCTGGCGGGGGTGGCCTTCGTCGCGTGCGGCCGGACGCTGACCTACGAAGAATGGTTGGCCGAGGCGCGGGGCGATTCGGGCGTGCCCGTGATCGTCGACGCAGGTC
The DNA here is from genome assembly GCA_038206395.1 of Myxococcales bacterium. Lineage (GTDB taxonomy): Bacteria > Myxococcota > Myxococcia > Myxococcales > Myxococcaceae > JAGSPQ01. Next base: position 75,721 of record JBBRAX010000011.1, on the reverse strand, counting down.
CTGTCGTCCCGGATGCGGGGGGTCCCGACGGCGGCGGGCACGTGGTGGCGCCTGGCTGCGCGGCGGCCGAGGTCGACTACTCGGGCTCGGCGCCCGACCCTACCCCGGCGGGCATTCCGCGGGTCGCGCTGAGGCTTACCTTCGGGATCGGGATCAAAGGCGAGGCGCCGTGGTTCGACTGGTCGACGGTGCTGCTGAAGGGCACGGCGGTGAAGTCGGGCAGCGCTCGATTCAACTTCGAAGGCGTGGTGCTCACGGTGCGCGTCGACGCGGGCGACACGGCGGCGGCGGTGGTGGCGCGGGTGCTCAGGTGCGCACGCGTGCCCGGGTACAACTTCGAGGCGTCGCCTCCGCCGAACGCGTTCTTCCGCGTGCGCCGCGTCGACAGCCGGGTGTTTGCCCACATCTACGCGGACAACTCGCGCGAAGGGGCGCACTACGTCTTCGAGGACAACGAAGGGCTGCCGTATTGGCTCGCGATCTCAGAGAAGAACGGGGCCGAGCTGCTCTTGATGGCGCGCGGGAAGCCCAGCTGCGGTGGCGGCACGGCGGCGCGCGATCCAGCCGAGCGGAAGCTGAACAAGAAACAGGGCGTGCTCTTTTCCTGGGACGGCACGCACTTCACCGACGCCGGCTCGTGTCTGCAGCGCCAGATGTTCGATGGCGGCACGCTGACCGTCACTGCCTGCGCGCGGCTTCAGCCGGCGGCGCCCCTGGCGACGCCGTTCACCCGGGCCGACAGTGGTTTTCCGGTCGACTGCATCAGCCAGCAGTCGGCGTTCGTCCCGATTGATCCGGGCGAGCCGACGGCGGTCGTCTTCAACTGGTAACAGGCGGCAACCGATCCGTTGGGTGGCTCATTCCTCGACTGAACGGGCGCCCTGCAACCGGCCCGTGCTCTCGGGGCTACTTGGCCAGCAGCGCGTCGTACGCGGCGGCGTCGAGCAGGCCGTCGTACTCGGCAGGGTTCGCCGGCTCGATCTCGATGATCCACGCGGCGTACGGATCCTTGTTCACCGCCGCGGGCTCGTTCGACAGATCCGAGTTCACCTTCGTCACCTTGCCCGTCAGCGGAGCGAACAGCTCACTGACCGCCTTGGTCGACTCGATCACGCCGAAGGACGCGCCGGCGGTGACGGTAGAGCCGACTTTGGGCAGCTCGACGTAGACCACGTCGCCCAGCGCTTCCTGCGCGTGCGCGGTGACGCCGACGGTGACCTTGTTGCCGTCCTTCTTCGCCCACTCGTGATCCTTTGTGTACTTCAGGTTGCCGGGGTTGTTTCCCATGGTGGGTTAGCCTTTTTTGTAGAACGGGGTTTTGACGACCTTCGCCGCGACGGGTCGGCCGCGGATCTCGACGTGAAAAATTGAGCCTTCGGCCGACAGCGCCGTGGGGACGTAGCCGATGCCGATGGGCTTCTTGACGCTGGGCCCCATCGTGCCGCTGGTGACCTCGCCGACCTTCTGCCCGTCTTTCAAGATCGGGTAGTGGCTGCGCGGCACGCCGGGTTCGGTCAGCTCGAAGCCGACCAGCTTGCGGGTCACGCCTTCGGCCTTCTGCTTCACCAGCACCGCCTTGCCGATGAAGTCTGGCTTGTCGAGCTTGGTGATCCAGCCCAGCCCCGCTTCGAGCGGCGTGTGCACGTCGTCGATGTCGTTGCCGTACAGGGCGTACTTCATCTCGGTGCGGAGCGAGTCGCGCGCGCCCAGGCCGGTCGGAACGACGCCGTCGTTCTTTCCTTCGTCGAGCAGCGCGAACCAGAGCTTCTCGGCGTGGTTCGGAGCGACGTACAGCTCGAACCCGTCTTCCCCCGTGTAGCCCGTGCGCGAGATGATCGCGTCGAGGCCGGCGACCTGGCCCGTGGTGAACCGGTAGGTGGCCACCGCGTCCAGCGGCTTGCTGGCCAGGCGCTGCACCAGCGCGAAGGCCTTCGGGCCCTGCACGGCGATCTGCGCGTAGTCCTCTGAACGGTTCACCGGAACGCAGCCCTTCGCGCGTTCCTTCATCCACGCGAAGTCCTTGTCGGCGTTGCTCGCGTTGACGCAGATGAAGATGTGCTCGGGCGAGAACCGGTAGGCGACGATGTCGTCGACGAAGCCGCCCTGGTCGTTCAGCAACCCGGCGTACAGCGCCTGACCGTCGGTGGCCTTCGTCAGGTCGTTGGTGATCAGCGCGTTGGCCGAAGCGAGCGCGTTGGGGCCTTTGAACTCGATCTCGCCCATGTGCGAGACGTCGAAGAGGCCGACGTTGTTGCGCACGGCTTCGTGCTCGGGAATCACGCCGGCGTACTGCACCGGCATGTCCCAGCCCGCGAAGTCCACCATTCGGCCCCCAAGCTTACGGTGGGCGGCATTGAGCGGGGTCTGCTTCGGCATGCCGGCTGTGTACCACCACCGGTTTCTCGATTGAACAATCGAACGCGCGCGGGCATGAGAGGGCGGTGAAGATTCGCAACCGGTTGAACCCCAGCAAGCCCTGCTTCTCTTTCGAGTTCTTCCCGCCGAAGACACCCGAAGGCGAAGAGAACCTCTGGGCGACCCTCGAAGACCTGCGCCCGCTGGATCCCGGGTTCGTCTCAGTCACCTACGGCGCCGGCGGCAGCACCCGCGATCGCACCCTGCACCTGGTGACAAAGATCAAAGAACGCACGGGCCTCGAGGCGATGGCGCACCTCACCTGCGTCGGCCACACGCGCGATGAACTGAAGGCGGTGCTCGACGATCTCGCCGAGGCGAAGATCGAGAACGTGCTCGCCCTGCGCGGCGACCCTCCGAAGGGCAGCACGAAGTTCGAGGCGCCGAAGGGCGGCTTTCAGTACGCGAACGAGCTGATCGAGTTCATCCGCGAGCAGGAGTACCCGTTCTGCCTCGGCAGCGCGTGCTACCCCGAAGGCCACCTCGAGACGCAGTCGCGCGACGACGATCTGCTGAACCTGAAGCGCAAGGTCGACGCGGGCCTCGACTTCCTGATCACCCAGCTCTTCTTCGACAACGCCTTCTATTTCGACTTCGTCGAACGGGCGCGCCGGGCGGGCATCAACATTCCGATCGTGCCGGGCATCATGCCGATCACCAGCTACGACCAGATCGGCAACTTCTTCCGCCGTTGCGGAGCGACCGTGCCGATGCGGCTACAGATTCAGCTCGACGCCGAGAAGGACTCACCCGGGGCGATCACCGCGCTCGGCATCGCCCACGCGACGGTGCAGTGCACGGGCCTGCTGCAGCGCGGCGTGCCGGGCATTCACTTCTACACGCTGAACCGCAGCCCGGCCGCGCGGATGATTGTCGGCGCGCTGCAGGCGCGGGGCTGATGGAGCCCACCCAGGCGATCGACCCCGGCTCCACGGCGTGGATGCTGGCGAGCTCAGCGATGGTGCTGCTGATGGTGCCGGGCCTCGCGCTCTTCTACGGCGGCATGGTCCACCGGAAGAACGTGCTCACCACGATGATGATGAGCTTCGTCGCGATGGCGATCATCGGCGTTCAGTGGGTGGCCTTCGGCTACATGCTGTCGTTCGGCACGTCGCTGGGCGGGTTCCTCGGGTGGGATCCTGCGCTGCTCGGGCTGTCGGGAATTCCGCACACGCGGCTCTACGGCGACAAGATGATCCCCGAGCTGGTGTTCGTGATGTTCCAGGGGAAGTTCGAGATCATCACCCCGGCGCTGATCTCGGGCGCGGTCGCCGAACGGATGAAGTTCAAGACGTACGTCGCCTTCATCTTGATCTGGTCGACCGTCGTGTACTGCCCGCTGGCGCATTGGGTCTGGGCGGCCGACGGCTGGCTGTACAAGCTGGGCGTGCTCGACTTCGCGGGTGGCACCGTCGTTCACATCTCGGCGGGCGTCTCTGCGCTCGTGCTCGCTGTCATGCTCGGGCCGCGGCGTGACGTGGCCCGGGGCCACACGGTGCTGCCGAACAACCTGGTGCTGACGCTGACCGGAGCGGGCCTCTTGTGGTTCGGCTGGTTCGGCTTCAACGCGGGCTCGGCGGTGGCGGTCGAGCATCCCGTCGCTGGCTCGGTCGCGGGCCTCGCGTTCACGACCACGCAGTCGGCAGCGGCCGCGGCCGGCCTGATGTGGATGGTGATCGAGCGGTGGCGGCACGGGAAGGTGACGAGCCTCGGCCTCGCCTCGGGGTTGATTGCGGGGCTGGTCGCGGTGACCCCGGCGGCGGGGCACATCAAGCCGGCCAGCGCGCTGCTGCTGGGCGCTCTGGCGGCGGTGGTCTGCTACTTCGCAGTGCAGCTGAAGGCGAAGCTCGGGTACGACGACTCGCTGGATGCGTGGGGTGTGCACGGGGTCGGCGGCATCTTCGGCGCGCTGATGACGGGCGTCCTCTGCTTCACTCCGGTCGCCGGCGCGCTGAGCGGCAACTTCGGCCAGCTCGGGCTGCAGGCGATCGGCGTCGGCGTCGCGATCGTCTTCGCCGGCGCGGGCACCTTCCTGATCGCCTCGGTGCTGAAGGCCACCTGGGGCCTGCGCGTCGAAGAAACGGAAGAGCGCGACGGGCTCGACGTGATCATTCACGGCGAGCGCGGCTACCACTTCGATCAGACCTGAGGCCGACCATGAAGATGATCACTGCCATCATCCGCCCCGAGCAGCTCGAGGCCGTCGAAGAGGCGCTGCGTGAGATCCTCGACGAGGGCGACAACTTCCGGCTCACCGTCGACACGGTTGAAGGCCACGGCCGGCAGGAAGGCGAAGTCGAGCTCTTCCGCGGAAAGCTGGTGCGCGTGCGGCGCGTTCAGCGCAGCCGGATCACGCTCGCCGTCAACGACGCTTACCTCGAGAAGTCCATCGCCGCGATCTTGAAGGGCGCACAGACCGGCGAGGTCGGCGACGGGAAGATCTTCGTCACGGCGCTGGAAGAGTGCGTGCGGATCCGCACCGGTGAGCGCGGCGGCCAGGCCGTCTAAGTCGTCGCGAACTTCACCAGCGCCGCCGCGAGCTCGACCGCGTGGCTCTTCTGGATGTTGTGCCCGCCCGTCGGCCACCGCAGGCGCGGGCCTGCCGGCAGCAGCGCGGCGTGCTCTTCGAAGATTGGCGTCTCGATGAAGGCGTCGTCGTCCGCCCACGCGCAGAGCACCGGGCTGGGCCGCACCTTCTGGGTGTTCTGTGCCTGAACGCCGAAGTCGACGGCCGCGACGCACCGCACCGTGTGCGCCACTTCCTCGAGCGTCGTCTGCGCAGCGAAGCCTACCGACCGCATTCCGAGCCGCAGCACCCGGCGCGCGACCGCACCGACCACCGGCCAGTCGACTGCCCGCGACAGCACGTCGCTCCCCCCGAACTTCCGCAACATCACGTGCGGCCGCAGCCCGATCGACGACAGCAGCGCCAGCTTCAAGACGCTAACCGACTGCACTGCGGCCGACAGCACCACCGCCCCGCCCATCGAATGCCCGGCGAGCACGCAATCGCCAATGCCCAGCGCCGCCAGCGCCTCGGCGACGAAAGCCCCGCGCTCGTCGATCGCCGGGCTGGGCCGCGTCGAGAGCGGCGTCGAACCGAACCCTGGCAGATCCAGGCGAATGAACCGCACGGAAGGCGGCAGTGCTGCCCCGAGCCAGCGGAAGTCGCGCGTGCTGCCCGGCAGCCCGTGCACGGCGACGATCACCGGCCCTTCGCCTTCATCCGTGTACGAGAACCGCCCCGTCGATCGAACCGGGGGATCCCGCGGCGCCGCGGGAACAGTCACCCTTCTGAGGCCTTCACGGTGTTGCTCATCAACATCGCGATCGTCATCGGCCCGACGCCACCCGGCACCGGCGTGATCCACCCTGCCCTTTCCTTCGCGGCCTCGAAGTCGACGTCGCCGCAGAGCTTGCCGTCGGCGCCGCGGTTCATGCCGACGTCGATCACGACCGCTCCGGGCTTGATCCAGTCGCCCTTCACCAGCTTCGACACGCCCACCGCGGCGACGACGAGATCCGCGCGCCTCACTTCGGCAGCGACGTCGCTCTTGCTGTGGCAGATGACGACGGTGGCGCTCGCGTTCAGCAGCAGCGCGGCCATCGGGCGCCCGACGATGTTGCTGCGCCCGACGACGACGCAGATCTTCCCCGACGGGTCGAAGCCGATTTCTTCGAGCATCCGCATCACGCCCGCCGGGGTACACGCGACCAGGTTCGGGCGGCCCTGAAATAGGCGGCCTGCGTTCAGCTGGTGAAACCCGTCGACGTCCTTCTCAGGGCTTATCGCCTCGAGCACCACGTTCGAGTCGAGGTGCTTCGGCAAGGGCAGCTGCACGAGAATGCCGTCGACCTTCGGGTCGGCGTTCAAGCCGGCGACGAGCTTCAGCAGCGCTTCTTGGCTGATCGTCGCGTCGAGGTGGTGTTCCCACGAGCCGAAGCCGAGCTCTTCGGCCGTCTTCTTCTTCGAGGTGACGTAGACCTTCGACGCCGGATCTTCGCCGACGCGCACCACCGCGATCCCCGGCGGGTAGCCGCGCTTGCCCAAAACCTTCGCGACCCTCGCTTGAAGCCCCGCCTTCACCTTTGCCGCCAATGCCTTTCCGTCGATCAGCTGTGCCGTCATGGCGCGCGACCATAGCGCGCGACACCCCGGGGGGGATTCGGCCAGACTGGCCTTCGCGTGCTCGGGAAGATCAGCGGCCTGGTGTTGGGGTTCGGGCTCGGGCTCTTCTTCGGCAACGCCGGCATCAGCCTCATCCTCGCCACCGCCGGCGCGTTGATCGGCCACCTGCTCGTCGACCGCGACGCGATTGTTCCGCCGAAGTCCGAGATGCCGAAGACGAAGGAAGAGATCCTCGGCCCACGGGCGCCGAAGCCCACGGATCCGCTGGTCCGCGCGCTCTGCCCGATCTTCATCGAGGTCGCCCGCGCCGACGGCGAGGTGAAGCAGGCCGAGATCCGCGTCGCGAAGGAATACTTCCAGTCGCGAGGGCACGATCTGGAAGGGGTGCGGCTGGCGCTCAAAGAAGCCATTGTCGCGGCCCCGGCGGATCTCGAGGCGCTGGTGAAGCAGGTGCGCGGGCAGGTGGCTCCGCCCGAAAGGTTGGAGGTGGTCAACGCGCTCTACGACCTCGCGCTCGCCGACGGCGACTTGAGCCGGGCCGAAGGCGACGCGCTCAAGCGGGTGGTCGGCTTCTTCAACCTCGGCGACGAGCAGCTGCGCGCCATCACTGCGCGACAGCTCGGCAATGGCGCTGAGCACTACCAGACGCTGGGTCTCTCTTCCGACGTCAGCGACGAAGACCTGAAGGCCACCTTCCGTCGCCTCGCCGCGGAAGCCCACCCCGACCGCGTCGCGTCACAGGGCCCGCGCGCCGCCGAGGCCGCCGCTTCGAAGTTCCGGGCGCTCAAGGACGCCTACGAAGCCCTGAAGAAGTTGCGCGGAATTTGAAGGGGTGGCACACAAGGCCATGTCACGAGAGCTGATCGACCTGCACATTCATGTCGGTGGAGCCGTCGCCCCTCACATCCTCTGGTCGATTGCGCACCAGCAGGGCTTCAAGCTTCCCGTTCGCAACTTCTTTGAGTTCGTCGAGCTGATCACCAGCCGCCCCGGCAAGGTCGACAGCCTCGAGGACTACTTGAAGATCATGCACACGTGGACAGAGAAGATTCAGAGCTCACCCTCTGCGATCGAAAGGTCCGTGTACGAGGTGATCGGCAAGGAATACCGCGGCAGCAACGTTTCGCAGATCGAGCTGCGCTTCAACCCGATGAAGCGCAACCTTCACAGCGAGCTCGACCTCGACCACATCATCCACGCGGCGCTGCGCGGCATGGATCGCGCGGTGCTCGAGTACGGGGTTCGCGCCTGTTTGATCTTCTGTCTCGCGCGCGAGTTCGACCACAAGCTCAACGCGATCATCGTGGACAAGGCGATCAAGTACAAAAGCCGCGGCGTCCTCGGCATCGACCTCGCCGGCACCGAGAAGGACGCGATGGAGCTCAAGCCCGAGATCGTCGCCGGGTACGAAGATCTCTTCGAGCGCGCCCGCAAGGCAGGCCTCAAGACCACCGTGCACACCGGCGAGACGGCGAACACCGGCGCCGAAGGCTTGATGTCCGTCGTCGAGCGCCTCAAGCCCCACCGCATCGGCCACGGCATCCGCGCCGCGTATGACGAAGCGGCGATGAAGCTGCTCAAGGAACGCGACGTCGTCCTCGAGCTCTGCCCCACCAGCAACCTGCACACGAAGGCGGTCGAGGGCATCAAGGAGTTCGAGCACATCGTCCGCACGTTCTGGGATCGCGGCGTGAAGATCACCTTCAACACCGACGGCCCCTACCTGCTCGAGACCGACATGCGCCGCGAGATCGAGCTCATCGAGAGCAACCGCATCCTCACCAGCGAGCAGGTCGATCAGACGCTGGCGTGGGCGCGCGAGTACTCGTTCATCCCCGCGCCGTAAGAGATGGCTTCGTTCTGGGGGCTGCTGAGGCCCTTGCTCTTCACGCTCGACGCCGAGGCTGCGCACCACGCGGGCATCTGGGCGCTTTCTCTGATCGATGCCTCGCCGGGCCTCGCGTCGGTGATGCGCAACTCGGTACGGGCAGATCGACAGGCCCTCGCCACCACCATCGGCTCGCTGCACCTGCCCAACTGCGTCGGCCTCGCCGCCGGCCTCGACAAGAACGCCGAAGCCATCACCGGCCTCTTCTCGCTGGGCTTCGCAGCGGTCGAGATCGGCACGGTCACCCCGCGTCCCCAGCCCGGCAACCCCCTGCCCCGCCTGTTCCGGATTCCGCCCGAGCATGCCCTGATCAACCGCATGGGCTTCAACAATGACGGCGCCGACGCGATCGCTGCCCGGCTGCGCGAGCTGCAGTTCCGCCCCGCTGCCGTCGGCGCCAACCTCGGCAAGAACAAGGACACGCCGCTCGATCGCGCGGCCGACGACTACGTCATCGGCGCTGAAAAGCTCGGCCCGTTGTCCGATTACCTGGTGGTGAACTTGAGCTCTCCCAACACCCCCGGCCTGCGCACCCTGCAGGAGCCCGAGGTGCTCGAGAAGCTGCTGACGGCGACGCGCCGCGCGGCCGGAGCCAAGCCCCTGTGGCTGAAGATCGCGCCCGACCTCACCGACGAAGCGGTCGATGCTGCGGTCGACGTCGCGATGGGCTGCGGCCTCGATGCGCTGGTCGCCACCAACACCACCCTGCGTCGGCCCTTCTTTCACCCCGTCAGCGGCGAGGCCGGCGGCCTGTCGGGCAAGCCCGTTCGCCAGCGTTCCACCGAGGTCGTTCGCCGCGCCTTCCTTCGCGCGAAGGGTCGCCTGCCCATCGTCGGTGTCGGAGGCATCTTCGACGGCGCGGACGCCTGGGAAAAGATCTGCGCCGGCGCGTCCCTGGTGCAGCTCTACACGGGCTTCATCTACGGCGGGCCCGGCATGGTGAAGCAGGTGCTCGACGAGCTCGAGGTGCGGTTGCAGCAGTCAGGCCGCGCGAAGCTCGCCGACGCCGTCGGCTCCAACGCTTAAAGGGGCTTCTCGCCTTCGATCGGCAACGCCGAGATCTTCTTCGGGTCGACGACCGGATCCTTCGCCCACTGCTTGCCGATGTCGGCGAGCAGCGAGGTCAGCACGCGGTCGACCATCGTCTTCAGCTCGTCTTTCGAGCCGGGCAGCAGCGCGACGGCCTTCGCTCCGACGTTCGCCTTCAGCCGCGCCGACGTCGCCGTCTTCTCGAAGAACAGCTCGCACAGCGCGGGGAGCTTCGCGGGGTCCAAAGGCTTCACCGACAGCACGCCATCGAGCTCGGCGTTGGCCACCGTGGCCGCCATCAGCCGCTGCGGCGTCAGCTCCGACAGCTTCGCCCCGAACCGCGCCACCACCTCGGCCGGCGACGGACTCAGCAGCGCCTGCAACACCGCCCGCTGCTGCCGCACCCGGCCCAGCAACGCCTCGCTTTCCTGCAGCTCGCGCCGCGCCCGGAAAGGCACCGGCTCGGCGCCCGGCACCTTCAGCGTCTTCAGCGGCCGCTTCCGCAGCAACGCCGCCAGCGCCGCCGCTTCTTCGTCCAGCGCGAGCCAGGTGTCGGCGAACTTCGCCATCGGCTCGCTCGCCATCCGTTCGACCTGCCGCTTCAGCTGCAGCGTCAGCGAGAAGCCGAGCTGAAAGGTCTTCTTCAGCGTCTGCGCGCGCACGACGTCGCTGGCGCGCGACGGGTCGCCGCCGCACAGGTGTTCGAGCCCCAGGTTGAGGTAGTCGCGGGCCTGCTCGCTGATGCGGCGAATCGCGAGCGGATCTCCGGGTTCGGCGCCCTCGGCCACCAGGGCGCAGTTCACCAGGTACCGCACCTCGGCCTCGAGCACCTGCCGTTCGTGCAGGTCGAGGCCCTTGAAGGCCGACTCGACGTAGTCGGCGCGAACGTTGGGGTCGACGAGGCCCGCCGTGGGCAAGAGCGGCGCGAGCTTCGCCGGATCCAGCCAGGCAAAGAGCTTCACCGCCTCTTCCAGCGGAGGGAACCCGAGATCCTGCAGCCGCGACTGGCGGAACTGGTACGCCGTCTCTTCCAGCTCGGTCGGCAGTTCCCACTTCACCGCTTCGAGGAAGCGCGCGAACTCGAAGGGGTTGGCGGCGATCAGATCGTTGGTGAGCCGACGCAGCGCCGCCTCGTCCACGCCGTCGACCAGGAACTCGAGCAGGAACCGCCCTTCGGGCATCTCGAGCGTGATGCCGGCCGGGTTCGCGTCCGGGTCCTCTTCCAGGTCGTAGACGCGCGCGAGCTTCTTGTAGACGAGCTCGACCACCTCGGCGTCCAGCGCGGCCAGCTTCTTCGCGTAGCCCTCTTCGTCGTCGGGATCGCGGCCCGCCTGGAGCCACCGCAACACTTCCAGCGGGTCGAGCTGATCGCGGCTCCACACCGCGAGGTCCAGGTAGGTGCGGAACTGCTCGGGCGTCGACAGCTGCACCACTTCGGCCGAGTCGGCGAGCCCGACGTCGAGGATCGTGGCGTACACATCTTCGGCCGGAATCGACCGCACCAGCGCCCGGCCATCGACCTCTTCGAGCATCGAGTCGACCCGCGCCCGCGGAGACAGCTCGCTGAGCTTTCGCACCAACTCCGCGCGCGTGGCGCCCTTCTTTTCGTACGTCGAGCTCACGTCAGTTGATCATGCCGGAGCAGGCCGAGACGAGCTTGAAGGACTTGAGCGCCGGTGTCGCCAGGCCATCGGCCGAGATGAGAACGAACTCCACCCGGAGGTACTGCCCCTTGGGCACGCCCGCGGCCACCAGATTTGCAGGCGAAGTCGTGAAAGGCCCGTAGCGCATCGCCGAGGCGAGGCCCGCAGTCGTGTTCGCCACGCGCACGTAGACCTCGACCTTCGTGTTCGGTGGAACGTCGGCGTCCCAGATCACCTGCCGCCATTCGGCGACGAAGCCGCAGGCGACGAAGTCCTTTATGTATGTGCCGCGCGGAGCGGTGAACTTCCTCAGCTGGTACCCCGTGAAGTCCGAGTACGTGTAGAGGCCGGCTGGCTGCTGCGCGGTGCGGGTGATCGCGCCGGTGACCTTGTCGATCTTCATCACGTTGCCGCTCATGTTGTTGACCCACGGGTGGCCGTCGCCGTCGAGGCCCACGCCGATGCTCTGGTTCGTGGTGCCATTGGTGGCGTCGATGAAGTCCGCGGTGCCGAACTTCACGATCGCTCCGGTCTCCGCGTTGAAGCGAATCAGCTGCGCCGCCAGACCAGCCGTGTTGCTGTCGGCCGACATGTAGACCTCACCCTGGTCGTTCGCTGCGATGCCACGCGGGCGGCCGAACGGGGTTGCGATCTGGCTCTGCGCGGTCGCAAAGTCGAAGCTCGTCCACGTCTGGGTGGTGTGATCGTACCGGCAGGCGACGCTCCCCGTGGTCCACCCGGCCGTCCAGACGCGATCCTTGCCGTCGATGCCCAGCGCGTAGGCGCCGCAGATGGTGCCGTTGGGCGGCTTGATCTGATCGTCGACCAACAGGCCCGTGGTCGTGTCGATCAGCGCGAGCCACGCCGCGCCGGGGTACACCACCCACAGGCGCTGCTTGCTGTCGACGATCGCGCCGTACGGGCCGAAGGCCAGCGAGACCGTGGTCGCGCCCGTGCCGTTCACCGGCACCGGCTGCCCGTTGGTGGTGTCGAGCTTGTGCATCGTCTTGTCGCGGTAGATGCCCGCCCAGACGTAGCCGTTCGTGCTCTCGAAGCCGCCCAGCGAGACCGCCAGCGCGCGCACCGCGACATCGCCGCCCAGCGTGCCGATGGGCGTCGAGAACACGACGCACTCGTCGTATTGCAGCGGGTCGGCCCAGTCGGTCGGGGTGATGAGCTCTGCCCCGTTGATCTGCCCGTTGTTGTCGAGGTCTCGGCTCGTCTCGATCGTGCCGTTGGCGTTGCGGTCGATGCAGCCGCCCAGATCGTTGGCGATCTTCGTCACCGAGCCCTGGATCCCGATCGCGCGGTTCGCCACCCAGACGTCGCCATTCAGATCGAGCGCGGTGCGGCTCGGGTGGTTCGCCTGGTTTCCGCGCAGCTGGTTCTCTCGCGCGCCCGCGCAGGGGATGCCCTTCGGCTGGCCCGCGGCCGAGTAGCAGTCGCGCGGCACCACCGAGTAATAGCGGCCCACTTCCTTGCCGGTGCGGGTGTCGTACTTGCTCACCCAGCCCTGCGAGTCGTTGGCGATCCACATGAAGTACAGCTCGGTGCTGTTCGAGTTCAGCACCACGTAGCCTGCGTCGTTCACGCCCACGCCGGTGCCGATCTCGATCAAGCCACCGTCGGTGATCCCGCCGTCGAGGTTGAAGCTGCCAGGGGGGTTCTCGACCGTGGTGATGCCGTCGCCCGCGTCGAACGGAACGCCGCCACCGCCACCGCCACCGGTGCCCCCCATGCCTCCGCCCTTTCCGCCGTCGGTCTTGCCCGAGCCACCGCCGCCGCCAGTGCTGCCGGCGTCGGTTTTTCCAGGGCCTCCGCAGTTGCAGTTACAGCCCGTGAGACTGAGAGCGACCAGCACAACGAGGACGAGCGACGAACGAGGATTCACGGCTGCAGTGTCGATGCGCCCGCTAGACCGACGCAAGCAGGATGTCCCACATTTCCCCATGGCCGATGCCTTCGACCGACGAGAAGCCGATCACGGCGCCGGGGGGCAGCTCGAGCTTCTTCTGCAGCTCGAGCACGCGGGGCTTCCGGCGCGCCTTGTTCAGGCGATCGATCTTGGTGGCCGCGACGAGCAGCTTGGGCTTCTGGGCGACCAGGTAGTCGAGCATCTTCAAGTCGTCAGACGTGGGGCCGACCTCGGCGTCGATGATCGCCACCACCACCTTCAGGTCGCGGCGCGTCTCGAGGTACTTCGAGATCATTTCCTGCCACTCGGCGCGATCCGTCTTCGAGGCCTTCGCGAAGCCGTACCCCGGCAGGTCGCACAGGCGAACGATGCGGGTTCCGCCCTTCCACCCCAGCGTCACGTCGAAGAAGTTCAGCGTGCGCGTGCGGCCCGGCGTGTTCGAGACGCGCACCAGCTTCTTGCGCATCGCGAGCTTGTTGATCATCGACGACTTGCCGACGTTCGACCGCCCGACGAAAGCCACCTCGGGCGCCGGCGAGGTCGGGTACCCTTTCGGAGACGTCGCAGTGGTGAGGAACTCGGCTGAAAGAACTTTCGCGGTCATGGGGCCTTCTCACCTGCGGCGGCCTTCTTCGCTCTCGCGGCCGACCAATGATCGACCGCCTTCAGCTTGGCGACGAAGTCGAACGGCTTGAGCGACGGGGAAGAGGCGTCGTGGCAGGTGCGGCAGCCCTTTTCCGACGGGTCGACCAGGCCGACCAGGCGCGCGAGCTCGGGGTCCTTCATCACATACTGCGACACGTAGTACTGGCCGCCGCCGTGGCAGCTCTCGCAGCTGACGCCCGCCACGCCCTGCTCGTTCTCGTTGGGCGAATGGCACGAGAGGCAGCGGGCGTCTTTCTGCGCCGCGGGGGTCAGCGAGTCCTTGGCGCGGGCGTGGGGCGACGCCTTCCACGCGGCGTATGCGTCAAGGTGGCACCCCTGACAGCTCTCCGGCCCGAGGAAGTCGAACCCGAAGGCCATCGTGGAGCCGAGCACCAGGGTGAGGCTGAGGCCCCATGCCACACGCGAACGCATCGCCCATCGAGGTAGCACGCTTCCGTTGCAAGCACGGGTGGAATTTTTGAGCGGCGTGCCATGATGCCAGCTGCATGCGTTCGTCGATTCTCAGCCTCGTGCTTCTGACTGCCACCGCCGCGTTTGCCAAGCCGTGGAATGGCATCGACCCCGGCAGCAGCGGCAGGGCCGACGTGGTGAAGAAGTTCGGCGAGCCATCGAAGGTGACGACCGCTGGCAGCCACGAGGTGCTCACCTACCTGAAGGACAAGGCGATTCGCGGCACGGTGCAGTCGCAGTTCCGCATCGAGAAAGCCTCGGGCGTGGTCGACCGCATCGACGTCTTCCCCGAGCCGATCATCGACCAGGACGCGATCGAGAAGAGCTACGGCGCCCAGTGTTCCCCTGGCGAGCAAGACGGCTGCTACCTGAAGCGCACCCAGGACAAGAAGCCGGCGTACTTCCTCTACAGCCGGCTCGGCCTGGCGATCTTCTTCCGCGAAGACGGCAAGACGGTTCAGTCTTTCGCGTTCCTGCCGGTCAAGAAGTAGTGGCGTCCCGCTTCGTCGGCCTCACCGGCTCGATCTCGACGGGAAAGAGCACCGTCTCGAAGATGCTGGTCGCCCACGGGGCCGCGCTGCTGGACGCCGATCAGATCGCCCGCGAGGTCGTCGCCAAAGGGCAGCCTGCCCTGCTCGAGCTGGCCGCCCGCTTTCCCGGCGTCGTCGGGCCTGACGGCACGCTCGACCGCGCGCGCCTGGGCGAACGCATTTTTTCCGACCCGATCGAACGCCAGGCCCTGAACGCAATCACCCACCCGCGCATCCAGGCCGAGGTCTTCAGCCGCACCGAGGCGCTGATCGAAAAAGGGGCGCCCGTGATCGTCTACGACGCCCCGCTGCTGATCGAGAACCGCCTTCACGAGGCGATGGAAGGCGTGATTCTCGTCACCGCCCCGGAAGCCGTGCAGCGGCAGCGGCTGATTGCCCGCGACGGCCTCACCGACGAGCAGGCCAGGGCGCGCATCGCCTCGCAGCTGCCGCAGGAAGAGAAGAAGAAGTTCGCCACCTGGATCATCGACAACGGCGGCACGCTGGCGCAGACCCAGCTTCAGGTCGACCGGCTGTGGGAAACGCTAAGGTCCGCGCCATAAATGGCGACCTACTTCGTCACGGGGTACCCCGGGTTCATCGGCAAGCGGCTCGTCGCGCACCTCGCCGAGGCCGACCCGACGGGCAAGATCTTCCTGCTCGTGCAACCGAAGTTCCACCGCGAGGCCGACGGGTACGTGAACCGGCTGAAGGGCGCTCCGGTCGAGCTGCTCGTCGGCGACATCGTCGACATGCACCTGGGGCTCGCCGGCGACGAGTACCAGCGGCTGTGCAAAGAGGTGACCCAGATCTTCCACCTCGCCGCGATCTCGTACCTCGGCATGCCGCGCGAGATCGCCCGGAAGGTGAACGTCGAGGGCACGCGCAACGTCCTCGAGCTCGGCCGCGACTGCAAGAAGCTCGAGCGCTTCAACCATTTCTCGACCTGCTACGTGTCGGGCGATCGCGTCGGCGTCATCGCCGAAGACGAGCTCGAGGCCGGCCAGACCTTTCGCAACGCGTACGAAGAGACGAAGTACGAGGCCGAACGGCTGGTGCAGCGCGCGGCCGAGAGCCTACCGATCACCATCTACCGGCCTTCGACCGTGGTCGGCGACAGCGCGACGGGCGAAATCGACCGCTTCGACGGGCCCTATTACATCGGCATGCTGCTGGTGCTGTCGCCGCTGGTGGTGCCGCTGCCGCTGCCGGGCAATGGCGTCGCGCCCCTGAACGTGGTGCCGGTGGACTTCGTGGTGAAGGCCGTGTGGAGCCTGTCGCGCAACCCCCTGGCCGTCGGCCGCACCGTCCACCTCGTCGACCCGAACCCGATGAGCGCCCGGCGCGTCTACGAGCTGATCGCGGCCAGGGCAAAGAAGAAGCTGCCAAGGTTCAACCTTTCGGCGCGAGCGGCCGACGTGGTGCTGCGCCTGCCGGGCATCGAGAAGCTGGCCCGCCCGCAGCGGGCGGCGATCAACTACGTGAACCACCTCGCGCTCTACAACTGCCACGCCGCGCTCGAGCTGCTCGACGGTACGGGGGTGCGGTGCCCTCCGCTGGCCAGCTACCTCGACAGGCTGGTCGACTTCGCGCGCGAGTCGTACAAGCGGCGAAAAGAGACAGCCGCCAGCGAGGTCGAGGATCCGTTGGACCGGCCTGCTCGCACGCCGTAGAAGCTTCCGCATGGCGAAGAGCTACAGCGTCGGAGACACCTTCACCCACGTGCGCGAGTGCGATCGGTACCGGCCGATCTACTACGCGGCTGCGTCGGGCGACTTCAACCCCATTCACATCGACCCCGACGCCGGCCGCGCCGCGGGCCTCGGCGGCAACATTCTGCAGGGCCTGTGCACCATGGGCTGGGCCGTCGAAGGCTTCGTCAACTACCTGGGCGACCCGGGCAAGGTGTCGAAGGTGAAGGTGCGCTTCTCGCGCCCGGTGATGATCGAAGACACGATCACCATCGTCGGCAAGGTGACCGCGATCGAAGGCGGCACCCTGACCGCCGAGCTGTCGGCGAAGAACCAGCGCGGCGAAGACGTGCTGAAGCACACCATCGTCGAGGGGAAGGTCTAGATGCCCATCGACAAGAAATACATCGGCAAGAAATACGGCCCAACCACCTACGTCGTCGGCGCCGAGAAGCTTCGCGAGTTCGCCTACGCCATCTCGGGCGGCGTTCCGTCGATGGGGTTCACCGGCACCGGCGCCCCGAAAGGGTTGAACCCGCTGTTGCACGACGACGAGGCTGCGAAGAAAGGCCCTTACGGCGATCTCGTTGGCCTGCCGAACTTCGCGGTCGTGTTCTCGATCGCGCCCTTCGGCCAGGCGGTCACCGACCCCGAGCTCAAGATCAACCTCGCGATGCTCGTGCACGGCGAACAGGAGTTCGAGTTCTTCGAGCCGATCAAGCCGGGTGACGTGATGACCTCGACGGGCGTCATCACCGACCTCTACGACAAAGTCTCAAAGGACTTCCTCGTGCTCACCACCGAGTCGAAGAACCAGCACGGCAAGCTCGTCGTCCGCGGCACCTGGCTCGCCGTCATCCGGCACACCTGAAAGCTCAGCTGGTGATCACGCCTTCTTCGATCAGCTGAGCGAGGATCCGCGCGGTGTCGAGGCGCGACATGCCCGACACCGAGAACAGATCTTCGAAGGTCACCTGGCCGTCAATCTGCGCGAGCACGAAGCCCGCGCGGTGGTCGAGGTTCAGCCAGATGATCTCGTCGTCCTTCAGCTTCACCCGCGGCGCCTTCGACAGCTTGCCCAGCTTCGACTCGAACATCGCCTCGAGCGTCGTCTCGCTGCGCGTGCGAAGCGCCTGCACTTCGGGATCGTTGGGGGCGAGTTCCTGCGCCTTGAGGATCAGATCGATAGCGCCAGTGTGATCGTCGAGGTTCAGCAGATCTTTCGCGCCGCGCACCAGCGTGCGCACCTCGTCGGTGTTCACCCGGGCGATCGGGGGCGAGGCCACCGGGCGATCGGCAGTGACCAGATCCAGCGCCGCGCCCAGCCCCGGAGCGGCCTCGATGATCTGGATCCCCGGGTTCGACCGGTGATCCCACGCGCTCGTCGCATTCGGAGCGAACCTCGGCTCAGACGGCGGCGGCCCACCCACGGGCGGAATCGAGGGAATCGCGAAGATCGCCGACGCCGACGACGTCTGCACCGGCGCGTCGTCCCAGATGTCCAGCGGCTCGGCCGCCGGGCGGGGGAACTGCATTGTCCCGCTGTTGGGCTTTGGCTCTTCGGTATGAGCGGCACTGGGCCGCGTGAACTGCATCGTCCCGCTGCCCGTGTCCGGCCGGGCGAACTGCATCGTGCCGCTTCCCGAGTCGGGCGCGAACTGCGGCTGCGGTGAGGCCTCAGGTCCTGGCCTTGCGAACTGCATCGTGCCGCTTCCCGAGTCGGGCTCGAACTGCGGCTGCGACGAGGCGCCGGGTCCTGGCCTTGCGAACTGCATCGTGCCGCTTCCCGAGTCGGGCTCGAACTGCGGCTGCAGCGAGGAAATCGGGCCCGACGTCGGCCGGGCGAACTGCATCGTGCTGCCTTCGCTGGCCCTCCACGGCACTTCCTCGGACTGCGGCACCAGCGCGGGGCCTTGCTGGAACATCATCGTCGGGGAAGAAGACGTCGCCTCGGGCTCGGCGGCCTTGCCGAACACCAGCGTGCCCGACACTTCTTCCTCTGGCGCCACCGACTCGATGTCCAGCTCGACCGGCAGATCCAGCTCGAAGTCATCGGCAGCCACCACCTCCACATTCGGAAGCGTCGGAGCAGACGGCCGCGCCTCGGGCGGAGGAATGAAGGGAATCGGCGTGGGCGAAAAGCCCGTCGCGCTGCCCCAATCGAGATCCATCGCGGTCGTCGTCGGCGGCGCGGCAAACGGGTTCGACGGCTCGGGCTCAGGATCCTTCGCCGCAAGAGGGGGATCAGCGGGAGTCAAAAGGCCGAGCTCGCTGTCCAACAGCTGTCGCGCCTTTTCGTTCGCCGGATCCAGCTTCAGCGCCTGCTGGAAAAGGCGCCGCGCGCCCTCGTGGTCTCCCGACAGACGGAGCCACACGCCGGCTTCGACGAGCTGGGTCGCGCGGGCGTTGCTCATCTACCGATTCCCAATCCTCTGCAGCACGCCGCGAAAGAGGTTCAAGGTGCGGTTCAAGGTGTCCACCGACTCGGTGACGGTCGACAGACTGCCGACCTCGAGAGACCGGCGGGCCGCCTCGATCGACTTGACGGCCTTCGACACGGCATCGACGCCGAACTCCGAACCCTCGGTGAGCTTCTGCACCTGCGGCAGCAGCCCCGAGACCTCTTTGAGCACCGCGTCGAGCTCGCCCCGCTTCGTCTTCAGCTCTTCCGACACCTTCGCCTCGAGCAGGTAATCGCCCTGCTCTTCCATGATCTTCTGCAGCTCGTCTTCCGTCAGGCCGCCCGAGGCCGTGACGGTGATCGACTGCCGCTGACCCGTTTCCTTGTCGCGCGCGGATACCGAGACGATGCCTTCCGAGTTGATGTCGAAGGTGACTTCGATCTCGACCTCGCCGCGCTTCGCTTCGCGCAGCCCGGTGAGAATGAACTCGCCCAGCAGCTCGTTCTGGTGCGCGATCTCGACCTCACCCTGCAGGACCATGATCTTCACCGTCGTCTGGCCATCCTTCGACGTGTTGAACACTTCGGTGGTCGACGTCGGCACCGTCGTGTTCTTCGGAATCAGCCGGCGCACGTACCCGCCCGCGATCGCCACGCCCAGGCTCTGCGGCGTCACGTCCAGCAGCAGCACCTGCGACTCTTCGCTGGTCAGCGAGTGCGCCTGAACTGCCGCCCCCAGGGCGACCACTTCGTCGGGGTGCACGCCTTTGCACGGGTCGCGCTTGAAGTACTTCTTCACCGCCTCGACGACCTTCGGCATGCGGGTCATGCCGCCGACGAGCACCATTTCCTTCAGGTCGCCAGGCTTCACCTTCGCCTCGCCAAGCACCTGGTCGCACATCGCGATGCACTTCTCGATCAGGTCGGCGCAGAGCTCTTCGAGCTTCTCGCGGGTCAGCGGCTTCTGCAGGTGAAGCGCCGTGCCGCCGCCCGGAGGCGTGCAGATGAAGGGCAGGTTCACCTGCACTTCCTTCGAGCTCGACAGCTCGATCTTCGCCTTCTCGGCCGCGTCTTTGAGCCGCTGCAGCGCCATGCGGTCTTTGCGCAGGTCGACGCCGTGTTCCTTCGCGAAGCCGTAGACCAGGTGCTCGAGGATCCGGTTGTCGAAGTCTTCGCCGCCCAGGTACGTGTCACCGCCCGTCGCGATCACGTCGAAGACGCCGTTGCCGATCTCGAGCACCGAGATGTCGAAAGTGCCGCCGCCCAGGTCGAACACCGCGATCTTCCCATTGACGGTCTTGCCGAACCCGTACGCCAGCGCCGCCGCGGTGGGCTCGTTGACGATGCGCAGCACCTCGAGGCCCGCGATCCGCCCCGCGTCCTTCGTCGCCTGCCGCTGCCCATCGTTGAAGTACGCCGGCACCGTGATGACCGCCTTCGTCACCGGCTGGCCGAAGTGCGCCTCCGCGTCGAGCTTGAGCTCGGCCAGCACCATCGCCGCGAGCTCGGGCAGCGAGACGTCTTTGCCGCCCATGCGAATCTTGATGTCGTCGTGGTCGCCGCAGACCACCGAGTACGACAGCACCTTCATCGCTTCCTGCACCTGCTGGCTCGAGAACTTCCGGCCGATCAGGCGCTTGCTCGCGTAGATGGTGTCCTGGGGGTTGGTGATCGCCTGGCGCTTGGCGATCTGCCCCACGAGGCGCTTGCCCGTCTTCGAGACGGCCAAAACCGATGGCGTCAGGTTCGAGCCCGTTCGGTTCCTGATCACGACGGGTTGGTTGCTCTGCACCGTGGCCACCACGCTGTTGGTGGTGCCCAGGTCGATCCCGATCACGGGCTCACGGTCGGCCATTTGGCTCCAAGGTTAGAACGGCCACCGGCGCTTGAGCTGCTTTTTCGCCTCAGCGTTCTCGGGGTCCAGCTTCAAAAGCTCTTCGAATTGCTTGCGCGCCAGCGCCTTCATGCCCGCCTGCTCGAGAATCCGGGCGTACACCTCGCGGTACTGGGCATTCTTCGGCTCGGCTTCGGCGGCCTTCTGGGCGTGGCTGCTCGCCTCTTTCAGGTCGCCGCCGGTCACCATCGCCAGCCGGGCGGTGTAGTAGTGCGCCGCGGGCGTGGCCCCGTCGATCGAGGCGGCCGACTTGAAGCTCGACAGCGCGCCCCGGTTGTCGCCGGCCTCCATCAGCTCCTTGCCCTTCTTGAACTCGACGTCCGACCGGTTGGCGTCGTGCTTCTTTCGCACCTCGATCAGCAGCGTCTTCACTTCGGCGTTCTTCTCGTCCAGCCGGGCCGCGAGGTTCAGGTCGTTGAAGGCCAGCGACGGTTCACCATTGGCCAGCGACTCCTTCGCGCGCTTGATCAGGTGTGAGACCTTGGCCGATCGCGCGAGGTAGGGGTGGCGGGTGAGCCGCGAACGCCGCTCGGCATCGCGCAGATCGTCGTCCGACGTGCGCGTGCGGGGGGCGACGGCGTCGACACTCGGCATCGCGGGGATGTCGACCAGCTCGGGGTGGGCGCCCAGGTACGCGGTGCGACGGGCGATGTCCCCCAGGGTCTCATTGGCCTCGGTGAGCTTGCGAAAGATGTTCTCGATGCGGCTGCGGTAGCTGCCCAGGTTCTTCCCGAAGAAGCGGTCGGGGTGGAACCGCCGCGCCAGCTCGTGAAACGCCCGCCGGGCCTCGTCGGGGCTCGCCAGGTTCGGCACCCCCAGCAGCTGAAAATGGTTCGACGTCGACAGCTTGGCCTCGAAGTCGAGGATCTCGATCTTGCGCTTCTCGTCGAGCTCGACCTCTTCGCCCAGCGCGGCGTTCGAGGTCGAAGCCACGCCCTTCTGGATCCTGGCAGGGACGATCGCTCCCTTGGCGCGCAGGGCCAGCAGCGCCGCAATCGCGCGGGGCTCGGCCAGGTGGCTCTTGCCAATCACTTCGCTGATCTGCGCGGCACGGCCGACGAGCGAGAACAGCAGGGTTTCCTCGGGCGAGAGCGCGAGCCGTCGCACGTCCACCTGCGGCACGGCCGCGATGAAGTCAGACCTCGCGCCCAACCCGTTGATGACTTCAGACGACAGAGCGCCCCCGACTGCCAACCATGGTCAGCAGTCTAGAGCGACCTCTCGAACAGCGACAATCCCTCGCCAAGCTGGGCTTCGGTGGCGATCAACGCAGGAGCGAACCGCGCCGTCTTCTCGCCCGCCAGGTTGATCAGCAGCCCATTGGCACGGCAGCGCGCGACCACGTCGGCGGCGCCCCCTTCGATCTCGATGCCCATCAACAGGCCCTTGCCGCGCACGTCCTTCACCTTGCCAGGGTTGCGTGCCTGCACCTGCCTCGCGAGCCCGAACATCTGCTCGGCCTTTCGCACGGTCTCGGCCATCGCAGCCTCGCTGCAGGCGAGATCGAAGGCTACGTTCGCCGCCGCCGCCGCGACCAGGTTTCCGCCAAAGGTCGACCCATGGGTGCCGGAAGGCAGCGCCTTCGAGGCTTCGTCGGTGCACACCATCGCGCCAATCGGCAGCCCGTTGCCCAGCGACTTCGCCAGCGAGAAGGCGTCGGGGATGATGCCCTCGTGCTGAAAGGCGTAGGTCTTGCCCGTGCGCCCGAAGCCCGTCTGCACCTCGTCGATCATCAGCAGCAGGCCCCTTTCGTCGCACAGCGCCCGAAGGCCCTTGAGGAAGCCGGCCGGAGCCACCCGCACCCCGCCCTCGCCCTGAATCGGCTCGACCAGAATCGCGCCCGTGTTCGGCCCAATCGCCTTCCTCACCGCGTCGAGGTCGCCGTACGGCACGTAGCGGAAGCCCTGCGGCAGCGGCTCGAACCCGGCCTGGTACTTCGGCTGCGCGGTGGCGGTGAGCGTCGCCAGCGTGCGGCCGTGAAAGGACGACTCGAAGGTCAGCAGCTCGAAGCGATCTTTATAGCCGCGGTCGACCTGCGCGCGTCGGGCAAGCTTGATCAACGCCTCATTCGCTTCAGCGCCCGAGTTGCAGAAGAACGCCCGCGCACCCGGCAGGCCCGATGCAGCGGTCAGCCGTTCGGCGAGCGCGATCTGCGGCTCGGAGTAGAAAACGTTCGACACGTGCCACAGCGTTTCCATCTGCTTCTTTGCCGCGGCGACCACTTCGGGGTGGCAATGGCCCAGCGCGCAGGTGGCGATGCCTCCCAGCAGGTCGAGGTACTTCTTCCCGTCGGCGTCCCAGACGTAGCAACCCTCGCCCTTCACCAGCGCGATGGGCTGCTGCTTGTAGTTCTGCAACAGGCGCTTCTTCGCCCGCTCGATGATCTGTTCGTTGGGGGTCATGGTCGTCACAGAATGTACTTCGAGAGGTCCTCGTCCTTGACGAGCTCGCCGAGCCTTTCGCGCACGTAGGCCGGGTCGATGGTCACGTGCTTGTCGGTGAGTTCGGTGGCGCCGAAGCTCACTTCGTCCAGCAGCCTCTCGAGCACCGTATGAAGGCGGCGGGCGCCGATGTTCTGCGACCGGTCGTTGACCACCTGGGCAAGGCGCGCGAGCTCGAGAATCGCCTCGTCGGTGAAGTTGAGCCGCACGCCTTCGGTGGCGAGCAGCGCGGTGTA
The DNA here is from genome assembly GCA_038206395.1 of Myxococcales bacterium. GTDB lineage: Bacteria > Myxococcota > Myxococcia > Myxococcales > Myxococcaceae > JAGSPQ01. The sequence continues at coordinate 52,393 of JBBRAX010000011.1, read as the reverse complement.
CTGCTTGAGCAGCGAGTTCTTCGGCTCTTTGAGAATTCGCACCAGGTCGTCACCCGTCAGCGGCTCGAGCTCGACCCGAATCGGGAAGCGGCCCTGCAGCTCGGGAATCAGGTCAGACGGCTTGCTGACGTGAAAGGCGCCCGCGGCAATGAAGAGCACGTGGTCGGTCTTCACCTGGCCGTACTTGGTGTTCACCGTGCTGCCTTCGACGATCGGCAAGAGGTCGCGCTGCACGCCTTCGCGTGAGACGTCGGGCCCGCCAGAGCCTTTGGCGCCCTCTCGGCTGCAGATCTTGTCGATCTCATCGAGGAAGATGATGCCGTGGTGCTCGGCGCGGATGATCGCCTCCCGGTTGACGCGATCCTGGTCGACGAGCTTCGCCGCCTCTTCCTGCTCGAGCAGCTTCAGCGCCTCGGGCACCTTCGCCTGCCGCTTCCGGCTCTTTCCGCCGAAGCCGGGCATGTTCTTGAAGAGGTCCTGCATGTTGACGCCGACCTCTTCCATCCCCTGCCCCGAGAAGTTCTTGAGGAAGGTCATCCCTCCGCCTTCACTGATCTCGATCTCGACGTACTGATCATCGAGCGTGCCGGCGCGAAGCTGGGCGCGAAGCTTGTCGCGCTCGGAGTCAGAGATGCGCGGCGGAGGCGGCGGCACGGTGAAGCCGAACCCCTGCGACGGCGGCTTCGGAGCGGCCCCTGCCAGAATCGCCACCAGCCGATCTTCCGCGGCTTCGGCAGCGCGCGCGCGCACCTTCTCGGTCTCTTCCTCGCGAACCAGCGCGATCGCGTTCTCGGCCAGATCGCGCACCATCGACTCGACGTCGCGGCCGACGTAGCCGACCTCGGTGAACTTGCTCGCCTCGACCTTCACGAAAGGCGCCTGGGCGAGCTTCGCGAGGCGGCGGGCGATCTCGGTCTTCCCGACGCCGGTGGGCCCGATCATGATGATGTTCTTCGGGTAGATCTCGTCACGCATGTCGGCGCCGACCTGCTGCCGCCGCCACCGGTTTCGCAGCGCAATCGCCACCGCCCGCTTCGCCGCATTCTGGCCGACGATGTAGCGGTCGAGCTCGCCGACGATCTCGCGGGGAGTGAAAGAGCTCGGCATTTACAGCTCCTCGAAGCTGAAGTGGGTGTTCGTGTAGATGCAGATGTCAGCAGCGATCTTCAGCGACTCTTCGGCGATCTGCCGCGCCGTCAGCGACGAGTGCGCCAGCAGCGCGCGGCCCGCGGCGAGCGCGTAGCTGCCACCCGAGCCCACCGCCGCGATGCCATGCTCGGGCTCGATCACGTCGCCAGAGCCCGAAAGAATGAAGGTGTTCTGCGTGTCGGCCACCACCAGCAGCGCCTCGAGCTTCCGCAGGTAGCGATCGGTGCGCCAGTCTTTGCCGAGCTCGACGCACGCGCGGGTCAGGTTCTTCCGGTGCTCCTTCAGCTTGGCCTCGAACCGCTCGAACAGCGTGAAGGCGTCAGACGTGCCGCCCGCGAACCCGGCGATCACCTGCCCTTCGCCCAGGCGCCGCACCTTGCGGGCGTTGCCCTTCATCACCGTCTTGTCGAGCGTTACCTGGCCGTCGCTGCCCACCACCGTCTTGCCGTCGCGGCGAACGCACACGATCGTCGTCCCATGGAACATGCGTGGGTTTCTAACAACTTACCGGCGCAGCAGCACGTAGACCGCTCCGGAACCGCCGTCGGCCGGCTGCGCGGGGCAGAACGCGAGCACGCACCGGGCGAGCTTCCCGCGGCTCAGCCACCCCACCAGCTCGTTTCTCAAGACCGGCACCTGGGCTTCGCTGTTGAGGCCCTTGCCCGTGATCACGAGCACGCACCGTTTCGCTTCGCGCCGCGACTGGACGATGAACGGGTCGACCGCCGCCAGCGCGCGATCGCGGGTGAGGCCGTGCAGGTCGAGGGTGCCCTGGATGCGGAAGCCGCCCGTGCGCAGCCGCCGCACCACCTGCGGGTCGAAGCCGGGCACCGCACCTTCGTTCTCTTTGACTTCCAGCGGCCCGTCGCCCGAGACCAGCTCGGCCAGCTGTGCCATCGACTCGGCGTCTTCTTGCGCGACCTTCACCGGGTCGACCCGCACGGTTGGAGCGTCGGCGCGCTTGCGATCTTGCTGCTTGGGCACCACCTCGCCCATCGCCTCGAGGAACATCGCCGCTTCTGCGTCGATCGCGACGGGCTTCTCTTTCCTGGCAGCCTTTGGAACAGCAGGCGGCGGCTTCGGAGCATTCGGCTCGGGCTTCTTCTGCGCCTCAAGCTTCACCTTCGAGAACGGATTGTTGAACGGGTCAGGCCCGGGGGTGCGCTTTGTCATAGACCTGCTGCAGCTGTTCGAAGCCGACGTGGGTGTACCGCTGGGTGGTCGAGAGGCTCGCGTGGCCCAGCAGCTCTTGAATGACGCGAATGTCCGCGCCGCCCGCCAGCAGGTGGGTCGCGAAGGAGTGGCGCAGCGCGTGCGGCGACAGCTTCTTCTCGAGCCCCAACTTCAGCACGTAGGCGTCGAGGTGGCGCGCGATGCTGCGCGCCGTCAGCCTGCCGCCGCGGTGGTTCAGGAACAGCGCGTTCGGATCCTGCCCCTTGAGCGGCTTGCCCAGCAGCTCGCCCCGGCGCTGCAGCCACGCCTCGATCGCCGCCATCGCCTTGGGGTTCAACGGGCAGAGCCTTTCTTTGTTGCCCTTGCCGAGCACGCGCACGAGGCCATTGCTGCGGTCGAGCGACAGCAGGTTCAGGCCGACGAGCTCGCTGACGCGCAGGCCGCCGCCGTAGAGCACTTCGAGGACCGCGTGATCGCGAAGGCCCAACAGGCGTTCGAGATCCGGGGCGTCCATCAGCGCAAACGTCTCGTCCACCGGCACCGCGCGCGGCAGCCGCTGCGGCAGCTTCGGCGTCTTCGTCCGCGCGGCGGGGTTCAGCTCGAGCACTTTGCGGCGAACCAGAAAGCCGTAGAAGGCCTTGAGCGCCGCGAGCCTTCGGGCGCGGGAGGTCGCCGCGTGATCCACCGCTTGAACACCGAGAAACCCGCGCACGTGAAGATGGGTCGCCTTCAGCAGCTCGACGCCCTGCGGCTGCAGGTACGCCGCGAAGGCCTTCAGATCCCCGGCGTAGGCCGCGAGCGTGTGCTTCGACGCGGCGCGGCCGACCTCGAGGTGGCGCAGAAAAGATCGAACGTGCGCTTCGTCGGACACGCTGCAGATCGTAGGCGCGAGACCCCGCGCGGTCGAGTTCAGGGCACCTGGTCGGCGACGTAGACGCCCGACTTGTTCTGCTCGGCGACGACGTAGCCGACCTTGCCGCCTTCCTTGTCGAGGAACATCGCGGGCAGGCGAATGAACTGTTCCAGCGTCTTGCGCTCGTTGCTCTTCAGGTTGAGCACCGCGACGTCGTAGAAGTCGCCCGTCTGCGCGCGCGAGTAGGTGATGAGGACGCGCTGACCAGACTCGGAAACCTTGAAGGCGCTCATCGCTTCGACGAGCTTCTTCGGCGGCACCTTCAGATCCGCGAGGTCCAGCGAGAGCAGATCGCACGACTTCCCTTCCCGGCTGCAGTCCGTGCGGAACAAGAGGCGATCCGACTGGGGCGTGAAGTCGTAGTCGTAGACCCACTGCTTGATCTTGGTCGCTTCCTCATCGCCCACGCGCCAGACGACGAGGTCGACCGAGGTGATCGGCTTCACCACGCGAATGGTGAAGGCTATCTTCAGGTTGTCGTCCGACCAGCTGTAGCTGCGCACGCGGCGCGAGATCTTCTTCGCCGCCGCGTCGCTGCCGATCACCGCCACGGCGAGATCGCCTTCGTTGTCGTTGTAGTTCTCGCGAAAGGCCACCGATTTGGAATCAGGCGAGAACTGAAAGTCCTTCACCTTGGCGCCCAGTGGCTTCGGCTCGGTGGCGCTGGCGTGGTCGGCGACGTAGAGGTCGCCTGGATCTTCCGGCGACAACCCTTCGTTGTGCGCGATCAGCTTGCCGTCGGGCGAGAAGCGGAAGTTGATCACGTTGCGCGCCAGGTTCTTCGCCTTCAACGTCGTCGTGTCGGCGATGAACAGCTCGTAGCTGGGACTGCCCGCGCTCGGCCGCGCCGCGTAGGCAATCGTCTTCCCATCGGGGGTCAGCCGGAAGTCGCCCACCTGGTCGGCCAGCTTCCGCGGCGGTTTGCCGGCGTCGGCCAGCTTCACCTGGTACAGGCCGCCCGCATTCGCCACGCGGCGGCGGAAGTAGACCGTCGACGAATCAGGCGAGAACTCGGCGGTGGCGACCTGGCCCGCGACCTCGTGAAACGGCCCCTTCGGCAGAGGCCCGGCGCGAAGGACCCCGTCGTCGACGAAGGCCAGCTGCTTCGAGTCCGGGCTGGCCAGCATGTACGTGACGCGCCCGCCGACGCGCTCGGGAGCGGCAGAAGCATCGGCCAGGTCGGCGACGCGCAGCTCTCCGCTCTGCTCGGCCGCGCTGTAGCCCGCGAGCAGCAACACCCAGCGGCCATCGGGGCTGAAGAGGTACCCGCCTGGCATGTTGGTGACGCCGTTGCCCAGCTTCCGCGCGTCTGAGCCCTTGCTCGCCACCGTCCACAGCACGCCCACCCGCATCGGCGGAGGCAGCCCCTCGATTCGGGGCTTCTCGGCGTCCTGCAGCCAGGTGAGGTGCTGCCCGTCGCTGGTCGCGCGCAGGTCGATGCCGATGCCGCCGACGAGCTTCACGCCCAGGCTGCCGACGCCAGCCTCGCCCTTCATCACCTTGTTCAAGCTGACGCGGGAGCCGCTGATCTCGATCTTCGGGTCTTCAGCGCCCTTGTTCTTGCAGCCTGCCAGCACCAGCACCGCCACCGCGATTCCCAGTCTCAAGCCGTCACCTCGCCCTGAGAAATAACCACCGGAACCGCCGGCGCCACGGGGTGAGGCGCCTGGGCGGCCCAGAGGTCGAAGTCGGCAGTCGATCGCGCCGCGTAGGCGCTGCGCTTGTCCTGCTTCTTCACCCGCCCCGGCAGCGGAGGAAACAGCGCGTAGACGACGTTGGTCGGCTGGTAGCTGGCGCCTTCGGGGTGCGCGTCGCCGGTGACGTGGCGGTAGAGGGCCCCCATCGCGGTGGTGCCTGGCGGCGGCACGAACGGGGCATTGGTGAGCCGCGCATGAAGCGACAGCGCGACCAGGTAGCCGCAGGCGGCCGACTCGACGTAGCCCTCGACCCCGGAAATCTGCCCGGCGAAGAAGATGCGCGGCTCGGCTTTCAGCGACAGGTCGCGATTGAGCAGCCGCGGCGAGTCGATGAAGGTGTTGCGGTGGATCTGCCCCATGCGCAGCCATTCGGCGTTCTGAAGGCCGGGAATCGTGCCGAAGATCCGCTTCTGCTCGGGCCAGCTGAGCCGGGTCTGAAAGCCGACCAGGTTGTAGGCGGTGCCCGCGCGATCTTCGTAGCGCAGCTGCACCACCGCCCACGGCCGCCTGCCGGTGCGCGGGTCGTGCAACCCCACCGGCTTCATTGGGCCGTGCGACAACACCTCGTCTCCGCGTTCGGCCATCACTTCAATCGGCAGACAGCCTTCGAAGTACTTCGGTTCTTCGAACGCGTGCGGCTTCACCTTGGTGCCCGCCTTCAACGCGGCGACGAAGGCGAGGTACGCGTCCTTTTCCATCGGCAGGTTCAGGTAGTCGTCGCCGCCGCCTTTGCCGTAGCGGCTCTGGCGAAAGGCGACCGTCTCGTCGACGCTGTCGGCCGACACGATGGGCGCGATCGCGTCGTAGAAATAGAGCTTCTCGCCTGTGTACTTCGCGAGCTGATCAGTGAGCGCCACCGACGTCAGCGGGCCCGTGGCGATCACCACGGTGCCTTCGGGAAGCTCGGTGACCTCACCCGGCACCAGGGTCAGCTTCGGCGACTGCAGCAGCCGGGAAGCGACCTCTTTGGCGAACAGCTCGCGCTCGACCGCCAGCGCGCCGCCCGCAGGGACCTTGGTCAGATCTGCAGCGCTCAAGATCAGGCTGCCGACACGGCGAAGCTCGGCGTGGAGCATGCCGATCGCAGAGGTCGGGTCGTCCGAACGAAGGGAGTTGCTGCAGACGAGCTCGGCCAGCGAGTCGCTTTGGTGAGCCGGCGATCGCTTGACGGGTTTCTGTTCGCGCAAGCAAACGTCGTGACCCAGGCGGGCGAGCTGGAAAGCGCACTCGCACCCGGCGAGCCCGCCACCGATGACCGTCAGCACTAGTCCTTCTGCACGACGACGAAGCGGTAGTTCTGAAGCTCGTTCTGGCCGGCGGTGTAGAGCACCGTCAGCAGCAGATCGTACGGCACGCGCTTGTCGCCAATCACCGACAGCTCGCCCGTGAAGGGAGCGCCCGGGTTGCGCTCGGCGATGAACTTCAGCTTCTCGATTTCCTTCTTCAGCGCCTGGTCGATGGGCACGATCAAGCGGCCCGACAGGTCGCTGGTTTTGATCTCGCCCGCCTCGTTGAGCGTCGCCCGCACCTTGTCGCCCACCAGAATGTGCCGGGTGGTGATGGTGATCGAGATCGTGTCTTTCGGGGTCAGCCGCGTCGTCGAAATCGGCGGCTTGATGTCTTCCGAGCTGGTGGTGGTGATCGAGCTCGTCGCGTACGACTTGATCAGGAAGACCAGGATGATGGTCATGATGTCCATCATCGCGGTGATGTTGAGCTCTTTGATCTCGCCTTCGGCTTCGCGCTCGTTGCGCTTCTTGCGCGCCATCGCCTTGCGAAAGCGCATGCGCTGCAGATCTTCGAGCGCTTCCTCGTCCATCGCCGGGTTGGCGGTCTTGCCGGTCACTTAGAAGGCCCCCAGGGTGACGTCGGGAAAGAGCAGCTTGTGGTCCGAGGTCTCGCGCACGGCGTCCATCGAGAGCACCAGCACCTCGTACTGAATGTCTTTGTCGGCCGCGATCACCACCTTCGACTCGGTGGGAAAGGCCGTCTTGACCTCTTTCATCTTCGTGTTGAGGCTGTCGTAGTCGTAGGTGCCGTCGGCCTTCTTCGGAATCGTCGGCACGCCTTCGCCGGGAGCCGCGGCCACCGCGCCTTCCGCCTGGCCGGGCAGCACGCCACCCGTCGCAGCCAGGAAGAAGCCCTTGGGAGAAATGGCGAGCGTCAGCAGCAGGGGCGGCTTCTCTTCGGTACCGCCTCCGCCCGCGCCGTAGTTGGGCGCGGACACGTTCAAGATGCCAAATGCCGCCAGGCCCGTCATCGACAGGAGGATGAAGATGATCAGGTTCATCAAGATGTCGAGGTACGGGATGATGTTCAACTCACCCGATTCCTGTTCTTCTTTGGGCCTGATCTTCCGCTTGGAAAAGTAGAACGCCATTGCGTCAGTACCTGACAGCCCGAAGGCCGTGCCGGTTCCTCTAGGACGCCTTCTCGAAGTCCATCGCCGAGGTCTCGCCGGCGCTGCGGCGGCCCAGCAGGTTCTCGAGCTTCATCGCGTTGAGCTCCACCGTCTCGACCATGCGCTTGGCGTACGCGGTGAGGAAGAGGTGGAAGATGATGCAGGTCACGGCGATGCCGAGACCGAAGGCGGTGTTGTTCATTGCTTCCGAGATGCCTTTCGAGAGCAGCGCCTGCTTCTGGTCGGCTGGCACGTTGCCGAGCGACTTGAAGGTGCCGATCAGGCCGACGATCGTGCCGATGAGGCCGAAGAGCGTCGCGATGTTCGCCAGCGACCACAGCCACGCGATGCGGGCCGAGATGTGCGGGTTGTTCTCGAGAATCGCCTCTTCAATCGACTTGGCGACCTCGATCTCACCGCGGTTCGCGCGCGTCAGGCCGGCGCGAATCACCTTGGCCAGCGGCGCGTTCGGCGCGGCGCCACACAGCTTCACCGCGCGATCGACGTTGCCGGTGAGCACCAGCTTCGTCACCTGCTCCATGAAGGGAGGCGCGTTGAGGTTGTAGCGGAACATCAGCGTCACGACGCGCTCGGCGACGACGGCCAGGGCGCAGGCGAGCCAGAAGATGTTGATCAGCATGAAAGGACCGCCCTCTTTGAAGAAGGCAATCAGCCCGTCGAGGGCGCCTTCTTTGTGAGCAGGTTCTGCGGTCAACACCACATCGAGTACGTGGTGAATCATCATGCTGGCGGACATTTCGGAGGGTACCCCTTCGACGCAATGCGGTTGAAAAGCTGTGCAGTTTTTAGTTGGGCCTACCTGAGGCGTCAACAAACACTGCGCTCACCGACGCTCATACCGCCGACCGGGTTTCTGAACCAGCAATCCTGCGAGCTCGAGTTCGACCAGCGCGCTGGCCAGCATTCCCGAGCTCAGCGGCCGGGCCTGACCCAGCAAAGAGTCAAAATCGACTGGAATCCGCCCAAGGACCCCGAACGCATGTCGCGCATTGGGAGAAAGCGTTTCGAGGTCGACCGTTTCCCCATGCACCTCCGCCTCGGGCGTGGTGGTGGCGATGAGCCCCATGTCGGTGAAGACGTCTTTCGCGCAGGTCACACATCTCGCTTGATTCGCGCGAATGAGCGCGTTCGGGCCCACTGCGGTGACGTGGTCGATCTGCCCGGGCACCGCCATCACCAGCTTCTGCTGCTCGAAGGCGCGTTCGACCGTGATCAACGCGCCGGACCTCGCGTTGGCGCGAAACAGCAGCACCGCATCACTGGCGCCCGCGATGAGCCGGTTGCGCCGGGGAAAGGTGAGCTTCTCGGCGCGGACGCCGGGCGGAAACTCAGAGAAGACCGTGCCGCCCCCGTCGAGAATCTTCGGAGCGATGATCGCCTGCGATCGATCGAGCGTGTCGAGGGCGCCGCCCATGAAGGCCCACGTCTCGCCCTTCGCGTCGAGCGCGGCGGTGTGGCACAGCTGGTCGATGCCGCGGGCCGCTCCAGAGACGAGGGTGAGGCGGGTGGCGAGCTGCATCGCGAGGGCGCGCGCGGCGCCGATGAAGTTCGGCTCGAAGGCCCGGCTGCCGACGACCGCGAGCCGCCGGGGCCCGTTCGGGCGGTCTCCCCGGCCCTGGTAGAAGAGCAGCGGCGGCGCGTTCGCGATTCCCGACAGTCCCCGCGGGTACGGCGGGTCATCGGTGAAGCAGACCGCGATGCGGTGCGCGTCGCAGCGTTCGAGGATGCGATCGGCGTGCGCCCCTGGCGTGCCTTCGAGCCCCAGCAGCCCTTCTCGTACCGGCGCGTTCAACGCCACCGAGCTCAGCCACCTCAGCGGCCTTTCATCGGCCAGCTCAGCCAGATCCGGGTAGCGCTCACGGATCGCCGCCAGTGCCACCGAGCCAAGGCCCGGCGTGCCCCACAACCCCAGCAACGCCCTTCTTTCATCCCCCGCTGCCATGCCCCCACTCTAAAGCGCGGGGCTGACATGTGAGTTCAGCGCGAGGCGCTGGCGTTGTTGCCCGAGGCCTGGCGCATCTCGACGTGATCTCCGGGCATGATCTCGCGAATCGAGCGAACCATGATGCAGGTGGTCGCCTTCGTCTTCACCTCGACCGCCATGCACTGGCCGACGTCTTCCTTCGGCCACTTGTCGTCGAGCAGGTACGGCTCGTTGATCGCTTCACCGCTGATCCCGTCCATCTGCCTGAACACCGTGAAGACATTGCCGACCTCGACGCCGTCGCCGCTGCCCTTGTCGATCACCATCTGCTCGTGCTCGCCGTAGTTCGAGAAGGAATACCGGCCGGCCGAGACCACCACCCCGCCTTCGATCTTCTTCCCGTTCGGCTTCGGAGCGACCGCCCGGATCATGTTCTCGCCCGCCGGCCCGACCAGGTCGCCGCGCACGATCTCTTCCCAGTCGCCGACGATCTCGAGCGTGGCCAGCTTCTCTTTGTCCGACCAGCGCACGACCTTCGCAGTGCCGACGACGTTGGTGAGGTAGCCGAAGCTGCCGCCGTACGGGTGCCCGAGCTTCGTGGTGGTGCGGTAGATGATGTACGGCTCGCCCATCTTCACCGAGCCCGACTTCTTGAAGCGCACGTAGAGCTGCTGCGGAAACGACAGCATCTCGGTTTCGCCGTACGAACCAGCGATGACTCCCGACTCTTCGATTTCCTTGTCGGTGACGAAGCCCTCGACGCGGGTGGTGATCACGCCCTTGCCCTGGTAGCCAATCTTGCCAGACACCAGAACGCGGTCTTCCTCGACCATCTCGCCGGGCTCGACTTCTTCCGGCCCCGTGCCGACTTCGACCTGCGTGGGCACCTCTTCACCCGTCGGCAGGAAGCGCACCTGGTTGCCCGGGTAGATCCAGTGGGGGTTGGCGATCTCGGGGTTGTAAGACCAGACCTTCGGCCAGTACCACGGGCTGCCGAGATACTTCTGCGAGAGGTCCCAAAGCGTGTCGCCCTTGTCGACGGTGTGCGTCGACGGCGAGCCCGCGGCGCCCTTGCTCGGAGTCGACGGTGCGACCTCCGACTCTTCCGCCTTCATCTCGGTCTCGTTCTGGGCGAACGCCGGAAAGCCCGACAGCGCGAGAAAAGCAACGGAAGCGATCAGGGGATGGCGCATGGGCATGAGTCTCATGGAGAACCGGTGAGCGACGACAGACGGGCCCGGGCCGCGGTGGCAGCCGTGGTGCCCGGGTAGGACGAAACGATCTTCTGGTAGACGACGCGTGCGTCGGCGGGCTTGTTGAGCCGCACCCGGCACTCGCCGAGCTTGAGCATCGACTCGAGCACCGCGTCGCCCGCGGGGTAGCGCGCAATCACGTCTTCGAAAGACTTCGCCGCGCCTTCGAAGTCCTTCAGCCCCATCAGCCCGAGGCCGATGAAGTAGATGGCGTTGTCGGCGCGCGGGTGGCGCGGCGATTCGGCGGCGAACTTCTGCAGCTCGAGAATGCCGCCCGCGACATTGCCCGTCTTCAGCGCGCTGACGCCCTGCTCGAAGAAGGCATCGCCGACGTCGGCGTCGAGCTCGGTGTCAGAAGGCGGGTCTGCTTCGACCGAGCCCTTCAGCGCCTCGATGGCCTCCGGGCCTGGCTCGACGATGGGCGTCTGCGTGGCGAGCTTCGGCGCGGCCTGCTGCTTCGGCTTCAACTTCACCACCGTCAGCGACGGCAGCGCGTTGTTGTCGGGCGCGGGTGCGGGCGCTGACACGGCAGAGGAAGCAGACGGCGCCCGAAGCGGAGCCACCGAGGCATGGAGCTCGACGCGATCGAGGCGCTGCTCGAGCCGGGCATTTTCCTTTCGCATCGCGCGCAGCTCGGCCTTCAGCTCATCGAGCTCAGAGTTCGACGCCGTCGTCGCGCAAGCCGCCAGCGCGAACGAAGCCATGAGAGGGAAAAGGCGAATGACGCCCGAAGTGTACGAACCGACTTTCAAGACCGTCAAGAATTCGGGCTGGGTGCCGAGCGCTACAGCCCTGTCCCACTGCGGTCAGGCAGACATGTGCGTCAAAAGAGACAGCTGACGAAAGAGAAGTGTCGGCCGGTTTTCCCCTGGTCGCGGCGGTGCGAAAAGAAGCGGCGATCGCACGAGGTGCAGACGCGAAGCAGGTCGATCTGTGCCGCGGGCACCCCAGCCTTCTGAAGCGTGAGCTGCACCGCCAGCGGCAGGTCGAGTGTGGTGCCGCGGAAGATCTGCTGAGGAAACCGGGTCGCAAACTGGCTGAAGAGCTCTGCGCCCACGTGGTAGCAGCAGGGGCCGATCGCGGGGCCAATCGCCGCGCGCAGATCGGCGGGCTTCGACCCCGCCCGCACCAGCACCTCGACGGTGCGGGCGGCGATTTCAGCGAAGGTCCCCTTCCACCCGGCGTGCACGGCGGCGACGCGGCGCCCGACGGGGTCGACGATCAGCACCGGCACGCAGTCGGCGGTCTTGACCCCCACTGCGTCGCCCTTTCGCCCCGACCAGATCGCATCAGCTGGCGTCTCGGGGGTGGCGGGTGCTTCGACGACCCCGTCGCCGTGGACCTGGGTCACCCCGTAGAGGCGATCGCGCGGAACCTTCGCCTCGGCGGCGAGCAGGTCGTAGTTCAGCGCGACGGCTTCGGGCGCATCGCCCACCCCGCCGCCCGCGTTGAGGCTCGCAAAAGTGCCAGTCGACACGCCGCCTTCGCGGGTGGGAAACCCGTGGGGAACCAGCAGCAGCGCAGAGGTCAACAGGTCCAAAACGAGGGCCGACTCTAGTTCAAGGCGTGGTTTGACAAAGTGCGTCATGAAATCGACACTCCGCCGCCAAACCCCTGTGAACTCGGTCGGAAAAAAACTGCTGTTGAGCATCGCCCTGCCGACGCTCGCCCTCACCCTGGTGGCCCTGGGCTTCCTGTGGCTGCGCACCGCCGCGGCCATGGCCGAGGCGACCCACGACGAGGCGTTGCGCCTCGCCGAGCTACAGCAGTCGGTGGCGGGCAACTTCCTGCAGGCCCTGGTGATCGTGCTGCTGTTCGCGGTGGTCCTCGTCGGCGCGACCGCCGTCAGCCTGCGCATCTTCATCTCGAACCCGCTGCAGAAGCTGACGATGGCGATGAAGCGCGCCGAGGAAGGCGACTTCGTGGTGCGGGCCGACGAGAAGGGCAACGACGAGCTCGCGCGCCTGTCGCAGGCCTTCAACCGGATGTTGGGCCGCATCACCTCGCTGAAGGTGGAAGAGATCGACAACCGCCGCGACCTCGACGAGGCGCGCGAAGAGCTCGAGGTCACGCACCAGCTGGCAGGCCGCCTGAAAGAGCTGTCGATTCTCTACGACGTCGCGCGCACGGTGACGTCGTCGATCGAGCTGAACGAGGTGCTGCAGAAGATCACCGACACGGTGCCGGCGCGGCTGGGAGTGCCGAAGTTTTCGATCATGCTCATCACCGACGGGGCGCTTGAGATCCGCATGGCCCACCCCGGGGGCGGCGAGGGGATGACGTTCGCGATCGGCGAAGGCGTCTGCGGGCACGCCGCGGCGACTCGCAAGTCGGTGTACGTGGCGGATCTCGAAAGCGATCAGCAGTTCTTTCGCGTGCGGGGGGGCTTCGGCGCCCGGGGCCGCGGAAGCCTCTTGTCACTGCCGATGCTGCACGGAGAAGAAGTGCTGGGCGTCCTCAACTTCGAGCGGCCCGAGAAGGCCGGCTTCTCGGCCGCAGAGATCGAGTTCTTCACCGCAGTGGCCGACCAGGCCGCGATGGCCGTGAAGAACGCCCGGCTGCACGAGCAGACGGTCGAGCTGTCGATCACCGACCCGCTGACGGGGGTGTCGAACCGGCGACACCTCTTCGCCCAGCTCGAGCTCGAGATCGCGCGCGCGAACCGCTTCGGCACCCAGCTGTCGTTTTTGATGATCGACATCGACTACTTCAAGAAGCTCAACGACGCCGCCGGCCACACCGCCGGCGACACGGTGCTTCGGCAGGTGTGCGACCTGATGCAGAGCAGCGTGCGGCGCGTCGACACCCTCGCCCGCTACGGCGGCGAAGAGTTCGTGGTGCTGCTGCCACAGGTGACACGCGCCGAGGCGCTGGAAGTGGCTGAGAAGCTGCGCCGCCTGGTCGAAGAGGCCCCCCTGGAGCACCGCGAGGCCCAGCCAGATGGGAAGATCACCATCTCGGTCGGCGTCGCCAACCTGCCCATCGACGCGGTCGAACAGGGCCAGCTGGTCGACTGTGCAGACTCGGCGCTCTACGCGAGCAAGCGCAGCGGGCGAAACAAGGTGACGACCTACGCGCAGGGCATGGAAGTGCACCCGGGCCGCGAGCGTGGGCCGCACGCGCAGAAGAAGCGCATCACGGGGGAAATTCCGGTGGTGGCGCTGAAGGGTTAGTGGGTGGCTTCGAACGGACCCATTGGGTTGAAAGAACCCAAACCGCAGACTTTCCGATAACCTTGGCAGTCCCACTTTGAAGAAGACCCCAAAAAGGCTCAAACCCATGACAAGCCCCATCGCCAAGAAGCCCGTTTCCAACCCGTTCTCGTTCAAGAGCATCGTGGACATCGGGAAGAAGGCGGTCGTCGGCGGCCTTGCGGGGGCAGCGGTGAAGAAGGCGGTCACCGACGGCTTCGAAGGGGCGAAGGCGATTGGAGAAAAGGGCCTCAAGGGCGCGTGGACGGCGGCTAACAAGACGGCGGCCGAGTTGGCGTCGAACCCGACCGGCAAGCTCAACCTGCTGGGCAAGCTGAAGGTCGCAGGCGGCGTGCTTGGCACCGTCACCGGCCTGGCGACGCTGCCGGGTAAGGTCGGCACGGCGGTCAAAGACATTCGGGAAGCCGTCCGCACTGGCTCACTGGGCGACATCGCCACTGCGGCCCAGTCGGGCATCGCCGCGGCCAAGGGCGCGGTAACGACGGTGAAGTCCGCGCTGACCACGGCGGTCACGGTCAACAAGCTGTCGAGCACCTACAAGGCTGCGAAGCTCGCATTCGAAACCGCAGTGCCTGGCGCGAGCAAGGCCGTGACGGCGGCGGCGGCGAAGGCGGCGATGAAGAGCACCTTCGAAGGTCTGACGAAGGGTGCCGTGAAGGGCGCTGCCACCGAAGCGGCGCTGCTGGCGGCGAAGGAAGGCGGCACGATCGCAAAGGCGGTCGTCGGCTCAGCAGGTCGGGCGGCGGCGAAGGCGGCGCTGCGCGAAGGTGGCAAGGCGGCAGGCGAGGCAGCGCTGAAGGCAGGCGCGAAGGCGGCGGCGGGTGGCCTGGGCAAGGCGGCGGCGCGGTTCGCTCCGGGCCTCAACATCGCGATCGCGGCGTTTGACACCGCCAATGCGGTCGCGACCGTGATGGATCCAAAGGCTTCGACCGGCAAGAAGGTGTCCAGCGTAATCACCGCAGTCGGGTCGATTGCCGCGGCCACCAACATTCCGATCGTCAGCCAGGTCGGGGCGGCAGTCTCGGCCGTCTCGGGTTTCATTGGGTCGTTCTTCTGAACCTCTGCTAGGAATTTGCCGGTGAGCACCCGCCGGTACAACCCAGTCTGGGACTTTGGCACGGCGGGCTTTGTCCCCGGAGACACCGTGACCAAGAGCAAGAAGCCGTCGAGCAAAGGCGTGTCCTACCTGCTGAAGATGGGGCCGATGGGCGAGGCTCTGGCGGTGACGCCGGTGGATCTGCCGAACGTCCGCGCGCCATCGACTGAGGATCTGGAAGTGACGGTGCCCCTGCCGGCGGATCTCACCCAGGATGATCTGCTGCGCCGCTTTCACGAGCTCAAGCGCGCCCACGCGAAAACACGCGAACGGGCGAAGGGCGAAGCGATCGCGATGGGCGACGACGTACAGCTCGACACGCTGGGCTACTGCGGCGGAAAGCTGATTGCGTTTTCGGCGCGGTTCGGGCTCTGGCTGGAGCTTGCTCCTCAGCTGACGCTGCCGGGCTTTGCCGAGGCGATCGCCGGAGAGAAGCTGGGCGACAGCCTGGAAATCGAGCTGACGATTCCCGCCGACTACCCGGTCGAAGCGCTGCGCAACAAGCCGGCGCGGTTCATCGTTGACGTGCGCGCGGCGAAGGAAGTCATCGAGCCGGACGACGAGGCGCCTGCTTTCCTCGAGGCGATCAACAAGGGCAAGACTCTGGAAGACGTGATGGACGCGATTCGCGACGAGCTCGAAGACGAGCTGGCAGATCAGCTGACGCTCGAGGGTCAAGACCTGGTGCTCGATGCGCTGATTGAACGAGCCGACGTGCAGGTGTCACGGGCGCTGATCGACGAAGAGGTGCGCCGGCGCTGGGGCCAGCTCGAAGGCAAGGCGCTGGTCGAGCGCGGCTTCGATGCGACCGAGCAGCAGGAAGCGTTGACCGCTTGGCTTACGGATCCGTTGACTCGCACCGACTGTGAACGGCGGCTGAAGATCGCGCTGGTGCTCAAGGCGATCACCGAGCGAGACAAGCTGCAGCTGGCGCCGGACAAGCTCGAAGAGCTCGCGACGATCTCGGCCGAGCCCTTTGGGCTGACCGCCGCCGACGTGAAGAAGGGCTTGAGGGAATCCAAAGAGCTCACGGCGCAGATGGCGCAGACCGCGTGGCACATGCTCGCCGTCGAGCATGTGCTGTCGTTGGCGTCGATCAAGTACGAGGGCGCTTGATCGGAAAAGTGCCCACGATCGTCCCGTCATCCTGAAAGGCTCGAACGAAGATCGTGGGTTGCTCAACGACTGCGGTTCCAGGGAACTGGTAAGACAGTTCAGAAGTCCGTGCCCCGAACGGACGTCGAGCCGCCTCAGTGGCAAGGCGAACGACGAGGCGCACTTTGCGTGCGCCGCAGGCAGTTCAACACAGCCAATGGGGATGGGGCGGCGTCCGTACTGGCTAGTGGGTCGCGAAGCCGACGAGATCGAGCAGCTTGTTGAAGTCGAGGGGCTTGCTCATCGTCAGCGCGATTCCCTTCCGCATCCCCTTCTCGCTGATCTCTTCCGAATGCCAGGCCGTGATCAGGATCACCGGCATGTCCTTGAGCCGCGGCACCGCGTGAATCTGCTGCGCGAATGAGATGCCGTCGACGTGCGGCATCATCAAGTCGGTGATGACGAGCTTCACGTCGTCCGTGTGAAGCATCTGCATCGCCTCGATCGGAGAAGGAGCCGTGAGCACCTGGTAGTGGTGCCTGGTGAGGAACTTCGCGATCAACGCGGACTGGGCGGTGTCGTCGTCCACCACCAGGATCTTGATTGGAGGTCCCGGTTGCGGCACCCCCGAAGGTTTAACACAGCAATCATGGGCTGCGCTGCTTCCTGGCTTTGGTTTACAAAGCAAGCGTGCCCGACCTCGATGACCTTCTCGATGAGGCGAACAACGCGCTGGACGAAGGCCGCTTCGAGGACGCGCTCGAGAAGAGTGAAGCTGCACTGAAGAAGAGTCCGGGCGAGCTGGAAGCGCTGGGCCTTCGCGCAGCAGCGCTCACCGAGCTGGGAGAGTGGGAAGAAGCAGACCTCGCCTACGCGCAGCTGATGAAGCGAGAGCCGAACGAGGCGTCTTGGACGCTGGCAGCGGCCGACGTGATGATTCGCCAGCCGGGCGACGACGCCGAACGGCTCGAGGCCGGCGTCGGGCTGCTCCAGAAGATCGAAAGACAGGTCACCGCCGACGAAAGGCTGCACTTCGAGTGGCTGATGCTGCAGGCGATTTCGCTGAACCAGCTGGGCGAGCTGAAGGCGTCGCTGAAGGCGCTGGACCAGGCGCTGAAGCTCGACGACGAAGATCCTGAAGCGCGTCTCGAGCACGCAGTGACGCTCTTCGAGCTGGGCCGGTTTCCCGACGCGAAGAAAGAGCTCGCCGCGCTCGCGAAGGCGCTTCCTGAAGATCCGTGGCCGCCCCACTACCTCGGCCTGCTGGCCGAACGCGCTGGCGACGCAGCGGCGGCCGCGAAGCTGTTTGCCCAGGCGACGGAGCTCGACCCCGGGGCTTTTCCTCCGCCCACCGTCTTGTCGGAACAGCAGTTCGACGCAGCGGTGAAAGAGGCGATCGCGAAGCTGCCCGAGCACGCGAAGGCCGAGCTCGGCAACGTCACCATCTCGGTCGAGCCTTTCCCCGATGACGCGTCGCTGGGGTCGGGCGAGGTGACGCCGACGATCCTGGGAGTGTTCCACGGCACGCCGCTGGACGAGCGCAACCCGACCGTCGCCGAGCACCACGTCACCGCGCAGATCATCCTCTACCAGCGCAACCTCGAACGGTTCGCGCGAAGCCACGACGAGCTGATCGAACAGATCGGCGTCACTGTGCTGCACGAGGTCGGGCACCTGCTCGGGCTCGACGAGGAAGAGCTGTACGAACGCGGGCTCGACTGACTACTGCACGAGCCAGGTGATGGTGCGCGGCTCGCCGCTTCTTTCGATCGCGAACTTCAGCTCTTTCGCGCCGCGCGCGCGGGTGTACGCCTCGAGCGCTTGATCGGGTGAGGCCAGCAGCAGGCCGTTGATCGAGAGCACGGTGTCGCCATTCGCGAAGCCCAGGGCTTCAATCACGCTGCCCTGCCGAACCGCGAAGAGCTTGAAGCCGCGGGAGACCCCCCCCTTGAAGGCCGGGACGATGCGCACCTGGTGCTGGGCGCAATCGGTGACGGTGTCGCGCAGCGCGCCAGGGACCTTTCGCGTCCACGGATCCACCGGCACGATCGCGGCAACCAACCGGGGGTCACACGTCGGCGCTGAAGGCGGGGGCGGCTCGACGGGAACCTCGAGCAGCAAAGAGACCAGCGCGGGCAGCTGGGCCCCCTTCACCGTGCCGTCGATGGCGAGCTTCAAGGGACGCGTGCGGTCGGCGACGGAAGGGGCCGCGCAGAGCTTCGCGGTGGCGAGCTGAAGGACGTCGTCGACGGTCGAGCCCGCCTTGAAGCTCACCCGCACCGTCGCGTCGGCGGCGACGGGCGCGCACAGCGGAGCTGCGGCGAGCAACAGCCAGATCACGGCGACACCTTCGTGCGCGGCACCAGCCGGTTCACCGCTTCGATCGCCTGGTCCAGCTGTGCCTCCGTCGTGCCGCGGCCGTAGGAAAAGCGCAGCGATTCCTGCGCCTGGGTGTTGGTGAGGCCCATCGCGGTGAGCACGTGCGAGGGGGTCAGCGAGCCGGAAGCGCAGGCAGCTCCGGAAGAGACGCAGATGCCTTCGAGGTCGAGCGCGATGAGCAGCGCCTCGCCATCGGCGCCAGGGAAGCGAAGGTTGCTGGTGCCGGGAGCGCGGGCAGCCGAGCCACCGTTGACGATCGCGCCCACGATGCCGGCTTCGAAGCGCTGGCGAAGCACCTCGAGCCGCACCTGCTCCGATTCGACGCGAGCGACGGCAGCGGTCAAGGCGGCGACGAGCGACTCGATCATCGCCAGGGCCTGGGTGCCTCCGCGGCGGCCGTCTTCCTGGTGGCCCGGCACCATCGGCTCCAGCGCAACGGTGCGGCGCGCGAGCAGCACCCCGATGCCCGGCAATGCGCCGAGCTTGTGGCCCGAGAAGCTGAAGAGGTCGGCTGGCACGTCGCGAAGCGTCGCGGGAATTCGACCCACCGCCTGCACGGCGTCGGTGTGGAAGACGCTGCCGCGGGTGACGCAAGCGCGAGACACCTCACGCACCGGCTGTTCTACGCCCGTCTCGTTGTTGACCCAGATCATCGAGCACAGCGCGACGTCAGGAGTCAGCGCGTCGAGGGCGGCCTGCAGCGGCACCCGCCCCGTCGCATCGGGTGACAGCCGCAAAACCTTCGCCCCCGCGGCCTCGAGCTGCTTCACCGCGCCCAGAACGCAGGGGTGTTCGATGGTGGTGGTGACGAGGGTGTTGCGCGCCGGATCCTTGCGCGCCGCCCACGCGCCCTTGATCGCCAGCGCCGCGCCTTCCGAGCCTGAGGCGGTGAAGATGACCTCGCGGGCCTCGCAGCCGAAGAGCCGAGCCACGGTGTCGCGCGCCGCGGTGAGCCGGGTGCGCGCCGCCCTGCCCGCCTGGTGCACGCTCGACGGGTTGCTGCCGGCCGCGTTCACACCTCGCGTCAGCGCCTCCGCGGCCTCGGGGGCCAGCGGTGACCCTGCGTTGTAGTCGAGGAAGATCACCCGTCCTGGCCGACGTTGAGAAGAGCCGAGCCACGCTCTCCGTCGACGCCGAAGGCCTTCTGAAACCGGCTGACCACGTCGGACTTCAGGGCCTCGCGGGTCTTGCGCGTGCCGCTCAACGGAAGACGGGCGCCTGCCATGCTGCCGTGCCCACCCGCGGTGCCGCCCATGTCGACCAGCGTCTCGCGAATCAACCGCCCCGCGCGCATTCGGCGATCACTGCAGCGCAACGACAGGTACAGCTGGTTGCGAAAGGAACCGAAGGCCAGCGACCAGCGCGGGCCTTCGAGGAAAGAGAGCCGTTCGGCGACCTCGGCCACCATGTCGGGGCTGTAGATCTCGCCCAGGTCGGTGATCACCGCGTCCGAGTAGACCTTCGCCCGCTTGATCGCCTGGTGGTACAGCTGGAAGTAGCGCGCGGGCAGCTCGGGGTGCTCGATCTGGCCGAGCAGGGCGCGATCGATCTTCGGGAACAGCCAGAGGTAGCTGTCGATGTCGGGGTCGTGCGTCTGCCGGTCGAGGTCCCGCGTATCGGCCTTGATGCCGTAATACAGCGCGGTGGCCAGCTCGCGGTCGGGCTCGAGGCGGGCGGCGCGCAGGTATTCGACGAGAAGGGTCGAGGTCGCTCCGTAGTTGCGGCCGACGTCGGCGAACGGAGCGAGCGATTCGCCTTCGCGCAGCGGGTGGTGATCGATCACCACGTCGGCCTTCACGTTCGCGGGCAGCGCGTGGTTGCCGATCGACTGCTGGGTGTCGACGAGGCAGACGAGCTCGAACTCGTCGAAGACGATCTGCGACACGGGCGCCAGCGGCAGCTTCAACACCCGCACGAAAGCGAGGTTCTCGGCCCGGCCGATGATGCCGCCGTAGGCGACGCGAGCCTCGAGGTTGCAACGCTTCTCGAGGATCAACGCCAGCGCCCACGCCGACGCGAGCGAGTCGGGATCCGGGTTGTCGTGGGTGAGGATCAGCGCCCGCTTCTTGCCCCTGGCGAGCTTCGCGAGCCTCTCGATCTTCCGCTTCGCCGACAACGAAGCCACATTCAGCGGGGTGAGCGCGGCGCCCAAGGTGGCCTCAGTTCACTGCTTTGTACTTTCGCGCGTCGTCACGGAAGTACTTGAGCGCGTTGTCGAGCGAGTTCTCCATCGCGTCCATCATCAGGTTCGAGAAGCTGCCGACGGTGCCGCGAAAGGCCTCGTAGTACTTCTGGCGGTCGATCGAGTGGATCACCGACGGGAACATCTGGTTCCGCAGCAAGATGAGGTTGCTGAGCATTCGGCCGACTTTTCCCGAGTGTTCGGCGAACGGAAAAATCTGGATGAACTGATGCTGCACGCGCGCCGCCTGCAGAATCGGGTGCTGCTCGCGGAACTCGGCGGTGGCTGCGAAGTCGAGCATCTTTTCGAGCGCCGGCAGGATCTTCGCGGGCTGCGCGATCTCGTGGAAGTAGGTGCGGTGCAGCGGCATGTCCTTGCGCAGCCCGGCCTTTTCCCTTTCCTTCGCCAGCTCTTTCTCGCTGCGCTCGCGGCGTTCGGCGGCGGCCCGCGCGACCTGCGCTTCGGGCGTGTTGCCCGCGAGCAGATCGTGAATGCGGCGAACCTGCGCCATCGTCACGCCCGGGGCCTTCTTCGGCAGCGTCCTCGCCTCTTCCCGCACGTACTCGAGGCACGCCTTGTGGTTGCGAATCTCGAGGACGATGGGCATCAGCGAGGCTTCGGCGGCGATCGCCCCGGGGCGCAGGGCGGCCATCAGCTCTTGCCCGGTGTAGACGACGCCCTCGAGGGCGTTGTCATGGTAGACCCACGACATCTCGAACTTTTCGAGGAAGTCTTGCGAGGCAGCCTTCTTGCTCGCGATGATCTCGCGCAGCGCCTCGTTCTTCTCTTCAATGTGTTGGTACCGTTCCTTCACGCGGGTGACGGTATATAGATTTCGATCCGACTGCGCTACGGAGAATGCCTCAAGCCGATGATTTGACTCTCGAATTCCGGCACCACCTCAATTTTCGCCAACGCCCTGCTATGCCCCGGCGCGGTAGGGCTTCCTGATCTGGTGACAGGCCCGGTCTTCAAAACCGGCGAGAGGCGATGAAAGTCGTCTCTGGCGAGTTCGATTCCCGTGCTCTACCGACGAAAATTTGTTCTATCGCACGGCACCGTGAACGACGCCTTCTACGAACGGATGCGCAGTGAAGCCGAGCAGATTCGGGCGGCGGGGTTGTTCAAGAACGAGCGGGTGATCACGAGCCCCCAGCGGGCCCAGATCACCGTGCAGGGCGGGCAGCAGGTCTTGAACTTCTGCGCCAACAACTACCTGGGCTTTTCGGACTCACCGCAGCTGATCGCGGCGGCCAAGGCGGGGCTCGACAGCCACGGCTTCGGGATGTCGTCGGTGCGCTTCATCTGCGGCACGCAAGACGTACACAAGACGCTCGAAGCCAGGATCTCGGCGTTCCTCGGCACCGAGGACACGATTCTCTTCGGCTCGTGCTGGGACGCGAACGGCGGGTTGTTCGAGATCGTGCTCGGCGAAGAAGACGCGGTGGTGTCGGACGCGCTGAACCACGCGTCGATCATCGACGGCATTCGCCTCTGTAAGGCGAAGCGGTTCCGCTACGCGAACAACGACCTCGCCGACCTCGAGGCGAAGCTCAAAGAGGCGAAGGCTTCAGGCGCGCGCTTCACCCTGATCGCCACCGATGGCGTCTTCTCGATGGACGGCGTGATCGCCGACCTGAAGGGCATCGTCGCGCTGGCGCAACAGTACGGCGCGCTGACGATGGTCGATGACTCGCACGCGGTCGGCTTCACCGGTGAGAAGGGCAAGGGCTCGCACGAGCTGAACGGCGTGCTGGGCAAGATCGACATCCTCACCGGCACGCTGGGCAAAGCGCTGGGCGGAGCGTCGGGCGGCTACGTGGCCGCGCGGAAGGAAGTGGTGGCCCTGCTGCGGCAGCGCGCGCGGCCCTACCTCTTCAGCAACACGCTGATGCCGGCGATCGCGCACGCGACGGTGGCGTGCCTCGAGCTGCTCGAGAAGAGCGACGAGCCCCGGCAGCGGCTGCGCGAGAACAGCGCCCACTTTCGAGCTGAGATGACGAAGGCGGGCTTCACCCTGGCCGGCCAGGGGCACCCGATCATCCCCGTGATGCTCGGCGACGCGAAGCTCGCCTCGGACTTCGCGCAGGCGATGCTCGCCGAAGGCATCTACGTGGTCGGCTTCTCGTACCCGGTGGTGCCGCAGGGCAAGGCCCGCATCCGCACCCAGATGTCTGCGGCGCACAGCCGCGCCGACATCGATCGCGCCATTGCAGCGTTCACCAAAGTCGGTCGTTCCCTGGGAGTCATCTGAATGAAAGCGCTGGTCAAAGCGAAGAAGGAAGTCGGGCTGTGGCTGCAGGACGTGCCGGTTCCCCAGGTCGGGCACAACGACGTGCTGATCAAGATCAGGAAGTCGGCGATCTGCGGCACCGACATTCACATCTGGAACTGGGACGCCTGGAGCCAGAAGACGATTCCGGTTCCGATGCACGTCGGCCACGAGTTCATGGGTGAGGTCGCCGAGGTCGGCAGCGCGGTCACGGGCTTCAAGAAGGGTGACCGCGTCTCGGGCGAAGGCCACCTGACGTGCGGCAACTGCCGCAACTGCCGTGCGGGCAAGCGCCACCTCTGCCGCAACACGGTGGGCGTGGGCGTGAACCGGCCGGGCTGCTTCGCCGAGTACCTGGCGATTCCCGCCTCGAACGTGTTCCCCATTCCGCCCGAGATTCCGGACGAGATCGCGTCGTTCTTCGACCCGCTGGGGAACGCGGTGCACACGGCGCTGAGCTTCGACCTCGTCGGCGAGGACGTGCTGATCACCGGCGCGGGCCCGATTGGCGTGATGGCGGCGGCGATCTGCAAGCACGTGGGCGCGCGGCACGTGGTCGTCACCGATGTGAACGACTACCGCCTGTCGCTGGCGAAGAAGCTGGGCGCGACGCGGACGATCAACGTCACCCACTCGTCGATCGAAGCGACGATGAAGGACCTGGGGATGACCGAAGGGTTCGACGTCGGCCTCGAGATGTCGGGCAACGCGGACGCGCTGCGGTCGATGCTGAAGGCGATGAACCACGGCGGCCGGGTCGCGATGCTGGGCATCCCCGTCACCGAGGTGGCGATCGACTGGAACCAGGTGATCTTCAAGGGCCTGGTGCTGAAGGGCGTGTACGGCCGCGAGATGTTCGAGACCTGGTACAAGATGACCGCGATGTTGCAGTCGGGCCTGGACATCACGCCCGTGCTCACGCACCGCTTCAAGATCGCCGACTTCCAGGAAGCGTTCGAGACGATGCGCACCGGGCAGTCGGGGAAGGTGGTGCTCGATTGGGCCGCGTAGCGAAGAAGGCCGCGAAGCCGCCGAAGAAACGGTTCGTCGCCATGGCCGGCAATATCGGCTCGGGCAAGACGACGGCGGCGAAGATGATCAGCCAGAAGTTCGGCTACGAGCTCTTCGACGAGCCCGTCATCGATAACCGTTTCTTGAAGGACTACTACGGGCAGATGAAGCGCTGGAGCTTCACGCTGCAGCTCGAGTTCCTGATTCGCCGCATCGAGCACCACGAGCTGATTCACACGGTGCCGAAGAGCTGCATTCAAGACCGCACGCTGTACGAAGACCCCGAGATCTTCGCGAAGTACCTGCACGGCCTGGGCAACATGACGGACGCCGAGCTCGAGCTGTACTTCGAATACTTTCAGCGCCTGTCGAAGACGATCGTCCACCCGGACAAGGTGATCTGCTTCGACGTGCCGAAGGTCGACGTGCTGATGAGCCGGATCAAGAAGCGCGGCCGCGAAGAGGAAAAGGGCATCGGCTCGTCGTTCTTGCGCGGGCTCAACGGCTACTACGCGACTTTTCCGATGGTGCTGCAGGGCAAGTACGGCATCGACGTGCTGACCTTCGACGTGACGTCGCTGGACATCCGCACCGGGCGCGGCGCCGAAGAGTTCATGGACAACGTCACCGACTTTCTCGCGGCCTAGATGCCCCTGCAACCGAAGCCGGCTTCGCAGTCCGTGGTCGAGATGGCGCAGCTGCTCCTGCCGGGCGACGCCAACTCGCTGGGGGCGGCCTTCGGCGGCACCGTCATCGGGTGGGTCGACATCTGCGCAGCGATCGCCGCCCAGCGCCACTGCCGGCAGGTCGTGGTGACGGCCTCGATGGACGACCTGCACTTTCACGCGCCGATCAAGGTCGGGTGGACGGCGATCCTGAAGGCGCGCGTGCTGGCGGCTTTCACGAGCTCGATGGAAGTGGGCGTCACCGTCCACTCTGAAAACCCGATCACCGGCGAACGGGCGCTGACGACCAGCGCGCTGCTGACCTTCGTCGCGCTGGATGCGGCGGGGCAGCGCACCGAGGTGCCGCCGCTGCAGATCACGACGCCCGATGAGCAGCACGCCCACGACGCCGCGCTCGAGCGAAGAAAAGAAAGGCTGACCCGCCGCGGCCAGGGCGCGACGTGGCAGGCGCTCGTCGCCACCTCGCACTCGACCTGACCTACTTGTGCAGCGTCAGCGTGTGTCCGTCGGCGCCGAGCTCGGCGACGTTCGCGACAATGGCCGGCTTGTAGCCCGGCGCTTCGATCGTGACCGGCTGCCCGCTGAACGGGTTGCGCTGGGTGAAGAAGACGTTGGCGAGATCGTTGGTGCGCAAAGACGCGACGACTTCTTCGCCCTGCTTGAAGGAGAGGACGACGTCCTGCAGGTAGTTGCCTTCGTGGTCGAGCGCCTTGAGCCAGAAGCCTGACGACGGCGCCATCTCGAGCTCGAGAATGCGGCCCTTCGTGATCGACGCGTCTTCCAGGTACGAGGGCGAGTAGCCGTCGGCGACTCCGACGATCCGCACGTTGGTGAAGACGTCAGTCACGGCCAACTGCCCGCGGGAGTTGGTGTAGCCGTGGAACACCACTTCGCTGAGGCACGACTCGCCGCGCGGACAGTTGCCCGGCTCTTTGTTCACGGTGACCATGGTGCAGGTCAGCGGGCCAGCGGTGCGCGCATCGAGGAGCACGAGGTCGCCCTTCCCTTCGGGGCCACACTTGCTCGGGTCTTTCTCGTTGCCGGCCTTTTCGGGGCGCGTCGTGTCGTCCACGCGCGCGTCGTCGGCCTTGTTGTTGGTCGTCGCGCACGCTGCACAGAGCAGCGCGCTGAAGATCATCCCCCGGTGGAGCATGCGATCAGGTCGAGAACGAAGTGCCGCAGCCGCACGACGACTTCGCGTTCGGGTTGCTGAACTTGAACCCGGCGCCCATGTCGGTCTTCTGGAAGTCGACCTCGGTGCCGTTGAGGTACTTGGTGCTGATCGGGTCGGTGCAGAGCTTGACGCCGTCTTGTTCCCAGACGAGGTCACCGGGCTTCGACTCCTTCATCAGGTTCAGGTCGTAGCCGAGGCCACTGCAGCCCGCGGGCACGACGCGCACGGTGAGGAAGTAGCCCTCGAAGTTCTGGCTCTTCATCACGTCCTTCACCTGGGCGACGGCCTTCTCGGTGAGGGTGAGCATGGCGGTCGAGCCCGTCGCGACCGGCGCCGCCGAAGGGGTGGCCACTGCGTCTGGGGTCCCGGTGTTTTCCATGGTTTCACTCTTATAACGAGCGCCGTCCGGGGGGCCAGCCCGTCAGCTGGTCGCCAGGCTTCGGCCCCCGTCGACCGCGATGATCTGCCCGGTGATGAACCGGGGGCCGGCCACCAGAAAGCAGACCGTGTCGACCACGTCGGAAGGCGTGCCGAAGCGCTGCTGGGGCACCCGGGCCTTGAGCTGCTCCAGCACCTCGGGGCCCAGGTTCACCGGCGGCAGCACCGTGCCTGGCGCGACCCCGTTCACGCGGATGTGGGGCGCGAGCTCCAGCGAGAGGCAGGTGGTCAAGCTCGCCAGCGCAGCCTTGGTCATGCAGTAGGCCGAGTAGTGGCGCCAGGCGTTGATCGCTCCACCGACGTCGAGGACGTTGACGACGTCGCCGCGGCCGCGGGCCTTCATCCCCGGGGCCACCAGCTGGGTCAGCAGGTACGGCGCGCGCGCGTTCAGGGCCCACTGGGAATCCAGCGTCGAGAGCGAGGTCGAGAGGAAGTCTTCCCGCAGGTAGATCGCCGCCGAGTTGACGAGGATCTCGATCGGCCCCAGCGCCGCTTCCACCGCCGCCACCATCGGCTGAAGGCTGGTCGCCTGGGTCAGGTCGGCCTGAAACGCCTCGGCGCGGTTGCCGTCGACGGCGATGGCGGAAACGGTCTGGGCCGCTCCGTCTTTCGAGCCGTTGAAATGTACCGCGACGTCGGCGCCGAGGCGGGCGAGGCCCAGCGCAATTTCACGCCCGAGCCGCTGGCCCGCACCGGTGACGAGGGCAACTCTGCCCGACAGTGGCCTTGCGATCGCATCGCTCATGGAAGGGCGTTATATCCGCCGGCCATGGCGCCCACGTTCCGCGATCTCCTTGCTGCGACGAAGAAATCGATTCGTGAAATCACCGTTGACGAGCTGAAGAAAGAGCTCGATGCGAAGGCGCCGGTGAAGCTCATCGACGTTCGCGAGTCCGAGGAATATGGCGCCGGCCGGTTGCCGGGCGCGATCTCAGTGCCGCGCGGCTTCCTCGAGCTGAAGATCGAAGAAAAGGCGATGCGCGACGAAGCGCTGATTCTCTACTGCGCGGGCGGGGTGCGGTCGGCCCTGGCGGCCAGATCGCTGGCCGAGCTGGGCTACACCAACGTGCAGTCGCTGGCGGGTGGCTACAACCGCTGGCACGACGCGGCCTACCCGACCGACGTGCCCTTCGTGCTCTCGAGCGAGCAGAAGGAAAGGTACCGCCGCCACCTCTCGATTCCCGAGGTCGGCGAAGAAGGCCAGGCGAAGCTGCTCAAGTCGAAGGTGCTGTTGATGGGCGCGGGCGGGCTGGGTTCCCCCGCGGCGCTGTACCTGGCGGCGGCCGGCGTCGGCACGATGGGCATCGTCGACATGGACGTGGTCGATCTGTCGAACCTGCAGCGGCAGGTGATCCACACGATGGAACGCAAGGGGATGCCGAAGACCGCCAGCGCCGCCGAGGCGATCAAGGCGCTGAACCCCGACGTGAAGGTGGTTCAGTTCCAGGAAAGGCTGACCTCGGAAAACATCGACCGGGTGTTCAACGGGTTCGATCTGGTGCTCGACGGCGGCGACAACTTCCCCACGCGTTACTTGATCAACGACGCGTGCGTGAAGCACCGGCTGCCGAACATCCACGGCTCGATCTACCGGTTTGAAGGGCAGGTCACGACCTTCATCCCCTACGACGGCCCGTGCTACCGCTGCCTCTACCCGCAGCCGCCGCCTCCCGACATGGCGCCCTCGTGCGCGGAAGCCGGCGTTCTGGGAGTCCTGCCGGGCATCGTCGGGCTGTTCCAGGCGAACGAAGCCTTGAAGCTGATCTTGAAGATCGGCGAGCCGCTGAACGGTAGGCTGCTGACGCTCGACGCGCTTTCCTCGACCTTCCGCACGCTGAAGCTGCGCCGCGACCCCCACTGCCCGGTGTGCCGCGAGGGCGCGAAGATCGAGTACATCGACTACGAGCAGTTCTGCGCCGCCTGAGCGCATCGCGCACCCGCCACACTGTGACGAAAAGCCCCGCCCCACTGCGGCCGGTTGCCACACGCCCCCTGTAGAGAGAAGTCGGCACAGGCGCTGCAAAAGGGTCCCGCGCACCTGGAGGTGCCCTTTGACTGCGACCCTCAGCAAGACCTCTCTTCTTACTTTCGCGGCGTGCTTCACGTTCGCAAGCTGCGCCCACAAAGAAATGACTGGCGAAGACCACCGCGCCGCGGCGGCCGCCGACCTGGCGAAGGCCGAGGCGGAAAAGGCGAAGTTCGATCCCAGCGAGACCCGGGTGGCGATCACCCCGCGCACCAGCACGCACGCGGCCGACCCGACGGGCTCCTTCGCCGATGATCCGGCGGCGCCGCCTCGCGTCTACAACCCGAGCGCGGCCCACCTCGCCGAGGCCGACCGCAAGATGGAGTCGGCCTTCAAGCACCTCGAGGCCGCCCGCAAGCTCGAGAAGTACGAGGACGCCGCGTGTGCTGGCCTGACGCTGGCCCAGCGCACCTCGTGCCCGCTGATCGCGCCGCACCTGGAGAACGTCGAAGAGGGCAGCCGCGGCGTGGTGCTGAACGTGAAGACCGCCGAGCGCGCGACGACGCTTGCCGGCCAGATGCAGTGCCACCTGGCTTTCTCGAAGGCGAACAACTTCGAGGCCGCGCCCTGCCCGCTCTACATGAAGGGCGTCGACATTCAGCTCACCTCGGCGACCACGATCGAGATCACCTCGAAGGACGCGAAGGTGGCCGCGCAGATTCGCCAGGAAGCCCGCCGGATGTTCGGTGAGGGCGACACCGTGAGCGTCCGATGAAGAAGATCCTCGTCGCGGTCGACGGCTCGCCGCCCTCGATTCACGCGGCGAAGATGGCGCTCGAGCTCGCCCGGGCGACCGGGGCAACGCTGACCGCCGTCTATTCGGTGCCGCCCGTCGCGCTGCCGGGCGAGGTGCCCTTCACCATCGTCAACGAGGTCGCCCAGGCTGATAAGTCGCGCGGCAGCCAGCTGCTGGAAGAGGTGAAGCGCGAGCTCGGTGCGTCAGAGGCCGAGACGCTGCTGCTTGACGGCGCTCCGGCCGAACGGATTGCCGAGATCGCCGAGGAGCAGGGCTTCGACCTGGTGGTGGTGGGCAGCCGCGGCCGCAACGCGGTCGCCCGGCTCTTCATCGGCTCGGTGGCCGATCGCCTCGTCCACATCTGCAAGCAGCCCGTGCTGGTCGTTCGCTAAAGCCACCGCCAGAATGCAGCGATGGGGATGATGGGCGACTTCCGGCTGGTGCCGGACACGGTGCTGGCCGAGCTCACCGCGAAGCCCGACACCGTGCTCCACTTCCTCTACGACGAAGAGGTGGCGGCCAGCGATCTGCTGTCGGTCGAGAAGGCGTGGCACGGCATCCACTTTCTCTTGAACCACTCGGCCTACGAGGGCGAGCCGCCGCTGGACTTCATCGTGCGGGGCGGCCACCCGCTGGGTCCCGACGCCGCCTATGGCCCCGCCCGGCTCTTCAGCGCCGAAGAGCTGCAGAAGATCAGCCAGGCGCTAGAGCCCTTCATTCCGGGCATCCTTCGCAAGCGCTTCGACATCGACGGCCTGCTGGAAAACGCCATCTACCCGAATCAGTGGTCGGGCGAGGAAGCCGAGTGGTTGATCGACACGTTCACCCAGCTGAAGCGCTTCCTCGGCGCGGGTGTGCAGCGAGGGCTGGGCCTGGTGGTCTGTATTCGTTAGCGGTTGCGGCCAGGTGTTGAGGCCCTTCGCGGCCGCGGCGGGCATACCCGGTGCACTGCTCCAGAAGCGGGTGAATCTGGCGGGTCGGCCCCCTGTGGATGCGGACCTCGAGGTGGGGTGGTTTGAGACAACTGAGGAATTAACGAATGATGCTTCACGCGCTGCTTCAGGCCCAGCAAGCCGAAACGCTGGAACGGTGGATGTCGTCGGTGCGAGGCAAGCTCGCGCCCGAGCTGATGCCCCCAATCGAGCTGGCGGATCATTTTCCAGACTACCTGAGGGAAATCATCTCGGCCCTGCGGGTCGAGGCGGGGCTGCCCGCGCACACCGAGCTGCCGGAAGAGAGTGACTCGGCGGCCGAGCACGGCGAGCAGCGCCTGCGCCTGGGGTTCAGCCTCGACGCCGTGGTGCGTGAGTACGGTGCGCTTCGCGACGCGATCGTCGAGACGGCCCGTCTGCACGGGGTGACCGTCAGCGCCGTGGAGTACCAGGTCCTCTTCGACACCGCGGTGACGGGCATCGCAGGCGCGGTGACGGAATACTCGCGTCAGCGCGACGCCGAGCTTCACCGCGCCTCGAATGAGCACGTCGCATTCATCGCGCACGAGCTGCGCAACCCGCTCATCTCGGCGTCGATGGCGGTGAAGGTGCTGCAGAGGCATGGGCAGCTGCCGACCGAAGGCCGCGCGGTCACCGAATTGGTGCAGGGGCTTCACCAGATGACGGTGCTGCTCGACCACTCGCTGAACCTGGCGCGCATCGGGGGCGGCATCGAGGCGCACCGCGAATGGGTCGCCTTGCGCGACCTGTTCGCGAGCACCGAGTCGGAAAATAGAAGCGATGCGGAAGACCGCAAGGTGACGGTGAAGCTCGACGTGCAGGACGTCAGGGTCCATGTCGACGCGCGGCTCTTGCGATCAGCGGTCGGCAACCTGGTGCGCAACGCGGTGAAGTACTCGCGCGAAGGCGGCCAGGTCGTGGTGCGCGGCAAGTTCGAGCAGGGCCGCGTCACGATCGAGGTCGAAGACGCCTGCGGCGGGCTGCCCCCGGGCAAGGTGGAAGAGGCCTTCGCGCCGTTCGTGCGGCTCGCCAGCGCGGAAGAAGGCTTTGGGCTCGGCCTGGCGCTGGCCAAACAGGCGCTCGACGCCCACGGCGGCAACATTCGCGTGCAGAACCTGCCGGGCAAGGGCTGCATCTTCGTGCTCGAGCTTCCCAGCAAGACCGAGCTCCCCGACCCCGCGCCGTCTCCCTGAAGGGCTCTACTTGTCGACGTAGGCCGACAGATCCAGCGGCTTCGCCAGCGAGTTGATCTTGTCTTTGTCGATGGTGACTTCGAACGGGAAGTTGGCGCGCAGCGCGTCGCCGCGGATCTCGAGGCTGTGCTTCCCTTCGAAGAGCTTCAGCGGCAACTGACCCACGTTGCCGATCTTCTGGTTGTTGCACCAGACCGTGAGCCCCTTGAGGTTTGCCGGAGTGAAGGTGATCTTCAGCTGGCCCTCGCCGAAGACCTTTTCGATCCTCTTGTCCATGAAAGGCTCGCCGAACTGAATGGTCTCTTCGTAGCGAATGCAGAGCTGCTGGTTCTGCAGGACGACGGTGTCACCAACGAATACGTTGCTCGCCTTGGTGATGGGAGACTCGTTGAGGTCGAGCTCTTTGCGGTTGGGGTCGCCGGGGACGATCAGCACCCGGGTGGTCGGGTTGCTGATCACCGACAGCTTGATCTCGACCCCACCGGCCGAAGGATTCCTGAAGGTCGGCAGCTGGTCCTTGAAGACGAAGAGCAGCATGACGATCGCGAGGAAGCCCAGCGCCGGCAGCAGAAACTTCACCGACCGCTGGCTGCCGGCCTTGGCTTCGTCGAGCCCGGAAAGCTTGTCAAGCTCGGCGTCTTGCTGGGCGCGGGCGAGCGCGGCGGCGCTGGTCGACCGCTGAATGCCGCTCTTCCGGGAGCTGGACTTTTCGCCGTCGAGCGCGCGCAACATCGGCTTGCTCTTCCGCGGCGGAGCGGCCGGCATCTCGGTGCCGCTGGACGTGCGGCGGGACTTCGCTGGGGAGTTGGTGGGGCGCCGGCCCGAGCCGCTGCTGCCGCTGGACGCGTCGTCGTCGAGCGTGGAGTCGATGCGCGAGACGACTGCGCTCTTGCGCGGCGGCATCGAAGGCCTTGGCGCTCGCACCTCGCCAGTGACAGCTTCGATCGCCGCGTCGGAGGGGGCCCGGGCGCGGGTCGACTCGGTCGGTGGCTCGCTGTTGTGGCTGCGGGCGCCGGAGCCGCTGTTGTTCGAGTACTTGCGGCTGGGCATCACGGCCTGCGCAGGCGGGGCTTCCCAGTCGGCGACCCGCCCGGCTTCGCCCGGGGTCGCCATGTCCGTGTTGCCGGTGACCTCGACCGAGGGTGGCGAGGCCTGGCGCGACTGCGTCGACGAACGCCTCAGCTGCGAGCCGTTGCCCTTCGGAGCCTCCCAGCCCGGCGGCACCGGCACCGCGGGAGGCGCCGACATCGACTCGGCCGAGCTCGGGTTCGGCGCGCCCAACTTCTCTTCTTCGGCGCGGCGATCGGCGAACAGCGTTTCCATCAGCTCGCTGATCTGCACGCTGGAAGCGACCATGCGCTGCGAGATCAGGAACTCTTCGAGCGCCATCTGGAAGGCGCGCGCGTCTTTGTAGCGATCGTCGGGGGCCTTCGCGAGCGCGCGCATCACGACGTCGTCGAGCTCGGACGGGACCTCGGCCACCACGGAAGGCGCGTCGATGGCGCACTCGAGGGCGGCCTGCAGCGTCGCCAGCTCGCTGTCCCGCTTCAACGGCCGCACGCCGGTGAGCAGCTCGTAGAGCACCAGGCCAATCGCGAACACGTCGGTGCGCGCGTCCAGCGGCTTGCCGGCGGCCTGCTCGGGCGCCATGTAGGCGAACTTTCCCTTGATCGCCCCCGACTTGGTCATCGACGACTGGTCGGCGGCCTTGGCGATGCCGAAGTCGACCAGCTTCACCGAGCCGTCGAAGCTGACCAGGATGTTCTGCGGCGAAATATCGCGGTGCACCACCTTGAGCGCGCGGCCTTCTTCGTCTTTGCGGGTGTGCGCGTAATAGAGGCCTTCGCAGGCGCTGGCGACGATGCGGATGGCGAGCGGGCGGGCGATCCACTGCCCTGTGCTCCACGCCTTTCGCATCAGGCGGCCGAGATCCTCGCCATGGATGAACTCCATCGCGATGTAGTAGGTGCCGTTCTCTTCGCCGTAATCGAAGATCTGAGCGATGTTGGGGTGGCTGAACTTGGCCGCGACCCGGGCCTCGTTCTGGAACATCTGAATGAACTCAGGATCCTCGGCCAGGTGCGGAAGAATTCTCTTCACGACCACGTGACGGCCGTCGCCCCCCCCACCCATCGCCTGGCGCGCGAGAAACACCTCGGCCATCCCGCCGGTAGCGAGCTTCTTGATCAGCTGGTATTTGCCGAACTGGGCGTTGGCCATTCGATTGACTAAAGGCGCCCCAGTCTAGGGCAGACGGATACAAATCAACAATGTTCCCAAGCGCTTACCTGCTCTTACTTCTGGCCCAGCCGGGCGAGATTCAAGTCACGTCCACCCCGACGACGCTGGAGCTTGCCTGGAGTGACGTCGAAGACCGCATTCAGGGCTCGATCTCACCCAAAAACCCAGTCGAGCAGGTGCCGCTGGTGGTGACCGCGCACGTGGGCAGCTTTCAGGGCGAGGAGTTCGACGGCCCGGTGACCTTCAGCTTGAAGCCGGTCGATGCCAGGGCCGGCGGGCAGAGCAAGACGGTGAAGCGGGCGAAAGGCGAAAAGGCTTGGCGGGTCGAGCTGACGCCTGACGGGCCGGGCATGCACTCGCTGGATCTGTCGTGGTCGACGACGCGGCTGAAGGTCGCCAGCGCGAAGATCCCGGTTCAAGAAGCAAAGCTGCCGCGGTGGCCGTGGTGGGTGATGGTGGGGCTCGCGGCAGTCACTGCGCTGGGCCTGGGCGTGCGATCGATGTTCAAGAAGCAGGAGACCACGTGAAGCTGGCAACGAAGAAGTCCTCGAAGTCGAAGGGGCGGCCGGATCACCGGAAGTCGCCGGCGAAGAAGCCCGAGAAGAAGGCAGTCAAGGCCGAACGCGCGATGCGCGAAGACCTGATCACCCAGGCCTGCCTCGAGGCCTACGGATCCGTTCGCCACGAAGCCCGCCTCGCCGACCGCGCGCTCGACTTCACGCTGCGCACCAAGCGGCACCTGTACTCGACCGAACGCCGTGCGGTGGCCGAGCGCGTCTATGCGCTGCTGCGGCGCCAGCGCCTGGTCGACTGGTTGCTCGAGCGGGCCCGGCCGAACTTCGAGGCGGTGTCGACCTCGAGAAAGGATCTGCTGCGCCTGGCTGCCTCGCGCGTGGTCCACGGCGAGACGCCAGCCCTGGTCGCGAGCACGATGTCGATGGCCGGCGAAGACGCCGAAGCGCTGGTCAAGCTGGCCGAGGCCGAGCGGGGGCTGCAGAAGCTGCCGGCGCTCGAGCGCTACGCCGTCATCTCGTCACTGCCCGACTTCCTCGCCAGGCGCTTCACGAAGGAGCTCGGGGAAGAAGCCGATGCGTTCGGGGCCGCGATCAACGGCCGCGCGCCGCTGTGTGCCCGGGTGAATCTGCTCAAGGGCGATCGCCCTGCCCTGCTCGCCGCGCTTCGGGCCGAAGGGGTGAACGCGAAGCCGACGCCCCTGTCGCCGCACGGGGTGTACCTCGAGACGCGGGTGAACGCCTTCTCACTCGCCTCGTTCAAGGCGGGCCTCTTCGAGATCCAGGACGAAGGAAGCCAGCTGTTGGGAATGCTGGTGGACGCTCCGCCGACGAAGGTGGTCGATGCGTGCGCGGGCGCCGGCGGCAAGACGCTGCAGCTGGCGGCGCAGATGAAGAACAAGGGCGAACTCTTCGCGCTCGACATCGAGTCGCGGCGGCTCGACGACCTCAAAGAACGCGCGCGGCGCGACGGCGTGCACAACGTGCGCGTGAAAGAGATTCCGAAAGAAGGCCCCGAGGTCGCGGCGGCGCTGAAGTTCCTCGAAGGCAAGGCCGACCGCGTGCTGGTCGACGCGCCGTGCAGTGGCTCGGGCACCTTTCGCCGCAAGCCGGACGCGCGCTGGCGGATGAAGGAAACCGACATCGCCGAGCACGCCGAACGCCAGGGCCGGCTGCTCGACGCGTTCGCGATGATGGTGAAGCCGGGAATGCGGCTGATCTACGGCACCTGCAGCATTCTTCAGGAAGAGAACGAGGACGTGATCGACGCGTTCCTGAAGCGCACGCCGAACTTCCGCGTCAAGAACGCGGTCGAGGTGCTGGGGCCCGAGCTCGCCAGCGTGGTGACGCCCCGGGGGTTCCTGCGGCTGTACCCGCACACCCACAACACCGACGGCTTCTTCGGAGCAGTGCTCGTGAAGACGGCGTAGATGGATCCGAAGCTCGACGTCGCCACGCCCGAACGGGTGTCGGTCGCGCTGCCCATCGCCGGGCTCGGCTCTCGCGCCCTGGCGCACCTGATTGACCTCGGCCTCCTCTTCGCGGGCCTGCTGGTCGTCTTCTTCGCAAGCTCCCTCGTGGTGCCCGATCTGCTGGCGGCCTTTCAGGGGCTGTCGGGGGTCGAGCGCGCCGCCGGCGGCTTAATCGTCTTCGTCGCCATCTGGGGCTACTGGACGGGGTTCGAGATCGCGTGGCGTGGGCAGACGATCGGCAAGCGGGCGATGGCGATTCGCGTCGTGAAGTCCGACGGCTCGCCGGTGGGCGTCTTCGAGAGCGCGGTGCGGAACCTGCTTCGTATCGTCGACTTCTTTCCCGCCTGCTACCCCGTGGGGTTGATCGCGATGCTCATCGACCCACGGCACCGCCGCGTGGGCGACTTGATCGCCGGCACGATGCTGGTGCGCGAAGAACAGATAGACCTTGCCCGCTATGGGGCGAAGGGCGCGCCCGAGGTGATGGGCAGCTTCCTCGCCCGTTCAGAGAACTTGTCGGCCGAGGCGAAGGCGAAGCTTTCGGCGCAGCTCAGCGCGCGGTACCACGGGATAGAGGACGACCCGATTTCGGCGTTCGTCGAGAAGCGAAGGCCGCGGTGGGAACAGCTCGAGGTGCTTCTCACCCAGCTGGCCTCCGGGCGCGCGAGCCTTGCGGATCTCGACGCGCTCGATCGCTGCTACCGGCAGGCGACGGCAGATCTCGCGGTGGCGCAGGCCTCGTACGAAGGCACCGAGGCCGCGCGGTACCTGAACCAGCTGTGCGCGCGGGCGTACGGTGAGATCTACCGATCGCGGAAGAACCGCGCCGAGGCGGTGAAGGCGTTCTTCGCGCGCGAGTTCCCGACCTCGGTGCGGGAAGAGCTTCGCTACGTCGCGGTGGCAGCGGGGTTGATGGCGGTGGGCGTGGTGCTGGGGGCGATGACGGTGGCCATCGCTCCGCAGGGCGTGGCGCTGTTCGTGCCCGAGCACCTTCAGGCGATCGTCACCCGCGGCGAGCTGTGGACGGACAAGCTCGACGGCAGCTCATCGGCGATCGCGGTCGAGATCCTCACCAACAACCTGCGGGTCACCTTCTCGGCCTTTGCGCTGGGCGTCACCTGGGGCCTCGGCACCATCGCGACGCTCGTCTTCAACGGCCTTCACGTCGGCGCGTTGGTCACCTTCACCTTTCAGCACGATGTCGGCTGGCGGCTGCTGGGCTTCATGGCGGCGCACGGGCCCGTCGAGCTCTCGGTGATCGCGCTCGCCGGTGGCGCCGGCCTGATGATCGCGCACGCGATGATCGAGCCGGGTGAAAGGCCGCGCGGCGAGGCGCTGAAAGAGCGCGCCGGCAAGGCAGTGCGCATCGTGCTCGGGTGCGCCCCCTTCCTCGCGTTGATCGGCGTGGTCGAAGGCTTCATCAGCCCGGGCCAGCTCTTTCCGGTCGCGGCAAAGGTGGCGCTGGGCGCCGCGCTGGCCTTTGGCTTCTGGGGCTACCTACTGCGCGCTGGCCGAGCCGCTGTGAAGGACGCCCGGCCCTGAGCCGCCTTCCAGCTGTTCCTGCTTCCGCCGTTCGCGGTGGAAGTGGATCTTCTCGTAGGCCTCGTTGATCTGCCGCATCTTCTCGGGGCTGCCGCCGCGATCGGGGTGATTGGCGATCGCCAGCTCGCGGTACGCCTCACGAATGCGGTCGCCCGGGTCCATCGGCGAGACGCCCAGGGTGCGGTAGGGATCCTGATCTTCGACGGCGGCCAGCCAGCGATCGAGGCGATCTTTCACCTGGTCGAAGCTGGTCTTCGCCGCAGGCTCCTGCGGGCGGGTGCGGACTTTGCCATCGGCGCGAAAGACCTCGGTGTACGAGCTCGAGACCCAGCGCTGGCAGGAAGTGCAGTTGAAGTAGCGAACGGTGCGGCCGCTGCCCAGGTGCGAAGTCATCTTCGTCTTGCAGTGCGTACACTCGACGTCTTTGTCTTCCAGAGCGGTCGTGCTGGTGGTGGTCGTGCTGACTGGGGCGCGGGTATTCAAGGTTCGAGCCTCCGGTGGGGGTGTGGAAGTGCTACAGCGATGTAAACGTTTGTACCTCTGCTGAAGATCGACGCAAAAAATTGGCTGATTTCCCCTTTCGAGGATCATGCGCCATGCGCTGGAGCGTGCTGGTCGGGCTCGTCGTGGTTGGGGTGGCTCACGCCGCTCCGGGCAACAGGCTGAAAGAGGACGATGACGCGCCGGTGGTTAAGGCCTTCACCAGCGACGCAGACACCGCGCTGATTCGCGGGCTGCTGTTCGCCTTCGAGCCGGCACCGACCGAGATTCGCGTGCTGGCGGTGGAAGACCTGGGGCTGCTGGGAGACCCGCGCGCGCTGAACCCGCTGGCGCAGTTGCTGGTCGACCCGAACCCCGCAGTGCAGACGGCGGCGCTGAAGTCGATCGCCGCGATGCGCAGCCCGAGGTCGGAAGAGATTCTGTCGAACGTGGCGCGGCACCCTGCCCTGCCTGATCGCCTGAAGCTCAGCGCGGTGCAGGCGGTGCTCTTTCAGAACACGGTGTCGTCGCTGGTCTTCTTGAAGCAGGTGATGCGCGGCGGCACCTTCGGCGGCGCGCTGGCGATCGCGGCGCGGCAGGCGCTGGCGGACGTGGCGCCCGAGCGGGTCGAGGCAGCAAAGTGATCGATCGGAAGGTCGCCTTCCTGGGCGCGGGCAACATGGCCGGCGCGCTGATTCAGGGGCTGGTTCGCGCGGGCACTCCAGCGTCCCGCATCTGGGCGACGGTGCGGCGGCCCGAGCGCGGCGCCGAGCTCACCGCGGCAAACCCGGGCCTCAACGTGAGCACGGACAACCTGGCCGCGGCAAAAGAAGCAGACGTGATCGTGCTCGCGGTGAAGCCACAGGGCATGGACAAGCTGGTGAAGCAGGTCAGCCCGGAAATCGACAGCACCAAGCTGTTGATCTCGATCGCCGCGGGGGTGCCGATTGCCGCGATTGAGAAGCGGCTGGGCAGCAAGACCCGCATCATCCGCGCGATGCCGAACACGCCGGCGACGGTGGGGCTGGGAGCCACGGCGCTGGCCGCCGGTGAGCACGCCACCGAAGACGACCTGAAGCTGGCCGAGAAGATCTTCCAGGCCGTCGGCATCACCACCACCCTCGAAGAGAACCTGCTCGACGCGGTGACGGGCCTGTCGGGCAGCGGGCCGGCGTACATCTTTCTGGTCATCGAGGCGCTGTCGGACGCTGGGGTGAAGGTCGGCCTCTCGCGGCACGTGGCGCTGAAGCTGGCGGCGCAGACGGTGTACGGCAGCGCGAAGGTGCTGCTCGAGACGGGCGCCCACCCCGGAACACTGAAGGACCAGGTGACCTCGCCCGGTGGCACCGCGATCGCGGGTCTGCATACGCTCGAGGCCGGCGGCCTTCGCACCACGTTGATCGACGCCGTCGAGGCCGCCACGCGCCGCGCCAAAGAGCTCGGCCTGCAATTTCTGGAAAAGCCGTAACGAAGGGAGAATCGCGTTCATGAAGATGACCCCGCTCGACATCCGCCAGAAGCGCTTTGAATCGTCGATGCGCGGCTACACCCGCCGCGAGGTCGAAGGCTTCCTCGAGCTCATCGCCGGCGAGTTCGAAGAGGTCGTGAAAGAGAACATCTCGCTCAAAGAAGAGCTCAAGCGCACGATGGCGCGGCTCGAGCAGCACCTGGAACGCGAGAAGACGCTGCAAGAGACGATGGTCACCGCGCAGCGCATCAGCGAAGACGTCAAGGCGCAGGCGCGAAAGGAAGGCGAGGTGATCGTCGCCAGCGCCGAGCTTCAGGGCGAGAAGATCGTCGCCGGCGCGACTGGCCGCCTCACCGAGCTGGTAGGAGAAATCAGCGAGCTCAAGCGGCAGCGGGTGCAGTTCGAGTCGCAGCTGCACTCGGTGATCGATGCGCACCGCAAGCTGCTCGAGACCTTTCAATCGTCGGGGGGCAGCGATGTTTCCTTCCTGCTGAAGAAGCGGGGAGCTGGCGATCAGTAGCAGCTGGCTGAAGGCGACGCCGGCTGGCGTCGAGCTGTTGGTTCTCGTGCAGCCGCGCGCCTCGCGGACGAAGATTCTCGGTGAGCACGATGGGCGCTTGAAGATCGCGCTCGCGGCGCCTCCCGTCGATGGCGAAGCGAATGCGGAGCTGGTCGCGTTTCTCGCCGGCACGCTGAAGGTGAAAAAAGCCCAGGTAATTCTTCTGGATGGGCAGACCGGGCGAAGAAAGCGCGTCCAGGTTGCCGGAGTGGATGCGGCCGCCGTGGGGCTGGTTATTGGTTAGCCGCCTTGTTCCTGCCGCTGCTCGCCGTGGTCCTGCTCGCCCTGCCCCCGACGGGTGAGATCGAGACGGCGCGCTTCCGCCTGGTCCACACCCAGGCCGCGACAGGCGCCGCGAAGCAGCTGGCCGGGCAGATCGAGCCCTTGCGCGATCAGCTGCAGGGCGTGCTGGGCCGCGACTGGGACGGGGTGACCGAAGTTCGCATCGGGGTTGGCCGCCAGGAGTACGAGGCGCTCGCGCTTCCCGGAGGCAGCCCGCCGAGCTGGGCCGTCGCCCTCGCCTACCCCAGCGAGAACATCATTCTGCTGGACGCCCATTCGCTGGTGAAGGGCGACGGGCAGGACACGCTGAGACACGAGCTGGTGCACGTCGCGCTGGGCCGGCTGGGGCATGACTGGCCCCGGTGGTTCCACGAAGGGCTCGCGCAGATGATCACGGGCGAAGGGCGCTACTCGGTGACGCAGTACGCGACGCTGGCCCGCGCGGTGAACGCCGATCGCGTGTTCCGGTTCGAAGATCTGGCGAACGGGTTCCCCGACCTGCCGGGCGACGTCGAGATCGCGTACGCGCAGAGCGCGGTGTTCGTCGGCTGGCTGCACGATCGGTATGGCGCCAGGGGCTTCGGCGAGCTGGTCGATGGCGTGCGTTCGGGTGAGCCCTTCGAGATGGCCTTCGGCAAGGCGTTTCACACCTCGCTGAGCCAGGAAGAGAAGGCCTTCGGGGCCGATCTGCCGGGCCGCTACCCGCTGTGGCCGGTGATCGCGACGGGCACGACGCTCTGGGTCGCGCTGTCGGCGCTGGTGGTGTTCGCGTACTTCCGCCGGCGGCGCGCCGTGATTGCGCTGCGGGCCGAGCAGGAGGCGCAGGAAGCTGCCGAAGACGCCGCCGCCCGGATCCTCGCCGCCGAAGAGGCCGCGCTGCAGGCCCAGCTGGACGCGCTCAACACCCCAGACCCCGCAGTGGTTCCCTTTGCGGCCGGCCCGGACGACGACAAGCCCACCCTTCACTGAGCTTGTGTTTCACTGGTGTGGCCGGGCGTGCGAACGTACCGCCCTGCGGTGACCTTCGAGCCCTATCAGTTCGGGAAGTACAAAATGATCCAGCCGCTGGCGCGCGGCGGCATGGCCGAGATCTTCCTCGCCAAGCAGCAGGGTCCCGCAGGCTACGAGAAGACCGTCGTCATCAAGAAGGTGCTCTCGCACTACTCGTCGCACTCGGACTTCGTCGCGATGTTCCTCGACGAGGCGCGGCTCGCGGCGCAGCTGTCGCACCCCAACATCGTGCAGATCTACGACTTCGGCGAAGCCGACGGCTCGTACTACCTGGCGATGGAATACATGCGGGGCGAAGACCTGCACTCGCTGGTGAAGCTGTCGCACAAGAAGGGCATCAGCGTTTCCCCCGAGATCGCCGCCACCATCGTCGCCGCCGCCTGTGACGCGCTGTACTACGCGCACTCGCTGACCAACGACGCGGGCCAGCCGCTGAACATCGTGCACCGCGACATCTCGCCGTCGAACCTCTTCATCACCTTTCAGGGCGTGGTGAAGGTGCTCGACTTCGGCATCGCCCGCGCGGAAGGCAAAGTGGTGAAGACCGCGAACGGGATGATTCGCGGGAAGATCGCCTACATGGCGCCCGAGCAGGCGCGCAGTGGCCCGCTCGATGGCCGCGCCGACGTCTGGGCGCTGGGCACGGTGCTTCACGAGCTGCTGACGGGCAAGCGGCTCTTTCTTCGCAGCAACGATGTCGATTCGTTTCGCGCGCTGCTGAAGGACCCGATTCCTCGCGCCAGCGACGTGAAGCGCGATGTGCCGGCCGAGCTCGATGCGATCTGCGCCAAGGCGCTGGCTCGCAACGTCAACGAGCGCTACCGCAACGCGCGCGAGATGTACGTCGACCTCGACGAGTACCTGAGCTCGCGAAGCAACGTGCCGGCGTCGACGCTGCTGCAGACGTACATGCAGGGGCTCGTCGGCGAAGACAACATCTCTGCACGGCTGCACGCGCCAGTGCTGACGCCGGGCGAACAGCCTGCGCTGCGAACGCCGCGATCGCGATCGGCAGTGATGACGCCGGCGTCGAGGTCGATGCCGCTGGTGCCGCTGCCCGAGTCGACGCAGGAAGCGACGGTGGCCCAGCGCAAGAAGTCGTCGGGCAGCATGCCCAGCGCTCCTGCCGCCACGCCGGCGTCCCTTCCCGTGGCCGAGGCGCCCGAGCTGATGACGGCCGCCCAGCCGCCGCCGCCTTCGAAGCCGATGGTGCTGATCCTGGGTGGCATCGTCGTCTTCGCGGGAATCGTCGCCGGGCTCATCTACACCCTGGTCACCCAGGAGCCGCCTCCCCGGCTCGAGTCGCGGCCGCTGCAGGTCGAGACGATTCAGCGCGACCGGCTGCCGGAGCCCGAGCCGGAGCCGGAGCCGGAGCCCGAGCCGATCGCAGTGACGCCCCCTCCGGTCGTGAACCCGGAGCCGAAGTTCGTCGAGCGCGCGCCCGATGTGCCGGATCGCGTCCCGCTGGCGAAGAACCACGGGCTGCTGGACGTGAACTGTGTGCCCTGGTGCCGCATCTTCCTCGACGGAAAAGATACGGGCCGCGTCTCGCCCGCGGTCGGCATTCAGGTTCCGGCTGGCAAGCACCGCCTGAAGCTCGTCAACACCAGCGGCCTCGAGCTGCTGCAGGACATCGTAATCACCAAAGGCGCCGTAACCCGCCAGGTGATCATCTTCTAGGGCTCGGCGAGCACCGAGGTCAGCCCCTTCGGCCCCGGCAGCACGCGGCTCAAGCTCCCGTCGGCGCGGTAGACGAGGATGATCGGCAGCGGCAGCTGCCCGCCGGTCGAGAGGCCATCGGCGATCACCTCGGGCAGCACCTGCACCGGGTAGGCGATGCGCAACGACTTCGCGGCTGAGGCGAGCTCTGCCTCGGGGTGAAGTCCGAGGCCGACGACCCGCATCGCGCTCTTCTTCGCCAGCGCGTTGAGCACCGGGGCCTCTTCCGCGCACGGCTTGCAGCCGCGAAGGAACAGCTGGACCAGCGTGGGGCGACCGTCGGAACTGAGGCCGAGCGCGCCGAGCGTCGAAGGGAACACGGGCGGTGGCGGCTTCACCTTCGGCGCGAACGGCACCACGCGGCTCGCTTTGCCGGTGCCCTCGGCCAGCGCCATTGAATTACCAGCGGGCAAGGCGGCGAACTTCTCTCGCGCTCCGCTGCGCCACTGCACTTCGACGTCCACCGTCGTATCGGCGCCAAGGCCCAGGTGCACCCGTGGCTCGACTGAGCTTGCGTAGCCGCGCTGCAGCACCACCGGGAAGATGCCGCGCTTGGTGCGAACCAGCGTGCCTTCTCCTTCGGGGTTGCCTGACTTCGGCTTGAAGGTGAGCTCGATCGCGTTGCCGCCCTCGCCGGTGTTGGCGAACAGCTGCAGCTTCGGAGCGGCCCGGTTCAACATCAGCAGCTCTTGATCCCCATCGCCGTCGAGGTCGGCCGAGATCAAGCTGCGGCCGTCGAAGCGCGAATCGAAGCCTTCGACGAAAGCGCACTCTTCGAAGGGCGCGCCGTCTGCGGTGTGGCGCCACAGCTTCTTCGGTTCCCACCCCGAGAAGCTCTGGGTCAGCGCGGCAGGAGTCGTCAGCGGCAGGAAGCCCGACTTCGGCATCGGCACCGTGGGAGCTCCGACCGTTTTGAGCGCCAGGACCTGGCGCCACCAGACGCTTCAAAGATCTTTTCGAACGGGATGACTGAAGAACCCATTCGCGACGGCGACCTCCAGGCGTCCGTCGTCGTCGATGTCGGTCATCAACGAGGCGTAGGCCCAGAGGCCGCGGTTGATCGCCAGTTGCTCGCCACGTTCGACGTAACCGCCGTCGGCCGAGGCCAGGTACATCGCGTTGCCCTGCGCGAACTTGTTGAGCTGCGACATCAGATCTTCGCGGCCGCTGGCGCCAGCGAGCACGCGGGTGCCGGCCTTCGAGAACATGTTGCCGAGGTAGACGTCGAGCCGGCCATCGCCGTTCAAGTCGCCGATGTCGACGCTCATGCCGTAGCCCGGGTCGTCGAGCCCCCTTTCGGCAGCAACGTTGCGCAGGCCGCCGTCGGCTTCGAACTGCCAGAGGTCCTTCTTTCCAAAGTCGTTCGCCACGTACAGCTGCGGCCGGCCTTGCCCGAGCAGGTCGACAGACATCGCAGCCAGGCTCCAACGGGTGGTGAGCACGCCCTTCGGCACGGGCCACGGCGAGAAGCCGAGCGCACCGTCACCGCGCAGCAGCACGATGGGGTGGCCGTTCTCGGACACGAGGGGATCCGTCGGCACTGTGGCGTTGACCGGGTACGACAGCAGCGCGAGGTCGAGCTTGCCGTCGCCGTCGAAGTCCGTCGCCGCGCCAGAATGGAGGAAGCCACCGGGTGGAATGCGGCCCGCCTCGACGAACCTGCCGTCGTCGTTGCGAAGCACCCACGAAGGCACGTTGGCGTAGGCGGTGACGACGAGATCCGCGTCGCCGTCGCCATCAAAGTCGCCCGCGATCGCTGAGGTGATCAAGATGCCGCGCGGCGCCTCGAGCAGC
Source organism: Myxococcales bacterium (assembly GCA_038206395.1). Lineage (GTDB taxonomy): Bacteria > Myxococcota > Myxococcia > Myxococcales > Myxococcaceae > JAGSPQ01. The sequence goes on along the minus strand of JBBRAX010000011.1, from coordinate 8,329 downwards.
ACTTCGCGCACGAAGGTGAGGCCGGGCCCCTGATTGCGAAAGAGAAAGGCAGTGTTTCGCTGAAACGCGATCACGTCGGGTCGACCGTCGCCGTCGACGTCGCGCACGGTGAGCCCGGCGGAGTAGAGCTCGACCTGGCTGCTGGGCACGTCGTTTCTCGGCAGCTCGAGGCCAGCGGCGGTGGCGACCTCGACGAAGCGCGCGGTGTCGCGGCGAACCACGGCGTGGGTGCCTTCGACGAAAGTGGCGAGCCGCCACTGGCTCTTTTCCTGGCGAACGGTGCCATCGGCCTCTCCTCTCTCGGTGACGCGCGCCCCCGTCGCATCGCGGCCTTCGATTTCCCACAGCAGGTGCACCGCGTGGGTCGCTCCCACCTGCTCGAGCTTGAGCGCGCGAAGCGAGCAGCCGGTGGCCCAGACGATCGCCTTCAGCTGGGGATACGCCGCGGCATCGGTGAGCGCCGGAGCGAGCTGCCGCTGCCCCGACTTCAAGGCCCCACATACCGAATCGAAGTGCGCCTCGAGCCGATCGTTCAGCTGCTCCTGCGCTTCGACGCGAGCAAGCATGGCCCGGTTGCCCGGGGCCGCCGCCAGCAGCAGGGAAATCAGCGCGAGCAAGAAACGATCAGCTGCCGCAGGTACCGCCAGCAGAGTCCGTCATGCTGGGCGAGATCTTATTGTCGGGCTGGCCTGGCGGCAGCTTGCACTGCTTCGGAGAGAACAGGTTCGCGTGGATGAAGCCGGCTGCACCGCCGCCGCCACCTCCGCCGCTGTCGAGCCAGTAGTAGAGGAAGCCGACCTGGCCGGGCTGCGGGCCGACGCCGCGCGCGCCGCCGTTGCCGCCGCGGCCGCCGTTGAAGAAGAAGTGGAAGCCGCCACCCTGCGCCGCCGCGGTCGACCGAAGGCCGTTCTGCCCATCGCCACCCGACGACGAGGGCGCTGGAGCCGTACCGCCATCGGTGCCCACGATGAACCCACCGTCGGGAAGCCGCACGCCACCGTCGGCGATGATCACGTAGCCGCCGTCGTTGACGCCGTCAGACGAGCCTTCCCCGCCCGCTCCGCCGTTGGCGACGAGGAAGGAGTTGAAGCCGACGACGATGCCGGACTCGAGGAAGATCGAGCCTGCGCTGCCGGCGCCGCCACCGCCGCGGTTCTGCCCCGCTCCGCCGCGGCCACCACCGCCCGACACGGTGATGCCACCGTCAGAGAAGATGATGCCAGCCGATGCTGAGACCTGAATCGCGCCGCCACCCGCCCCAGCGAGGCCGCCGACGTTGCCACCGTTGCCGCCGGGGCAACCACCGATGGGAGGAGTCGCAGTGCCGCGCGCCGCTCCGGCCGCGCCGCCGTTGCCGCCGAAGCTGCCGCCGCCGCCGATCGCACCGATCGTCTTCGCGCCGGCGCCGCCGCCGCCACCTGCGGTGTAGCCGACCGCCGAGCCGGGCCCGCCGCTGCCCGTCGTCGCGCAGCCCGCGTGGTTACCGCCGGGGCCAGGCGTCTGGTAGTTCGCCGACGCGTCAATGAGCCCCGAGATGCTGAACGAGCTGAACGCGACGAAGATGACGGGCCGGTTTCCGGTGACGCGCAGGTAGCTGTTGAAGCCCATCGTGAACTTCTCGGTGGCGAGCACCACTGCCGTCTGGCCATTGCTGAGCGCGACGGTGCTGACGCCCGGCTTCGTCGCCGGCCAGCTGCCGCTGAAGGTATTGGTGGAGGTGTCGAAGCCAGCCTGGGTGAAGGCGGGGATGATCATCTCGCCCGGCGGCGGCATCAGCACCAGGGGGTCGAAGTTGGTCGGCGTCTCGTAGAAGGGAATCTTCATGTTGGGCGACCCGCACACCGCGCCGCCGTCGGCCACCCCGCAGACGCCGCCGTCACCGCACGGGAAGCCGAGCAGCAGCGCGTAGTCGCACGTGCGCTGAGGGTTGCACGACGAGTTGCCGTAGCAAGCCATCGGCGACGGGCTGGCTGCGCAAGTGACGGTGACGCCGGCCGAGCAGGTCGACGCCGCGCAGCGTTCATCGAAGGTGCAGGCGTTGTTGTCGACGCAGGTCATCGTGTTGCAGTTCGGATCCTGGCAGTCGATCAGGCCGTCATTGTCGTTGTCGATGTTGTCGGTGCAGGCGAGCTCGTCGCACTGGCCGGGCTGGCAGGTCGGGGTGACGGGCAGCACGCCGCCGTCCGGCCCGAGCACGCCGATGATTCCGCCGTCCGGCCCGAAGATGACGCCGGGGCCGCCGTCGGGAAGGCGCGGAATGCCGCCGTCCGAAAGGCCGACCTGGCAGATGCCCTGGTTGCAGACATAGGCCGCAGGACAGGTGACGTTTGCGCACGCGGGCTGCGAGCAGCTGCCCGTCTGGATGCTGCACACCTGGCCCATGGGGCAAGGGGTGCCGTTGCAGTCGGTGGGCACGCACGCGCCGTTCGCGCAGGCCTGGCCCGTCGGGCACGTGATGCCGATGCAGCGAAGCTCGGCGCAGTGCGGAGGCGGCGGGTTGTTCACGCACACCTGGGTGACGTTGCATTGACCGCCGCACGCGAGCGAGCCGCTGCCGCCGCCCGCGCTCATGTTGCCGCCTGTGCCCGAGTTTCCACCGGTGCCGCCGTTTCCACCCGTGCCGCCGTTGCCACCCGTGCCGCCGTTTCCACCCGTGCCGCCGTTGCCGCCGCCAGCGCTCATGTTGCCGCCCGTGCCGCTGTTGCCGCCCGTGCCGCCGTTGCCGCCCGTGCCGCCGTTGCCGCCCGTGCCGCCGCTGCCGCCCGTGCCGCCGTTGCCGCCCGTGCCGCCGTTGCCGCCCGTGCCGCCGCTGCCGCCGGTGCCCGAGCCACCGCCTGCGCCGCGGCCCGTCTGGTAACAGTTGCCGTCGGCGGCGCACGCCTCGCCCGATGCGCAGACGACCTTGACGCAGATCTTTGGCTGGCAGAGGCCGTTCGAGCCGCAGATTTCATTGGCGGTGCACGAGTCGAACTCGCACTGCTGCACGAAGCACTTCGCGTCGACGCAGACCTTGCCGTTGCACTGGATGCCCGCGCAGTTGTCGTCGGTGCAGGTGTTGTTGATGCACGACTGGCTGGCGCCGCACTTCACGGCGCTGGTGCCCGTGCCGCACGTCGTTTTGTAGCACTTGCCGGTCAGGCACTTCTGGTCGGCCCCGCAGGGCGTGACGACCGCCGCGGTCGGGTCGCACGTCGGCGCCTGGCTGCACGACCTCGTGCCGCCGTCGCTCGAGGAGCAGACTTGCCCCTTTGCGCAGTCGCCGTCGATGCGACAGGCCTCGGTTGGAGGACCTCCGCAGTTACAGCCGGCCAGCGTGAGGGTGAGAAGGGCTACGGCCGCCAGCGGGAGTGAGCGGATGATCATCGGGCGCGGACTATAAATGATCGCCCGGGCTGGATCAGACGATGTGGTCCGATCGTCTGTGAGCAACTGTGTGCCTGAAGATCAGTGCTTGCAGAACTGCGCCGCGTTCAATGGCTGCGAGCCAGGTGCCGCCCCGCCCTGCTTGCTGCCCGGGTCGACGAACTTGTGGCTGGCGTAGTTGTACTGGTTGGGGGTGGGGGTGAGGTTCATCGTCGAGTCGACGCACAGCGCGTTGCCGCCACCGTCGGGCGAAGGCCCATCGCGGGTCGGGTCGGCGCCGTGTGAAGGCACCGTCTCGACATCGCAGCTCGAGAGCACGCCGCCGTCGAGGTGCGCGGTCACGATCGCCGCCGTCCAGAAGTCGCCTGTCGAGTCGCTGCCCGGCTTCGTCAGCAGCGGGAACATCGTCTGGCCGGCCGCCGGGTTGTAGCCAATCGAGAGCACGCGGGCGCCGTTGCAGTACACGTTCACGTGCGGCTTCGCGTTCGGGTTCGAGACGCGGTTGGCGTAGTGGTTGACGCCGATCACGAAGCGGTCGTTGTCCTTCGGGTTGTCGATGTTGATGTTCTCGGGGCCGCAGAAGTTGGCGGCGTTTGGATCATCGAGGGTGCGGTTGCAGGTGACGTTGTCGCGGTCGAGGCGCGGGTTGGTGCACGCCCCGGCGCCGCGCTTGCTGCCCCAGCCCTGGCACGCCGCGTTCGGCGAGTTCAGGTAGCCCCAACCTGGCACGTTGGTTCCGGTCGGGCAGCCCGAGCCCGGGGAATAGCTGCAGTCCTGGTAGCTGCCGATCGCGTTCAATGCGCACGTGTTGTCCCAACCCTGCTCCGCGCAGCTGATGCCCTGCAGGCGCGCGAAGTGGAGATCGATGTCGTTGCCGGGCGTGCCCGTGGGCAGGCCACCGACAGTGTCCCAGCACAGCTCGGCGCGGACACCGGGCGCACGCACACGGACCTTCTGGGTGCAGACGTGATGTTTGCCGTCGAGGTCGAACTCGCCCTGCAGCGTGTAGTCGCCGGACAGCGCGAAGGCCGGGTACAGCTGGCCGCCCGCGACGCCGTTGCCGAACGCCGCAGCGACGATGCCGATCAACGGCTCACCCGCCATGACGATGTACTTCGACAGGGTGGAGTCGAACTTCACCGGCTGCCGCGCGCCCTTGCGGGCATTGGCCGCCGCCGAGTTGGCCTGGTTGTAGAGCGCAAAGGTCGGAAACGGCAGCACGTTGTCGCAGTCGCCGCCGAGCACCGTCCACGTCCAGCCCGTCGCCAGCGCGCGCTTGGGGGCGTCGATCCACAGCGAGCCGTCGACGAGAGGAATCGCGGCGGGCGCAGGGAACGGAGCGAACTGCAGTTCGGTGGTGGGGCACGCGACGTCGGGCGTGCACATGCAGCCGCTGGTCGCGTTGTTGCCCGACAACCCATCGCAGTTGAAGTCCCCGGGGGCGCAGCTGTCCCACCGCTGCGGCTGGCTCGCGCCGCGGCAGAGACCCGACCACGCGGTGAGCTCGCCCCCCGAGCAGTCGACGGTGCCCTTCGCGTTCGGAATGCACCAGCCCACTGGCTGCTTCGTCGCCGGGTTCGCCTGTGTCGCGGGCACAAGGTAACAGTCTTTCGTCTGGCCGTTGCTGGGGCACGGGCACGCCTCGTCGACGATGCCGTCGCAGTCGTCGTCGTAACCGTTGCCGGTGGGGCCATTGAGCAGCGCGGCAGGCACGCCACGCGAGGTGAGGAATTGATCGGTGAGGCCGTCGCACTCGTTCAAAGTCGTGGGGCCGCAGCGCCTAAGATACGGAGGGTTGCCGGCGTCGATCGCGCCGCAGCCGCCGTCGTAATAGGGCAGCGGGCCCGCATCGTCGGGCTCGAAGTTGCCGCCGTCGTCGAAGAAGACAGCGCCGCCGCCCGCTCCGCCCAGGCCGCCGCCGGTGCCGCCGGTGCCGCCGGTGCCGCCGGTGCCGCCCGTGCCGATGTTGCCGCCGGTTCCCGCATTGCCGCCCGTGCCGGTGCCCGAGCCGCCGGTGCCGCCAATCTGCACTTCGTTGCTGCACGTGCAGCCAACGGTGAAAGCCATCGATGACGCGAGGACGACGAAGCGAAGTTTGAGCGCCATGGGGCGCGCACCGTAGGTCAGCGCCGATCAGACTTTCAACGCGACGGCCTTGAACGCGGGCGGCTGCGTGAAGTCAACGGCCGAAGCCCCGAACGCGGCGAGCTTCTTCGCGCGGCCCCCGAGCCCGGCGATCGCCAGGCGCTCGAGCGGTGAGGCACCCAGCGTCTCGAGGTTGCAACACGCGAGCAACGTTCCGCCCTTCGCGAGCACGGGGTTCAGCGCGGTGACCAGCTCGCCGTAGTCCGTCTCGGCGCGGAAGCGCTTGCCGTTCGCGTTCGAGAAAGACGGAGGGTCGAGCACCACCAGGTCGAACTGCTCGTTCTTCTTCGCGAAGCGGGCGAGCCAATCGAAGCAATCGCCCGAGATGAAGTCGCGGCGATCGGGGGTGAAGCCGTTGAGCGCGGTGTTGGCCTCGCCCCAGTCGAGCACCTTGCGCGAGAGGTCGATGTTGACCGCGCGGGTGGCCCCACCGAGCAGGGCCGAGATGCCAAAGCCGCACGTGTAGGAAAAGAGGTTGAGGACCTTCAGGCCGCGGGAGTGGCCACGAACCCAGGCGCGGGCGTCGCGTGCGTCGAGGTAGAGGCCGACCGACAGGCCGTTGCCGGGGCGGATCTGAAAGCGCGCCCCACCCTCTTTTACTTCGACTGACTCGACGGGCTCGCCCACGACCGGCGCCGGCGGAGCGACCTGTTCCGGCGTCTGGCTCGCCACCCCGTGCGCCTGCCGAGGCCGGCGCTTCAGGTAGACGGAAGTGCAGCCCGACTTCGTGGCGACCTCGGCCGACAGCGTGCGTTCGTCCTTCGAGCTGTAGGGGCGGTAGAGGCTGAGCACCGCGACGCTCTTGAAGACGTCGACCGTGTAGTCGGTTGAATCGACGAGGCGGTACGCATCGGTGGCGGAAGGAAGTCCTTTCATGCGCGTGCCCAGATCGCTTGTACGGCGCGGGCGGCATCCGTGGCCAGCGCATTGAAATCGGCGCCGACCAGCTGGCCTTCGCGAACCACCACGCGGCCCCCGACGATCGTCCACGACACGGGAGCCAGCGGCAACCGTTCAAACGCCAGCGTCTCCCCCGCTTCGACCGCATCGAGCACGACCAGATCCGCGGTGTCACCTTCAGCGATGTTCCCGAAGCGCCCTCCAAAGACCGCGCTGATCAACCGCGCCGGCCCGTCGAAGAGCATCTGCCAGGCGATCTCACCAGCGCGTTGCACCCGGCCGGCCCGCGCGACGCTCTGCGCTCCGGCGACGGCGGAAGCGACGGCCTGCCAGATGGTGCGTTCACCCGCGGTGCACGGACCCAGCGCGACGCCCGACGACAGCATCGCCTCGAAGCCAACTGGCTGATGAAGATCGAGCCACGGCGCAAGTAGCGTGCGGCGCGCGGAGGCCAGCTGCACGCCCGGGCGATCGAGCGTGCGGGCGAAGGCGCCGACGGTGCGCGGGGTGAGCAGGCCGAACGCATCGAGCCGCGAGGCCACCTGCAGGCCGAAGCGAGAGAAAGTGGTGCCGAGATCTTCTTCGTTCTCGGCGAGGCGCAGGTGCACGCCGCAGTCGAGGCGGCGGCGAAGGTCGGCGGCGTGGGTGAGAATCACGTCGTCGCACCTTGACGAGGACGACAGGCCAATCGCGCCACGCACCAGCGGGTGCTTCGGGGCTTCGATTGCCGAGGCGTTGGCGTCGAGCTCGGCCGCGGTGCTGGACGCGTGCGACTGAACGAGCCGCGCGCCGAGCCGCTGGGCGACCGTGGCCTGTGCGGTCAGTGCCCCGTGGACGGCGGCGGGCGCGTGAAGGTGATCGAGGTGGGTGGTGACGCCGAGCCGCAGGCCGAGCGCGAGGGCGTGGGCCGAGATCGCCGCCACTTCTTCCGGCTGGGCCGAACCCTTTCCCCGTTGAGCCGCGAGCAACTGGCTGTGGCAGTCGACCAGGCCGGGCATCACCAGCCGCCCTTCGCACGGCACCACCCAGTCACCCGGCAGTGCGGGAATCGTCGCGTCGTCCGCCACGCGCTGGATCTGCGTGCCTTCGATCAGCACCGCGTTGCCGCGCGTGACCGCGCCCCCCGGCCGGAGGACACTGCAGTTCTTCAAGAGAAGGCGGCCCTCCATGGGGCCACGGAGTGTACGCCCGATGCCGAGCCACTCAGCGACATTGATCGACGCGACGCCTGTGGAGGGTGATTGGCAGGTGCGCGCCCGGCTCAACTGCGGCTGCGAGGTTCAGCTTTCGGTGCCTGCCGATCGCATCGTCGAGACGGTGACGGGCGCGAAGATCCTGGTCGGGAAGTACCCGTGCCCGTTGCGGCATGGGATCCGCTGAAAGAAAAACGGCCGAGCACCTTTGGGGTACCCGACCGTTCGGAGCTTCAAGAGAAACGAAACTTAGTAGGCGTTGTTCTCGCCGAAGTTCAGCATCTTCTTCTTGGTCAGCGCGGCGTTACCGACGGCCGTGGCGCTGTTCGCCTGCGCGACAGAGTCGTTACCGGCGAGCGAGTCGGCCGACATCGCGAACAGGCGGCGGATGTTGTCACCGAAGAGCGTGATGATGCCGATGGCGGCGATCGCGATCAGCGCGACGATGATGATGTACTCGGTCATGCCCTGGCCCGACAGCAAACGCTTGGTACCGACGCTGGACTTGCGCATCTTTCCCTCGCTTATGAAATTGAGAAAACGCCCGACCGACGCCCCTTCGACGCCGGTATGAAGCGCAATGTTAGTCCTTTTCAACTACGTCATTGCGCTTCGACGAGCTGCTCCTTGACCTCGGCGAGCGCTTCTCCGCCGCCGAAGCTCGAGTGGACCGGCACCGGCCCGCCCTTCGTCACCTTCACCGCGCAATACTTGAACTCGGGGATCTT
>JBBRAX010000010.1:0-156193 GCA_038206395.1 Myxococcales bacterium | reverse complement strand
TCGCTCAACGGATAAAAGGTACTCCGGGGATAACAGGCTTATCACGCCCAAGAGTTCACATCGACGGCGTGGTTTGGCACCTCGATGTCGGCTCATCGCATCCTGGGGCTGAAGTTGGTCCCAAGGGTTTGGCTGTTCGCCAATTAAAGCGGTACGCGAGCTGGGTTCAAAACGTCGTGAGACAGTTTGGTCCCTATCTTCCATGGGCGTAGGAGGCTTGAGAGGATCTGACCTTAGTACGAGAGGACCGGGTTGGAGACACCTCTGGTGTACCAGTTGTCCCGCCAGGGGCACCGCTGGGTAGCCATGTGTCGATTGGATAACCGCTGAAAGCATCTAAGCGGGAAACCGACCTCAAGATTTGGCCTCCCGGGGAGTAATCCCCCTGAAGACCCGTAGGAGACTACTACGTTGATAGGCCGGGTGTGTAAGCGCAGCAATGCGTTCAGCTTACCGGTACTAATTGGTCGTGAGGCTTGCTTTCCTCCGTCTCTTGAAGACTTGAAATGCAAGACAGCAATGTCTGCAAATCAGGCCAGGAGTGTCGAGGTTGAGGCCGAGGCCCTGCGTTCCTTTGCGAACGCGGCCCCGAGAACTTTTGATACAGCTTGAAGTTGAATTTCTCCCTTCGTATGTGACTTTTGACAGTTTTGCGGTGGCTATGTCGGAGGGGTCACACCCGTTCCCATCTCGAACACGGAAGTTAAGCCCTCCAGAGCCGATGGTACTCCGCGGGAGACCGCGTGGGAGAGTAGGTCGCTGCCGCATCTTTTTTGTTAGAAAACCCCGATCGCCTGATGGCGGTCGGGGTTTTCGCTTTTGGTGCTAGGGAACTTTTGCTTTGATTCGTGCGTTGCCTTGGCCGACGGGTTCGCACTAAGCTGCCCGCTACTTTGATTCCCAAGCATGCGGAACGGCTAAGGCTTTTCCGATACCGCGCCCTGCTCAGAAATGCGTAAGCCCACCATCTTCGGCAAGTACCTGCTGCTGGAGCGCGTGAACGTCGGCGGCATGGCCGAGGTGTTCATTGCGAAGGCTTTTGGCGTCGAAGGGTTCGAACGAATCCTCGCGATCAAGAAGATCCTCCCCACGATGGCGGAGGATGAAGAGTTCATCACGATGTTCATCGACGAAGCGCGGATCAGCGTTCAGCTGAACCATGCGAACGTCGTTCACATCCACGAGCTCGGGAAGCACGACGAGGCGTTCTTCATTGCGATGGAGTACGTCTCGGGGCGCGATCTGCGGACGATGCTCGAGCGGCATCGCCGGCGGAAGGAGATCATGCCGACGGCGCAGGCCGTCTACGTGGGCTCGAAGATCTGCGAAGGCCTGGACTACGCGCACCGCAAGAAGGACGCGCGCGGCCAGGAGCTCCACATCATTCACCGCGACGTCTCGCCCCAGAACATCCTCTGCAGCTACGAGGGCGAGGTGAAGATCATCGACTTCGGCATCGCGAAGGCCGCGAACCGGAGCCAGAAGACCCAGGCGGGGATCCTGAAGGGAAAGTTCGGGTACATGTCGCCCGAGCAGGTGCGGGGTCTGCCCATCGACCGCCGCAGCGACATCTTTGCGGTCGGCGTCATCCTCTACGAGATGTTGACGGGCGAAAAGCTGTTCGTCGGCGAGTCCGACTTCTCGACGCTGGAGAAGGTTCGCAACGCCGAAGTTCCGACCCCCCGGCAGTTCAACCCGAACATCCCGGCCGGGCTCGAGAAGGTGTTGATGAAGTCGCTCGCCCGCGAAGCGGAAGATCGCTACCAGTGGGCCTCGGATCTGCAGGAAGACCTGATGCGGTTCCTCCTCGCGGGGGACGCGATCTATTCGGCCAAGCACCTCGCGTCGTTCATGAAAGAGGCGTTTGCCGAAGACCTCTTTCGCGAAGACGAGAAGATGCATCGGTTTGCGTCGATCGGCCGTCCGGACGAGATTGAGCAGTCTGGGGTGCTGGCGCAGCCGCCGCCCAACAAGCGGCGCAACACGGCCCAGCCGATTCCCGCCACGGGCAGCCACCCGGTGCCGTCGGCGCCGCTGGCGTCTCCGCGCCCCAGGCTTTCCTCGCAGTCGCTGCCGCAGTTGGGCATCAGCACGGTGGTGGGCAATGCGGCGGCCGCCGTGTCGGCGGCGATTGGCAATGACACGGTGAACATCCCCCCTCCGTCGGCCGAAGAGCTGGCCGAGATGGACGGGGCGGGTGACCGGACCCAGATCGTCGATGGCGACCTGATGCGCGAGAACCTGAAGACGAGCGTCGGGATCTCGCCCTTCATGCAGGCCGATGCGACCGCCAATGCCGTACCGTCGGCCGAAATGCAGGAAGACATCCCCACGGGGAGCTTTTCCGAAGGGGGCTTCGACGCGACGATGCCGCCGAAACGGAAGAACGGCGCCGGCACCGCTTCGGCGGGCAGCGAGACGAAGGGCAGCGGATTCTCGACGGGATCGTCGGAAGGCGACGACATGCAGCCCATCGATCAAACCGGGTTCCGGCCGGCGATGGAGCAGGAAGAGGGCAGCGACACCTCCGCAAACCAAAAGTTCGTCGAGACCATCGAAAGGTCGAACGCGAACAAGTCGGGTGCGAAGCAGAAGATCGTGATTGGCGATGCCCCGGAGTACAGCGGACAGACGATGGTCGGCCCGTCGCCGCTGGCGCCGAAGCCGGGCGACGACTCGACGGGCGAAAGGCCTCAGGTTCCGACGACGCGGCTCTTCAAAGAGCACGGCGAAGAGGGCGACGAGGAAGAAGCTTCGGAAGACAACGACGCGTTGGGCGATGTCAGCTCGAGCGACGATACCGACGGGCAGGGGCGGGCCTCGGTCGACGAGGAGCCCCAGGAAGAGGAAGAGCAGGCCTCTGTGGACCCGACGAACGCGACGATACCTCCGAAGCCGCGGCCCGTGCGCCGGTCGCAGCCGAGGAAGAACGACAGTGTGGTGGCGTCGATGCCGCCCAGCCGCAAGAGGCTGGTGATCTTCGGCGGCATCGGTGGCGCAATCATCATCCTGATGGGGCTGATCTCGGTGCTGATGCTGGCGAACAACCCGGCCCGCCTGGCGATTCAGACCACACCCGAAGGTCCTTTCACGGTGAAGGTGTCGAAGACGGCGGAAGGCGGCGAGAATACGTACGACGGAGCGCAGGCGATCGAACTCGACCCGGGCGACTACTTTGTCGACGTGATTCCGGCCTCGAAGGCCTACCAGCGCAAGCGGCTGAAGGTGCACCTCAGCGGCAACCAGATGCTGGCGCTGCCCGTGGTGCTGAACCCAACGGGGCCTCCGGCGCGGGGCGAAGAGAAGAAACCGGCGCGGACGGAAGCGAAGCCGCCTCCCTCGGAGACGAAGCCGACTGAAGCCAGGCCAGCCGAAGTGAAGCCCGAGCTGAAGGCGTACACGGTCAACATCAGCAGCGACGAGCCGAACGTCGAGTTCACGGTCGACGGCAAGAAGGCCGGTAAGAGCCCGCGCGCGAAGGTCGAGGGGCTGACACTCGATAAGCCACACGTGCTGGTGGCGAAGAAAGACGGGTTCAAGGTCTACACCTTCAACATCGAGAACGTCGACAAGCTGGCTGAGATCGACAAATACGTCGTGCTCGAGAAGGACGTGACGGACGCAAAGCCCGAGCCGGCGCCGAAGGAAGAGAAGCCGAAGCCCGAGCCCGTCGCGAAGAAGGAGCCAAAGCCAAAGGCCGAGCCGGTGGCGAAGAAGGAGCCCGAGCCGAAAGCGGAGCCGAAGCCGAAGCCCGAGCCCGTGGCGAAGAAGGAGCCCGAACCGAAGGCAGAGCCGAAGCCGAAGGCGGAGCCGCCTCCCCCGAAGGAAGAGAAGCCAGTGGCGGGGAAGGGCAAGGGCAAGCTCGCGTGCGCGTCGAAGCCGGCGGGCGCCGAGGTGTGGATCGACGGGAAGAACACCGGGAGGAAGACGCCGGTGGCGATCTCGAGCGCGCTCGAGCTGCCGGCGGGCAAGCACAAGGTCATCTTCAAGCTGAACGGGAAGGCGAGCCCACCGCAGGAGATCACGATCGAGGCGGACCAGACTTCCGTGCTCAAGGGCATCGAGATCCCCGGCGCGTAAGGGCAGCGCGTTTCGGTTATAGAGCGGGGCATGGTGAACCCCCCGCCCGCTCAACAGCCGTTTCGGTATCCGCTCACCCGTGAATTCGTCGAGCCCGACTGGAACCGGATCCCCGGATACAAGGGGGTGAGCGTTGCCGACTGGGAAAGCGCGCTGTGGCAGCGCAAGCACACCGTCAAGAACCTCAAAGAGTTGAAGGCCGCGCTGGGCGCGCTGTTGCCCGACACGCTGGCCGAGAGCATGGATCGCGACCTGCGCGAGCGGGCGACGATGTCGATGTTGATCACGCCGCACATGATCAACACGATGAAGTTCGAGGATCTGTGGGGTGACCCGCTGCGCAGGTACATGCTGCCCGCGTTCGATGATCGCCGTACGGACTTCCCGAACCACCCGCGCTCGTCGCGCGACTCGCTGCACGAAGCCGAGATGTGGAAGGTCGAAGGCCTGACGCACCGGTACCCGACGAAGGTGCTGGCCGAACTGCTGTCGACGTGCCCCCAGTACTGCGGCCACTGCACGCGCATGGATCTGGTGGGCAACAGCGTGCCGCAGGTCGACAAGCTGAAGTTCCACACGCCGCAGCCCGACCGCCACCAGCAGATTCTCGAGTACCTGAAGAAGACCCCGCAGGTGCGTGACGTGGTGGTGTCAGGCGGCGACGTGGCGAACGTGCCGATCGCGCAGCTCGAGGCTTTCGTCAGTGCGCTGATGGACATCCCCAACATTCGCGACATCCGCCTGGCGTCGAAGGGGCTGATGGGCATCCCCCAGCACTTCCTGCAGGACTCGGTGCTGAAGGCGTTCGACCGGTTGTCGAAGAAGGCTTTCGAAAGGAACGTCGACCTTGCGCTGCACACGCACGTCAACAACGCGAACCAGGTGACGCCGCTGCTGGGGCGGGCGGCGAAGAAGATTCTCGAGCTCGGGTTCCGCGACGTGCGCAACCAGGGCGTGCTGCTGCGCGGGGTGAACTCGACGTCGAAGGACCTGCTCGAGCTGTCCTTCATGCTGCTCGATCACGCGCGGATCCTGCCGTACTACTTCTACATGTGCGACATGATCCCCAACGCCGAGCACTGGCGGTTGAGCGTCGCGGAAGCGCAGAAGCTGCAGCACGACATCATGGGTTACATGCCGGGCTTCGCGACGCCGCGCATCGTGTGTGACGTGCCTTTCGTCGGGAAGCGGTGGGTGCACCAGGTCGCAGAGTACGACCGCGAGAAGGGCATCAGCTACTGGACGAAGAACTACCGCACGGGCATCGAGGACGAGGCGGACGCACTGGATCGCAAGTACGAGTACTACGACCCGCTCTACCTGTTGCCCGAGTCGGGTCAGAAGTGGTGGGCCGAGCACGGCCACGAGGCGTAACCGATGTCGCGGCAGAGCCTTTTCCCCGGCGCGACAGACGCGGAGTGGGCCGACTGGCGTTGGCAGCTGCGCCACGCGGTGCGCACACCTGCGGCGTTGGGGAAGCTGCTGACGCTGACGGCAGATGAGATCGCGGGCTGCGAAGAGACTGCAAACATCTTCCGCCTGGGAATCACGCCGTACTACCTGTCGCTGATCGACGAAAACCACCCGTTCTGCCCGGTGCGGATGCAGGCGATTCCGGTTAAAGCAGAGGCGAGGGTGCGGCCAGGCGAGCTGCTGGACCCGTTGGGCGAAGACAAGACGCGGCCGGCTGAGGCCATCGTTCACAAGTACCCCGACCGGGTGTTGTTTCTCGCGGTGGACTCGTGCTCCGTCTACTGCCGGCACTGCACCCGGCGGCGGCTCACCAAGGGTGGCGAGGCCGAGCTGTCGCGCACGGAACTGCAGAAGGGCATCGCGTACGTGAAGGCGCACCCTGAGGTGCGGGACGTGCTGATCTCGGGCGGCGACCCGTTGATGCTGTCGAACGACCGGCTCGAGCAGCTGTTGGAGCCGCTGCGCGAGATTCCGCACGTCGAGATGATTCGCATCGGGACGCGGCTGCCGGTGTGTCTGCCGATGCGCGTCGATGATGCGTTGGCGAAGCTGCTGCGAAGGTTCGCTCCGCTTTTCGTGGTGACGCACTTCAACCACCCGAAGGAGATCACGCCAGAAGCGCGCGAGGCGTGCGAACGGCTGGTAGACCACGGGGTGCCGGTCGAGAATCAGGCGGTGTTGATGCGCCGGGTGAACTCGAGTGCGCGGATCATCAAAGAGCTGTCGCACCAGAGCCTGAAGATGCGGGTGCGGCCGTACTACCTGCACCAGATGGACGTGGCGCAGGGGCTCGAGCATCTGCGAACGCCCATCTCGGCGGGCATCGAGATCCTCGAGCAGCTACGCGGGCACACGACGGGGCTGGCGGTGCCGCACCTGGCCGTCGACCTGCCGGGCGGGGGCGGGAAGGTGACGTTGCAGCCGGAGTACGTGATTGAGAAGGGCGCCGACGCGACGGTCTTCCGCAACTACAAGAACGAGCGGTACGTGTACCCGGAGCCCGAAGAGAAGGACTGCTCGTGTCCATACGACGAAGTCTGGACGGCGCGCTAAAGCTGCCTCACGGCTGCCTCGCTCACCCGCCAGCCCCGTGCGGGGCTGGCAACAACGGTTCGCTCGGTTGGCGCCTACTTCTTGGATTTTGACGCGGCCTCGGTTGACGAGTCCGTCATCTGGCTGGCCGCTGCCTGATCGTCGATGGCTTCCTGGGGAAGACCCTTCTCGACGATGGGCGGCGCCCCTTCCTTCTCTTCCATGATGATGGGGTCTTTGCCAGCGCCGCCGCGCTGAATGACGATTTCCTTCGGGCCGCCGGCGGCCAGCTTTTCCTTCTCGGCCTGGGCCGCGTGCTCTTTGGCTTCGAGCGCTTCGCCCGCCTCTTTGGTGGCGGCGCGATCGGCGCGGCTCTGACGGGCGGTGTAGCTGATGTACGCGCGGGGCTCGACGTTGTGCTTCTCGAGCACGGCCTTCTCGGTGGCCGAGCGTTCTTTGATGATCTCTTTGCGCTCGTCGCTGCTGAGCTCGGACGACTTCTTGTTGCCGAATTTCTTGTCGACCGCCTTCAGCGCCTTGTCGGTGTCGCGTTCGATCTGCGCCACCTTCTCGGGGCTCAGATCGTCCCCGGCCAGGGCAGGGGCGGCGAAAACGAGCGCGGCCAGGAGGAGGGCAGTTCTCATGGATTGAAGCCTAACGCTTGCTGGCTACTTCGCGCATGAGGCGCAGCCTTCGATGTATTTCGCGCAGTCTTCCTGGGACGTGACGCAGCGCTTCTGGAAGTCGTCACGGTCGGTGTGCTTGTTGGCGATGTCGCATGACTTCTTCGACAGGCCGCAGGCCTTTTCCTTCAAAGAACACCACTCGTCGCACTTCAGGTCGGTTCGGCTGCGGAGCTCTTCGAGCTGGGACGCGAAGCTGTCCATCTGCTCGTCGTCCGTGCCGGCCAGGTTCGAGGGGGTCTCTTTGGGGCAGGCGAGGAAGCCGAAGGAGAGCGCGAGGACGAGAAAGAGGCGTTTCATGACGGAAGGCTTAGCCCACCTTGCGGGGCGGTAAAGGATTGTGTGACGGCGCCGCAGGGGTGGGGGCGTTGCGCTCTCGGAGCCAGACGAAGAGCGAGACGCCGATGATGAGCGCGACGGCGACGCGGCGCACCCAGGTCTCGCGGGCGCGCGCGGGGGACAAGGCGGCGGCGCGCTCGGCCTCGATGCGCAGGCGCTGCACTTCGTCGGCGTGGGCGGCGAGGCTTGCGAGCGCGTCGGAGAGGGGCGAAGGGGCGGATGAAGCGAGCGCGGTGGCCTGGGCCCGGCGATCGGCGTCGGACAGCGGCTGGGTCTGGCCGAGCAGCCCGCGGGCGGCCTCGAAGAAGAGCACTTCCCACTGGGGCAGGCCGACGCCGTAGAGGGCGGCGCACTCCTCGACCGGGCGGCCCTCGACGCAAGCGAAGATCAGCGTCTGCGCCGCGCGGGGGTTCATCTGCGCGAGGGCTGCATGAAGCTCGGCGGGGGTCACGGCAGGCCCTTCTGCCAATTTCTTGAGGGGGGATCTACGGCCCGTACACTGGTGCGCGCATGTCCTACCGATTGGTGCTGCTGCTGTTGCTGATGTGTCAGCCCGCGAACGCGGCCGAGACCATGCGCGTGCAGATGGGGCCTTTGGTGCCGTCGGTGCAGATCGAAGGCGAGGCGCTGGCGGCGGGCGAGGACCTCGAAGAGGCCCGCTTCATGGCCGTGGGCTCGAACCGGCTGACGGTGACGCGGGTGAACGGGAAGCTGACGGTGAATGGGGAACCGATCATCGGCGATGCGCTGCGCTTTCGGGCCGGGCCGCTGGCGCGTGACGCGGGAGTTCCGGGCGATCGGCCGTTGAAGGTGAACGGCATGGTGGTGCGCGGCGACGTGGTCGCGGTGGCGCAGGGGCAGGGCGTGCTGTTGGTGAACGTGCTGCCGCTGGAGGACTACCTGGTCGGCGTGCTCGGCAGCGAGATGCCGAGGTCCTTCCCACTCGAGGCGCTGAAGGCGCAGGCGATCGCAGCGCGCACGTACGCGCTGCAGAAGAAGCTCGAGCAGTACAGCCAGCCGTACCACCTGGGCAGCAGCGTGATCAGCCAGGTCTATGGCGGCCTGAAGGCGGAAGATCCACGCACGCGCGAGGCAGTCGAGGCGACGCGCGGCCTGGTGCTGACCTTCGATCTCCAGCCGATCGAGGCGTACTTCCACGCGAGCTGCGGCGGGCGCACCGAGTCGGGGGCCAACGCGCTGGGAAGAGACCTGCCGTATCTGAGACCGGTGGCGTGCCCTTGCGGAAAGCTGCCGACCAGCCAATGGAAGACGGCGTTCAGCAACGAAGACCTGAAGGCCGCGCTGGGCAGCAAGCCTTTGGGGATGAAGATCGAAGGCCGGACGGCGACGGGGCGGGCGAAGCGGGTGCATTTCGCTCCGAACCGCAGCATGGACGCGGTGACGTTTCGCGAGCGGCTTGGGTACATGAAGCTGAAGAGCCTGCAGTTCGAGGTCGAGCCGTCGTCTTCAGGGTGGACGATTCATGGCTCGGGGTTCGGCCACGGCGCGGGCCTGTGCCAGTGGGGCGCGAAGGTGCTCGCCGACCGCGGCGCTGACTACAAAGAGATCCTCGCGCACTACTACCCGGGCACCGAGTTGCAGGTTTTGTACTAACCAGCGCAGGGTGCAGACCTCAGACTTCGACTTCACGCTGCCCGATGGTTTGATCGCGCAGGCCCCGTTGCCCGAGCGCGATGCGTCGCGGTTGTTGGTGCTGGGTCGGACCACCGGCACCATCGATCACCGCCGCTTCACCGAGCTGCCGTCGCTGCTTCGCGAAGGTGACCTGCTGGTGTTCAACGACGCTCGGGTGATTCCGGCGCGGCTGCTGGGAAAAAAAGTGGGCACGGGCGGCAAGGTCGAGCTGCTGCTGGTGAGGCCGGCAGCGCAGCTGCTGCGCACCGACGTGGCGCTGGAAGCCGACCAGCAGGTCGAGTGGCTGTGTCTGGGGCAGGCGAGCAAGGGGTTGAAGGCGGGGACGCACGTCGAGCTCGAGGCAGGCCTGAAGGCCGAGATCCTCGAGTCGTCGGGAAATGGCGAGTACGTGGTGCGGTTCACCTCGCCGCTGCCGACGCTGGCGGCGGCGATCGAAAAGGCGGGGAGGCTGCCGTTGCCACCGTACATCGCGCGCGCTCCAGACGAGGCAGACGCCGAGCGCTACCAGACGGTGTACTCGAAGGCGAAGGGGTCGGTGGCGGCGCCGACGGCGGGGCTGCACTTCACGCCGGCGGTCTTCGAAGCCTTGAAGACGCGCGGCATCGAGACAGCCTTCGTGACGCTGGACGTGGGGCCGGGCACGTTCTTGCCGGTGCGTGACGGCTCGCTGGCCGCGCACAAGATGCACGCGGAGCGGTGTCGGATTCCGGTGGCGACGGCGGAAGCGATCGCGAGAGCTGGGCGGGTCGTGGCGGTCGGCACGACGGTGGTGCGAACGCTGGAGTCGCTGGGTGGAGAAGCGGGCGAGGTCGACACGGGGCTGTTCATCCTCCCGGGGTTCGAGTTCAAGGTGGTGGACGCGCTGGTGACGAACTTCCACCTACCAAAGTCGACGCTGCTGATGCTGGTGAGCGCGTTTGCCGGAAGGGAGTCGACGCTGAAGGCGTACGCGGAGGCGGTGGCCCAGCAGTACCGGTTCTTCAGCTATGGAGACTCGATGTTCATCGACGACGCTGCGGGGCAGGGATGACGCTTCCGTCTGCCGAGCTGAGAGGGGATCAGCGGGTCGCTGCGTCGGTGGTGCGGTTCGAGCTTCTGCACGTGGACGCGCAGACGGGCGCGCGCCGGGGCAGGCTTCACACGCCGCACGGAACGATCGAGACGCCGATCTTCATGCCGGTGGGGACGGCGGGGAGCGTGAAGGCGATCGCTCCTGATGATCTGCTGACGCTGCAGGCGCAGATCATCCTTGGAAACACGTACCACCTGATGTTGCGGCCGGGTGAAGCCTTGATCGCAGGGCAGGGGGGGCTGCACCAGTTCATCTCGTGGGACAAGCCGATGCTGACGGACTCGGGCGGCTACCAGGTGTTCAGCCTCGCCGAGCGACGGAAGATCACCGAGGAAGGCGCGGCGTTTGCCTCTCACCTCGACGGCGCGAAGATCATGTTGAGCCCCGAAAGATCCATTGAGATCCAGGAAGTGCTCGGGCCTGACATCATGATGGCCTTCGACGAGTGCCCGGCGTCGACGATGGAAAGGCCGCGGCTCGAAGAATCGCTGGCCCGCACGACGCGTTGGCTTCACCGCTGCGCAAAGGCGTGGAGCCGGCAGCGCACCTCGCTGTTCGGCATCGTCCAGGGCGGAATGCACGAAGACCTGCGGCGGCGGCACGCGGAGGAAGTGTGCGCGGTGGACCTGCCAGGGTACGCGCTGGGCGGCTACAGCGTAGGCGAGGCGCCCGAGGCGATGCATGCGGGGGTGGCCTTTTCGGCGCCGCTGCTGCCAAAGGACAAGCCGCGGTACCTGATGGGGGTGGGGACTCCGCTGGACCTGGTGACGTGCGTGGGGGCGGGCATCGACATGTTCGACTGCGTGATGCCGACGCGCAGTGGGCGCAACGGGCTGATGTTCACCTCCCAGGGCAAGGTGGTGATCAAGAACGCCAAGCACGCGCAGGACAACGGGCCGCTGGACCCCGCGTGCAGTTGTTACACGTGCCGCACCTTCTCGCGCGCGTACCTGCGGCACCTGTACGTGTCGGAAGAGCTGGTCGCGATGCGGCTCAACACGCTTCACAACCTTCACTACTACCTGGACCTGATGCGACAGGTGCGCGAAGCGATCGAACAGGATCGCTATGGCGACTTCCTGAAGGCGCAGCGAGAAAAACCTGGCTCTACGCCGGGTTCGGCCGGCATGACTTGACGGTGGTGCCGGTGTTGCCGGAGCAGGTGTGCTTCTCGCGGCAGTCGGCGTCGGTGGTGCACTTCGGGGCGCAGGCCAGGGTGCGCGCTGCGATCGCCGTGCAGACGCTGTTGGCGGGGCACTCGGAAAGCTCGGCGCCCGCAAAACTGCAGCCGTGGGTGCAGAGACCGCCGGGAACCTCGGTGTTGCAGCTGAGGCCGAGGTCGCAGTCGGTGGCGGTGGTGCAGGCGGCTCCGACGGCGCCGAGGTTGTTGCAACCGACGAGCAGGAGGACGGCGAACGTGGCCAAGGCGCGTTTCATGGCCGCGGCGTGTACCACAACCTCTCGGGAAGAGAAGACCAGTTGGCTTGCAGGGCCCACCCCCGCCTGCTATGCGGCGCCCCTTTGCAGCCTTAGCCAGCCACCCATCTAAAGGCAGGAAATCCATCGTGGTTCACTCGTTTCTCGTACTCGCACAGGCCATGGGTGGCGGCACCACCAACCTGCTCTTCTTCGCCGGCCTCGCCGCGATCATGTACTTCGTGCTGATTCGGCCGCAGCAGAAGCAGGTGAAAGAGCAACAGAACCTCATCGCCGGCCTGAAGAAGGGCGACGACGTGGTCACCTCGGGCGGCATTCTGGGGAAGATCGCGCTGGTGACGGACAAGACGATCACGCTCGAGGTGAGCTCGGGCGTGAAGCTGCGAATCCTGAAGTCCGCGATTCAGGGCAAGGTCACCGTCGGTGACGAGCCGGTCAAGGACGACGCTAAAAAGGAAGAGGTGAAGTGATGGATCGCAACTGGTGGACGCGTGTCGCAGTCATCGCCTTCGTCGCGCTCGGCTCGGCCTGGTACCTGATTCCGACCTACTACTCGCTGTTCGTCGTCGACCGGAAGGATCGCAACAACTTCGCGGTGCTCGACGAGCGCATGCCGGCCTTCGCGCCCGCGGGCAAGCACCGCCTGTCGCTGGGGCTCGACCTTCAGGGCGGCATTCACATGGTGATGCGCGTCGACACCAAGACCGCCCTCATCAAGCGCAATGAACGGCGCGGCGTACAGATCGCCAACTGGGTGAAAGAGAAGAAGTTGGGCGAGGTGAAGGTGACCTCGGACCCCGAGAAGCTCGAGCTGACGCTGGCGGCTACGGACCCCGCGACGATGGACGCGATCGAGAAGGAAGTGCTCGCGACTTTTGAAGACTTCAGCAGGGTCTCGCGCGACGGCGGTGAGCTGCGCCTTCACCTGCGCGACAACCAGGTGCAGTTCTTCGAAGAAGAATCGGTGAGCCAGGCGATGCTCGTCATCCGGCGCCGCATCGACAAGTGGGGCGTGGCGGAAGTCGACGTGCGCAAGGTCGGCACCGACTCGATTCAGATTTCGTTGCCGGGCCAGCAGGATCCCGAGCAGGCGAAGGAGCTCATCGGCACCACCGCGCAGCTCGAGTTCCGGTTGCTCGACCCGAGCAACTTCTTCCAGGAGCTCCACGACAAGACGCCGCCCGACGCGGCCAGCGGCATCACGCTGGTGACGAAGAGCGACGAAGGGTTCCCCCAGTTCGAGGGGACGAACCGCGAAGTGCTGCTCGAGTACCTGAAGGACAAGGCGCCGCCGAACAAGCAGATCCTTCTGCACTGCGTCGAGAGCGCCTCGAAGAAGAAGGCCTGCGAGAAGTACACGACGATGCTGGTCGAGAAGGACATTCCGTTGACGGGCGACTCGCTCACCAACGCCGAAGCGCGCCAGAGCCAGACGGACAACAGCGCCGAAGTGAACTTCCAGTTCGATGCGCAGGGTGCGCGCGATCTCGAGAATCTCACCAGCAAGAACGTCGGCCGCCGGATGGCGATCGTGCTCGACGACAACGTGGTGATGGCGCCGACGATTCAGGACAAGATCGCCGGCGGCTCGGGCCGGATCACGCTGGGCCGCAAGGGCAGCCTCGACGAACGGCTGAAGGAAGCGCAGATGACGGCGCTGGTGCTGAAGGCGGGCGCGCTGCCTGCGCCGGTCGCGGTCGGCGAGATTCGCCAGGTCGGCGCGTCGCTGGGTGACGAGCTGATCAAGAAGGGCGCGCTGGCGGCGATCGTCGGCCTGCTGCTGGTGGTGCTCTTCATGGCCATCTACTACCGGGTCGCTGGTCTCGTGGCCGACGTGGCGCTGATTCTCAACGGCGCGCTGATTCTGGCGGGCCTGGCGCTGTTCGGCGCGACGCTGACCCTGCCGGGCATCGCGGGCTTCGTGCTCACGCTGGGGATCGCGGTCGACGCGAACGTGCTGATCAACGAGCGCATTCGTGAGGAACTGGCGGCGGGCAAGTCAGCCCGTTCGGCGGTGGATCAGGGTTACGACCGCGCGTTCTGGACGATCTTCGACGCGCACGTCACGACGCTGATCGCAGGCTTCATTCTCGCTTTCACCGGCACGGGGCCGGTGCAGGGCTTCGCGACGGCGCTGATCATCGGCATCGTCGCTTCGCTTTTCACTTCGATTGTGGTGACCCGGACGATCACGACCTGGATCGTGCACGGCCGCAACGCCACGTCGGTGTCGGTCTAAAGGACGCTCGCCAAATGCAAATCATCAAAAACAAGACGAGCATCGACTTCATCGGCAAGCGCCGCCCGGCGCTCTTCGTCTCGTCGGTGATCAACATCGCGATCATCGTGGGCATCGCGATCTTCGGCTTCAACTTCGGGGTCGACTTCGCGGGTGGAACGCTGGTCGAGGTGAAGTTTGCCGACAGCATCACCGCGGCCGAAGTGCGGCAGGCGGCGCACAAGGGTGGTCTGCCGGACCCGCAGGTTCAGGCGATTGGCGGGGCGAGCGAGAACTCGTTTCTGCTGCGCATGGGCGGCGTGACCCAGCTGACCGCG
The DNA here is from genome assembly GCA_038206395.1 of Myxococcales bacterium. Taxonomy (GTDB): domain Bacteria; phylum Myxococcota; class Myxococcia; order Myxococcales; family Myxococcaceae; genus JAGSPQ01. The sequence continues at coordinate 141,865 of JBBRAX010000010.1, read as the reverse complement.
GAAGCGGCGCAGACGGCCGAGACGGCGGTTCGCGGGCTCGGGGAGATCACCGAGATGCGCAAGCCGGACCTCGAAAACGGGTTCTTGAACTTCCGCAGCAAGACCGAGCTCGAGAAGCAGAAGATCAAGGACGCGATCGAAGCGACGGGGCTGGGCACGAAGGAAGTGCGGTTCCTTGGCCAGGAAAACGGCCAGTTCGACTACCAGGTCGTCTCGGCCGGTATGGCGGACAAGGTGAAGACGGCGCTGACGGCAGGCCTCGAGGGCAAGAAGTACGAGGTTCGGCGCGTCGACTACGTCGGCCCCGCGGTCGGCAAGCAGCTGCGCAACAAGGGCATCATGGCGCTGCTGTACGCGATGTTCGCGATTCTGATTTACGTCGCCTTCCGCTTCGACCTGAAGTTCGGCCCGGGCGCGCTGTTGGCGATGACGCACGACATCATCATGGTCGCCGGCTACTACCTGATTAGCCGGCGCGAGTTCAATCTGACGTCGATCGCCGCATTGCTGACAGTTCTTGGTTACTCGATCAACGACACGATCGTGATCTACGACCGGATTCGCGAAGAGATGGCGCGGTACAAGGGCAAGCCGCTTCCCGAGATCATCAACATCGCGGTCAACGACACGCTGTCGCGCACGATTCTCACGGGCGGGGTCACTTCGCTGTCGCTGGTTGGTCTGCTCATCTTTGGCGTCGGCGAGATCTTCGACTTCGCGGCGGCGATGCTGGTGGGCATCGTGGTTGGTACCTACTCGTCGGTGTACATCGCGAGCCCGCTGGTCATCTGGTTGGACGAACGGCAGACGCGCCGCGAGAACAGCAGCGGGTCGATGAAGGCGAAGACGGCATGAAGCGCCTCCTGGTAGTGGCCGCGCTGGTGATGGCGGGTTGTGGAATCAGCCAGGACATCGGCGTCACCTGCACGGCGAACGCCGACTGTGGCCCCGCCCTGTCGTGCCTCGATGTGAAGGCGAAGGACGCGAGTGGCGTCTGCGCTTCGTCGGGCAAGAAGATCTGCACCAAGCAGTGCGTCGACGACGCCCAGTGCCTGAAGACGGGCCCGGTGTGCCAGACGTCGTGCGACGGCCTGAAGACCTGCGGCGCCGCGGCGAAGTAGCCGCTGGTTCGTCGACAGACAAGAAAAACCCCGGGGCCATCACTTGGCGCCCGGGGGCATTCAAGACAGAGATGGAAGGCCGACTACTTCTTCGCGGGAGCCGGGGCAGCCTTGCCCTCTTCCTTCGTGTACTCGACTTCGAGCTCGATTTTGATCTCCTTGCCCACCAACACGCCTTCGCCGACCGGCATGTTCCAGGTGAGGCCGAAGTCTTCACGGTTGATGGTGCCGGTCGCCGAGACGCCGCGGGTGGCCACCTTCGAGAAGGGGTTGGCGACCTCCGGGCTGATGGTCGCGTCGAGGACGACTTCCTTCGTCTTGTCCTTCAGAGTCAGGTCGCCCGTGATCTTGTACTTGTCGCCGGCCTTCTCGATCTTCTTCGACTTGAAGGTCGCGTTCGGGAACTTCGCGGCGTCAAAGAAGTCAGGGCTGGTGAGGTGCTGGTCGCGCTTCTCGTTGCCCGTATCGATCTTGGACACGTCGATGGTGGTCTCGATCTTCGACTTGGTGATGTCTTTGTCGTCGAGGGTGACGGTGCTGCTGATCGGGCCGAGGGTCCCCTTCACGGTCGAGACCATCATGTGCTTCGCGGCAAACGTGGCCGACGAGTGGGCCGGGTCCGACTTCCAGGTGCTGGCGACGGCGGGGGCCGAGAGGGCGAGAACGGCGAGCGCAACAGAGAGCTTGGTCATGTTCAGTCCTTGAATTTGGGTTAACGACGAGAGGGAAGTAAGCCGGTGCGTACTCCCCAGCAATGGGCCATTTGCGGACACACTGTCCCGCGGGCGGACCTAACCCGGTTCAGCGCTTCTTGCGCGGTTTCTTATCGGCGGCTGCTGCGGGGCCCGTTGCGAGCACGGCTTGCGGCCAGAGGTTCGTCACCGGCAGCTCGGGGGCGATCGAGAGTGCGTCGCCCTCTTTGCTGAACAGGAACCAGACCGAGATGCAGGCGGCCAGCGCAGCGATGGTCATCGTCGTGTACTGATCGTCAAGCATGCCCGACAGCCCACCGATGGCCGAGGCGATGACCTGCGTCGAGGCGAGCATCACCATCAACACCAGGCCGACCTCGCGCTTGAGCTCATGCAGGCAGGCCATCCCGACGAAGAAGCAGTAGTAGTAGCAGGTGAGCTCTGCGCCCGCGACGATGTAGCCGGTGCCCATGGCGGCTGCGATCCACAGCGCGCCTTTGGTCTGGCGCACGGCGAGGTAGATGAGCGCCGCGAGCCCGATGAGGAGCAGGATGAATAGCGGCTGCGCCTCGTGGAACTTCTTCACCCGGGTGTCCTTCCACTTCTGCCAGGGGTCGATGGCGGCGCCGTCGCGAAGCCAGCTGCCACGGGTGTCGGGCCGGTAGCTGACGACGGTGCGCAGCCCCATGTGGTTGGTCAGCGGCGTGTTGGCGTGCTTGCTGGTGTTCTGGATGAACTTGCCCCACGTCTGCAGCCCTCCGCCCAGCTGAAGCGAGGCGGGAATCAGCAGCGCGCAGCCCAGGGCCCCTCCAGCGACGAACTTCACGAAGCCAGGGTCGAGCTTGCGGTTGACGCGCAAGAGCTCGATGCCGGCCAGCAGGGGGCCAATCACCATCAGGCCGGGGAACAGGCGCAGCAGGGTGGCGTAGGAGAGCGCGAGGCCCGCGAGCAGGAACTTTTCCTTCCGCAGAAGGCAGACGACGGCCACCGTGTAGAAGATCCAGTCGTGCCGAAGAAAGGCTCCGCCTGTCCAATAGTAGCGAGCGGGGAAGTTGCAGCCGAGCACCAGCATGCTGACGGCGAAGACCCTGGGTCCAAAGGCCCAGTAGATCATCAGCGCCATCAGGGCGAGGTACAGCGGGTCGATGAGGTTCAGCGTGACGACCTGGCTCTGCGTGGCAGGGCCGGTGTTCGTCAGCAGCCACCCGGCCAGCGTCCAGACGGGCGTCGCGTTGTAGCCATGGTCCTGGTGGATCTCCATCCACCGAATGGAGTTCACCTTGCCGCGGAAGAAGGCGATGTCGTGCTTGAAGTCTTCCCAGCGCTGCGGCGAGAAGCTGTTCTTGCAGACTTCGGGGTGCGCCACGACGTCGGCCGCCTTCAGCATCACGTTGGTGCGCAGGTCGGTGATGGTTCGCGCCGCGGCGACTTCGCGCAGGCCGCTTTCCGAGTCGGCCACGGCGGCGCAGTCGTACAGCAGGTCGTACTGCACCTCGGGGAAGTACTTCGCCCCCATGTAGTAGTGGTACGTGTCCCAGACGTGGATGAAGTTGCCGAAGTGCAGGTGGCCGAAGTTCGTGTAGGCCAGCGCCCCGCCGATGCCCAACGCGAGCAGCAGCCGATCGCGCAGCACCTGGAAGTCTTTTGATCGGCCCTTCTGGGTGAGCGCATAACCCCAGCCGAGAACCGCTGCGCCGCCGCTGGCGAGCAGGAACTGGGTGAGGTTCGCGGTCGGGTCGTCGTGGACGAAGACGATGGCGAACATGATCGTCATCGCCACCAGTGACAGGGGCAAGAGCCAGCTTGTCCAGTCGATGGGCGCGGCAGTGGCAGGCGCCGGCGTGGCGGGGGGCTGTTCGGTGTACCAGCTGTACAGCGACCACGCGGCGAAGCCAACCAGCAGCAGGCGCACGATGCCCAGCGGCGAGCCGAGCTCCGAGATCAAAGGCAGCGGCTGGTTCATCGCCTTCGACATGTTCCAGCGAAGTCCTTCGAGCGCCCAGTGCACGCCGGCAAAGAGCCCGGGCATGACGCGGTACCAGGGAAACGGCGTTGCTTTGGCGATGGGGGTCTGGGCGGTGGCCATGCGAAAGTGTTCCCTTCGGGTGCCTCTTTAGATCGAGACTGCCCTCTGGGGCGTTTCAATCGCGAGCAAGCCTCATCAAACCCGAGGGGATCCATGTCCGCGAATTTCTTCAAGTGTCTTGGGCTGTTGGCCGTACTGGCCGCTGAGGGCGCCCTGGCGCAGGGCATGTTGATTCCCACGGACACGGCGATGGGCCCGCTGGGCATCAAGTACCAGCGCGTCTCGGCCGAGATTCAAGACGGCGCGGCGGTGACGAAGGTCGACCAGGTGTTCGTCAACTCGGGGCCGCGGCAGCTCGAGGCACACTTCGTCTTTCCGCTGCCGAAGGGCGCGGCGCTGCAGGACTTCTACCTGTGGATGAACGGGAAGAAGACGAAGGGCGAGATCCTCGAGAAGGACAAGGCGACGAACATCTATGAGGGGATCGTGCGCCGGCTGCAGGACCCGGGGCTGCTCGAGTACATCGACTCGGACGTCTTCCGCGCGCGCGTGTTTCCCGTGCCGGCCAATGGCGAGATGCGCATCGAGCTGACCTTCAGCCAGGTGCTCGATGCGCAGAATGGCGTCTACCGGTACCGTTACCCGCTGGGTGCCGGCAGCAAGGGCGCCCCTGCGTTGCAGGTGAAGCAGGACTTCACTTTCAGCGCGAGCGTGAAGTCGAAGGTGCCGCTGCGTTCGATCTACTCCCCGACCCACAAGCTCGGCATCGCCCACAAGGGCGAGAACGCGGCGATCGTCGGGCTCGAGCTGGGCGCCGGCGCCGACATCTCGAAGGACCTCGACCTCTACTACTCGGTGTCTGACAAGGCGGTCGGCCTCTCGATGCTGACGTACCGGAGTTCGGTGGAAGAGCCGGGTTACTTCATTGCGCTGGTAAGCCCCCGCAACGAAGTGCCGGCGAACGAGATCGTCGCCAAGCGCGTCACCTTCGTCATCGACACCTCGGGCTCGATGATGGGCGAACGGATCAAGCTGGCGCGCGACTCGCTGAAGTACTGCGTCTCGCGCCTCAACCCGAACGACGAGTTCAACGTGGTGCGCTTCTCGACCGATGTGGAGTCTCTTTTCGAGAAGCCGAAGGTCGCCACCGCGGACAACGTGAAGAAGGCGATCGAGTTCGTCGGCAGCTTCGAGGCGATTGGCGGCACGGCGATCGACGAGGCGCTGGTGCGCGGCCTGAAGGATGGCGAAGGGAAGGGTGAGAAGCCGCACCTGGTGATGTTCATTACGGACGGCCACCCGACGGTAGGGGAAACGGAAGAGGCGGCGATCGTGAAGCACGCCCGCGACGCGAACAAGGGCCGCAGCCGCGTCTTCACCTTCGGGGTCGGCGATGACCTGAATGCGCGCCTCGTCGATCGCCTCGCCGAAGACGGCAACGGCACGAGCGATTTCGTGAAGGACGGCAAAGAATTCGAGGTGAAGATCTCGGGCTTCTTCGACAAGGTCGCCAACCCGGTGCTGTCGGACTTGAGCCTCGACCTCGGGCCCTTCACGACTTTCGACGTCTACCCGAAGAAGCTGCCGGACCTCTTCAAGGGCAGCCAGCTGGTGGTGATGGGTCGGTACCGCACGCCTGCCGATGGTGCGGTGGTGCTGACGGGCTTCGTCAACGGCCAGAAGAAGGTCTACGAGTTCCGCGCGACGGCGACGAAGGACTCGAAGGCGCAGGACTTCATTCCCCGGCTGTGGGCGATTCGAAAGGTCGGCTACGTGCTCGACGAGATCCGCCTGCGCGGCGAGAAGCCCGAGCTGAAGGACGAGGTGATCATGCTCGGCAAGAAGTTCGGCATCGTCACGCCGTACACCTCGTACCTGGTCGTCGAAGACGTGCCGATGCCGACGGTGAACAACCGCCCGCCGCCGCGCCCGATTGAAAGGCCGTGGGACGAGAGGGTGGAAGGGGAAGCCTCGCGGCGGTTTGCTCCGAAGGCGAAGGCCGAGTCGAGCCGGGAAGAAGACGACTTCGACAAGGCGTTCGGAGGAGGCCCGGGCCTCGGTCGCGGCTCGGCGGCGATGCCCGACAGCCCGAAGTCGCCCGCGCCGGCGCCGTCGAAGGCGCTCGAGTCGGCCGACGGCAAGGCCGGCATCGCGGTGGCGAAGAAGATGCGCGAGATGAAGGAGTCCAGCGGTGGTCCGAAGGACAGCGAGCCGGTGCGCGTGGCGGCGGGCCGCACTTTCATTTACCGCGGCGGCGGCTGGGTCGACAGCGAGGGCCTCACCGCGGCGACGAAGCAGCTGAAGGTGAAGTACCTGTCAGACGCGTACTTTGCGCTGCTGAAGGCGAAGCCCGAGCTGAAAGCGGCGCTGGCCCTGGGTGACCGCGTGCTGGTGATGGTCGGCCCGGGAAAGGCGGTGGTCATCGACCCGAAGGAAGGCGAGACCGCGGCCGACAAAATGACCGCCTTCCTGAAGTAGCGGAAGGCGGTGCTCAGGGGTAGCTTCCGCCGCTTCGCAGGCGTGGCCCGACGTGCTGCGGCGGTGGTGGGTGATGAGATTCCTCCTGGTCGTCGTAGGTCTGAGCGCGCTCGTCGCGGGGTGCTTCGTGCCCCCGCGCGAGCCCGACTGCCTGGTCGACGGAAAGTGCGAATGTAAAACGTCGGCGCAGTGCCCCGCCGGCAAGCTGTGCGTCGATGGCCGCTGCTACACGCCGGTGGATGCGGGTCAGCCGGGAGGCCTCGGCTACCCGTGTACCGGCGATGGCGAGTGCACGGTCGGCCCCTGCCTGCCGAAGGGCCCGGGCAACGGCAACATCTGCACGGTGCTCTGCAACACTGCTGACGCGGGCACGGGCTGCCCGAAGGGTTGGGAGTGCAAGAACGAAGGGGCGCGTTCGCTCTGCACCCCGCCGCTCAAAGCCCTGTGCCTGCCCTGCTCTGCCAACAGCGACTGCAACGCCGCGGGCGACAAGTGTCTGCCATTGGACGGCGGCAACTTCTGCGGCGCTGACTGCACCTATGCGCCTTGCTCAGACGGCTTCACCTGCCGATCGATCTCGATCGCAGGCCAGGTGGCGCGGCAGTGCGCGCCGGACAAGGGGACGTGCGAGTGCAGCGCGGTGACCGCCGGGTTGAAGCGCAGCTGCAAGACGACCGCGGCGCTCGGCACCTGCTACGGCTTCGAGACCTGCTTGCCCAACGGCAGCTTCAACGGCTGTGACGCGCGCACCGCGACGCCCGAGGTCTGCAACGGCCTCGACGACGACTGCAATGGCCTGGCAGATCAAGCCGACCCGGCGCTCGACACCTCGGGCCTGGTGGGCTTCCCCAACTGCACCAGCGGGCTCACCTGCAGGGGCCTCTACTTCTGCGGCCGGCTCGCCGACGGGGGCGGCTCCTTCCAGTGCAGCGCGCCCACTCCGACGGCAGAGACCTGCAACGGCGTCGACGACGACTGCAATGGCGTGATCGACGACGGCCTGCGTGGCCCCGATGGCGGCTACACCAGCGTGCGCGCGTGCGGCGAGTGCACCAACGACTGCTTCGTCACGCTGAAGAACCTCGTCACCGATGGCGGCCCGTCGACCGCGTCGTGCGACGACATCGCCGGCACGCTGACCTGCACCCCGAAGCAGTGCGTCAAGGGCTTCTATCCGTCGCCGCTGGCCGGCCCGCGTGTCTGTGAGGCGGCGGTGACGTCGCAGTGCCGGCCGTGCGCCACCAGCAGCGACTGCGTGGTGCCTGGCGATTCTTGCGTCGCCGTCGGCACCGACCCCGGCAGCTACTGCGCCCAGTCGTGCGAGCCGGCTTCTCCCTACCCCAGCTGCACGGGAGCAACCGGCCAGCGCGACTGCTGCCCCGCCGATAACCTCTGCCAGTTGGTGGGCGGGAAGAAGCAGTGCGTGCCGGCGAACAATTCGTGCGTGTGTACCCCGGGCGGCACGGGCTTCACCCGGTCGTGCTTCAAGACCAGCGGAGCGACCACCTGCGTCGGCCAGCAGACCTGCCAGCCCAGCGGCACCTTCGGGGTCTGCGACACCTCGATGACGACGGTCGAGCTCTGCGACGGCACGGACAACGACTGCAATGGCACCGTCGACGACGGGCTGATCAACACCCAGAACACCGGCACGTGGGACACCGACGCCCACTGCGGCAACTGCTCGACGAACTGCCTCGCGCGGTGGAGCCCCACGATTCAGCACGCGAACGGCGGGTGCCGGCCAGACGCGGGCGCTCCGCAGTGCCGGATCGTGTCGTGCAACAACCAGACGGTGGCGGGCGGCGGGCTGTGCCGCGTCGACGCCGAGTGTACGGGCGGCAAGACGTGCAGCCCCGTCTTCCACCAGTGCGTGAAGGCGTGCGGGGGCCCGGGTGATTGCGCGGTGGGCGAGTCATGCAGCGGAGGCTTCTGCGGCCAGGCGTGCACCACCGATTCCGTCTGCACTGCTTCGTTCGGGTCGGGGTCGACTTGCGCGCAGAACGTCTGCGTCGTCGACCACACCTTCGCGAACGCAGACCAGGAAGAGTCGAACGGCTGCGAGTGCGCGGCGCAGGCGGTCGTCGACGAGCCCGACACCTTCGACACCTACCCGACCGCCGGCCTGCCGAACGTCGATCGCAACTGCGACGGCGTCGACGGCACCGCGGCGAAGGCCCTGTACGTCTGGGCGCAATCGCCGCAGAGCCTCGGCACGCGCGCAAGTCCCTTCAAGACGATTCGCGAAGCGTTGGCGGCTTTCAACAGCGCGAGCCACTCGGCGATCTTCGTCGCGCAGGGCACGTACATGGAGCAGGTGGTGCTGGTGAATCGAGCGGGCCTGTACGGCGGCTACTCCAGCGACTTCAGCAAGCGCGACGTCACCGCCTTCCCGACCTTCATCGAAGCGCCCGAGCCCGACTGGTCGATTGCGACGGCGCGGCTCGGCTCGGTGAACGCCGAGTCGTTGAGCACGCGCACCGTCATCGCCGGCTTCACGATTCGCGGCTACGACGTGACGACGCGGCCCAACCCCGCCCAGCCCGCGCGCAACAGCTACGCGATGTACGTGAAGGACTCGCCGGGCCTCGAGATTCGCAACAACCACCTCGTGGGTGGCCGCGGTGGCGATGCGGTCGCCGCGAGCCCCGGGCTGGCGGGCGTCTCGGGCGTGGCGGGCAACAACGGCCTCGACGCGAAAGAGTGCATGTCGCCGAGCTGCGCGAACGAAGCACAGGCGGGTGGCTCGGGCGGCGCGAATGCCGTTTGTCCGACGGACACGACGGGCTTCGCGGGCGCAGCGGTGAGCCCCAACCTGGATCCGCAGGGCTACCTGACGAACGCGAACGGCAACGGCCGCGGCGGCAGCAACGCGATCTACCGGCACTCCGAGCCGCTGGTTCAGGACGCGTTCTGCAAATACGACTGCACGGTGCCGGGCGACGGGTTGAACGGCGGCGCAGCCCAGAACGGCGGCGACGGCTCGAATGCGATCGGCGGCCTCGGCTGCTCGTCGGCCGCGGGCCTCTTGGTCGGCGACGAATGGGTCGGACGCAACGGCACGGGTGGCGCGTCGAACGTGACGCACGGGCGCGGCGGTGGTGGGGGTGGCGCGGGCGGCTGCGTCAAGAACCAGAACCCGGCGACGTGCACCATCGGCAACCGCGTCGGCGATCTCGGAGCGACCGGCGGCGGCGGTGGTGCAGGCGGCTGCGCGGGAACGTCGGGCTTCGGCGGCGCGTCGGGCGGCGGAGCCTTCACGCTCTTCATCGTCGGCGCGGTGCCGTTGGTGCAGGGCAACTTGATCGACCTCGGCTTCGGTGGCCTGGGCGGTGACGGCGGCGCAGGTGGCTACGGCGGCCTGGGTGGCCCGGGCGGACGCGGCGGAGTGAACACGACGGCGGCCTGGTGCGCGGGGCTGGGCGGGCCGGGTGGTCGCGGCGGCACGGGCGGCGCGGGTGGCGGTGGTGGCGGCGGCTGCGGCGGCCTGGTCGCGGGCATCGCGGGGCAGAACATCGCGGGCGCGAACTTAGGGCCGAAGAACGTGATCGCGCCGGCGCCGGTGAACGCGGCGGGCGAGGGTGGCAGCGGCGGGGCGTCTCCTGCGGGCAGCAGCTCGAGCGGCACGAATGGATCTCAAGGCCCGGTGGCTGCGGTGCAGAGCTTCTGATGGCACGGCTCGCTCGAATCGCGTCGCTGCTGCTCGTGCTCGCCGGCTGCGGCCGCACCCAGGTGTACCCAATCACGGCGCCGTGCGTGTTCGACCTCGACTGCCCGACGGGCCTTCGCTGCGTCGACCAGGTGTGCCGCGTGCTCGACGAAGGGGATGGCGGGAAGTTCCGCGGCGCGCTGCGGTTCGGCGAGCCGTGTGATGCAGGGACGCAGTGCGAGTCCGATCGCTGCATCGGTGGGCCGACGGGCGCCTTCTGCACGCGGCCGTGCGAGCTCGACGCGTGCCCTGACAGCTACACCTGCAAGAGCTTGGCGGCCCAGAGCCTGTGTGCCGTCGCGCAGCCGCTGCTGTGCCAGGGCTGCACTGTCGACGCCGAGTGCGGTGCGTCGGGGGCAGACAAGTGCCTGGTGCTCGACGGTGGCAGCTTCTGCGGTCGCGACTGCTCGTACGAGCCGTGCCCGTCGCTGTACCAGTGCACGACTGTTTCTGCCGGGGTGAAGCAGTGCATTCCGCAGGGGAAGACGTGCGACTGCCTCGCCGAGACGCTGGGACTTCAGAAGCCGTGCCGCGGCCCGCGAAACGCTTTCGGCGCGTGCCTGGGCAACCAGACGTGTCAGGCCGATGGCGGGTTCACGGGGTGCGTCGCTCCGACTGCACTCGAAGAGAGGTGCAACGGCGTGGATGACGACTGCAATGGCAGCATCGACGACTTCACGCCGCCGCCTTGCACGCGCACCACGAATGGCCGCAGCTGCACGGGGCCGCAGCGCTGTCTCGCGACCGCGGGGCTGGTGTGCGCCGCTCCTGAGCCGGGCGCCGAGGTCTGCAACCGGCAGGACGACGACTGCAACGGGATCATCGACGACGGCTTTCAGGACGGCGGCGTGTACTCGCGCATCGATCACTGCGGCGAGTGCCAGAACGACTGTCGAGCCATCCCCCACGCCACGCAGACGAAGTGCGGCCCCGGGTGCGTGGTCCTCGCGTGTGAGCCGGGCTTCTTCCCGTGGCCCGTCGCGGCGCCGACGCAGTGCCTTGCGCTGCTCGACACGTTGTGCCGCCCGTGTGGCGTTGACGCCGACTGCATCGGCACCGGCAGCCAGTGCCTGACCATCGACGGCGCGAAGGTCTGCGGCCGCGGCTGCGGAGCGGGCTCAACCCTCGGCCCTTGCCCCACCGGCTACGCCTGCTCGGCCGGAAACCAGTGCGTGCCGCAGTCGGGCACCTGCACCTGCCGCGCGAGCACGGTGGGCGCGACGCGGTCGTGCAGTGTCTCGGTGTGCAAAGGCTTCGAGCGCTGCCAGGCGTCGACGACGTGGAGCAGCTGCGACATTGACTCCTTCAACCCGGAAATCTGCGACGGCAAAGACAACAACTGCGACCTGCGCGTCGACGAAGGCTTCCGCAACGCGGCCACCGGCCGGTACGACGCCACGCAGCACTGCGGCTTCTGCAACAACGACTGCACCAAGTACTTCTCGCCCGCGCTGCAGCACACCACCGGCGTCTGCGACACCACGCCCGCGATGCCCGTCTGCACCCGCGGCCCGTGCCTGACCGAGACGATGCTCGGCACCACCTTCGAGTGGGTCGACGTCGATGGCCAGCAGCCCAACGGCTGTGAGTGCCGCCGCGTGCAGGGCAACACCACCACCGACCTGCCGGATCGCGCGCCGGGCACTACCACCTCGTGGGTCGACGAGAACTGTGACGGCGTCGACGGCGTGACGACCGATGCGATCTTCGTCAGCGCGACGGCGGCGGTGGGCGGCAATGGAACGCGCACGGCTCCGCTGCAGACGATTGCGGCCGGGCTCGCAGCGCAGCAGGCGCAAGGAAAGCAGTACGTGCTCGTCGCGCAGGGCTCGTACCGCGAGAGCCTGCGGCTGTTCGACGGCGCGCAGCTGTTCGGCGGTTACAGCAGCGACTTCTCGAAACGGAACCCGCAGGTGCACTTGACAGCGATCGTCGCGCAGCCCGCGAGCATGGCGGCGCTGGCAGCAATTCACGCCGAGAACCTGGGCAACGGCGTCACCGCCACGGTCGTCGCTGGCTTCACGTTGATCGGGCTCGACGCCTCGGGCGCGACGCCTGACGGTCAACCCGGCCCGACCTCGATCGCGGTGTACCTGAAGGACGTCGGCCCGCAGTTCGTGCTGCAGCACAACGACATCCTCGGCGGCCGCGGCGGCGCAGGCGGACGTGGGCTCACCGGACAGCAGGGCTTCGGGCGGCAGGCGTCGACCGCGCTCGACGGGGTGGCCGGAATCAACAGCAACTTCTTCATGAACGGCGCGTGCGGCCCCGGAAACGTGAGGGCGGGCGGCACCGCGGGTACGAATTCGTCGTGCAGCGCGGCAGTGCCGAGCGTCAACGGCACCGCTGGCGGCGGCGCGGTGTGCCCCAGCTACAACTTCAGCGGGAACCAGGGCGTGCAGCAGGCGTGGACGGCGCTCCCGGCCGGAGCGAGACAGGGACGCGGCGGTTGGGACTGGAGCTTCGACAGCATGTCGGGCAACGGCTGCAGCCACGTGACGGAATCCGGCTGGCCTTCGATGATTCAGCCACATGACGGCGCCGATGGGCTGCCGGGGGCTGATGGGTTGGCGGGCTCGGCGGGAAGCGGCGCTCCGGCGCGGGCGCGCACGGGCAGCGTGGTGAATGGCGTGTGGGTCGCTTCCCCGAACGGCGCAGAGAGCGGCACCTCGGGCATCGTCGCGCAGGGCGGTGGCGGCGGTGGCGCGGGCGGCGGAGTAGCGAAGTTCTCTTTCGGCTGCAACGGCTGGGAAATTGGAGCGACCGGCGGCGGAGGCGCGGCTGGCGGCTGTGGCGGCAACGGGGGCTTCGCGGGTGGCGCAGGCGGCGCGTCGATTGGCGTCTTCATCGCGCGAACTGGCGTGGGCGTGGGCCCGACGATTCTCGGCAACCGGCTTCAGCGGGGCCGCGGTGGTGATGGCGGCTTCGGCGGCTTCGGCGGAGCGGGCGGGGTCGGTGGCATCGGCGGCTTCGGCGGCGTCGCGATGCGGTGGAGCAGCTCGACAGGCGGGAAGGGCGGCGAAGGCGGCAACGGCGGCCCCGGCGGTGGCGGTGGCGGCGGTGCGGGCGGCGCGTCCTTCGGCATCGCCAGCTACAACTTCGACGTCTCGGCGCTGACCGCGAGCAACACGTTGCTTTCGGGCGCGACGAACACGGGTGGCAAGGGCGGCACCGGGGGCATCTCGCAGGGTGGCGTGGCGTCTACCGGCGGCGCGGGCAGCGCAGGCGAATCGGTGGACTTGTTCCGCTTCCAGCCTTGCGCCGCGGGCTGCGTGGGCGCGACCAGCTGCGATCCGAACGGGGTCTGCGTCCCGAACTAGCGGGCGGCGACGCGGAAGCCTTCGACCTTGTCCCAGGCGCCGAGCTTGAACACGTAGCCTTCGCGGGGCGCGTTCGACATCGCGTCGAACTTGTTCAGCACCTGCAGCGAGTAGTCGGGGTCGTTGACCACGTCGAGCAGGGTGTTCAAGTAGATGAGGTGCAGGCGCGGCTTCTTCCACAGCGAGTGGAGGCTGACCGAGGCGTCGGCCCACGAGCACATCGCCTGCGCCTTCAGCGATTCCTTCGGCCAGACGGCGAAGCCCTTCTTCTGCGAAAACGCGCAAGCGGCGGCGAGCTGGTCGAGCACGGGGGCCTGGCCGGTGAGCTTCGAGCGAAGGGCCTGCTCGAGGCGGGCGTCGTAGGCGAGGCGCTCGTCGCGGTTGCCGAAGGCCGGCGTGCCGCGGACGACTTCCGACGATTCCTGGTCGACGTCTTCCACCACGTGCAGCTCGCCCAACGCTTCCTTCACCGCCAGCATCGCGATCTCTTTGTCATCGAGCCCGTCGAAGCGGGTTGCCGCCTGGTTCCGGGTGGTGGCGCAGGCGGTAGAGAAGAAGGCGAGGGCGGCGAGCAGCGTGGCTTTCATGTTGCCAGCCAGACCCGCGCGACCATTTCCGGGTGCAATTTTCCAGGCTGGGACCGCCGCGCGCTAGACCGCGAGTGGTTTCAGGGCCTTGCGGGTAGCGCGAAGGCTGAAATCGAGACCAGCCGTGAAAACCACCATAAACGCGGCCAGGGCATGACCGAGTACGTATTGATCGTCTGCTTCAGTGTTCGGCGACCTCGTGCGCGGCCTCTTCGCGATGTCGGCCGATGCGGTGGAACGAATCGCCCTACTGAGCCGCGACCGGCTTGTCGGGCGCGTCTCTCACCTCGAACCGCATCTCGTCACTGGTCGCGGTGATCTCAGGCGCGTACATCGCCTCGACCCGCGCCGGCAGCGCCGCGAACTTCCCGGGCACTTCGGCGCGCAGCTCATAGCTGAGCTTCGTCACCCCGACCGGGATCTGCTGCAGGAACATCGCGACGCGGTCGGTGCGCAGCTCGGCATGGGCGCACTGGTAGTTGCAGACCTCGGGTCCCGACTTGAGCAGCACCGTCTCGAAGCCCGCCGCCTTCAGGTCTTCCACCATCAGGAACTCGACCGCCTTGTTGGCCTTCACCTCGAGGTCGACGCGCACGCGGACGCCTGACTCCACCGGCATGCCGTACTCGGTCGGCGCCTCTGCCTTCTCTGCCGCGGGCCGGCCGAGCAGGGTGTACTTGCGCGTGACGACGACGTCGCCGCCCAGCCCCTTGATGAAGTCGTTCTGGTTGAAGAAGTCGAAGGTGGCCGCGTAGTAGCCAGTCGCTCCGCCGTCGCGGCGCACCTCGATCAAATTCTTGCCGCCCTTGAAAGCCGAGTCGGGCAACACCAGCGGCGCGGTGAGATCCAGCCCGCCCCGCTCGAAGGAAATCCGTTTCACCTCTTTGCCGTTCACGCTGACGATGAAGGTGCCCGACTTCGCGCCAGCGCCTTCCTGCTTTGCCAACTCGGACAGCGCGTAGATCGCAAAGGCAGTGTCGCGGGTCGTGCGCCACTTACCGCCGTTGCGGCGCAGCACCAGGAAGTCCGTCAGCGGCTTGATGTTGGGCGAGTTGAGGTCGTACTTCACCATCGCCATCAGCGTGTACGCGGTGGCCTCGATGGCGGCCGAGGTGCTCCACGCGGTGGTGGCGTCACCGACGGCGGCATCAGGCCGGCTCGCGGCGGCCTTCACCACGTCGTCCAGGTTCTCGACCGCGATGCGGGCCCGCTTGTCCTTCTGCTCGAGCAACGCGAGGGCGACCAGCGCCCGGCCTCGCGCAGACAGCTTCGTTCGGTTCGCGAAAGCCGAGTCGAGCGCCGGCTTCGGAGCGCCACCGGTGCGCGCCAGCGCGAACACCATGAACGCGTGCGTCTCGGGCTCGTTCAGCGCGCCGCCCAGGGCCTGGGCCAGGTACGCGCGGCCGCGAGCGATGACGTTGCCATCGACCTCGAGCCCCGCTTCCTTGCCCATCGACAGGCCGTACACCGCGTACGCGCTCATCCACTTGTTGGTCGCGTCTGTCTGCCACCAGCCCCAGCCGCCATCGCCGTGCTGGAAGGAATAGAGCCGCTGCAAGCCGGCCTGCACCATGTCGTTCAGGTTCTCGGGCACGCGATTCGCCGGCAGGCCGAGGTCTTTCACAGTGCGCGCCGCGATCGACGCGGGGACGAAGCGCGACAGCGTCTGCTCGACGCAGCCGTACGGGTACTGCGCGAGGTATGGCAGGCCATCGAACATCACTGCCAGCAGCGACGGCGACAGCTGGAGCTCGAGCTTCGTCAGCGCGGGCTTGCGCTTCTCGGGCAGGTCGATCTCGAAGCTGAACTTGTCGGCGAGGCGGCCGGCGAAGAAGGCGCGTTGCGCGGCGCCGTGAACGACCGAAGGCAGCTCGAGCTGCATCGCGTCTGACTTGTTGCCGCCCTTCGCGACGGCCTTCACCTTGATGTCACCGGGCTCGACGACCGAGAACCGCACGTCGAAGCGAACGTCTTTGCCGGGCTCGACCTTCAGCACCGTGCGCGGGTTGCCCAGCGCCTTCAGGCCGGGCGCGCTGATCGCGACGTCGATGTCCGCGGTGGAAGGCAGCCGGCTGGTGACGATCGCCGACAGCGTGACCTCGTCTTTCTCGGTGAAGAAGCGAGGTGCCTGCAGGCGCACCATCAGCGGCTTCTCGGTGCGCACGGTCGCGCGGCCGACCCCTAAGTGCGCGCCATCGGTGACGACCGTCGCGATCGCCCGCCAGGACGTCAGCGAGTCGGTGAGCTTCGCCGTCGCCTGCACCGGGCCTCCCACTTTCCCCGTCAGCGCCGCGAACCAGCCAGCCGAGGTGCTGAAGTCCGTTCGCACTTTGATTGGCGCCGCGCCGCCCTGCTTCTCGCCGTCGTTGCTCTCTTCATCGCGGTCGGCGGCGGACTCTTTGGCCATCGCCTTCTTCGCTGGCCCCGCCGCCCTCATCGCTGGCGCCGCCATCGGCGCGGCCGACTCCATCGCTGCGCCGGCCGAAGGCGAGGCGTCGTCCATCGACTTGTCCTTGCGGTCTTCTTCCCTGCTTCGTTCTGGCTGAGGCCGGGCGTTGCCCACCGCGTCTGGCTTGTTCTGCGACGGCGTCTTCACCGGGCGGGGCCGGTAGCTGCGCTGGTAGAGCGTCGAGCTCGTCTGCACCAGCTGCTGCCTGGGCTTGCGGCCGAAGTACGAGACGAAGCCGGTGTTCTCGGGCTCGAGCGCGAACAGCGCCTCGTCCACGAAGCTCAACGCCGTCTCGCTGCTGGCACCCTGCGGAGCGTTGCCTGAGAGCGTCACGGTGGCCGTCACCGGCTGGCCCGGCTCGGTCTGCTCGGCCGAGAGCTTCACCTTCACGTCGAGCTCGTTCTCGGCGCCCAGCACGCGAATCGGGATGTTGGTGATCAGCTGCTGCAGGTTCTCGATGCGCGCGACGTGCAGCCAGCAGTTCGGAGCCATGTCGGCAGTCAGCGGCAGCTCGAGGAAGCGCGCGCGGCCGTTGAGCTCGACGGCCTTTGCGACGTTGAGCTTCTCGCTCTCGATCGAGATCAGCGCGTGACCACCCGCGGTCGGGGTCACCAGCAGCACCCGAAGCATCTGGCCCGACCGCAGCGGGCCGCGATCGGTGAACAGCTGGAAGCCGCCGTTCGAGGGAATCATCGGCTTCGCTTCATTGGTGAGCCAGATGTCGGCCGCGGCGAGCACCGGCCCATCGGCCGCAGCGCGCAGCTCGACCCGCACCGGGCCCAGGGCGTCCGCGTCCAGCGAGACGTCACCCTTGCCACCGACGAGCTTCACCTTCTTCTCGGCGATGGTCGGCGACGAGCTGGCCTCGCCCAGCTTCACCAGCCGCGCGATCAGCTCGGGGCTCTCGGGCCGGCCGTTCGCGTCTTCCGCGCGCAGCTTCAGGGCCACCTTCTCGCCCGGCTTGTAGAGGATGCGATCCGTTCGAACGTCGGCGAAGAAAGGCTGGGCCGCCGCGTTGATGGTGCCGCGCCCGTTCACTTCGCGGCGCGAGGCGTCGGTGACGAAGACCTGGATGTCCCAGGTGATGCCCGGGTAGCGCTCGGTGTTCGTCGTCACGGGCACTTCGACCTCGGCAGTGCCGTCGGCGCCCGTCTTGAACTGCAGCGTGTGCGTCGCCAGCTGCGGTTGGTAGTAGGAACCGCGCCGGCCGTAGTAGCCGTCATCGTCGTCGTAGCCGCGGCGGCCGTAGAACGTGGGCGGCGCGTTCTCGAGATCTTCGGGCCACGGCTTCCACTGGTGGTTCCACGACTTCACCGTGACGATCGCGCGGCCCGAGGCGTTGGCGACGGGGCCGCCGAAGAAGAACGACGCTGCGACCTTGAACTTCACCGCATCCAAAGGCTTCGGTTTGCCGACCGGAGCCACCGACACCGTGTACTCGGGCGGCTTGTATTCTTCGACGCGGAAGTTGTTGGTGCCGAGCTGGTACGACCGCTGACCGCCGCTGAGGTAGAAGCTGTACGTACCGAGCTGCGCGGTCTTCGCGAGCTTGAGCTCGAAGGTCGCGGTGCCCAGCTCGTTCGTCTTCAGCTGCGGCTTGCCGAGCTCACGGCCCGCGGCGTCGCGCACGACGAACATGAAGCTCTCGCCGCGCACTGGCACCGACGGCCCGTCGGTGCGGCTGCGAAGGAAGATCTTGAAGCCGACGGTCTCGCCCGGCTTGTAGAGGGGGCGATCGGTAAGCACCCAGCCCAGCCGTTCTTCAGAGCCCGCGAAGTAGTTGGTGCTGGCGCGCGCCCACGACCAGTGCGGGCCGCTGTTGACCCAGGCGGTGACCTGAGGCCGCTTGAACTTCTTCAGGTCGAAGCGCGCGACGCCCACCTCGTCGGCCTTCGCGGTGAGTTTCTCGTAGGTGCTGCTGCCGTCGTAGTCGTAGACGAACAGGGTGGCCTCGGCACCGGCGGCGGCTTTGCCCGTCTCGGCGTCACAGGTGAAGGTGACCGCTGAGTCTTTCGCGACCTTCAGCACCGTCACCGTCTGGGTGACGAGGGCGAACGTCTGGTAGCTGTGCTTGCCGTCGGCGACGACTTCGAGCGCGTAGGCGCCGGGCTCCTTCACCTCGAGCTCGAACTGGGTGCTTCCCTGGGCGTAGGCGCCAGGCGCGGTCAGCTTGCTCTCCCACGTGCTCAATACAGGGCCGGGGGCGCGGGCGAACTCCTGCTCGCCCTGCTGCGCGGATTCTTTCGGCAAGCCCGCAGGGTCGAGCTTCCGCACCTTCCACTTCGCCGAGGTGACGTTGCGAAAGGCGACGCTGACCTGCGGCTTCATGCCCTGCAGCTCGATGTAGGAAACCGAGGTGCTGATCGATGGGCGGCGGATCTCGGCGGCGCGGCTCTGGGCCGACTCGCGCATGTTGCTGGTAGTGGCCGAGAAGCGGCTGACGATGCCGTCGTAGATCTCGAGCGCGGCGGGGAACTTCTGCTCGTTCTCGCGGCGCATCGCGAGGTCGTAGAGCGCGTCGTCGGCCAGCTCGCTGTTGCCCTCTCCGATGGACTTGAGCTCGGCCTCGCCAGCGGCGGCGGACTTCGCGTCCTGCAGGTTCGAGCGCGCGCGAAGGAGCCGGGCCTTCGCCTTGTCGTTCACGCTGCCGCTCAACGAGAGCACTTCCTCGGCGAGCGTGTTGACGCGCGGGCGGTCATAGCCGTTGCGTTCCATCTCGAGCAGCGCGCCGCGCACGAACAGGTCGCGGGCTTCCTTCGACGCGCGGTCGTCACCTCCTGCGGCCTGCTTCAGAAGAGGCAGCGCGGCCGAGAATTGCCGTTCACCGCGCTCGGCCATCGCCCAGGCGGCGTAGGCGCGGGCGAAGTCCTTCTCACCCTTGTCAGCGAGCTCCTTCAGCTCGTTGTAGGTGTTGCCCTTGCCGACGCGCAGACACGACGCGGCGCGCTTGGCCGTTGCCTCCCGGACCAGCGGCGAAGTGGGGTTGGCCTTGAGGAAGGAGGTAAAGCCGTCACACGCGCGCGCGAAGCTGGCCTCGCGCAGGTACTTGTTGGCACCATCGAAAGAGGTGTCTTGCGCGGACTCAGCGGTGCTCGCAAAGGCGAGCGCGAGCAGGGTGAAGCGGGTCATCTGGGGCCCCCAGGCGGTGAAGATGTGCGGCATCAAGCCATTGAACGCCTGGACACACACGGGCGATCTGGGCTTCGGACAATTGTGTCGGAGCCCGGGTGGAGCGTCGGCGCACCATGCCCAGTTCCGTCAATAATTTCAGCCCCATGGCGTGGCGCGCGGCATGCGAATGGCCGCGCTCATGAAAAAGACGCTGACCTTCGCCGCCCTTGCTTTCCTCTCTGCCTGCAGCACTGCCTCGAGCACGGACATCAAGACGTCCGGCATGCACGCCAGCATCTCGGGCCTGTCTGATGGCACAGGCACCACCGCTGTCTCGGCCACGCTTCGCGTCGGCGCGCAGTCGACCACCTTCATCGAGCTCGCGAGCACGGACGCGCTGAAGGCGACCAGCGGAGCCGACTCGGTGAAGCTGACGAAGTTCGAGCTGCTGGGTCTCGTCTCTTACAACGGCTCGCTGACGGGCGACGAGGAAGGCAAGAGCGTCACGGTGGCGTTGACGCGCGCGAGCCCGGACGTGAGCGCTCCGACGTCGACGTTCACGATGCCGGCGAAGTTCCAGCTCACGGGTCCGGCCGTGCAGGCGAACTTCAAGCGCGGGGCCGATGCGATCGAAGTGAAGTGGGACAACGGCGGCAAGGCCGACCCGATGACGGTCGACCTCACGGGCACCTGCATCGACCCGGTGTCGAAGGCGCCCGCGACGGACACGGGCAGCCTCGTCATCTCGGGCTCCGAGCTGAAGGCGAGCAAGGACAACGAGACCAAGAGCTGCAACGTCACCATCGTCGTGCGCCGGACGCGCGCAGGCACGGTGGACTCGGCGTATGGACAGGGCGGCCTCGCGGTCGGTATTCAGACGCGCCAGGTGATCATCAACTCGACCCCGTGACCCGCTACTTGCGGGGCAGGGTGCTGCAGCCCTTCGCGGCCTTCTCGCGCGACGGGTTCGGCTCGCGCACGAGGGCTTCGATCGCGGCGGCACACGCAGCGGCTGCGTCGATCGGGCGCAGCGTCGCGAGCGCGTCGAGTGCGGTGAGCTTTAGCGAAGGCTCATTCGCCGCGGTCTTGAGCAGGCCAATCGCTTCTCTGTTCTTGTCGAGCAGCAGGCCCAGCGTCAGGGCCGCACGGGCCAGCTCGTCGTCGCGGCGCGGTTGATCTTCGACGCAGCCAAGCGCGGCGCGGGCCTCTTTCACTGCAGTCGGTGATCTCAAGCGGGCCCCGGCTTCGGCGAAGGCCCACAGCGCGGCGCAGGGGTCGATCGATTGATCGGCCGGCACCTGATCGAAAATCTGCAGCGAAAGCTTCGCGCGCGCTCGAGCCGGCCCGAAGTCTCCTTTCTTCACCAGCGTCACCGCATACGAGCCATGCGCGGCGGCCGCGTCGGGGGTCTTCGCCGAACCGAGCGCGGTGATCGCCAGCACGTGCTCGTCGATTGCATGCCGCACGTCGTTCTGCGCTCGCAGCCCGGCGGCCAACGCATCGTGGGCGGGCGCGGTCGCCAGCTGGCCCGACCCAAAAGTCGCGTCGGCGAGCGTGGAGCAGCCCTTCAGCGCGACGAGCGCGGCAGGCTGCTTGAGCAGCAACATCGCCTTGCCACGCGCGCAGAGCACTGCGGTCTGATTCGCGGGGGGCAGCGCAGCCATCAACGCGGCGGTGAGCGGCGTCAGCGCGTCGAGCGCCTCCTGCGGCCGGTGCGCCTTCAGCTTCAGCTGGCCGAGCGCGAGGCGGGCGCGGGACGTCTGCACGTGGCCATCACCGAGAATCGCTGCGCGTTCCTTCAGCACTTCGGCGGCGAGCGCAGCGGCCTCGTCGAGCTTGCCCTGGGTGCCCAGCGATTGAACGAGGATCCCTGCCGCGTCGAGCGCGCGCACCGGCTGGTTGTTCTTCACGAAGGCCTCGCGCGCGGCCTTCGCTTCGGCCGCTGCCTCTGGAGGCTTGCCCTGCTCGAGCCGCAGCAGCGCGAGGGCCAGATGCAGCTCGGCCGCGATCGCAGGTGAAGGCAGCTTCAACAGCGCGTCGGTGACACAGGCGACGGCGGGCTCGGCCTTCGCGGCACGAGACGGCTGGCTGCCGAGAAGGACGATGGTCGAAAGGCAGATGCGCGACAGCGTCTCGAGATCGTTGCCGAGCAAGGCGGCCGACTGCGCGCGCGCCAATGTCTGTTCTGCCTGGGCGGCCTTTCCCGCAGATCGCAGCTCGTCAGCGCGAACCAGCAGCGCTTCGGCGAGCAGCGGCGCGTACAGCGACTTCTCGGCCAGGGCCACCGCTTCGGTCGCCGAGGCGGCCGCGTCCTCGCGTTTGCCGGCGCGGCGCAGCACCTCGGACCGCGCGATCTTCGATTGGGCCAGGGTCCGCTCGGCACGTCCTCCGCGGGGCGGCTCGGCCAGACCCGGGTTGCACGCACCGAGCGCGGCAAGCCTCTCGAGCGCGACCGGCGCGTTGGCGATGTCGGCATCAGTGCGGGAGAACGCGTCGCTGAGCGCGGCGACGTGGGCGAGCCGGCCGTCGAGGCAGTACCGAATGTTTCGCGGCGCCTTCTCGTCGGCACACGCCGCATCCCACGTGGTGGCCCAGCTCGACGTGAACGCGTCCAGCGAGGCTTCGATGGTCTTGAGCGCGTCGCGGTTCGCGGCGAAGGACTTCTGCAGGTCGAGCTTGCGGCCCTCATCCCAGACGCCAGCGAGCTTCAGCGTCGAAGGCTCGCAGCGCTCGCGCCGCAGGTAGACCATCACCGCGGCTGCGCCAATGGCGATGCACACCACCAGCAAGGTCCACCTTCGGCGATCCATGGCGACGGAAGCTCGCACTGCGGCGCCCTTCGTGTCTTGTCGGAAGAACAGGGGCTGGTAGGGTCGTCCGCCATGGTTCGAAAGAAAGGATTCACCCTGATCGAGGCGATGGTGATCATCGCGTCGCTCGGCCTGATCGCCGCCGTCGTCCGCGCCACCTACCAGAAGGCCTTCAGCGAGGTTCCCCCGCACAACGCGGCGAAGGACATCGCGGAAGAGATCGAGAAGGGGCGCGTCGTCGCCGCGAAGAACGGCTCTGACGTGTGGTTCGTCTTCTACCCGGCGTTCAACCACCGCGGGAACACGAGCAACGCGGGCCGCGGCGCTGTCTTCATCTTCGAAGACACCAGGCATGACTTCAACGCCGAGACGGGCACCGCGCCGAACCTCTATTACCGCGAGAACGTGGGCAAGGCGTTCGACCCCATCGCCGACGCCACCACTGGCCCGAACGGGAAGCTGATCGACACCATCTTCATCGAGGACTACGGCGACAAGCTGCGCGTGCGTCTGCCGCGCGGGAAGATCGACATGGGCCTCGACGAAGGTGCCTTCAAGGGCCTCAACATCACCAAGTCGTGCTCGTTCTGCACCCCGGGCGGGCGCGGCGCGATCAAGGTGTCTGCCGACAAGTCGATTCAGTTCTTCGATGGCGACGGCGTGGCGGTGGACGCTTCGACGCCGCAGACCCTCACGATCATCAGCGACGGCACCAAGCGCACGTCGATCGTCGGCATCGCCGGCGGCGTGGTCAGCGCGTTCAAGAAGTAGGGCTGCGCTGGTCCCGGAAACGGGATCTCCGCGCAGGGGTCATCCGTCGTTTCGAGTGGTTGCAGTTGGCGCAGCCGGCGCATGCCCGGTTGCCTCAACCCCGCTCCAAGGATCCCGATGAACGCCGAAACGATCGACCCTGATGTCTACGTCTACACGATGCCCAGGAACCTGCAGATCGGGCTCCTCGTGGCGTCTGCGGTCTGGGTCAGCGTCAACGGCCACCCGCTGATGCCGCCGGGTCTGATCATTCCGTTCATCGTCGTCGCTCAGAAGTACGAGACCACCCGGCTTGCTTCACTTCGAACGGGCTGGCGGATGTTGGCAAAGTGCGTTGCGGCCTCGTGCGTTTCCTACGTGCTGCTCTTCGTGCTCTAGGTCTGGCGGCGGTCAACCCGCAGCGAGCTCTTTCAGCAGCGCGTTGAACTTCTCCGTGCCTTCGGCGAGCACGGAGGAAAAGCCAGACTTCTGCGCAGCATCCCGTTCTGCGTAGCTGTTGAATCGCGCGACGAGCTTCCACTTCGTCTCGCTGCCAGCCGCCTCGAGCGTGACGACCATCCGGACGTCCGCGTTTTTCCAGCTCAGCTTCTCGGGCTCGACCACTTCACCGAACTCGAAGTCGCGCGTGTGCTCGACGCCGTCGGGCGTCTTCATGACGTGGTGCCAGCGGCCCCCCGGCCGAACGTCCATTTCGCAGACCGGGTTTTCGTAGCCGCGGCCCCCATACCACCGGGAAACCAGTTTCGGGTCGGTGAGAGCGGCCCAGACCCGCTCGCGCGGACCATCGAAGACGCGCTGCATCACGATGACCGCGATGTGGGTCGACTTCGCATCAATCCGGATTTTCATTGGAGTGCCTTACTCCAACAGCGCGGGCGACGTGACGCGCAGTGTTCGCGCACGCCGTTGTCGTCGAAGCCCTGTTCGCCGAAGGGCTCGCAACATCGCCACCCGCTGGAGCCACGGTCATGCGGTCACTTCTTTCGACGGGTCAGCAAGATGGGATCACGACGGATGGACACAGCCGCGTCAACAGCGAGACCACCTCGGCGACCTCGTCTCTCGACAGCGGGCCGTTCTGTGCGAACAGCTTCGACCCGTGTCGGTCGAGCACCAGCACCGACGAGCCGCGGTCGGCCAACCCCCAGGCGCGTCCGACGGCACCGCGCCAGTCCAGGTAGATGGACACCCCCGAGCGCTGCTCCACGTCGTGGACTGCGCGGACGACCGCCCCCCGCGCGGGGAACCAGTCGAGCCCGGCCACTTTTGCGACCGCTACAACGTGGCTCTGGAATCGCTGCAGCGCTGCCTTCAGGGCCAGGTTCTCGTTCGCGCCGGCCTCGTCCTCGTAGAAGACGACCAGCGGGCCCTGCACCAGCGCTGACAGCAGCACCTCCTTGCCCGCGGTGGTGGTGACGCTGAAGTCTAAGGGCTCGCTGCAGAAGACCGCGCAGCCGTACAGCAATCCGCTTAGCGCGACGGCTCGGAAGACGGTTTTGGAGGACTCCATCAAACACTATACAAACCATGAACGCCGCCGACCACCCAAAGACCCAGCTCGAGGTGCGAGCCGAGGTGCTGGGAGCTCCGCCGCGCGACGTTACGGACAGTGGGCCCTCCTGGATTCGAACCAGGGACCAATCGGTTATGAGCCAAGGTCAGGCGAGTTGGCAGGGCGTCCCACCGGGTCACTCTGCGGGCCAAGCGCTGGAAAGATCTGAAGCGCGGGGCGGGGGAGCGGGGCCGATCGTTGGCACTGTTTCCACGGTTTCGAGCCGGGGCACTGCGCCGGCACTGCGGACTTCACTGCGGCCGATCGAGGTGCTGTTGACGGTGCGTGAGGTGGCCGAGGCGTTGAAGGTGTGCCGGGCGACGATCTACGCCCTGGTCGACCGCGGGCAGCTCGAGCGGGTCTGGGTTGGGGCGAGCATGCGGATCCCGGCGCCGAGCGTCGCCGGCTACCTCACAGGTGGCGGTCGATGAGCCGCTCAACCCTCACCCCCTCAAAGCCCTCGACGGTGGCCAATGAAAAGCCTCAGAACAGGGCTGGAACAGGGCGCACGCTCTCGGGCCAGTTCGCGCCGGGCGCCTCGGGCAACGCTGGTGGACGCCCGAAGGGCGCGGAGTCCGTTGCCGAGGTGGCGCGCAGCTACACGACGGAAGCGATTGAAGCGCTCGCTCGCATCATGCGGGACGGCGACAGCGATCGGGCGCGGGCTGCCGCGGCCGAGGCGCTGCTGAATCGAGGCTGGGGTCGACCGTCGCAGGGGATCGAGGTGACGCAGGCCGCCCCGCCGCCGAGCAACCCCTACGCCGAGTTGACCCTCGAGGATCTCAAAGCCGTCGCGCGTGCCCAACTCGACAGCGAACGATCGATGCGGCGCGAATGAAGGCTGCTGCCGCAGGTTGGTCGTCTGCACCGTCCGATTGCCGACCTCCGAAGTGTCATTGGCCTACCGTGGGCCTAAGAACTGGCTCTAAGGCCTGCTCTGCGAGATTTTTCAGGAAGCGCGAAGCAGATTCGTTCGAGGCAGCCAGAACCGATCCCTCAGCTTCGCGGCTTACCATCCCGAGGAATCGACGGCCCGCGACCCCGTACACCTCGAGCATGAACGCCACGCGGTCGGGGTTTGCGCTCCACTCCGTAGCGTTGTCCTCCCAGTGGGTGATTGTGCCCTTCAAGACGTGCGTGGCCCCGAGCCGCTCGGCTTCAGCGAACGCCTCGTTCACGTCTTGCGACTGGGAAGGCGTCGCCGAAAACCCAAACTGCATCACTCGACTCAGCAGGAAGAACTGAACCTGACGCCCAGTTCCTCCAGCCGGGCTTTGCCCTTGCTCCTGAGCATCGGGGATCGCGACAATCACGAACGATGGGTTTGGCGGCAGGCGATAGCCCGGCAAGAGTTGAGAGGTGCCAGATCCCGTTGCGCATGCGAGTGAAGAGCAGGCGATGCAAAGCGGCACGAGCTTGCGCATGGGCTCAGGCTACGCTCCTCGCCGGAGCGTGCGCTCGACAATCAACCGCTAGAAAGATGGCCGCTGTGGACACCGACCGACACCGGTCAACAGCTGCGGCGCGTTCTGCTCGTGACATAGGATGGCGGTTCTCTTGGGGGCGTGATCATGAAGGCGAGCGGGACGGGTTGGTTGGTGCGGTGCACAATCGCGCTCTCGCTGATCGCGATCACCGGGTGTCGCACGGACGTCAAGTGGGCCATCCGAATCCCCCAAGAGAGCCGGGATTGCACCCGAACCTGTGAAGGGGCCCCTGATGAGCCCAAATGGCGCGAGTGCATCGCCGCCTGCGGTGGCGAGGTGAAGGAGGGGTGGTGCGATGGCACGATGTTCAATCCCGTGTCGCCTGAAGGCTGCCGGCAAGCCGAGACGACGAAGTTCAGTGTCGGAGGGACGATTGTGCTCGTCGTGCTGCTGGTCGTTGGTGGAAGCGTGATTCTCGGCGGGCTGGCCGCTCGTAAGCCGTAGACTGCTGCGGGGCTCACCCCGGACACGCTGCACTGAGGAGAATCGATGCGACTCGTCATTGCGCTCGTGGTGCTGGGGCTGGCTGGCTGCGGCAGCGGTCAGACCGACTTCACCGGAACCTACGAAGGAACGCTCGACATCAACGTGACCTGCGACGACGCCAGCGTTTACCGCCGGACCGCTGCGGTGAAGTGGACCATTCTCAATTCGGCCGACCTCGTCATTACGCCCGACGTCACCGCCGCGCTCGACTGCACCTCGCTTCACGCCAACGTAGCCGGCAACGTCGCGACCGTGAAAAGGATCACCGCTTGCGCCCAATTCAGAACGCCGGACGGGGTTCTCGTTCAGGACTCGGTCAAGTCCGGAGGCACACTGAAGCTCGACGGCGAAAACCTGCACGTCGAGCTCGGCGTTACCACCAACCTCACCTACCCGAACGGCACCAAGCCGCAGTGCTCCGGTCCGTTGAGCGGGACGATCATTCGCCGCCGCTAAGCGCTTCTTCAGCAGTGCCACGGCGAGAGACGCCGTGATGTCCGTCGAAGCCCTGGCGTAGTCTTCCTCTGGGGCTCAGGGCGAGGGTAGCTCCCTCGCTTGACCGGCCGTTTCCTCGACGGCCTGCCCCGCTTCTTCGAGGCCGCGTGAGGATGCGGACATGGCCAAATTTCGCCCCGCGCCTACCGGGTGCTTCGGCTCGCCGGAATCCGCCCGAGCGGGATTCTTGGCAACACTGCCCGACGGCGAGCAATGGCTTGAGGCTGGCGGTTTGGCGACCGTCGGACGCTCTGTCGCCATGGAGAACGTGCTCTTGTCGGAAACCGAACGGTGCTTCAAAGATCTAGTTCTCGCGCTGCTCACTGCCCGGGCCCAGCTTGAGCAACTGCGGATCTTCGACGTCGAATTGCCTAACCCCGAGAAGGCCAAGCCCGCCGAGGGCCGAGAGTTCGTTGCGCGTGCGATTCAGAAAGCGCTCACTGTTGCGGGAGTCGCCTACCTGGACCTGCTTAATGACGGCGAAACAAACGAAGAACCCGAAGCCCAGGCCCGTCGAGCCAAGGCCCAAGCGAGGGCACAAAGGAGGAGACGCCTCCACCGAAGTGGTCACTCGCAAGAATACGAGCGTCGGTTCGGGATCGACGTCGAGCTAAGCATTGGGGGCACCAAGTTCCCCAGTGCACCGAGGGATCAGTGGCTTGCGGTCATGCGTTGGTGGGCGCGGCAACTTGGCGCTCAAGGCAGATACTTCCCCGACCTCGGGCGTGGCGTTGACCGAGTGGCGATGTTGGCCGTTTGCTTTCGCGCAGATCGCCTCGACGAAGGAATCCCTGTTCGTGCGGCCGAAGCCCGGCTTCGCGATCGTTGGAAGAAAATATCAGGCCGAGTCATCCGGTGGGAGCGAGGGAAAACCGGGCACTCGCGATGACCGTCTTTCCCTTCGGAGTGAGGATCGAGTGCTTGGTCTAAACTCCCTATGCGAAAGCGTAACGGAAAACGCAGTGTCCCCGGCCTTGCGGAGCGGCTGCTGTCGCTGCGCGAAGCCCGCTCCCTCTCCCAACAGGTGCTCGCCACGAGGGCGGGCATGTCGATCCCCCGGCTTGCTGAGGTCGAGCGGTACGGCGCTGCCACTACCGAGACGCTGAACCTGCTCGCCCGAGCCCTTGGGGTGACCGTCGACGTTCTGCTCGGACGGACGGCATGAGCGCCGACCAACGGACCCTCTTCGAGGCTGAGGCGTTCGCGGCGGTCGAGCGCGCCCTCGGTCACGTCCGCGCGACAGCGGCAGCACTCGAGCCGTGCAACAACGCGCTCAACCGTGGCAACTCGCTTGGCACTCGCGATCTTGGGAAGGTGATCGAGCTGCACCGGCTTGCCGGCGTGCGTATCGAGACGTTCGTTCGTCGCTTCGGTGAAGGTCGGTTGTCCGACGCACCCGCCAAGGTGAGGCCATGACCGGGAACGTTGCCGCGAAGCACGCCGACGTGTCCGACGCCCTGGCCCGCGCGGGCTGCAAACCAAAGCAGACCAGCGGAGGGGTCTGCGCCAAGTGCCCTTGCTGCGAGACGGCGGCCTCCCTCGCGCTGCGAGCTGGGGCCGAGGGGTCGAGCGTCACCTGCTCGAAGGGCTGCGCGATCGACGCGATCACTGCGCACCTGGTGAAAGAGGGGGGCCTCGAGTTGGAACGAGAGCGAACGCCGCACATGGGGCGGGCGAGGATCGGCATGACCGCGCGGATCGCCACTGCCACGAAGCCCATAAGCGCTGCGTGGGGCACGCCGCGGCCACTCAGCGCTCAGACCGGGCCCGACTTCCCAGCGGACGCATTACCTTCGTGGATCGGCCCCCTCGCCCACTCGGTAGCTGCGTCCTACGAAGTGCCGCTCGCGATCCCTGCGACCTTCGCGCTCGGGGCGCTCGCCACTGCCGCGGCGAAGACGGCGTGCATCGAAATGCGCACCGACTGGCGCGAACCACTGAATCTCTACCTCGGCCTGATCGCTCCGCCCGGTCAACGTAAGTCGCAGGTGCTTCGGGAATTTGCGGCGCCGATCGAAGAATTTGAGGCCGAGCTGATCAAGAGGGACGAACCGCGCCGAACGGCGGTGCTGGTCGCCCGCCGCCGAATCGAGAAGCAGATCACAGTTGCGACAAAGGGTGACGATTGGTCAGAGGTGGGGCGACTTGAGGCGGACATGCCGCCCGAGCCGTTCGAGCCCCAGTTGATCACCGTCGATGCCTCGGCACAGAAGCTCCTGTCGCTACTGGCGCAGAACGGGCGCATGTCGATCCTTTCCGCGGAACCCAACATCTTCGCAACGATGGGTGGCCGCTGGGCGGGCGGAGTACCCGAACTCGACGTGTTCCTCGCTGGGCATCCCGGCGACAACATCCGGGTCGATCGGCTTGGTCGTCCCTCGGATCGCGCGGTGTCGCCAGCCCTGACCGTGTGCGTGGCGCTCCAACCCGCTGCGTTGCGTTCGCTCGCGGCAGCACCTGGGACGCTCGAGCGGGGTTTGATGGCGAGATTCCTATGGGCCCTGCCGCAAGACGTGCGAGGGCAGGCACACTGGGAGGTCCCCAGTGTTCCCGACGACCAGCGTGCCGAATACCGGAACGGCTTGCGTGCCATCCTCGAGCGCCCTGTCTCGGAGGGCGACGTGGCGCCGCCGGTCATTCGCCTGTCGAAGGAGGCATCAAAGGCCTTCTGCGCCCACTTCGAAGGCGTGGAACTCCGGATGCGGCCGGGTGGCGATCTCCGCGATCTCTTCGGCTGGGCTGAGAAGTCTTGCGGCCTCGTCGGGCGAATCGCCGGCCTCTACCATCTTGCGGACAACCCCGCGGAGCAGCCGCTTTCCGCGTCGACGATGGCGCAGGCAATCGCCGTCGGTGTCTGGGCGACCGAAAGCGCGAAGGTGGCCTTCCAAACCATGGAAGCCAGCCCAGACTTACGAGCCGCCCGCGCGATCCTCGAAGCCGTCAAGCGCACCGGGCGCCGCAGCCGCCGCGACGTTCACCAGGCACTCAGAGACAGGTCCGGCTTCGCAAAGGCCGAGTCGCTCAGCGGCGGCTTTGATCTGTTGGTCGACCACGGTTGGTTGCGCTTCACGAATGAGCGCCAGTTCGAGGCCCATCCATGCCTCACCGGGCCTGAGGGGGTTGAGGGTCTGAGGGTTGAGGGGGGCGCCTCGTGATCGCGCCCACTCCCGAGCCGCTTTGGAAGGTCGCCGACGTTGCCCGTTACCTGAGCATGTCCGACTCCTGGGTCTACAAAGAGGCTGAGGCCGCCCGCCTTCCGTGCCTGCGACTCGGCGCAGCGCTCCGGTTCCGGCCGGAAGCCATCCGGCGCTGGCTCGAGCAGGCCGGCGGCCCCTCCAACATCGCCCGGTTGCGGCCGTAGGTGGTTGAAGTGCATGCTGTCGAAACCATGAACACGCCCGGAAGGAAGCGACCTGTGCCCAAAGTGCTCGAACTGAATCTGAAAGGCGTTCGCGAGCTTCGAGGGAAGCTCCAGGTCGAGATCGCCCCGTTGATGGGCATGGACCAATCGGAGTTGTCCAAGTCAGAGCGGCGGCCCGACCGCCTTGTTTCGACGCTGCGCCGCTACATCGAGGCGCTGGGTGGGGAGTTGGAGATCGTCGCTCGATTCGGGAAAACCACGGTGTTGCTGAAGGAGGTGTGACGTGGGCGTTTTTAGACGGGATGGGCGCTGGGTGATCGAGTGGAAGGACGGCGCGGGAAAGGGTCGGCAGCGCCGCACCCAATGCTCGACGAAGCTCGAGGCGCGCGCCCTGTTGACCGCGCTTCAGCGGAAATCCGAATACCAACGCCTTGGGATTGAGTCGATTGACGCGCCCACGCGGCTGGCCTTCGGCGAGCTGCTCGACTGGTACTGGGAGAACTTCGGATCGGAGCTTCGTTCGGACGGCGATCGTCAATCGGCCGAGAAGCACCTTCGGCCTGCCCTGGGGCAGTTCACCCTCTCAGAGATCACCTCGGCTCGAATTGACGAAGTGCTCTCGGCGCTCGCTGACAGCCTCGCTCCCAAGTCGCTGAACAACCTTCGCGGTTTCGTTCGGACGGTCTTCGTCAAGGCGGCGCAACGCGGACTCTGGAGCGGCCTGAACCCCGCGATCGCCGTGCCTCGGCGCAAGGTGCCGCGCCGCGTGGCCTCCTATCTCAAGCCTGCCGAAGTGACGTTGATGCTGCGGGAGGTCGCGGAGTGCTGGCGCCCGATGTTCGCGTGCGCCGTCTACACCGGCATGCGGCGGGGCGAGCTGGTCGCGCTTCGGAAGGCGGACGTGGATCTCGAGGCCGGCTCGCTGCTGGTCGCTCACAGCTGGGGCGCCGACACCACCAAGGGCGGCCGTGCTGCAGTGCTCCCCATTCACCCCGAGCTACGGCCCTACCTCGCTGAAGCGATCCGGCGATCGACCTCCGCGCTCGTGTTCCCCCGTGCCGATGGCTCGATGCACCGCGAGCACATCGACCTCGCCGACATTCTCCGCGCGGCGATGAACCGGGCGGGGCTGGTCGACGGCTGGGTTCTGAAGTGTCGCCGCAAGGGCTGCGGTCACTCCGAGGCGTCCGCCGATTCCGAGGTGCGGCCGTGCCCCAGGTGCGACTTCAAACTCTGGCCCTCCCCAGTGCCCCGGCGAACCCGGTTCCACGATCTGCGACACACGACGGCCACCTTGATGCTCAAGGCCGGAGTGCCGCTCGCCGTCGTCCAGCGCGTACTTCGCCATTCCTCGCCGACGATTACGGCCGAGGTCTACGGGCACCTCGACCTCGAGGACATGCGCAGCGGGATCGAAACGCTCACCTTCGAAGCGCCCGCGCTGCCGGTCGCCGAGGTGCTCTCGATGGCCGCAAACGCAGAAAGCACTGCGCCGGCACTGCGGAACAGTGGCGAGCACAAATCCGAGGGAGCGCGGGCGACCGCTGTTTCTCAGTCGCCCTGCGCAGTTGAAAGCAGTGGGCCCTCCTGGATTCGAACCAGGGACCAATCGGTTATGAGCCGACAGCTCTGACCGCTGAGCTAAGGGCCCTTCGTGAAAAGGGACTCGCGGATGCTTATAGCCTCTGTTACCCCTGTCACCATGCACCCGCGCTTGCGAACAGTCGCCCGGGGCGTGCCTCCCCACTACGCGTCGCAAGAGCGCCTGATCGAGGCGTTTCGCGCGCAGTGGGCGAAGGAGCACTTCAACCTCGACCGCCTCGAGCAGCTTCACCGCGCGGTCGGCGTCGAAGGCCGGCACCTTGCGCTGCCGCTCGACCAGTACCCGGGGCTGACCAGCTTCGCGCAGCGCAACGACGCGTGGATCAAGGCGTCCGTCGACCTCGGCGAGCAGGTGGTGCTGGACGCGCTGAAGAAGGGCGGCCTGAAGCCTTCGGACCTCGACGCGATCTACTTCGTCAGCGTCACCGGCCTCGCGACGCCGTCGATCGACGCCCGCCTCGTCAACCGCCTCAAGCTTCGCGAAGACATCAAGCGCACCCCGATCTTCGGCCTCGGCTGCGTCGCCGGAGCCGCCGGCACTGCCCGCGTCTCGGACTACCTGCGCGCCTTCCCCACGCACCACGCCCTCCTTCTTTCCGTCGAGCTCTGCTCGCTGACCCTGCAGCGCGAAGACCTGTCGATTCCCAACATCATCTCGTCAGGCCTCTTCGGCGACGGGGCCGCGGCGTTGATCATGTCCGGGGCCGATGTCTCGACCCACGGCCCCGCGGTGGTGGCGACCCGCTCGATCTTCTACCCGGACACCGAACGCACGATGGGCTGGGACTTCGTCGACGGCGGCTTCAAGGTCGTCCTCTCGGCCAAAGTGCCCGACCTCGTCACCGGCCACATTCGCAACAACGTCGACACGTTCCTCAAGACGCAGGGCCTCGACCGCTCGAAGATCAAACACTGGGTCGCCCACACCGGCGGGCCGAAGGTGCTGAAGGCTTTCGAGTCCGCGCTCGAGCTGCCGAAGGACGCGCTGGCCCGCTCGTGGAAATCGCTGCGCGACGTCGGCAACCTCTCGTCGGCCTCGGTGCTCCACGTGCTGTCAGAGCTGCTCGACAGCGGCGAGCCGAAGCCGGGTGAGCTCGGGCTCTTGATGGCGATGGGGCCCGGCTTCTGCGCCGAGCTGGTGCTGCTGCAGTGGTGATGCTCTGGGCCTATACCGGCTTCGTCGCGCTGCTCGCGATCGAGAGGCTCTACGAGCTCAAGCTTTCCCAGCGGAACGCGGCGAAGGCCTTCGCGAACGGAGCGCTCGAAGTCGGCATTCGCCACTACCGGGTGATGACGGTCTTCCACACCGCGTTTCTGGTGGCCTGCGTGGCCGAGCCGTGGCTCCTGGATCGCGCCGAGCCTGGCGTGACAGGGCTGATCGCGCTCGCCTTCGCGCTCGTCGCGCAGGCGCTTCGGTATTGGGCGATCTCGACGCTGGGCGAGAAGTGGAACACGCGGGTGATCGTGATGCCGGGATCGGCGCCCGTCACCACCGGCCCCTACCGCTTCATCAAGCACCCGAACTACGTCGCCGTCGTGATCGAGCTGCTCGCCGTGCCGCTGATCTACGGAAACTGGATCACCGCCGCCGTGTTCTCGATCGGCAACGCAATGCTGCTCGCCGTTCGCATCCGCGCGGAAGAGAAGGCCCTGGGCGATCGCTGGCAGGAAGCCTTCGCGGGCAAGAGCCGGTTCATCCCCGGCGGAGGCAAGGGTGGCTGACCTCGCCGAACAGGTGCTGGAAGAGATTCGCCGCATCGCGCGCACGGACCTCGAGTTCAGCGGCGACGTCACCGCCGCGGCGCGCCTCAACGAAGACCTCCACCTCGACTCGATGGCGATGATCGTCGTCGCGGTCGGCCTCGAGAACCGCTTTCGCGTGAAGCTGCAGGAAGAAGACGGCGGGCAGATCACCACCGTCGGCGATCTGGTGAAGCTCGTCGTCCAGCGCGTCCGAGAATCCGCTTGAAGGCGCGCCTCGTCGGGCAGCCGTTGGCCGCGCCGAAGTTCTCGACGCTCAACGCCACGCTCGCCCACGCCGCCTCGACCGACCTCGGGCTCTTCCTCGTCGATGCGCGAGAAGTCGAGACGCGCCTGACCTGGGCCGAGCTGCAAGCGCGCGCGCAGCGAATGGCCGCAGCGCTCGCGAAGCTCGGCGTCGTCAGAGGCGATCGCGTGGCGATGGTGCTGCCGACGGGCGCGGACTTCATGGATGCGTTTTTCGGCACGCTGCTCGCCGGGGCCGTGCCCGTGCCGCTCTACCCGCCCGTGCGCCTCGGCCGCATGGACGAGTACGCCCGCACCACCGGCCGGATGCTGCAGATCGCCGGAGCGAAGCTCGTCCTCACTGATCGCCGGATCCGCCTGCTGCTCGGCAAGGCCGTCGAGCTCGCGCGGCCTGCACTCGGCTGCCCCACCGTCACCGAAGTCATGGACGACGCGCACGACGCGCTGGCCGTCGACGTCACGCCCGACATGCTGGGGCTGATTCAGTTCTCATCGGGCTCGACGGTGGACCCGAAGCCGGTGGCGCTGACCCACTTGGCGTTGGTCGCCCAGCTCGCCTCGCTGCGCGCGCTGCTGGTCGAGCAGCCCGGCACGAGAGAGAAGGGCGTCTCGTGGCTGCCGCTGTACCACGACATGGGCCTCATCGGCTGTCTGCTCGAGGCGATGTACGCGCCCGGCGATCTCGTGCTGCTGCCGCCCGAAGCGTTTCTCGCGAAGCCTTCCATCTGGCTGCGCGCGCTGTCGCGGCACCAGGCGACGATCTCTCCCGCTCCGAACTTTGCGTACGGCTTGTGCCTCAAGCGCGTGCGCGACGAAGAGCTCGAAGGCGTCGACCTCTCGCATTGGACGTACGCGCTCAACGGCGCCGAGCCGATCTCTGCCGAGGTGATGAATCGCTTCTGTGAACGCTTCGGCCGCTACGGCTTTCGCCGCGAGGCGCTGATGCCCGTCTACGGGTTGTCCGAGGCGGCGCTCGCGGTGAGCTTCACGCCGGCGAAGGGCGAGAAGGCGGTGGCCTTCATCGACGCGCAGGTGCTGGCCGAGAAGCGTGAAGTCGTCGCCGGCACGCGTGCGTTGGTCTCTGTCGGCTGCGCGGTGCCCGGCTGTGAGCTCGAGATTCGCAGCGACGCCGGCGCGGTGCTCGATGAGAAGCAGGTTGGCAACGTCTTCGCCAAGGGCCCCTTCCTGATGAAGGAGTATTTCGCCAACCCCGACGCCACCGCGCGCGCGCTGAAAGACGGCTGGCTCGACACGGGAGATCTCGGCTTCACCGACGCCGGCCAGCTGTACCTGTGCGGTCGCGCCAAGGACATCATCATCATCCGCGGCGCCAACCACGCTCCTCAGGAATTCGAAGAGTGCCTCGAGTCGGTTGCCGGAGTTCGCACCGGCTGCGCAGTCGCGTGTGGCTTCATCGCCCCCGACTCGCAGGACGAAGCGCTGCTGATCCTCGCCGAGCAGGGCGACGCGCCACCCTCTGACCTTGCCGACCAGATCGCTTCCGCCATCTCTGCCCGCACCGGCATTCGTCCGCACACGGTGGTGGTGCTCGCGCCCGGGACGTTGCCGCGGACCAGCAGCGGGAAGCTTCGCCACGCCGAGGCGCTGCGGCAGTACCTCGCGGGGCAGCTGGCCGCTCCGAAGCCGGTCAACCTTCTCTCGGTCGGTGGCGAGATGGCGAAGTCGGCCCTGGCCCACGCGCGCCGCAAGCTCGGCGCATGATCTGGGACGTGGCGATCGTCGGAGGGGGCCCCGCTGGGCTCGCCGCCGCCCTCGAGGCCCGCCGCGCCGGCTGTTCTGTCGTCGTCCTCGAGCGCCACCCGCTGCCGGTCGACAAGGCGTGCGGTGAAGGCCTGATGCCCGCAGGGCTCACCGCGCTTCAGCGCCTCGGCGTCAGCGCCCGCATCTCGGCCGACGACTGCTCGCCCTTCGAGACGATTCGCTACGTGCAGGAAGACGGGCGCTACGTCGAAGGCCGCCTGCCTGTTCCAGGAGGCCTCGGCATTCGGCGCCTCGCGCTCGCCCAGGCAATGGTCGACGCCGCGCGCGATGCCGGGGTCGAGCTGCTCGAAGGAAGCGCGCTGCGCAGCCATACGATCGAGCCGGGTGGGGTGCGGCTCGACACCGACTCCCGCGAGCTCGAGGCGAAGTTGCTCGTCGCGGCCGACGGCCTTCACTCGCCGCTGCGCAAAGCCGAGAACATGGAAGTGCCGCACACCGGAGCGATTCGCTTCGGCCTTCGCCAGCACTTCGTCTGTGCGCCCTGGGGCCCTCGCGTCGAGGTGCATTTCGCCAACGGCGCCGAGGCGTACATCACGCCGGCTGGGAAGAACCGCATCGGGGTCGCCTTCCTCTGGGAAGACGGCGCGCTGCCCGACAAGGTCAGCTTCCCCGAGCTGCTCGCCCGCTTCCCGGCGATCGCCGGGCGCCTTCAGGACGCGACGCCTGACTCCGCAGTGCGAGGCGCCGGCCCGCTGCGCCACGACGTGCCCCGCCGCGTGAAAGACCGCTTCGTGCTGCTGGGCGACTCGGCCGGCTACCTCGACGCGATCACCGGGGAAGGGTTGACCCTTGGCTTCACCGCCGCTGCTGCGTTGGGCGCGTGCCTGCCAAAGGCCCTCGCCGCGGGGGCCACGGCCGCCAGCCTCGAGCCATATGAGCGCGCCGTGGCCGCCGACTTCGACGCCTACGCCGCCCAGGCCGCTCGCCTCGTCTGGGTCGCCCGCCGGCCGTGGCTGCGGCGGTTCGTGATCAACCAGCTCATCTCGCACCCGCGGTGGTTCGAGTCCGGGTTGCGGCACGTCGCCGCGGCAGTACGCTGACGGCCTCCATGCGCCTCTTTCTTCTCGTTCTGCTCGTCCTCGCCGGTTGCAGGAAGCCCGCGGAAGGCGCCCCCGTCGCTGCCGCCGAAGTGGATGCCGGCCCCGAGCTGCCGCCCGAAGACGTGGGCAACGCCGACGACCTGTTCCAGAAGGCGATGCTCTCTCGCGACGACCACCCTGGCGAAGCGATTCGCCTCTACAAGAAGTCCGCCGAGCTCGCGCCCAACGACGCCGCGCTGCAGGCCCGGGTGAAGGAACAGCTGAAAGGGTGGGAAACCCAGATGCGCGATCGCGCCCGCGCCGCGTACCTGCTCGGCTTCGAGCTGCGCGAGAGCAGCCCCAACGACGCCGCACGCAACTTCGAGCAGGCGATGGACCTCGCCCCGCGCGGCGACGCGATTCACGACAAAGCAAAAGCGCAGCTGGCGAAGATGAAGCGCTAGCGCGCCACCCGCCGGCCCTTCACCTCGACGCCTTCCTTCTTCAGCCGCCGCGCCTGCTCGCTGGCCACTTCTCTGGCAAGCGTCCCGTCAGACCGGATCACCCGCCACCACGGCAGGCCTTTGGCCACTCGCAGCGCGCGCGCCACCCCACGCGCCGCTCCGGGCTTCCCCGCGAACAGCGCGACCCGCGCGTACGAAAACGTCTGCCCACGCGGAATCGCCTTCACCACCGCTGCCACCTTCGTCTCGAACTCGGTCATGACGAAAAAATGAAGATCCCCTGCCCGTGCCGTGAAGTGCCGCAGGTCCACCCTATTGGATTCTTCCCTCGTCTTCTTCTTCCCGAGGGAACCCCATGCGCCTCACTGCTTCGTTGATCGCTGCCATCGTCTTCTCTGCCTGCTCCGCCCACCGCCCCGCCGCCATGCCCGTGATGGAGGCGATGCCACTCACCGAGAACCACTTCGCCCGAGACAAAGGGGCGGTGGGGGAAGCCGAGCTGCGCGACATCCTCGCGTCGCCCGTGTTCCTCGAAGCCGGAGCCCGCCTGGGGGTGGTGCCCGTCGCCAGCCGCTACGAGCTCGATGGTGAAGTGCCGCAGGAGGCCACGCCGGCCGAAGTGTCGGACACGTTGGAACAGTCGGGCCTCTTCGAGCTCACCACCGAAGTGTCCACCGACTGGCCGACCGATCGCGGTGTCGCGGGCCTTCGCGAGCTCGCCGGCCGGTACCGCACCGAGTACCTGCTGCTCTACCGCCAGCGCTTCAACGAAGAGTCGCGCAGCAACGGCTGGGCTGCGCTGTACCCGACCATTCTCGGCGCCTTCCTCGCGCCCGGCGAAACGGTGGAACAGGCGGGCGTGCTCGAGGCGACGCTGTTCGACGTGAAGACGGGCACCATTCTGTTCACGGTGCACGAGCGCATTCGCGGCGACGTGACCACCTCGCCGCCGCTGGTGAACCGCCGCAGTGAAGAGCTTCGCAAACGCCTCCTCGCGCAGGCGGCGCCGCTGCTCGCGCAGCAGGTCGTCGCCAAGTGCCGGAGGTTGGCCGCCGCGCGCCCGACTGAAGCGGGCGCGCCGCGGGTGACCTTCAACTGATCACGACTCGACGAAGCTGCGCAGCCGCTTGCTGCGCGACGGGTGACGCAGCTTCCGCAGCGCCTTCGCTTCGATCTGCCGAATGCGCTCGCGCGTCACTTCGAAGTCCTGACCCACCTCTTCCAGCGTGTGGTCCGACTTCTCGCCGATGCCGAACCGCATGCGCAGCACCTTCTCTTCGCGCGGCGTCAGCGTCGCCAGCACCTTGCGGGTCTGTTCCGCCAGGTTCATGTTGATGACGGCGTCAGACGGGCTGACCAGCGTCTTGTCTTCGATGAAGTCGCCGAGGTGCGAGTCTTCTTCCTCGCCAATCGGCGTCTCGAGCGAAATGGGCTCCTTGGCGATCTTGAGGACCTTGCGGACCTTGTCCAGCGGGAGCTCCATCTTCTCGGCGATCTCTTCAGGCGTCGGCTCGCGGCCGATTTCCTGAACCAGGTAACGGCTCGTGCGGATGAGCTTGTTGATCGTCTCGATCATGTGCACCGGAATACGAATGGTGCGGGCCTGGTCGGCGATCGCGCGGGTGATCGCCTGGCGGATCCACCACGTCGCGTAGGTGCTGAACTTGTAGCCGCGCTTGTACTCGAACTTATCGACCGCCTTCATCAGGCCGATGTTCCCTTCCTGGATGAGGTCGAGGAACTGCAGGCCGCGGTTCGTGTACTTCTTCGCGATCGAGACGACGAGGCGAAGGTTCGCTTCGACCAGCTCGCTCTTCGCGCGCTCAGCCCGGTGCTCGCCGCCACGAATCGCCTCGTACTGCACGCGAAGCGCTTCGGTCGACAGCTGGGTCTCTTCCTTGATCTCGCGAATCTTGCGATCGGCCGTGCGCAGGTCGCGATCCATCGCTTCCATGCCTTCACGGGTGATGTTGATGCGCCGCTGCAGCTTCTTCGCCGCCGCCTCGTCGCCCATCGCCTGCTTGAGCATCACCTTCAGGTCGGCAACGGGGATGCCGTACTGGCGGTAGTAGTCCTTCTGATCCTGCTCGGCCTTGTCGACCGTCTCGATCAGGGTGCGCATGTGGCCGACGATGCGGTCGATCTGCTTCTTGTTCAGCCGCAGCTCTTCCAGCACTTCCATCATCTTCACGCGCAGGTCCTTCACTTCCTGGCGCAGCTCTTTCTTCTTCGCCTCAGCGCCCTTCTTCTGAAGGTCCTCTTCGAGGTCGTCGCATTCCTTCGCGTACTTCCGCAGCTTCTCGAGGCCCTTACAGATGGTCTCGATGCGGTTGAGCTCGCTCTGGTTGAGCTGAAGCTGGCCGGCCTCGGTCGACTCGTCGGCGACCTCTTCGACCTCAGCCTCTTCCTTCTCCGCCGCCGGCTCTTCCGGAGCGTCCTTCACCACTTCGCGGATCCGCAGCTTGCCCGTCTTCAGCTTGGTGCCGATCTCGATCAGCTCGACGACCGCGACCTTGCACGCGAGCAGCGAGCGCATCACTTCCTTCTCGCCTTCCTCGATGCGCTTGGCGATCTCGACTTCGCCTTCGCGGGTCAGCAGCGAGACCGAGCCCATCTTGCGCAGGTAGAGGCGAACGGGGTCGTTGCTCTTGCCGCCCGGCTCTTCCTCTTCCTTCTCGTCTTCTTCCTCCTCCTTGGCCTTTTCACCTTCGGCTTCGTCGGTGGCGGCCACCGTCGGCTTCACCTCGGTCGCCTGCGCCGCCTTCTGCGCGTCGACGATCTCGATGTCGTTGTCGCCGAACATGCTCATCACGTCGTCGATCTGATCCGACGACACGACGTCCGCGGGCAGCGCGTCGTTCACTTCGTCATACGTGAGGAAGCCCTTCTGCCGGCCCGCCTCGATCAGGTCTTTGACTTCCTTGCGGTCGCCAATGGGCTCTTCTTCGACGACGTCCTTCTCGGCGTCGAGGTTGACGTCGACATCGGCGGCAGCCGCGTCGGCCTGCTCTTCGATGTCGGTCGAATCGACCTCGCCTTTGCCCTTGCCCATCTTCTTCAGCTTCTCGCGCGCGATCGACGCTGCTTCCTGCGCGTCCGAATAGGCCTTCGCATCGGCTGCGTTGCGCGCCTCGTTCTGCGCCTTCATGCGCGCCTTCTCGTCGCGCTCCGCGCCCTTCTTCTTCTTCTTCAGCTCCTTGTCCTTCTTGGAAAGGGCCTTGCTCGCCTTGGTGCTCTTGGTGGGCATGGTGCTTGGGGTCCGCCTTTTGGGTCGCGCGTAGAGGGGCTGCAGGAAACGAATCCGCGGCTGTTACTCCACAACGGTTGAAAAGTTCAAATAATGAACATCAGGTTTTTTGTGCCTGGATCTGCCGCTTGAGTCCGAGCAGCTGTGCTTGCTGCGACAGCAGGTCGCGCGACTCATCCGTCAGGTCCGAGCTCGAGCCACCCGCCTGGGCCAACTCGCGGGCAATTCGGGCCAACTGCTCATCGATTCCTCTCAGCTTCAGCCTTCGACAAACCACGAGAAAGGCCTGTTCCAGGCCTGAAACGTCTTCCGGCAGCGCCTTGCGAATCGCCAGGTCTTCTAGCGCCCGCTTCACCGCTTCGCTTGCCTCGTACAGGGCGTCTTCCTTCGAGCTGCCCGACCCAAGCGCCGCCACCAGGTTGCGCAGCCCGGTGTGCTTCAAGTCATCGGCCGCCCGGAACTGATCCCGCTGCAGCAGTCTTACGTCCCGCAGCACTGCGCCGGCAAAAAGCGCCTCCCACTCTTCGGGGGGCTTTTCCTCGACTGCCGACACCAGCTTGGGAACAGCCCTGACCTGCCCGGGCTTCCCTTTCAGCGTCGATTCAAGCTCGGCGGCTGGCAGCCCCATCGTCGCTGCCAGCGCCCCGAAGAAGGCCGACCGCATCAGGCCCACCGGCAACCCCGCGGCAATCGGGCGCAGGCGTTCGAGCGCGTCCATCTTTGCTTCGAAGCTCGAGGTGGGGCCCTGTGGGAGCACGGTCTGAAACAACCACTGGGTCAGCGGGGGCGCCGTTTCGATCAGCTTTTGCACCGCCTCGGCCCCCACCTTTCGCGCCCAGGTGTCGGGATCTTCGCCGTCGGGCAGCGTGGCCACCCGCGCCTTGCCCCCTGCCGCCAGAATCGGAGCCGCCAGCCGTTCGACCGCCTTTCGCCCCGCGTCGTCGCCATCGAGCAGCAGCACCAGCTCTTTGGCTTCCGCGCGGGCCAGCGCCGTCATGTGGCCCGGGGTGAGCGCGGTCGAGCACAACGCGACGGCCTGCTTCACCCCCGCCTGGTGCAGGCCGATGCAGTCGAAGTAGCCCTCGCACAGCACGACGCTCTTCTTCTTCCGCACCTCGTCGCGCGCCTGGTCGAGCCCGTAGAGGGTGTCGCTCT
Source organism: Myxococcales bacterium (assembly GCA_038206395.1). GTDB lineage: Bacteria > Myxococcota > Myxococcia > Myxococcales > Myxococcaceae > JAGSPQ01. The sequence goes on along the minus strand of JBBRAX010000010.1, from coordinate 100,134 downwards.
TGTTGTAGAGCAGCGACTCGCGCGAGTTCAGGTACTTGGGGCCGTCGTCGCCCTCGAGCAGCCGCCCGCCGAAAGCGATGGTGCGGCCTTCCGGCGAGCGGATGGGGATGATCAGCCGCCCTCGGAACATGTCGTAGTGCCCGCCCGAAGCCCGGGCCGAGATGAGCCCCGACTTCTCGCCGGCGGGAATCAGCCCGCGCTCGCGAAGCTTGTCGGCGAGCTCCGTCCACGCCAGCGGCGCCCAGCCGAGCCCGAACGCGCGCGCGACGTCTTCGGTGACGCCGCGGCTCAGCAGGTACTCGCGGGCGCGCTTGCCGGCCACCGCGTCCCATAGCCGCGACTTGAAGTGCTCGGCCGCGACATCGGTGGCGTCCTTGATCTGCGCCTTGTCGCGAAAGGTCGGGTCGGTAGATTCCTCGAGGTCGACGCCCGCGTCCTTCGCCAGGTCTCGCACCGCCTCGACGAAGGGCTTGCCGAACAACCGCTGCAGGAAGCTGAACGCATCGCCGCCCGCCTGGCAGCCGAAGCACTTGAAGCGCTTCTCGTCGGGCCAGACGTGGAACGAGGGGGTCTTTTCCTGATGGAAAGGACAGCACCCCTTGAAGCTGCGCCCCGACTTCTTGAGCTCGACCCCATGGCGGGTCATCAGCGCGACGAGATCGATCCGCTCACGGATCTCGTCGATCTTGGAATCGGGAATCACTAACGGTCTTTGACCTAGCCGAGCTTCGCCAGCTGCGCTTTCACTTCTTCCGAGATGGCCTTGCCCTCGGCCTTTCCCTTCAGGCGCGGAGTCGCGATCTTCATCACCGAGCCCATGTCTTTGGCGCTGGTGGCGTTCGCTTCGGTGATGGCTTTGGCGATCTCAGCCGAGAGCTCGGCGGCCGACAGCTGCTGCGGCATGTACAGCTGGATCACCGCGATTTCCTTCTCTTCCTTGTCCGCGAGATCATTGCGTCCACCAGCGCGGAACTGCTCGATCGAGTCGCGGCGCTGTTTGATCATCGTGGTGAACACTCCAAGGATCTGCGGCTCGTCCAACAGCGACGCCCCCGGCTCGACTTCCTTGTACTTGATGCTGCTCTTCATGATCCGCAGCGTGTTGAGCTTCAGCTCGTCCTTCGCCCGCATCGCATCCTTCAGGTCAGCATCGATGCGCTCTTTCAGGGTCGCCATGGGGTTCTCCAGGGAAAAGGGGTAGGGCGAGAGGCTGACTTGACGCCAACCCCTCGCACCCACTGACGGCGCTTAGAAGTTCTTGCGCAGCTTCTTCACTGCACGCTTCTTCGCTGCGAGCGCCTTCTTCTTCTTCTTCACAGAAGGCTTCTCGTAGTGCTCACGCTTGCGAATCTCGGAGAGAATTCCTGCTTTCTCGGTGGCCTTCTTGAAGCGCTTCAGCGCTCCTTCGATCGACTCGCCGTCCTTGACGCGGATGGTCGTCATTGAGCTTTTTCACCTCCTTCAAGTGCCCACTGAAGGGCCAAAATCTGTCGGGCGGCGCGTATCCCCCACATATCCGGCAAAGGCAAGACGACTTGCCGGAACCTGATCAGACGGACTAAAGAGTCCATATGACTCTTGAGGCGGACGAGGTGACTCTGTTGGCGCGGGCGAGCTTCGATGGCGAGGCGTTGGCGGCGCGGCACCCGCCGAAGCTTCAAGACGCCAACAAGAAGCTGATTCACGCGATCGCCACGCCGGTGCGGGGGCAGATCGAGGTGACGCGGTGGAAGGCGGGGTCGCTGCCGGCGCGAGTGCCTTCTCGTGCGTGCGAGTGGAAGAGCCAGGCGGGGGTCTTCGACTACGCCGCTGCGGCGCCGGGCTCTGTGGCGTGGCACGTGAACTTTGCCGATGCGAACCTCTTCTATGCGTACGGGTCGGGGTTGTTCGCACAGGACGAGCACCAGGTCGCCGAGCATCCGGTGCTGGCGTCGCTTCGCGAGTCGCTGGTGGCCGAGCCGATCGCGGGGCTGGTTCCGCTGACCACCGAGGGCGAGCGCGCGACGCCGGTGTTGGTGAAGGGGGCCGAACGGTCGTGTGCGATCGCGACGTCGAGGGGCGGGCGCTCGATCTACGGCAACGCGATGCACCGCGCCACGCTCGAGACCATTCGGAGCCTCGTCGCGCGATTGGACCCTGCGACCGTCAGCAACATCCTCGCGATGGAGGCCCCTGCCGGCGGCTCGGGCAGGTACTCGCCCGCCGAGATCTCGACCGTCGTCAGCACCGCCTTCACGGGCTTCACTGCTGCGCGGCTCGAGTCGCAGGGAGCATCGGTCGTCATCCACACCGGCCACTGGGGCTGCGGCGCGTACGGCGGAAATCACCGGCTGATGGCGCTGCTGCAGCTTCTCGCCGCGCGGCTCGCGCAGCTCGACACGCTCGTCTTTCACACCTTCGATGCGGCGGGCGCTGCGGCGTATGTGGAGGCGCGTGAACACGCCGATCGGCTCGTCGTTTCCGGCGCGCTGGTCGGCGAATTGTTCTGGCAGATCGACGACCTCGGGTACCGCTGGGGAAGCTCGGACGGAAACTGAAGTGAATCCGCTCAGACAGGATCCCCCGCGCGCCCGTTCATCCGAGAGCATCGGAGGCTGAGCATCAGCAAGAACGGACTTCTCCAACCTCCCGCAGCTTCAGTGCGTCCCGACGAAAGCCCCCCACCGTTGCAGCATCTCTTCCACCGACCCGGGTGGCACGATCTCCCGCTCAGGCAAAGCGACCCGCCGCGTACTCCCCGACGTCTTGAACGGCGGCTTGTCGTAGCCACCCCCGTTCGCGTCGATGAACACGGGGTTCGTGAGCGCAAATGGAGCGGTCGGCTGAGACGCCCCGCTGCTGCCGGGCGGGTTGAAGTTCAGCGGGAACAGCGTGCGGCTGCCGTAGATCATCGCGACGACCCAGTTGTCGGTCGTCGGCGCGGGCACACGAAACGTCACCCCCTTGCGGTACCGCCGGTACGTCACGCCCGAGTCCGTCGTCACGGTCTGTAGATCCGACGCGTTGAGGGCCACCGCCTGCGTCGCCGAGATCCCCGACGCTGGCCAGTTCGAGTTCGTGACGCCGTCACAGGCCACGCGCGTCGTCGCCGCCTTCGCAGACAGCGGGTCGATGGGGCACGCGAGATCGTCCTGCGTCTTGTGCAGGTAGAGCTCGACGCGCGTGACGTCCAGATACTCGGGCACCTGGATGTCGAGGCTCACCCCGAGATCGCGAACGTCCTGCACCACCGTGCCGCCTGGCCCCGTCGACGGCGTCACCTGGGTCCCCGCCGCATCGACCCGGTACACCGAGATCTTCGCAAACGGCCCGTTCGTCACCATCGCGCGCATCGCGTTGAGCCGCGTCGACATCAGCATCGGGTCGAACTGCGCCGGCGCATCGACGCCCATCTCGACGAAGGAGCGCCAGCCCGTCGTCATCGCCCGGTAGTGGGTGTCGCTGGTGCCGGTCGCGACGATCGGCAGCCCGCGGGACAGCAGCGTCATCCAGTCGTTCATCCGCCCGCGCGCGGCGAGCCCCTGCGCGTCAAACTCGTCGTCTGCGTTGTTGAGGATCTCCATCGCGTTCGTCGTGTCGATCACCCGCGCCAACACTGCGTTCACCGTGCCATTCGCATTCCGCAGATCCACCGACGTCCCCGGCGTCGAGGGATAGCCGTTCGGGTGAATGCTGTACTCGGGCCCCCGGCTCACCAGCACCAGGTACTGCGCCGGAGGCAACTGCAGCGTCAGCGTCCCGGTCACGCCCACGAACCCCACCGCCTGCACGTTGTCCGGCATCGGATCCTTGTGCACGTCGGCGAACGCCACCAGCGTCCGCTGCGGAGCAGGGCAGGGACCCGACGCGCAAAGCACCGTCACCCGCCCCGGCATCGCGCCGCCGTTCGCCTCGCGCACGTTCACCGTCAGCGTCCGCGGGGTCACCAGATCGAAGGCCACCGCCGCGGGCGCCGTCGCCGAGATCGTCACCGGCTTCGGCATCGAAGGGTTCCGCCCCGGGGTCCACGCCGCCGCCGTCCACAGGCGCGGGCTCAGCAGCCCTTTTGCTTTTCCGTCCGCGCCCGTGATCAGCACCACGTTGCCGTTGTTGCTCTGGAAGGTGACCCGCGCGTTCGCCAGCGCAGCGCCGTTCGACGTCACCGTCGCTTCCACCTCGCCCGGCAGATCCTGGGTCACCTTCGCGCGCTCGCCCTCGATCAGGTTATTGAGCTCCCCCAAGTCCCGACCAATCACGAAGTCGCGCGCGAAGACGCCGTTGCCTCCGCCGGGCAGCCGCAGCTCGCCCTGCCAGCTCGACTTGCTCGCGTCGAACCAGGTGAGCAGGCCGTTGAGGCCCGCAGCTCCGATGATCGTGCCGGTGATTCCCGCGACCGTCAGCACCGCGTTCTGTGGCTCGGGCTGCAGCGGAGATCCCGCTTTGTACGGCGAATAGCCGTACGCGATGCCGTTGCCCTGGTAGCCGAACCAGTTCATGCGATCGAGGCCGAAGCACAGGCCTCCGCTGCCGAAGCCCGCCGTGCACGCCTGCGGGTTGAAGAGCTCGAGCACGTAGCCCGGGTCGGTGAGGTCGCCCACCGCCAGCACCACCTCTTTCACCGGGCTCGTGTTGCAGAACGCCGTCACGAACCGCAGCCGCTGCTCGTTCGGATTCAAGATGAAGTAGCTCGTCATCTTCAGCGTCACCGGCTCGTACGGATCCGTCACCGGCAGCTGGCCGACCATGTTCCGCAGCTGGTTGCGAATCGACAGGTAGTCGTTCGCCGCGTCGAGCCCCGTCACCGCCAACACCACCGACCTGCCGTCACTGCCGTCAGAAAGGATCTCGAACTTGTCCGGGTCGAGCGTTCGGCCGAAGTTGTAGAGCAGCCCCAGCTCGCCGAACTGGTCTTGCCCGGGCTCGCCCGCCGGCCGCACGAAGTCCGCGTCGAGAATCGTGCCGCCAAAAGGCTGCGCGCCGATGTGGCGGTCGAAGCCCTGCACGATGACGCGGATCTTCTCGTTCTGAAAAAGGTAGTCGCCTAACTTCCCGTACGCCGTCGGCCCGCCAATCAGCTGCGTGCTGTCGGTGATTGGTACGAGCTTCAACGTCCCCGTGCCCGTCTTGAACCGCTCGAGGTCCGTGTCGCAGCGCCCGGTAACTGCGGCGCCGCCTCCGCTGCCACCGCCCCCGCCTTTTCCTCCGCCTCCGCCGTCGGGCCCGCTTCCCGGCTGGCAGTTGCACCCAGGCATCGCGAGCAGCAGCATCATCACGGCCCACTTCATTTCCGCACCAGGGCCTTCGTCTGCGACTTCAACGCCGCGAGCCACAGCCCTGCTTCCTTCCTGGTCGGGTGCGCGCGCATCAGGGTCGCCATCAGGCCGTCCACTGCTCCTCGCCCGTCATCGTGAAGAAAGCCGGCCGCGGTCAGCGTCTCTTCGATCGCCGCCTTCATCGCCCGCAGCGCCGCGTCATCGGCGAGGGCAGGCGAAGGCAAAGGCAAAGGCTTTCCATTCGACGCCCGCTGCGCCTCGAACAGCGCGTGCGCGTACACCACCACCGCCTGCGAAAGGTTCAGCGACGGCTGCTCGTCCGCGGTGGGAATCACCGACAGCGCGTGGCACTGCGCGAGGTCTTCGTTCGTCAGCCCGCTGCGCTCGTCACCAAACACGATCGCGAAAGCCTCGCCGCGCTCGACGCCTTCCTTCGCCACGTCGGCCGGGAACAACCTTCGCCGTCCCTCGATGTGTCGCATCGTCGTGCCCACCACCCACGTGCAGTCGGCCACTGCTTCTTCCAGCGTCTCGACCCGGCGCACCGCCTCGAGCAGGTCGCCCGACTTCACCGCCAGCCGGTGCATGCCTGGCCCTTCGAGCAGCTGCGGATTCGGCGCCACCACCACCCAGTCGGACAGCCCGAAATTCTTCATCGCCCGGGCGATCGCCCCCAGGTTGTCAGCGTTGCGCGGCCGCAGCAGGACCAGCCGGATAGGAATCATCAGACCCTTGGTATAGGACGCTGGGCCATCACATGAGTACCGCTGACATCGCAGCCCCTGCGCCCAGGTCTTTGTTCATCGTCTCGCCGAGCAAGGACTTCGTGTTCTTCTTTCTCAGCGTCACTGTCGTGCTGTTCGCATGGCTCGCGGCGTCGGTCTTCAAGGTCGATGGCTTCTACATTCTGGCCACCGTCGCGGTGATCTCGAACGGCCCTCATCTGATCTCGACCTGGACCCGCGTGTACTTCGACTCGCGTGAGTGGAAATCGCAGAAGCTGTTGCTCGTCGGCGTGCCGCTGATGATTGCCGCCTTCGTCGTCTACGCGAACCTCGTGCTCGGCGTGACCGGCACCCGCATTCTCAACTCGGCCATTCTCTACTGGGCAACGTGGCACTTCGTCGCCCAGAACTGGGGAATCCTGCGCATCTACCAGCGCAAGTCCGGAGAGCCCGAGTCGTCGCTGGCGATGCGCATCGAAAAGCCGATGCTGATGCTCTTCGTCCTCTACTGTCTGCTGCACCGCATCTACATCGGGCCGCGCATGCTCTTCGGCTACGAGATCTTCTGGTACCCGGTGCCGGGCGCGGTGGTGAACGGCCTGCTTGGGCCCGTCGCCTTCATGTTCGCGGTCTTCATGTTCCTGCGCATCCGAGATCGGAACCAGCCGTGGGCGAAGGCCGCGTGGATCCGCGCCGCGTTTCTCGGCTGCGCGGCGATCGGCTTCTTCGTGCCTTTTCATTTCATCACCACTGATGACACCTCGGCCTTTGCGGCCGCCGCGTGCTGGCACGGCTTTCAGTACCTGGGCATCGTTCGCCACTACCACCGCACCAAGTGGAAGGACGGCGTCGACCCGAACGCGAAGATCGTGAGCTGGCTCGGACAGCCGGGCTACCTGCGCGGCGCGATGTACTTCGCCTTCCTGCTCGCGCTCGCGGGCTGCGTCTACGGCGTCATCTACGCAGGCGCCTTCGTCACCCAGGGAAAGGGCTGGGACGCGTACACCTGGGGCGGGGTCGTCTGGGTCAGTCTCACCCTCTCGCACTACTGGCTCGATGGCGTGATCTGGAAGCTGCGCAAGCCCGAGCTCGCCCAGCGCGTCGGCATCACCGTCTAAGCGAGCTTCGCCTTCAGCCGTTCGACCGCGCCGGTATCATTGCCGGCCTCCCGGTACAGCTCGAGCGCGTGCTGGAACTTCGATCGCGCTTTTGCCGCGTCGCCCTTGTCCTCGCTAAGCAGCCCGTGGTTCTCGAGCAGCGTCGCGAACGCGTGAATCCGCGCCGGCGTTTGCAGCAGCTGCGCCGCTGACTTGGAGTCCACCCATGCCAGCGTCTGCCAGTCGATGCCGAGCAACGTCAGGCAGCCCGACTCGATCACCTCGGCCGCCTCTTCATGCTTCTTGCCGAGCTTCAGCTTCATCGCCCGAGCGAGCACCTCGGCCAGCTGCTTCACCAGCCGCATCAGGAAGTCACGCTCAACCAGGCCCATGGGCGCTTCTTAGAACACCATCGACACGCCGAGGTACGGCCCGAGGAAGGTGTCCTGGTGAATCACGCCGTCGACGAGACCGCGATCGTCGAGCAGCTGCGCCCGGAGGCCCGCCCGGATGCCGACGGGACCCAGCCCCAACGCGAGGCCGATCTTCCCGTCGAACTGCAGGTAAGGCCACGGCGTCACCATCGCCGAGCCTTCCAGCGCCAACGGCCCGAACAACCACAGCGTGCCCGACAGCCCGCCCGTCGGCCCCACCACGATCAGGTTCGGAGCGAACACCGCGTCCGCTCCCAGCTCGAACCGCATCCGGCCCTGGCGCCCGGTGAGGAAAGCGAAAGTGCCGTGCGCCGTCGCGACCTGAAGGTGGTCATAGCCCTTCGTGCCGTCGTCCTTTTCGATCGCGATGTTCTGGCCCGACGCGAAGAAGCCCCAGCGGTCGCCTTCGACGCCGACCGTCGCTCCGAGCGTCACTCCACCGCGGTAGCCCTGACCTTCGATGCCCACCAGCAACCGCACACCTGCCGGCTCGGGTTCCGGCTCAGGCGGCAACAGCCGCGGCCCCGCCTCCACCACCACCACCGGCGCCGCGTAACCAAACCCGTACCAGGGCACGAAAGCCCCCGACCAATACCCGTACCCGTACCCGTATCCGTAGCGGCCGCCGCCATATCGCCGGCCCTGCCCACGATGCGCCGAGTACGAGCCTCCCGATGACCCCGGGTCGTCCGACGGGGCGTTCACCGCTTCGGCTTCGTGCGACTTGCTCTCGGGGGGATTCGACGACGACTTCTTTCCGAACCGCGCTTCGGCCGGCAGCGCCCCCAGGGCTACCGCCAAACCGACCACGATCATTGAGAGTTGTCTGGTCATGAAAACGTTCCTGCGCGGCCCACGTACACAACACGGACCCCGGGGACGTTTATTCACCTGTAGAGGCCTTCGACATGCGTGCCCTTGCTTCATTCATCTCGGTGTTCCTTTTTGCCACGTGCGCCGGCGCCGCGCAGCCGCGCTACCTCGCCCTCGGCGACTCCTTCACGATCGGCACCGGCACCAGCCCCGAGGTCGCGTTTCCCGCCCGCCTCGTCGCGATCGCCGCCAGACGCGGCGTCACCGTTCAGCTCGAGAACGCCGCTGTGAACGGCCACTCCACCCAGGAGCTGATCGACCTGCAGTTGCCCGTCGTCCAGCGCTTCGCCCCCACCCACGTCACGCTCGCCATCGGCGCCAACGATCTCGTTCGCGGCCGCGGCCCCGACGGCTACCGCGCCAACTTAAGGCGCATCTTTGCCGCGCTCGCCCGCGACGGCGTCGCCCCCAAAACCGTCTGGGCGATTCCCCAACCCGACTGGTCGCGCGCTCCCGTCGCCGCCGCATTTGGAGAGCCTGCCGACCTTCACGCGAAAATCGTCCTCTACAACCGGATCCTCGCCGAAGAGGTGAAGGCGTTCGGCGGCCAGTACGTCGACCTGTTTGCGTTGATGGAACAGCAGGCGGCGCAGCAGCTCGTTGCGCCCGACGGGCTTCACCCTTCGGCCGCCGCCCACGCCGCCTGGGCCGAACGGCTGGATCGCGAGCTGAAGCTGAAATAGCCGTTAAGCTTCTGGTGTGCCCGAGTACCCCGACCTCACGCTATACCTGAGCGCGCTGGAGCCCCGCATTCTCGGCCACGCGTTGCAGCGCATGCGCCTCGGCAGCCCGTTCGTCTTGCGTTCCGTCGAGCCGCCGTTGTCGTCGGTGAACGGGAAGAAGATCATCGGCCTCTCGCGCATCGGCAAGCGCCTCGTCTTCGCCCTCGAAGGCGAGCTCTTTCTCGTCATCCACCTGATGATCGCCGGCCGCCTGCAGTGGCGCGAACCAGGGGCAAAGCTCCCCGGCCGCATGGGCCTTGCTGCCTTCGACTTCGACACCGGCACCCTCATCCTCACCGAGATCAGCACCCAGAAACGCGCCTCACTTCACGTCGTTCAGGGCGAGCACGCGCTCAAGGCCTTCGATCGCGGCGGCCTCGAGATTTTTTCGATTCACCTCGATCAGTTCGCCGAAAGGCTCCGCAGCGAGAACCACACGCTCAAGCGCGCGCTCACCGACCCGCGGCTCTTTTCGGCCATCGGCAACGCCTACAGCGACGAGATCCTCCACCGCGCGAAGCTGTCGCCGGTGAAGCTGACGAAGACGATGACGGGGGAAGAGATCGCCCGGCTGTTCGAAGCCACCCGAAAGAGCCTGACGGAGTGGACGGCCCGGCTGCAGGAAGACTTCGGCGACACCTGGCCCGACAAGGTCACCGCTTTCCGACCCGAGATGGCGGTACATGGCCGGTACAAGCAGCCGTGTCCGGTCTGCGGCTCGCCCGTGCAGCGCATCGTCCATGCGGCCAACGAGACCAACTACTGCGCCACCTGCCAGACGGGGGGCAAGTTGCTCGCCGATCGCTCGCTGTCCCGGCTGCTGAAAGAAGACTGGCCGAGGACGCTGGAAGAGCTGGAGGAATATGTGGCCTCCCGCACCGCCTCACAGTAGACACTTCGCGTATATGTTCGGCACGCGCCCGCTGGGGCGAATCGCGATTCTCCTGGCGCTGTGTTTCGCGCCCTCTGCCTTCGCCCAACGCACGCTCTGGCTCGTTCGCCCCCTGTATCCAGGACAGGAAGCGCTGGTCGACCGCACTGAAAAGGCCCTCGACAAGCTCATCCCCGCCGCCGATCGCAGCAAAGAGATCATCGGCCCGAAAGAGCTCGCCACGAGCCTCAAGGGAAAGACGTTCGCCGAGCTGCCGTGCCTCACCGCCGACTCGCGCTGCGCCGACCCGATCGACCCCTTCGTCGCCACCCTGGGCTTCGACCGCGTCGTCCTCATCCAGGGCGGGCAAGACGAAGCCGGCTTCAAGTTTCGCGTCGTCAGCTACCGGCCTTCGACGAAGGAAGTCACTCCCGCGACTGCCAGCAACGCGATTCTCGAAAAGGCCCTGCTCGGCGCAGTCGCCAAGGTCGTGCCCGTGGCCTCGAGCCTCGACGTCAAGACGAACCCCCCGGGAGCCACCGTCTACGTCGACGACGTCAAGGTCGGCGTCACTCCGCTGAACACCCAGGTCCTGCCGGGTGAGCGCGTCATCCGGCTCGATCTCAAGCTGCACCAGCCGATCGAGGAGACGCTGATCATCCCGGTGCGCGGCGCCGCGGGCCTCGACAAGAACCTGCAGAAGGTCGCCGCCCGCATCGTCATCACTGCGTCGCCCGCCGGCACCACCATCACCGTCGACGGCCAGGCCCTGGGCAAAGACAAGGTCGACCGCGGAATTCTGCCCGGCCAGCACACCATTCGCCTCACCGCCGAAGGCCACAAAGACTTCGAGCAGAGCATCAACGTGAAGGCCGAAGAGCAGTACCAGCTCGACAAGACGCTCGAGCCGATTCCCGGCCTCGCCAGTGCCGACCCGAAGAACGTGAAGGTCACGGTGAAGAACGACGTCATCGTGCCGCCGGCTGCGCCTGCGCCTCCGCCTCCCACCGAAACCGAGCTCACCTACAGCCGCGGCGCCTACTTCCACGTCTCGTTCGAAGGCGCCAACTACGAGAGCAACCGCCTCGTCGGCCGCCGCTTCGGTGACCAGGGCACCGGCCGCACCGAGCGCATCACCACGCCCAGCCGTTCGCTCCTCGGCGCGTCGGCCGAGTATGGCGTCTTCGGCAAGTACATCGGCGTCACCGCGATCGGCGTCAGCTTCCTGACCAACACCGATCGAATGGAGATGACGGTCGGCAACCAGAAGGGCGAGCAGCCCGAGAAGAAGGACGGCGTCCTGCTGCCCGGTGCCATCGGCCCGGTGCGCGCCAGCCTGCTCACCATTCGCGCAGTGCAGCCGCAGTTCCGGATCGCCGTCTGGAAGTTCACCTTCGGGCTTCAGGCTGGCTTCGAGTTCCGCGTCGGCCACATCGTCGAGTCGAACACCCCCGCCGCGTACAAAGACGGCTTCCTCGTCCTCGACCTGCTCGCCTCGGCGCGGGTCAACGTGCGGTTCTACATCTACGAAGGCTTCTTCATCTTCGGCCAGTACAACTACACCTGGTTCGTCTACGGCGAAGAGACCAACAACCTGGTCAAGTCGTCCGGCTCGATGGGGATCAACGTGGGGCTCGGCTATGCGTTCTAGTTTCCTCGCGATCGTCCTTGCTGCGACCACCAGCTTCGCAGCGGGCACGCCGCTCGTTGGCGCGGGCGTCGGCAACGCCGACAGCCTCGTCTCCGAAGGCACCAAGCTCTACAACCAGAAGAAGTACGCCAGGGCCGGTGAGCTCTTCTTGCAGGCTAACCGCGCCAGCCCTTCGACCCTGCCGACCTACCTGCAGCTCGCGAGATCCGTTCTCGCCGCCAAGCAGATTTCGCGCGCCTGCTACGTGTACCGCGTGTACTTGAAGGCCGCTCCCGAGTCGCCAGATCGCAAGAAAGCGCAGGCAGAAAGCGAGCAGTGTGAACGCCAGGCCCGCACCGCGAAAGGCCAGCCGCCCGACCTCAGCCAGAAGTACGTCGAGACCCGCGCTGCCTTCTACGCCGCGCTCGATCAGAACGCCGTCGTCGGCCCCGGCAGCGCCTACGAGCAGCTCTCGACCCTGGTCAAAGACGGCTACCTGAGCCCCGACCTCGGCGACATGGCGGCCAAGCTTGGCGCCGCAGCGCTGAGCAAGGCCGACGAGATTCATAAGGCCGCGCTCGCCAACGAGAAGATGAGCCTCGAGCGCCTGCGGTCGGCCCGCCCGCTGTACCAGGTCGCCGCCGACGTCGGAGCGACCCCCGCCGACCAGAAGGCCCGCACCGCCTTCCTCGACGGCCTCGCCGCCCTGCAGGAAAAGGACTTCAAGAAGGCCGAGGCCCTTTTTACCGAGGCGTCCCGCGCCGACTCTGCCAACACCGAGTACGTCTTCTACCAGGGCCTTTCGCTGGTTCAGGGCGGCGATCGCGCTGGCGCGCTGAAGGTCCTCGACACCCGCCTCAAAGAAGATCCCCGGACGCGGGTATTGCGCGCGGCGCACGCCCTCGGCAATTCTCCCGAAGACGGGGCCGCCGAGCTCGAGCGGCTGTTGTTCTCTACGCGCTACCCGCCTGAAAAGTAGCGCCTCTTTCTCAAGGGCAGATGCCGGTCTTTATTTGTCAGGGCTGCGGCAGCGAGCACACCAGCTGGAGCGGCAAGTGCCCGCACTGTGGAGTCTCGGAAACCATTCAGCTCAAGCAGTCCAGCGATCGGATGCTCGAGAAGGTCATCAAGGGCAAGTACAAGATTGTCCGCAAGCTGGGGCAGGGCGGCATGGGCGCCGTTTACCTCGCTGAACAACTCGGCATCGGCCACCGCGTCGCGCTGAAGTTCCTCAAGTCCGAGTTTTCAGAAGACGCTGAGATCGCCCGCCGCTTCTTGAACGAGGCGAAGTCGTACGCCCGCGTCGCGCACCCCAACGCCGTCACCCTTCACGACTTCGGGCAGGACGAAGAGGGCAACCTCTTCATTGCGATGGAGTACTGCGAAGGCGTCGACCTCAAGAAGATCCTTCACGAGCAGAAGCGCATTCCGCTGGGCGAAGCGATCGACATCATCCTCCAGGTCGCCGATGTGCTCGGCAACGCGCACAGCAAGCACGTCGTTCACCGCGACCTGAAGCCCGAGAACATCATGCTCCGCAAGGGCATGCGCGGCCTGCACGTCAAGGTGCTCGACTTCGGCATCGCGCGGCTGATGAACGAAGGCACCAAGCTCACCATGCAGGGCGCCATCGCCGGCACGCCCCGCTACATGGCCCCCGAGCAGGTCGAGGGCCGCGACGACGTCGACCACCGCGCCGACATCTACGCCGTCGGCATTCTGCTCTACGAGATGCTCACCGGGGTGCAGCCGTTCGACGGCAACACCATCACCGAGATCCTCCGCAACCAGGTCGTCCAGCCGATGCCCCGGCTCGCCGCCGTCTCAGCCGATCTCGACAACGCGGAGGTCGAGGCCGTGCTGCAGAAGGCCTGCGCGAAGAATCGCAACGACCGCTTCCCCGACATGCAGGCCTTCGCCAGCCAGATCGCGCAGGCGATGCCGACCCAGGCGGGCAGGGCAGGCACCGGCGTCTGGGCCCACATGCCGTCACCTTCGTCCGAGCCAACGGCCGCCCATGTGGCCACCGACCCCGAGCGCGAAGCGGCCACGATGCAGGCGACCTTCGTCCGCAGCGGCACCGAGATTCAGCACCCCCTGCCGAAGCTCGGCATGGCGACCCCGCCTCCGAAGGCGCCGTCGCAGCCGAAGCTAAGGCCGCTCGAACAGCCCGGAGCAATGTCGATTGGCGGCATCAACCCGTCGAACGCCACGGTCGTCGCGGCAGACGGGCGTGCCCCAGGCAACCTCAGCGAGCTTCGCCTGCCCGCGCCCAACCGCACGCCGATGATCCTCGCGCTGCTTGGCCTCGTCGCAATCGGTGGAGGCGCCGCCTTCTTCTTCACCCGCCCCACCGTCGACCCGAACCTGCTCGTCCCTCCGCCGGTGATCAAAGATCCCGTCGTGGTCGTGAAGGATCCCGTGGTGAAGCCGCCCGACCCCGACGTGAAGAATCCCAACGCAGTCGATGACGCGGCCGTCGCCCGAAGCCGCGATGCGCTCGCCCGCGCGTCGGCGCCCTTCGAGGTCGGCAACCTCGACGAGGCCGAGATCTTCTTGAAGTCCGTCGAGGCTGGCACCCCTTCGCGCGCCGCCGCCGATGCGATGCAGCAAAAGGTCGACACCATTCGCGAAAAAGTGAAGCGGGGGCAGGGCGCAGTGGCGGCTGGCAACTGTGAGCTTGCCACCACCAGCTTCCGTGACGCGCTGCGCATCAACTCCCGCATCCAGGGCGCGATCGACGGCCTGAGCCGGTGCAAGGCCGCGACGCTGCCCACCTTGCTCGACCCTTGAGCCGGAAGGCGAGCTCGCCCGGCAGCCCACTGTCTTCCTTCTTCGCCCGTCTCACCCTCGGGGCACTTCGCGCGCTGCCGCGCGGCGCCCGCGCTTCTCTCGCCCGTGCAGTGGCCCGCCTCGTCTGGCTGCTCGGCATTCGCCGCGCCGTCACCCTCGACAACCTGGCCCACGCTTTTCCCGAGAAGCCCGAGGCCGAACGGAAGGCCATCGCCCGCGCCGCCTACGCCAACATGGCGCTCGCCGCCGTCGAGTCGATTTCTTCCGACTTGATTCCCGACGCCGAGCTGGGGCGCGCCGTCGAAGCGATCGCGGGCCCCGCCTGGGCCACCCTCGAAGCCCGCCTCACCGCCCACCAACCGGTGCTGATCGCTTCCGCCCACTTCGGCAGCTGGGAGCTCTTTGCCGAAGTGATGGCCCGCAGGAAGTTCGCCTTTTCCGCCGTCGTCCGCCCGCTCGAAGGGGCCTTCAACGCCCGCGTCGTCGCCGCCCGCACCGCCGCCGGCGTCCAGCTCATCCTTCAGCGCGGAGCGATGCGCGGCATCTTCGCCGCCCTCAAAGCGGGGCGAGCCGTGGTTCAGCTCATCGACCAGTCACTGCCCGCCCGCCACGGCGTCTTCGTGCCCTTCTTCGGCCGCCTCGCCTCCACCACCCCGTCGCTGTCACTGGCCGCGCTGCGCACCGGGGCGCCTGTCTACGTCGTGCTCGCTGTTCGAACCCACGAGGGCTTGCGCATGCAGGTCGATGGCCCCGTGCCGTTGCCTGACACGGGAGATCGCGAGGCAGACCTCACCGCCCACACCGCGCAGCTCACCGCTTTGATCGAGAAGGGCATTCGCGTCCACCCCGACCAGTGGCTGTGGCTGCACCGGCGGTGGAAGGTGCGGCCGCCCGCCTAGATGCTGACCCGAAGGCCAACGCCCGTCGACATCACCGGCAGCGGAATCGAGAACGTCTCCATCGTCACCGGGTTCGTCACCGTGCCGCCGAACCGGAACTCGCCGAGCCCGTAGTTCGCCGAGGCGAAGACCTCGATCTGCAGGAAGCTCATCACCCTGAAGAAAGCGTCGGCGCGCACGATGCCCGATGGATCCGACACGTTGATCAGGTTGTTCAGCGACATCGTGATCCACGGAGCGCTGGGCAACCCAGGCGCCAGCATGAAGAAGCCCAGGTAGTGCTGCCCCGCATAGAACGGCTGATACGTGCCCGCCAGCACCGCGGGGATCAGGTAGACGGCCTTCCTCGCGCCGCCCGGGTTGTAGAAATACTCCAACCCCATCACCAGCGTCGTCGAGTCCGTGTAGTTGAAGCTGTACGCAACGCCCGCAGTGGTCGGCACCTGCAGGCCATCAAGCCGGTAGGGCTCCATGTCGAAGGGGCTCTTCGACAGCGGCACCATCGTCGGGTCCTTCTCGCGGTACTGAACGAAGTCACGCCCATCGCGGAAGGCGACCTCGGCGTAGACGTCGAACGGGCCCAGCGGCGTCGACGCGTCGATCGCGTAGCGGGGCCGCCGGCCATTCACCCACGCGCCCGAGAAGCTCACCTCGGCTGGGCCGACCAGAATCTCGGCCCGCAGCGCCCCACCCAAAGAGCCCAGCTTGCTCGACGGCCCGTTGTTGTCGAGCAGGCCGTACCCGTAGAAGTTCCAGCCCAGCGACTCGATCGGCACGTGCACCTTGACGGCGTTGATGCCGAGCCGCAGGTCAAACGGCGCCAGCGGGTCGCGCCTCTGTGCGTTCAAGAAGTCGCTGGGGTTCCACAGCCGGCCCGCGCCCCACTTCACCTTCTGGCGGCCGATCGTGAAGTAGACCTTTCGCGCGAGGTCGAAGCGCAGCCACAGCTGATCCAGCGCCACCGACGGGTTGCTGCCCGTCTGCGCGCCGATGGTCGGAATCAGCGGAGCGGCCCCCGTCGACGGCAGCGTCGGGTCGTACTGCATCCGCGCCAGGCCGAACGCCCGCACCCGATCGCTGGGCCGCGCATCGAGGAACACGTCGAGCAGCGAAGGCGCTGCGAACCCTGTCTGTTCGAACGGCTTGTTCAGCAAGACATTGGCCTGGTACCGCATGTACAGCGTCCCGCCGATCTGCAGCGGGTCCACCGTCTGCTCGCCGGTGTCGAACTGGTTCGTGCCCGCTGGCCCCGTCAGCTGCTCCGCGTCGCGCGAGTCGAGCTCCTTCGGCGCGGGGGTGTCTTTGCCGAACATCGCGTCTTCCGCCGACAGCGGCGCTGGCAGCCCCGGCGGCGGCATGCCCGCATCGACCGGCTCATCGCCGCCGAACATCGCGCTCTCGTCTCTTTGCTGCGCGGCCGCGAGCGTCGGCAGGGCCAGCGCGACGACCCACCCCCACTTCGGCAGGCTCATCGGCTCTTGCTCTCGAGCCAGGCCTTGGTGAACAGGTTCATGTCCAGCTTCGACAGGTCCACCGACTTGAAGAGCATCATCGTGCTGTTCTGCTTCTCGACCTCGTCGAAGATCCGGATCTCGCCCGGGAACCACACGTCACCGCCCTTGGACTCGCTGAACAGCTTCTGCCACTTCGGGTAATACGCCGTGCGCAGCAGGCGGCCCGACAGCGCGAACTCCTGGCGCTTGAGGATGTTGTTGGTCGTCTTGTCGAGCCACAGCTTCACCACCGGAAACGCGACGTCGACGCCTTCCTTCGCCTTCAGCGACAGCTTGTAGACGGGGAACTTGCCCAGGTTCTCTTCGCCTTCCCAGCTCGGGTCGTACTCATCGGCCAGGCGCGACTCGTCGAAGTCCTGCCGCCGCGAGTTGGTGCCGCCGATGCGCTCGCGCTCGGTCGAGCGATCCCACTTGCCGGTGTTCGGATCGTACGACCACAGGTTCTTGTCGAGGCGCAGGTAGCCCTTGCCCTCTTCGCTCTTCGGCTTGCTGAACAGCAGCATCAGCTTGTCGTCGGTGTCGCGGCGGTAGACGAGCACCTCGCGCACGATCTCGGCTTTGTCCTTTTCCTTCTGCTCCAGGTACACGAGCGTCTTGAAGTCGCCGTTGTTGCGCTGGCGATCGTCGATCACCTTCAGCATCTTGACCATGTCCTCTTTGGACATGTCGGCCGCGAGGGCGGGGGCAGAAGCAGCGAAGAGCGACAGAGCCAGCGCGAAGTGGAGTTTCATTTTCATTTCACCCGACGTGCGACATCGCGGTCACCGGCTTCAGCCGGGCCGCCAGGAAAGAGGGAATCACCGAAATCAGGGTGATCGCCCCCGTAAGAAACAAGACCGCAAACCCCGCCCAGAACCACGTCGGGGTCACCACCAGGTGATCCGTCATCATCACCAGCGCCGCGCCACCCTTCAGCCCGATGTTCGCCTTCGTCAGCCCGAAAGCCAGGGCCAGCCCCAGCAATACGCCCGTCGACGTGCCCAGCAGCCCCAGCAAGAATCCTTCGGTCACGAACATCACCAGCACGCGGGCCCGCTGCATGCCAATCGCCCGCAGGGTGCCGATTTCCCGCGTTCGCTCCCGAATCGAGATCCACATCACGTTCATCATCCCGACCGCGATGATCACGATCGCCACGAAGATCACGATCACCGACGCCACCGAAAAGAGCGTCAGGAACCACTTCACGAAGGCGGTCTCGTCTTCCCAGTTCGTCACGTCCAGCTTCTGCCCCGTCCAGCTCTCGCGGTTCACCGAGTCGAACTTCATCCAGAACGGGTTCGGGTTCGCATCCATCACCAACCACCCTTCACGCGCAAAGGCATCGCGCAGGCGCTTCTGCACCGCCGGAACCGCTTTCAAGTCCTTCAGGTAGATCAGGACGGCGCCAGTGGTGTCTTGATTCAGCGCGTAGAGCTGCCGCAGCCCGGTGTCGCTCACGAACACGTTCCACGAGCTCAACATGCCGACGTTCTGCGCGATCGCGACCAGCGTCACGTCGATGGTGTTGTTGGTGCCCCGGAAGGTCGGCGCCGAGATGGTCAGCCGGTCGCCCACCTTCACCTCGAGCTTCTTTGCCTGCTCTTCGAAGAGCATCAGCGAGTCGGGGTTCTTGAGGTCTTCGAGGTTTCCCGACTTCACCACCACCACCTTCACGAACCCGGGCTCGCGCGCGATGTCGATGCCGCCGATTCCGACCTGCATCGAGCCCGTGTCGCTGACCAGCTTCGCCCAGCCCCGCCCGCGCTGCGTCATGTAGTCGAGCTCAGGCACCTCGGCCTTCACCACGTCCATCACCTTCTTGAAGTTGGTCACCACAGGAGCCGATTGGCCGGCGGTCACCTTGTAGAAGCCGCCCACGTTGACGTGGCCGCTCATCAGCGTGGTCGCCGACAGCAGCAGCGTCTCGCGCATGCCGGTGTAGACGCCGGTGAGGCCGATGAGCAGGGCGGTGACGACGGCAATCGCTCCGCCGAGCACCATCGACCGGGTGCGGTGCTGCAGCAGGCTGCGAAAGGCGATCAGAAACAGTTGGCTCATGGGGTCACTCGTCGGCCTGCATCGCGGCAAGCGGCGATACGCGCGTGGCGTTGATCGCCGGAATCAAGGTCGACACGGTGGTCGCGATCAGCACCAGCACGATCGCCACCAGCAGGTTCCACGCGTTCAGCACGGGCAGCAGCTTTGGGCCCGAGAAGAAGAAGTACAGGTAGTCGTTGAAGGCCGGGATGCCGACCTTGCCCACGACCGCGACGGCGATCGTCCCCAGCAGCATTCCTGCCGCGCCGAAGACGAGCCCCAATACGACGGATTCGATGAGGACCATCTGCAGAACGAAAGGCCGCTGGGCCCCAATCGCGCGAAGCGTGCCGAACGTCTGCGTCCGCTGCAGGGTCGCCATCATCACCGCGTTGTTGATCACGATCATCGCCAGCAGGAAGAGCACCGCCACGAACCCCAGCAACAGGCCCTTGATGAAGTTGATCACCTGGCCCAGCATTCCCGCCGCCTGCTGCCAGCTGATCGCCTTGATCGACAAGCCCTGCTGTTCAGAGAGCGCGTTGATCTGCTTGATCGTCTCTTCGATCGTGCGGCCGTCTTTCAAGATCACCGCCGCGTTCAGCACCACGCCGCCTTCGATTTCCTTCTGGTTGTAGACGCGGCGAATCAGGTCTTCCTGGCGAAGGATCTTCGCGACGCCCGACAGCTCTTTCTTTTCGTCGATCAGCCCCGGTGTCGCCTCGGCCACCACGTTGTTGGTGCCTTCGCCAAAGAGCGCCTCTTCGGCACCCTCGCGCGTCACGTCCTTCGCCGCAGTGTTGGCCTTCAGCTGCTTCAGCTCTTCCGTGTTGTCGCTGGTCAGATACCCGTACAGATCCCGGAAGCTCATCAGGTCCATCAGGCTGATCTGCCCCGCCAGCGGCGACTTCTCGATCCCCGTGAAGCTGAAGGTTCCATACACCTTGACGTTCACCGACTTCACGTAGCCCGACCGCGTGAAGGCCTTGATCGTCAGCGTGTCGCCCACCCGCACCCGGTACAGCTCGAGCAGCGGAGCGAGGTCCGAATAGAACCACGCGTACCGCACCGCGAAGTTCTCGTCGGTCATCGTAAAGAAGCGGGCGAGCAGGGTGCCCAGGTCGCTTTCCTTGTCGTCGCCCAGCAGCTTCTGCAGCCGGCCGACCGCGTCAGTCGTCTTGATCGAGTCGAGCTGCAGCACCAGCTCGCGCGTCTGCTGCGAGTTCTCTTTCACGAAGCGCTGCAGGTCGGCGTCCGCCGCGATCGTCCGCGTGCCGGTGGCGAGGCCGTCTTTGATCTTGTCGAGCCGGCGCGCGTTCTTCAGCTTCATGAACTCTTCGTAGAAGAACTTGGCGATCAAGAAGCCGCGGCGGCCCTCGGGCACGCGCTGACCATCGATGATCTCCATCCGGTCGAAAGACTTCTGAAAGGTGTCGAGGTCGGTGCCGACGTACCGCAGGAACATCAAGCTGCCGTCAGTGACCTGGGGCGCGATCTTGTTCTCGAGGAACTCCATCGACGCGTACGGATCCGCCTCGAAGTTCTGCCAGAACTCGTCACCCGCAACCTTCGTCAACGCCGCCTTCGCATCGGCGTCGGTCTTCGACTCGTCGAGCATCACGCCTGCTTTTTCAGTGTCGCCCTGCAGCACCTTCACGATCTGCCGCACGTGGCCCTTCTGGCTCTCGATCTGCTTCGCCGTTTCTTCGGGCGACAGCTTCACCGCCGAGGGGTTCGTCGACTTGCCGTCGCGCTGCTTGTACAGCTCGCGAAGCCGCTCGAGCGTGAGGTCGACGGTGTTGCCCGAGGTAATCAGCGCGGCTGACGTGCCCATCGGCACCACGGTCTTCACGTTCGGCAGCGTCTCGAGCGCTGCCTTGATCTTCGGGAACTCGGTGATCGCCGTCAGGTCCGGGTCGCCGCCCATGCTGCCGTACAGCGACAGCTCGTCCTTCGACTTCGACGAGTAGATCTGAATGTGGCCGGCCACCGAGCCGACCACGCTCTTGCTCATCGAGTCTGACAGCGTGTCGAGCAGCGCCCCGAAGAAGACGAAGAAGAAGGTGCCCATCAGCAGCAGGCCGCCGATGAGCAGGTTCAGCTTGCTGGCCAGCAGGTTCCGCAGCGAGATCTGCACCAGCATCAGGGACTGCGAGATCATGGCGCCACGGCCAGCACCGGCTTCGGAGCGTGGCCCAGCATCGACGCCGCCGCGCGCTCAGGCGTCTCGCGGCCCGTGATCTTCCCGTCAGCCAGCTGCACCACGGCGTTCGCGTGCTGCATGACCTTGTAGTCGTGGGTCGAAAAGATGAACGTCGTGCCCTTCTGCTCGTTCAGCGACCGCATCAGGTCGATGATCGCCTGCCCGGTGACCGAGTCGAGGTTGGCGGTCGGCTCGTCGGCGAGCACGATCTGCGGCTCCGTCACCAGCGCCCGTGCCACGGCAACGCGCTGCCGCTGGCCACCCGACAGCTCGTTCGGCCGGTGCTTCTGGTGCGTCGCGAGGCCGACCTGCTCCAGCAGCTGCATCACCCGCGCTTTCCTTTCTGACTTCGAGAGCCGGTTCTGCAGCAGCAGCGGGAACTCGACGTTCTGGAACACCGTGAGCACCGAGACGAGGTTGAAGCTCTGGAAGATGAAGCCAATCGTGTCGAGCCGCAGCGACGTCAGCTGCCGTTCGGACAAGGTGCCGGTGTTCTGCCCGGCGACCTCGACGCTGCCGCGGGTGGCCGTGTCGACGCAGCCGATCAGGTTCAGCAGGGTGGTCTTGCCGCTGCCCGACGGGCCCGCGATCGAGATGAACTCGCCCTTGTCGACTTCCAGCGACACGCCGCGAAGGGCGGGCACCACCACCTTGCCGAGGTTGTATTCCTTCACCACATCCCGAATTGAAACGATGGCTGCCATTTTTTCGTGTCTCCAGCGTCGAGTGCCCAGCTAGCTAATTCAGTCGAGCGGGCGACGCACGCTGAACCTTGCCGGCCCACACCCTTTCCTCTAGCGTCCCCCGCCTTCGTCAGGGGGTTTCATGGGCGTCACCGAAGAGCAGATCGCAGAACAGCTCGCCGAGCTCGAGCCCGCCTGGGTCACGAGGCCCAACCTCTTCGTCGAGCTGATTGCCAAACGCGACGCCGCGGCGCTGATGGCAAAGCTCGACGATTCGACCCCCGGCGTCCGCGCCGACGCGGCCGAAGCGCTGGGCCAGCTCAAGGAAAAGTCGGCCGTCGCGCGCTTGAAGCAGCTCACTGGCGACCTCGACCCCAACGTTCGCCGTTCGGCCGCCGCCGCGCTGGTGGCCCTCGCCGACGAGCCGATGCTCAAGGAGTTCGTCAAAGCGCTTCGCGACCCGAGCGCCAAGGTCGTCGCCGGCGCGGCAATCGCCCTGGGCGATTCTGGCTACAAGCCCGCCGTTGAGTACCTTCTCAAGGCCTACCGCACCGAACACCCCCGAATCGCCGCCGCCGTCGCCCAGGCGCTGGGGCGGCTGGGCAGCCAGGAAGCCGTGCCGTGGCTCACCGCCGCCGTGAAGACGGGCCTTGCTCCGGTCGAGGCCGCCGAAGCCCTGGGCCGCATCGGGGACCCTTCGGCCGCCCGCGTCCTCGTCGACCAGCTCGGCCATTCTTTCGCCCCGCTTCGCGCCTCTGCCGCCCGCGCCCTGGGAATGCTGGCCCTGGCCCGGTCGTGGGACTTCGTCGTTCGGGACGCGGCCATCGCTGGCTTGCAGAAGGCGATTACTGATTCCGACGAACGGGTGAAGCTCTGCGCCGGGATGGCGCTTGCCCAGTTTGGTGATCCGATCGCGAAAGAAGTCCTCAAGAAGTTCGTCGAGACCTAAAACGCCAACATGCCCGCCAAAAAACCTGCCCCTCCGCCGCCTGAAGCCACCAATGAGCCCTTGTACCCTGCGATCGAGGGCTTCATCGAGAACGCCACGGCCGAAGAGATTGCCGAGCTCTTCAGCCCCTTGAAAGAAGGGCTGTCTTCCCTGAAGGGTCCTCGCGCTGACCAGGCAAAGAAGGTGGGCAAGGCGATTGCGAAGACGCAAGAGCTGCTCGAGCTTCTGCTGCAAGTCCGTGAAAAGCTTGAGGCTGACCGCCAGGACAAGGGCGGCGCTCGCCGCTAGCGCCCAGACTGCAATAGAGTTTGGCAGCCGGGGTCCCACCGGTCAGGCAACAAACCAGTGGAGGTGGCGATAACTTCAAAGGGCACCCCCGGAGAGTCCGGCGGCGGTAGCAGCCCCTTAGACGTCCCACAGCTTTCGCAGCCCATCTTTCTTCCAACTTTCGGAGCTCAAAATGACTGGTCCCGTTCGCATCGACAACACCCCGGCGCGCCTCTCGACGAACATGTCGATTGAACGCCAGACGCCCAAGCGCGACTTTGGCGATCGCATGAAGGCGGGCCTCGACACCGCCGGCGGCCTGCTGCAGAACGGCGCCTCGGTGGTCGGTGGTCTCGTGCCCGGTGGTGCGATTCTCTCGGCCGCGGTTTCGTCGGTTGGCATGCTCGGCGGTCATAGCAGCCAGGGTGGCGGCGCGGTTGGCGCGGCGTACGCCTCGACGGGCGTCGTCAACATCGGCGGCGGCGGCTCCACAGGTGGCATCAACACCACCGTCGGCGGCGGCGGCGGCAACCCGGTTACCAGCCTCCCCGGCTTCGGCAGCACGGTCGGCGGCCAGCCCAATGCTCTCGGCAGCACGGGCGGCGCTTCGAACGGCGCGGTCGGCCAGATGAACGACGGGCTGATCCAGTCGCAGTCAGAGAATGCCAAGCTGATGGGGATTCAGCTCGCGATGCAGCGCGAAAACCAGGTCTTCACCGCTGTCTCGAACGTGCACAAGACCCGTCACGACACGATGAAGAACTCGATCGGTAACATCCGCTAAGGTCTTCGCTGTCGATTTCTTCGAAGTCCACGAGGGCGGCCGACTTGGCCGCCCTTCGTGTTATAAGGCCTTAAATCTCCTCGCTTCCCTTGCGAAAGGAACATCATGGCCGAGCAGAAAACTGACGTCGCGGGCAGCCTCGTTCCCGTCACCCGCCAGCAGGCGATGGTGATGCTCGAGGCCGGTTACCTCTGGATGGACATGGGCAAGTTCGACGCCGCCCGCGATCTGTTGGTGGGAGCCGCCGTATTGATGCCCAAGAGCGAAGTGCCCCAGCTGGCGCTCGGGACCCTCGAGTTCGTGCAGGGCAAGCACGACAAGGCGCTTCAGGCCTACCGTGCCGCCCAGCGGCTGGCGCCCAAGTCGGGGCTTCCCCGGGCGCACGCAGGCGAAGCGCTGCTGTTCCTGGGTAAGGTTCCTGAGGCGATGAAGGAATTGAAGGCGGCGCAGGATGTCGAACCTGATGGAGACGGAGCTCGCCTTGCGCTCGCGTTGATCGAAGCCAAGGAAGCGGGCGCTCTGCCGCCACCGAAGAAGGACAAGTAATCTCTTAAGTTCACCAGCGAGAGTCCATGAAGGTCGGCAGCAAGAAAGGCGGCGGTGCAGTTGGCGGCAGCAGCAGTGCCGGCGGCGTGGCCAAGGCAGGCAAGGCGTTTGGCGCGAAGGTGGACCGCGCCGACTCGCTGGTCGCTCCGTCGGGGCTCGTGGGCACGTCGAACGTGCAGGGCCCTGACCCCGTCACCGCGCAGGCGCTGGACATTGCGCGCCAGCTGAAGGCCGGGCAGATCAAGACCAAGGAAGAAGCCACCAAGAAGCTGGTGGCCGACATCCTCAAGGAAAAGGTGCGTCTGCAGTCGAAGGCGTTGACCCAGAAGATCACCGATCAGCTGCAGAACGACCCTCGCATCAACCAGGCGCTCGAGCGCCTGTGGTCCAAGGCGGAGTGAGCTGACGTGCCTCTCGGGGAAGAAAGAAAGATCATCCTCGAAAAGTACGGCCCGTACGTGCGGAGCCTCGCGGCCACCGTCCGCAAGCAGTTCAATTCCCAGATCGAGATGGACGAGCTGATGTCGTACGGCCAGGTCGGCCTGCTCGAAGCGGCCGAACGGTTTGACCCCAAGGTTGGTGCCAACTTCCTCACCTTTGCCCACTACCGCATCAAGGGCGCGATTTTCGATGGGTTGCGGAAGATGGGCATTCTCAAGGGGCCGGAATCACGATCTCTGGGCATGGCCGACCGGTCGAACGCCTACATGGGGAACCTGACCGACCGGGATCAGGGAAGCAACCACGGCAGCTCCACGGCCGATGATGTCAGGGAGATCTCGAGTGCAGTGACGGGTTTGGCAATGGTCTTTGCCACCAGTCTCGAGGGCTCTGAAGGGCTGCAGCTGTCGGACGATGAAGCGGTGCCAGCCGATGAGAAGCTCGAGCTGGAACAGATGAAAGGGCGGGTCCGGGCGGCAATCGAGAAGTTGCCGGAGAAAGAACGCAAGCTGTTGAACGGGTACTACTTTCAGTCAAAGACGCTCGAAGAAGCAGGTGCCGAAATCGGGCAATCGAAGAGCTGGGCGTCACGACTCCACGCACGGGCCGTCGAGAGTTTGAAGGAATTGCTCGAGGCCGAAGAAGCTTCCGAAGGCGCATCAAGGAGACCAAAAAATGGCGGGACCACTGGCAGGAATCTCAGCAGCACAAATCGCCCAGCAGAAAGTGCAGGATCAGGGCGCCAATCAGGTAGCCAAGGGGGCCCCCAGCAAGTTCGACCAGGCGATGAAATCGCAAGGCGTTGACCCGACCAACAAGGCCCAGGGTGTCAACCACGCACAGGCGGCCCACAAGGTCGACGTCGCCCGTCAGGTCGAGCAGGTCAACAAGACTGAGAAGGCCGGCCTGAACAAGGTCAGCAACGCCACCACCGACAACAAGGTGACGGCCAAGGCGATGGATCCCGTGGCCCAGAAGGCCGAAGCAGGGAAGACCTCCAACTCGCTGATGTCGATGATGGGCAACATGGAGAAAGGCCAGGCCTCTCTCGACAAGCTCATCAACGGCGCGGCCAGCGGCAAGACCTTCTCGAATGCCGAACTGCTGTCGCTGCAGGCCGGCATGTACAAGTATTCGCAGGAGCTCGACCTCACCAGCAAGGTCGTCGAGAAGGCCACCAGCGGCCTGAAGGACACGCTGAAGACCCAAGTCTAAAAAGTCTCGTCCTGCTTTGGTGTTTCCGCGGGCGGCTCTCCCTCAGGGGGGGCCGCCCGTTTCGTTAGGTGGCGCCGCGGCGCCCGTAGTAGGTTTCCGGCCCCATGTTCCCCCGTGCGTTGCGAGTGTTGGGCGTCGTTCTGGCGCTCGCGTTCTCAGGCTGTACCGTCGAGCTTCAGCACGACCTCAGCGAGGACGACGCGAACGACATCTACGTGCTGCTGCAGCGCAACGGCATCGAAGCGAAGAAGCTCAAAGAAGAAGGCGGCAACGTCCCCAAGTACATCATCAGCGTCGGCAAGCAGGACGTGGCGACCGCGGCGCAGCTGCTTCGCGACTACGCGCTTCCCCGCCCGTATGTCGATGGCTTGAGCGTCTTCAAGAAGATGAAGGGCATGATCCCCACCCAGACGGAAGAGCGCGCGATGTTCATCGAAGCGCTCGGTGGCGAGATCTCCAACTCGTTGAACCGCATTCCAGGCGTGCTTGAGGCGCGGGTGATCGTCATGATCCCCGAGACCAACGATCTCACCCAGCCCGACAAGAAGCCGATGCCGTCAGTGTCGGTGTTCATCAAGTACCGCGCGACCGTCGACGACAAGGCGCCCGTCACCGAAGCCGAGGTGAAGGAGTTCGTGGCCACTGCCGTTCCAGAGCTTCGCCGCGAGGCTGTCACCGTGCTGATGAAGCGCGCAGCAGCCGCCGAAGTCGACCAGTCGATGGAACAGCGCGAGCAGACGGTGATGGGTCTGCGCATGAACAAGAGCAGCGCCGACACCTTCAAGGTGATGGTGGGCTTCGGCGCGTTGCTGGTGCTGGCGATGGCGGGCCTCACCGCCTTTGCCTTCATCCGCAAGCCGGCCAACGGAAATGGCACGCGGCCTCCTCCGCGCACCAAGACCAATACGGGTGCTCCGCCAGCTGAGCGCGAGGGCTGAAAAACGCAGTCCTAAGGCGGGCCTTTGGAACAGTATTTCGCCTCACTCTCGAAGCGGCAGACGATGCTGCTCCTGACTGCCGTGACGTTCGGCGGGGCGAACTGCGTCGAAGCGTTCGACCACCTTCCCGACGAAGAAGGCGAGCTGCTCAAGCATCGCGCTGCGGCCCTGCTTCAGATCCCGCGCGACAAGCGGATTCCGTTTCTCGTTCAGGAAATCAAACGGCTCGTCACGGCGCGCCGTCGGCAGCTGGCGTCGGTGGACCCCGCCCGCCTCGCCGCAGTGCTCGGCAAAGAAAGGCTGGCCCTGGTCGAGGTCGTCCTTCATGCGCTGCCGTCGGCGCTGGCCGACTCGGTGCGAAAGCAGGTTCCTGGTGAGCCGCTGAAGCTGAAGCGCGAAGTGCGGCCCGACGTGCTGTCGATCATTCGCTGGAAGCTCGAGGAAGCGATTCGCCAGACCGCACCGAAAGGGGCAGGGTCCTTCAAGTTCTCTGACCTCGTCACCTTGCAGTCGCGCGAGCTGCTCACCATCGCCGACCGCATGGGAGCGCGCGCGCTCGCCACCGCCATTGCAGGACTGCCCGACCCCGACCGCGATGCGTTTCTCGCCGCGCTGCCGCCTGACCAGCGATCGCTGGCGCAGCGCGCGTCGGACGCCGGCAAGACGCGCAAGCTTACCGAAGAGGACTCGCGCACGGTGCTCGAGATGCACAACGCGCTGAACGAGCCTTCGCACGGCATGCGCAGCGCCGGCGCGCAGCGGCTCGCCCGCGCGGCATTGGCCCAGGGCTCCGAGTTCGCGGCGCGGCTCATCGAACGCAACTCGGGCGAGTTCGGGAAGCTGCTGATTCGCTGGATCCGCGAAGAACGGAACAAGGCGGTTCGCGGCGACGGTGGGCGGATGGACATCGTCGAGCAGATGGAAAGGTTGGCCCAGCGCGGTGTCATCGATCGCCCGATGCGCCTGCCTCCGCCAGTCGCGAAGCCGCCGTCTCCGTCGGGGGTGATGATGCCGGGTGGCCAGCTGGTGGCTCCGCGGCCGGGCGACAATCGGCCTGGCGTGCTGGGCCCTCCGCCCGAGAAGAGAGCGCCGACGTCCGATCGGTCGCGGCCCCTCACCGCCGACGCCTCGCGGCCGCCGACATCTGATCGTTCGCGGCCCGCCACGTCTGATCGTTCGCGGCCCGTGCCGGCGGCAGTTCCGGTCGTGCTCGAGCCCCGCCGAAGCGAGATTGGTGAAGGTGGGCGGCGCGACTTCATGGCCGAACGCGAAGCCCGCAAGGCCGGGGCCGCCAGCAGCACCGCTGCCATGCCCAAGCTGAACCGGCCCAGCCTCAACACCACGCCCGGCCGCCCGGCCCGCCAGCCGCGGCCCGTGACCGACCCGAACATGAGGGCCGCGGCGCCGAAGATTATGCGGGAGGGCAAAGAGCTGCGCCGCGAAGAATCGGGCCTCAAGCCCAGGCCCCGCGCGCCCACCTCACCTGCGCTGCAAGAGATCCCCAAGCGCCGCAACCCGCCGGTGGGCGGCAAGTCGAACATCCTTCGCGATGCCGGGAAGACCAATGCCTCGGGCCGTGGACCCGGGCGCGGTTCGCGTTAGACTTCACCCCAGATGGATGACTCCGAGCGACGCCCCAACCCTTCCTCGGGCCAGGGCCCCCGTTTAAACAAGGTGATTCGCGGCGACGCTGCGACGGCCGACGCGCCCGTCTTCGAAAAGCCCGCCCTGCGGCCCCCCCCGCGCGGCGTCGTGAACGCGGAAGAGTTCGAGGCCCGCACCGGCGCCCGCGACATCATTGCGGACGCGAATCGCCAGAAAGACGAGATCATCGCCGAGGCCAACCGCGAGAAGGACAAGGTCTACGCCAAGGCGATGGAAGACGCGAAGGCCGAGGTCGTCGCCAAGGCGTCGGAAGAGATCGCCCGCGCCAAGCTGCAGGCGGGGCAGATCCTGGCTGACTCCGAGAAGGACATCATCGAGCTCGCGCTGAAGGTCGCCGCCAAGATCATCGGCCGTGACCTCGAAAGAGATCAGGCGGTCATCACCGAGATCTGCGCCACCGCCACCGAAGCGGCCCGTGCCGCGAAGGCGATGATCCTGCGCGTGAACCCGAAAGACGGCGCCTTCCTTCGTGAGAAGCGCCCGAAGCTGATGGAGCAGATCGGCCGGACGCTGGAGCTCGCCATTCGGGACGACGCCGACATCGAGCCCGGCGGGTGCGTCATTCAGACCGAGTTCGGCACCATCGATGCCCAGCTGAAGACCCAGTTCGACATGCTGAAGAACGTGCTCACGCCCGACACGGTTAAAAAGGAATCGAAGTAGTGGCGATCGACGTCAAGCGGTACTCGGATCTGATCAAGCGGGCGCAGACGGTGCGTGTGCGCGGGCGCGTGACCGAGCTGACGGGCCTCGTGATCAAGGCGGCCGTGCCGAACGTGCGCGTCGGCGACGTGTGCGAGATCATGGGCCGCGGCAACAGCTCGCTGCGCGCCGAGGTGGTCGGCTTTCAGGGCGAGGAAGTGATGTTGATGCCGCTGGGCGAGCTCAAGGGCATCGGCCCTGACAGCGAAGTGATTCCCTCGGGCAAGCCGCTGACGATTCGCGCGGGCGACGGCCTGCTGGGGCGGGTGTTGAACGGCATCGGCGAGCCGATGGACGGGAAAGGCCCGCTGCCGACCGAGAACATGATCGACTGGTCGGTGGATCGCGACTGCCCCGACCCGTACACACGCATGCGCATCGAGAAGCCGCTGTCGCTGGGCGTGCGCTGCATCGACGGGCTCTTGACGGTGGGTGAAGGCCAGCGCATCGGGCTCTTCGCCGGCTCGGGCGTGGGCAAGTCGACGTTGATGGGGCAGATCGCCCGAAACGCCACTGCCGAACTCGCGGTGATCGCGCTGATCGGTGAGCGTGGCCGTGAAGTGCTCGAGTTCGTCGAAGACTCGCTGGGCCATGCGGGCCTGAAGCGTTCGGTGGTCATCTGCGCGACGTCCGACCAGCCGTCGCTGGTGCGTCTGAAGGCAGGCTTCGTCGCGACGGCAGTGGCGGAGTTCTTCCGCGAGCGCGGCGGCAACGTGCTGTTCATGCTCGACACGATCACCCGCCTCGCGCGCGCCCAGCGTGAAATCGGCCTCGCGATCGGCGAGCCCCCCGCCCGGCAAGGCTACCCGCCCAGCGTGTTCTCGATGCTGCCGCGCATCCTCGAGCGCACCGGCAACTCGGCCAAGGGCAAGTGCACCGCCATCTACACCTGCCTCGTCGCAGGCGGTGACATGGAAGACCCGATCGCCGACGAAGTCCGCGGTATTCTCGACGGCCACTTCATTCTGAATCGCGCGCTGGGTGAACGAAACCAGTGGCCCGCGATGGACGTGTTGGCTTCGCTGTCTCGCGTGATGAGCCAGATCGTCACCAAGGAACACAAGAAGGCGGGCGGCAAGCTGCGCGAGACGCTGTCGACCTACGAGAAGCAGCGCGACCTGATCTTGCTGGGCGCCTACCAGTACGGCACGGATCCCCGCACCGACTACGCGATCGACAAGTACGACGCGATCATCGACTTCTTGAAGCAGGACACCGACTCCAACGTCCTCTACGCGGACACGGTGGCCCAGCTGCAAGCGCTGTTCGAAGACGCGAACTGACGCTAGTCTTCAGGGCCCGATGCCCCCGTACCGACTGCAGACGCTCCTCGAGATGAGGGAGACCGCGGAAGAAGAGGCCAAACAGGCCTTTTCCGAAGCGCTGCGGGCGTTGGCCAAAGAGCAGGAAGCGCTGAAGAAGCTCGAAGAAGACCTCGAACGGCGCAAGGTCGAACGGAAGCAGAAGGTGCAGGCGTACATGGAAGAAGTGATGAAGCGCGGGGTTTTCGCCACCGGCATGACCCAGATGAACCGCTTCGAGGCAAAGCTGAAGGACGACGAGGCCCAGGTGGGGCTGGACATCGAGCGCCAGAAGGAAACGGTGCGCCAGGCTGAGCTGGTCGTCGAGCAGCGCCGCGCAGAAATGGCCGAGGCCGCGAAGGACAAGAAGGCGATCGAGAAGCACAAAGAGAACTGGAAGAAGGACGTCAAGAAGCAGGCCCAGGACCGCGAAGACATGCAGGGCGAAGAAGTCGGCAATGCGCTGCACCTCGCCCGCCAGAGGAAAGGATGAGCCGCGTCGACGACGATCGCGATGCCGCACGGGTGGCCGCCCGGCTGGCCGAGGCCAAGCGCGCCGACGAGTCCCGTGCGAAGGACAAGGCCGGGGCCGCTTCCCAGTTCTCGAAGCTCGTCGAGGGCCAGAAGACTGCCCAACAGCACGCCGCGGGTCAGAAGTTCACGACCCAGGCGCAGGAAACGGCCAACAGCGCCCGGAGTGCGATCGCCAAGATGCTCGGCGAGGCCGACACGAAGAAGGCGGAAGGCGGCAAGCAGGAAGTCGCGCAGAAAGACACCGCCCACACGCACGCCCGCATGGGCACGCGCACGCTGGACGACAAGGTGAAGCAGTCGGCGAGCGCCGAGTCCGACTCCACCGGCCGCGTGCAGGAGTCGGGTACCCAGGGCCAGATGCAGACCACTTCAGCGAAGTCGGCCGACCAGACGAGCGGCGCGATGCGCAACGAAGGCCGCAGCGCCGACGCGCAGAGCAGCAACGCGACGCTGGAAGACCGCAAAGACAGCTCGGACAGCGCGGCGTCGAAGATGCCCGGCGCCTCGGGGGCGCGCGGCGAGAAGGGCGACCTCAAGACGGACGCCGACAAGGGCGGGGGCCAGCAGGGCAACAGCAAGGACAAGGGCGGCGAGCCGGTGGCCGCGCAGAGCTTCCGGTTCAACCCCGCGCTGATGGCGCCCGTCTCGGTGCAGAAGAAGAACGAAACCCAGAGCTCGGACAAGCTGCGAAAGGCCGCCGCTGAGATCGCGCAGAAGATTGTCGAGAGGGTGCGCGTCGGCGCGAACGCTGCCGGCCGCATGGAGTTCCAGATCGACATGAAGAGCGATGTTCTCGGCGGAATGTCGGTGAAGGTCTCGTCGAAGAACGGGAAGATCAGCGCCGTCTTCTCGGGCTCGGATCGCGACGTGTTGAAGATGCTCGAAGAACAGTCTGAGTCGTTGAAGGCGGCGCTGAGTGCCCGCGGACTCACGCTCGAGTCGCTGAAGACTGAGGCGAAGGCTTGAGTCCTCCGCCCCCGACGAAATCGTCGACGCCGGTGAAGAAGGTTCAGAACGACCGGACGATGATGATCGACACCGCGTCGATCGAGCGGAGGCCACCTGCGCCCCCAGGTGGAGCGGGGCGGCCACCGGCGCGTCCGTGGAAGCCCTTTCGCTTCAGCGGCCTCGAAAAGATCTCCAAATTGCAGCAGCAACTGGTGAGTCGGCTCGAGTGGATGCTGCCCGGCATCGGCCCCGACGGGCACGTCAGCGAAACGGTGCGGCAGCGGCTGCACGAGATGTTCGAAGAGGATGTGACGCTGCACACCGAGTACGTGCACGTGGTCGCCCCGAAGGCCTTGCGGCGGTACGTGGGGGATCCGACGTTTCTGGCGGTGCTCGCGCCGCAGCCGAACAAGACGCGGGGGTTCCTCGAGGTCGAGGTCGGCCTGGCGCACGCGGCGATCGACATGTTGCTCGGTGGCGCCGGCGAAGCCGTGTCGTTGCGGCCGCTGACGGACATCGAGGAAGGGGTGATGGGGTACGTGCTGATCGAGACGCTGAAGGCGCTGGCGCCCAGCCTCGATCCGTCACTGCCGAGGCTTCGGCTCGAGGGCATCTGCCGCGGGTTCGACGACGCGATGCAGCTGCTGGGCGATGAGTCGCACCTCGCCGTCGTGCAGCTAAAGGCCGTGTTCGGGGCGCACTCGGGCTACGTGCGGCTCTTCATCCCGGCGTCGGTGCTGGCCACGGCGAACCCTCCGGCGGACTCGGCGATTCGCAACTCGCGGCGGGCGGCCCTGGCCGAGGCGAACGTGGGCAGGCTGTCGTCGGTGAAGACGTGGCTGCGCGCGGAAATCGGCCGGACCGGGATTTCGGGCGGCGACCTGGCACAGCTGCGCGAACGCGACGTCATTTTGATCGACGAGCTCACTGCGCGGCCTGACAAGGGCGAGGGCGGCACGGCGCGGCTGCGCATCGGCTCGGGGCGGGTTGGGGTCGCCGACGCCGAGATCTTTCTCGAAGAGAACCGGTTCAAGGCGAAAGTCACCGGCTACACGATGGGGCCCGAAGTCGCCGAGCCGATTCCTCCGGGCGATTTCCAGGTCGGCACCGCGAACAACGAAGAAGCGGGCGAAGAAGCCGGTGGGACGACCGAAGGGTTCGCCACCGAAGGCCTCGGGATGAAGGTCGAAGAGTCGACCAACCCGATGCTCCACCACCCAGGAAGGAACCCAGTGGACGACAACACGCTCAAGAGTCAGGAAGGCGCCGAGCTGCTCAACGACATTCCTCTGCAGATCTCTGTCGAGCTCGCGAGGGTGCCGGTGAGCGCCGAAGACGTGGTGTCGATGAAGATTGGCCAGGTGATCGACCTGAACCGCATGGCGGGTGAGCCCATCGACTTGTCGGTGAACGGCAAGATTGTCGCCCGCGGCGAGCTGGTGGAAATCGAGGGAAACCTCGGCGTCCGGGTGCTGTCGCTGGCCGGGTGACCTTCGGGAGAGCATCGACTACCTTCGCGGCCATTCATGCGCCGCGCGGCAGCCGTTCTCACCTGCATCCTGACGATCTCAGCGTTTGCCGCTTCATCCGTACCTGATGCGTCGGTGGCGGCCGAGCGTGCGCCGGTGATGGCCGAGGTGCCCGGTGTGGTGCCCGACGTGGCGACGAAGGAAGAAGTGAAGGTGTCGCTTCCCGACCTCGAGCTCGAGAAGATCGACCCCACGGTGCCCACGGCGCCCGAAGAGCTCAACCTCGGGTGGACGTTGATCCGCACCTTCGTGGTGCTGGGCTTCGTGATCGCGGCCATCTACCTGACGCTGAACTTCGGCCTGCGCCGGCTGATGGGAATCGCGGCGGTGCCCCGCGGGCAAGCGGTGGTGCAGGTGGTCGAGCGCATCCCGCTTGATCAGAAGCGAGCGATGTTCGTGGTGAAGGCTGCGGGCGAGTACCTGTTGATCGGTGGGGGCGACGGCTCCCTGCAGTTGATCGCGAAGCTCGACCCGGCCGAGGTCGAGAAGCTGCGCGTACAGACGTCGCCCAGCGTCACGGTGAGCCCTTTCCTGTTGAAGCTGCTCAAGCGTCGAGACGTGCCAGCGCCCCCAGCGCCGGGAGACCATTCATGAGCCGTATGACGCCGCGACTGCGGCTGACGTTCTGGTTGTTCAGCCTGGCGATGGTGCTGAGCCCGTCGGTCGCGCTGGCGAAGGTGGCGGGCATCGGGAAGGCCGAAGACGTGCCCCCGGGGATAATCACCGACGGGATTTCGAACCGGCCGCTGGTGCTGATGATCGCGCTGGCCGCGCTGGGCCTTGCGCCTTTCGCGCTGATGATGGTGACGAGCTTCGTGAAGATCTCGGTCGTGCTGTCGATCGTGCGCACGGCCATGGGCACGCAGCAGATTCCGCCGACGCAGGTGATTACCGGCCTGGCGATCATCCTCACCGTCTACATCATGGCCCCCGTCGGCCAGGAGATGTACCGCGTCTCGGACGCCGACAGGTTTCGCAACACCAGCGGCCTCACCGACCCGAAGAACGTCGACGAGATGTTTCAGGCGGCGAACCGCGCCAAAGAACCCTTGCGCGCGTTCTTGATGAAGAAGGTGACCACCAAAGACCGTTCGCTGTTCTACAGCCTGGCCTTGAAGATGCGGAAGGTCGAAGACCGCGCGGGCATCGAAGACAAAGACTTCCTGATCCTGGTGCCGGCGTTCGTGGTCTCCGAATTGAAAGAAGCCTTTCAGATTGGCTTCTTGCTCTTCGTGCCGTTCATCGTGATCGACATCGTGGTGGCGAACATCCTGCTCGCACTGGGCATGCAGATGTTGTCACCGACCACGATCTCGATGCCGTTCAAGCTGTTGCTGTTCGTGATGATCGACGGTTGGTACTTGATCTCGAAGGGCCTCGTGGTCGGTTACCTCTAAGGAAGGCAAAGCCATGCAACAGATCACCTACATCACGCAGGAAGCGCTGTTTCTGGTGCTGATCTGCTCAGGGCCACCCGTGATCATGAGCCTCGTGGTCGGCTTCGGCGTCTCGGTGTTCCAGGCGACGACGCAGATTCAGGAACAGACGCTGTCGTTCGCTCCGAAAGTCGTGATCGTCTTCGGGGTGCTGGGCCTGTCGGGCGCGTGGATTGGCTCCCAGCTGATGCGGTTCACCTTTCACATCTACGACCGGTTCCCTCAGCTGATCGCTCGATGAACTTCACCGATCTCCTGGTTCAGGTAAGGGCGGAGTACGGCCTGACGGCCGACTTCGCGCAGGTCACCCAGGCGATGGCGCTGCTGCTGTTGCGGATTCTTCCGACGATCATCCTGACGCCGATCATCGGCGGCGAAACGACGCCTGTCGAAGTGAAGATGGGCCTGGGGCTCATCCTTGCGCTGGTCGTCTTCCCGTCGGTCGCCGACAACATCAAAGCCATCAGCACCACCAACCCGATCGAAATAGGGGCGTTGCTGCTCAAGGAACTCTTCGTCGGCTACACGATCGCCTTCATCGTGGCGCGCGTCTTCGACGCCGCAGCGGCCGGCGGCCAGCTGATGGACAACATGTCGGGCACGAACTCGGCGCAGATCCAGGTGCCGTCGATCGGGCAGTCTGTCTCGCTGTACGCCGCGCTGAAGCTGCAGATCTTCATCACCCTGTTCCTGACGCTGAACGGGCACCACCTGGTCATCTACGCCATCGGCGAGAGCTTCCAGACGATTCCGATCGAGACCTACCCGAAGTTCAGCCACGGCATGTGGCCGTTCTTCGACCTGATGATGCGAGTGTTCGGGGATCTGCTGCGGGTCGCTCTGGCGATCTCGGCGCCGGTGTTGCTGGCGACCTTTCTCACCGACATCGCGCTGGGCATGATCAACCGCGTCGCGCCCCAGGTGCAGGTGTTCTTCATCTCGATGCAGATCAAGCCGGCGGTGACCGTGCTGGTGCTCTTCACGTCGCTGCACCTGATCATGCTGCGTGGCCGCGACGAGTTCGGCCACATGTTCGCCGTGCTCCGCAGAGCCATCTTTCTTCTCGGGTGACCGATGTCCGATGACGGCGGCGAAAAGACCGAAGAGCCATCAGAAAAAAAGATTCAGGACGCGCGCAAGCAGGGCAACGTCCCCAAGAGCAAGGATTTGACGGGCGTCTTCGTTTTTCTTGTCGGCCTCAGCGTGGTGAAGGCCAGCTGGAGCACCTTCGAGACGAAGATCCGCGATCTCTTCTCGTACACCATCGATCACATGACGAACCCAGTGGACCTCGAGCGGGCCACCTTGAATGCGATGTTCATCGGGCTGATGGACGTGATGATCATCTCGGTGCCCATCGCCTTTTCCTGCGCGATGATTGGCGGCCTGGTCGAGTTCGTTCAGATCGGCGCCAACTTCACCATCGACCCGTTGGTGCCGAAGCTCGACAAGCTGAACCCGATGAAGGGGTTCAAGAACCTCTTCTCGAAGAAGCAGCTGATCGAGATGATCATGTCGATGGGGAAGATGGGCATCACTGGCTACGTCGTCTACGGCGTGGTGCGGGATGCGATGGGCGCTGTCGTGGCCACCATTCGCAGCGACGTGAACGACACGATGCTGGTGATGGGCGAGCTCGTCTACCGGGTCTCCGTCAAGGTCGGTCTTCTGCTCTTTGCCTTCGCAGTCCTCGACGTCTTCCTCAAGCGGAAGTCGTACATGAAGGACCTGATGATGTCGAAGGAGGACGTGAAGAAGGAGTACAAGGAAAGCGAAGGCGACCCGCACCACAAGCAGAAGCGCAAAGAGTTGGCGCACGAACTGATGGAAGGCGCTCAGATGGAATCGGCGAAAGGCGCCGACGTGATCGTGACCAACCCGGACCACGTGGCGATCGCGATCAAGTACGACAAGGATCGCGACGGGGCGCCGCGGGTGATTGCGAAGGGCATCGACGCGCGCGCCGAGGCGCTGCGAGCCATCGCCCGCGAGGCTGACGTGCCGCTGCTGCGCAACGTGCCGTTGGCGCACGCGCTGCTGCGCATCGACGTGAACCAGGAAGTGCCGGAAGAGCTCTACGACGCGGTGGCCGAAGTGTTGAACTTCGTCTACCAGCTGAAGAACCCGCAGCCGCCCGTTTCGGCGCCCGCTGACCGCGTAGTAGCCTGAGGTTCGTGTCTGCCGAAGAGCCCGACGTCGCGATTGCGATCAAGTACGACCGTGAGAAGGACAACGCCCCGCGGGTGATCGCGAAGGGTTTGCGCCTCAAGGCCGAGAAGCTTCGGGAAATTGCCAAGCAGTACAACATCCCCGTGATGAAGAACGTGGCGCTGGCGAACGCGCTGTACCGCGTCGACGTGGGCCAGCAAGTGCCAGAAGAGCTCTACGACGCGGTCGCCGAGGTCCTGAACTTCGTGTTCGCGCTCAAGCAGGAGCACGAAGCGGGGCAGAAGAAGTAGAGTCGAGTTCGCCATGGCGAAGATCAACCAGCAGATTCCCCGTGGGCCCGCGTGGCCCTGGGGAGGCCCGAGCACCGTTCGCGAGAAGCTCGTCAACCGGGCCCAGCTCGAGAAGAAGAACGTTCGCAAGAAGGGCGACCCGAAGAACCCGGCGCTCGCGTCCGCCGCGTTGCTCGACTCGATCAGCCCGGCGCATTCAGCCGAAGAGCTGCGCCTGCCGATGCCGCCGATGCCCGCGGGCCACGAGGCGGACATCGAGTCGTACACCGATCGTTCGCGGCTCGCGACGGTCGCCCAGCGCGGCCAGGACGAGCAGCGCGAGATGCTCGAGTCAGGCATCCAGTCGATTCGCGCCGCGCCTGATCGCGTCGAGCGCCTCAAGTCGCTGCTCGCCCGCGAGGGGCAGATGCTGGCCCTGGTGAACGGGCTCAGCACCGACATGGACGAGATCCAGCGCCGGATGCGGGAAGAGCAGGGCACGGAGAGCTACTGATGCCGGAAGCGCCCCAGAGCGAAGCGGTGCTGATCCAGCGCCTGCAGAAATGGGCCGACGGGAAGGCGACGCTGAAAGACGTGCGGGGCTACAGCGACGACGAGCTGTATTCGATCGCGCGCACAGCCTACTTCTACTTCTACCAAGGCAGGATCACTGAGGCTCGGACCCTGTTCCAAGGACTGTACGCGGTAAACCCGCTTGACGGCTATTTTGCGAAGGCGCTGGGCGTGGTCGAAATGGCGGCCGGAAATCCCACCGGAGCATTGGCTGCCTACGACGTCGCGTTGAAGCTTTCCCCTCAAGATGCGGCAGCTTACGTGGGCCGGGCAGAGGTGAAGATCGCGATGGGGCAGAAGACGCAGGCGGTGGACGACTTGCGACGCGGTGCGCAATTTGCGGGGTCGGATCGGGCCCTGAAAGCCAAGGCTTCCGCGATGTTGGGCAATCTTTCGAGAAAGTAGTGGGTTGGACGCAACTGGCCCAGCCCTCGACCGATAACTGCTACAGTTGTTCTCGGGGGTAACTCCCCACTAACCACGCAGCACACCGGAGCAAACACATGGGCTTTAACATTGGAAATGTCTTCAAGAGCGTCATCAGCACCGTCGCCCCCGCGATCTTCAAGGCCGTTGCTCCGATGGTCAGCGAGAAGCTCGCGTCGATCGCCGACAGCTTCATTGGCGGCGCCGGCAACGCGCTCAAAGGCCTCGTTGGCAACTTGCCCGGTCCCCTCGCGTCGCTGGCTCAGGGGCTGATCGACAAGGGCGTTGGCGCCGCGCAGGACTTCGTCTCGCCCCAGTCCATCCAGGCGCTGCTCGCCCGGATTACGGGTATGCCCCAGACGATCCCGGGCACGAATGGCCAGACGGCGACCCTGCCTTCGATTACCGCTCCTGGGCGTGCCACTGCAGGCTCGGCGGCCACCGCGACGGCGCTGAACAACGCGGGCGCCACGGCGGCGATGGGCTCGGTTGCTCGTCCGACCCAGGGCGACGTTGCCGACACTGCGATTCGCATGATTGGCCAGCTCGAAGAGCCTGCCCTCCCGGGTCCGGATGCGACCCCCCAGGATCTCGCGAAGTACGAGAAGGCCACGAAGAAGTACGACCGCGCGCTTGAGCTCTACACCACCGCGATCAAGAAGCGCGATGAGCTCCAGATGTCGATCATCCGCAAGATGTAACTGGTTTTTTAGGTAGACCACTTGCACAACGTTCTTTAGGGTTCGGGCGTCTTCCACCGTGGAAGGCGCCCGTTCTCTTTTTGGGGGTTTTTCGAAATGGCGAATCCGCAGGAGCCTGTCGTTCCATCCAAGCAAGACACCAAGACGCCCGCGAAGCCAGGGGAGCCGACGCCTGACTGGGAGAAGATTCTCTACAGCACCGAACGGCTCGACCAGTGGTTGCACGGCCACCTCACGTTGCAGGAGCTTCACGCGATCAACGGCCCCGAGATGCTCTCGATGGCGATGATCGGGTTTCAGCTCTACGAGCAGGGGCGCCTCGACGACGCGGAAGTGATCTTCTCGGGCCTCCAGGCGCTGGATCCCAAGGAGTCGTATTACCTGACCGCACTGGGCGCCGTGCACCTCGCCAAAGAAGACCTCGACATGGCGCTGAAGTGCTTCAACATGGCGATCAAGCGGAACAACAAAGAGATCGCCTCCTATGTGAACCGCGGTGAAGTGCACCTTCGCCAGGGCAAGATTCTCGAGGCGGCCGACGACTTTGCTTCGGCGGTGCAGCTGGACCCCAAGGGTGCCGATCCTCTGACCCATCGCGCGCGCGTTCTGGCGGCAGCGGCCCTCGAGATGATCGAGCAGGCGCAGAATCCCGAAGGCTCGGCAGAGAAGAAGGCGAAGGCGGCTGCGGCTCCGGCGAAGAAGCCGGCGGCTCCAGCAGCGAAGCCTGCGAAGAAGAAGTAGGACTTTGTTGATGCGGAAGCCGCGTGGCGGTGGTCGACGCCGCCGCGCAGCCCGCTCCCAGAATTCGTCAGTGCCGATCGCAGCCCGCTTGAAGTTCTGGCGGATCCCGGCGATCTCCTAACTTCTCGATGAAAGCCACCAAGCGCTCGGGCGTTCGACCTGTGACGGTCATCTACTTCCCGAAGAACGCGAAGCCAATTGTCCCGCGCATGACCCAGACCGTCGAGATCGGCGTGGCCGAGGACGTCGTCACCGAGGTCGAAGCGATAGCGGCCGACGTGCGGCTGACCCCCAATACGCTGCGGCGGGTCACTGCGGAAAGAAAGCGCAGGAAGACGAAGGAAGTCGCGCTGGAAGAAAACACCCTGAAAGGGGTGGCAGTGAGCCGAAAGACGCCGCAGGAAGTGGCCGACCTTTCGTTGTTCGGGCACCAGCTTTTCGAGATGGGAAAGGTCGCCGAGGCGAAGGTGA
This sequence comes from Myxococcales bacterium, assembly GCA_038206395.1. Taxonomy (GTDB): domain Bacteria; phylum Myxococcota; class Myxococcia; order Myxococcales; family Myxococcaceae; genus JAGSPQ01. Next base: position 59,814 of record JBBRAX010000010.1, on the reverse strand, counting down.
TCTTCGAAGGCCTGGTGGGCACGGGCGCAAGAGATTCTTTTGCCCACACGATGCTCGGCACCATCTACCTGGCGTTGAAAGACCAGACGAAGGCGTTGATGTTGTTCCAGGCGGCCCTCGACATCGACCCCGACGACGTGTCCGCGCTGGTGTACCGGGGGGAAATCCGGTTGAACCGGGGCAAGGTGAAGGGCGCTGTCGAAGACCTGACCCGCGCCTTGAAGCTGGGCACGTCAGACGACCCTTTTGTCGAACGGGCTTCCCGGCTGCTGCGAATGGCCAAGGCGCTGTTCAAGCGTTCCCGTCGGTAGTGTGCCTTGAAGCGGTGAGGGGCTAAGCTGCGCGGCCCGATGGCAGGCAAGAAGAACAGCTTCATCAACAAGTACTCCGACATCGTGCTGGCCATCGTCATGGTCGGCATCGTCGGGATGATGATCGTCCCGCTTCCCCACCTGCTGCTCGACCTGTTGCTCACGGTCAACATCAGCTTGTCGGTGGTGATCGTGCTGATCGCGCTCTACATCCCCAGTGCGCTGCAGATCACGGTGTTCCCGACCGTGCTGCTGATCACGACGATGTACCGGTTGTCGCTCAGCGTCTCGACGACACGTCTGATTCTCGGCACTGGCGACGCAGGCGAAGTCGTCGCCGCGTTCGGCTCGTTCGTGGCCGGCGGCAACATGGTGGTTGGCGGCATCATCTTCATCATCCTCGTGGTGGTGAACTTCCTCGTCATCGCGAAAGGCTCTGAGCGCGTCGCCGAAGTCGCGGCCCGGTTCACCCTCGACGCCATGCCGGGCAAGCAGATGTCGATCGACGCCGACTTGCGTGCCGGCGCGATCGAGATGGAAGAGGGCCGCCGCAAGCGCCGCGACCTCGAGCGTGAGAGCCAGCTGTTCGGCGCCATGGACGGCGCGATGAAGTTCGTGAAGGGCGACGCCATCGCCGGCATCATCATCACCGTCATCAACATCGTCGGCGGCCTGAGCATCGGCGTGCTGCAGAAGGGCCTCGCGGTGGGCGACGCCGCGAAGAAGTACACCCTGCTCACCATCGGCGACGGCTTGGTGAACATGATCCCCGCGATTCTGATTTCGACCGCGGCCGGCATCATCGTGACGCGCGTCGGCGGCGAGGAAGAAGGCTCGCACCTGGGTCAGGACATCGGCGGCCAGCTGACGGCGTACCCGAAGGCGATCGCGATCGCGGCGGGCATGTTGATCGTCCTCGGCCTCGTCCCCGGGTTGCCCAAGATTCCTTTCTTCCTGCTGGGCGGAGCGGCCGGCACGGCGGCGTACCTGATGCTGAAGCGGGAGAAGAAGGTCGCCAGCGGCGAGATCGACCTCGAAGCGGAAGATGCGGCCGAGAACGGCGACGTGCCCTCGAAGGCTGCGGTGGAGCCGGCCCCGAAAGAGCCAATCAACCCGGACTCCGAGCTCTTCATCCCAGTGGTGACGCCGATCGTGCTCGAGGTCTCGGACGCGCTGGTTCCGTTCGTCGACTCGCGGCAGGACAACGGCAAGTTCCTCTTCGAGCTGATTCCCTTCATGCGCGACGGCTTGTTCGTCGAGCTCGGCGTTCGGTACCCGGGCGTTCGCGCGCGCGGAAACCCGGGCCTTCCGCCCGGCGCGTACCAGATCCAGATCAACGAAGTGCCGGTGGTGACCGGGCAGGCGACGCTGGGCCACATCCTCGTCAACGACACCGCCGATCGCTTGCGGCTGATGAACGTGCAGGGGTTCGAGGCGATCAACCCCGCCACCCGGCAGCCGGCAGCGTGGGTGCCCGAATCGAACAAAGAGATGCTCGAGGCCACGGGACTCACCACGTGGGATGTGCCGGGCTACATCATTCTGCACACGGCGGCGGTGCTGCGGCGCTACGCGCGTGAGTTCATCGGCATTCAGGAAGTCCAGACGATGCTGGATCAGCTCGAGAAAGCGTTTCCCGCCACGGTGAAGGAAGTGGTGCCGAAGGTGGTCTCGATTCTGAAGCTCACCGACATCCTCGGGCGCCTGGTCGAAGAAGAGATTTCAGTGCGCGACCTGCGCGGCATTCTGCAGTCGCTGGCCGAGAACGGGCAGAACGAGGCCGACAGCGTCATGCTGACCGAGCATGTGCGGTCGGCACACAAGCGCTACGTCTCGCACAAGTATGCGCGCGGGACGAATACCCTCGTCGTGTACCTGCTGGATCCGCAGATCGAGGAAGCGATTCGGGGCTCGATCAAGCGCACGTCTGCGGGCACGCACCTCGCGCTCGAGCCGGACATCGCGCAGGAAATCGTGCAGGCCGTGAAGAACGAGTGCGGTCACCTTCCGCCCACCGCGCAGCGGCCCGTCATCCTCACCGCGATGGACATCCGCCGGTACGTGCGGAAGCTGCTCGAGTACGAGTTCAACCCGCCGTTCTCGGTAGTGAGTTTCCAGGAGCTGTCGCCCGAGCTGAACATTCAGCCGGTGGCGCGCATCAGCACCCGGTAGTGGGGCGCGGCGGCGCTCAGGCGCCGACGAGCAGCAGAATCAGAAAGACGATCGCGACGAGCCCGAGCACGCCAGAGGCGCCCAGCAGGGCCAGCGTGCGCTTGTCCGAGAAGTCGACGCCGATGCGCTTGCCGTCGTCTTCGGCTGCTTCCTCCCCCTCAGGCAGCTCGCCGTCGGGCAGGGGCTCTTCGAGGGGCGGATCTTCAGAAGGGGCCTCGCCTTCGGGCAGGCTGGCGCCCGCTTCGGGGTCAGGCTCCGGCTCGGGCACCGGCTCGGGCTCCGGCGCGGCGGGCTCTTCGACGACGGACTTGGCTCGGCGCGGCGGCGGCTCGGGCTCTTCGGGGCCGGGCGCGACGGTGCGCTCTTCCTCTTCGTCGGGCAAAACGACAGGTGCTTCGCGGACCTCGGAAGGGTCGATGTAGAGCAGGCGAATTCCGCCGACCTCGAGCTCGTCGCGGTCGCGCAGGGTCTTCTTCTTCGTCTTCTTCTTGTTGATCTTGAAGCCGTTGCGGCTGCCGAGATCTTCCGCGTGGGTGCCCGACCAGTCGCGGCGAATCTTCACGTGGCGGCGAGAGACGAGGTCGTCCTTGAGGACAATCTCGACGCCTTCTTCGCGGCCAATGACGTACTCCTGCGCGTCGCTGATCTCGATGCGCTGGCCTTCGCGGGGGCCGTTCATCACCCGGAAGTAGGGCAGGTCGCCGCCAGCGGCGAGGCCGCGCATGACGTCCTTGACGACCTTGCGCGCGACGAACTGGGTGTTGCCGGCCTCGTTGGTCTTCTGGCCTTCGGCCACGCGATCGAAGGTGACGTCGAACTGGGCGATGGCAATGACGTCGCCGTTGCGAAGCAGGTGCTTCTCGCCCTTGGGCAGCTTGCTGCCGTTGATCTGCGTGCCGTACGAGCTGCCCAGGTCTTCGACGAAGAACAGTGAGCCGTCGCGCGAGATGCGCGCGTGGGCGCGCGAGACGGCCTGCTGGGCGAGCACGACCTGGCACTTCGAGTCGCGCCCGAGCGTGATGATTTCGTCTTCGAGCAGCACAGAAGAAGGCTTCTCGGCGCCCCCTGCTTCACTGCGCTGTTTGACCGTGAGCCGGACGGCCATTCGTCCTCGTCCTCGTCCTTAGGTCAGTACGTGTTGGCGCTGACGAACCGCTCGCAGTTGTCGACCTGCGATTTGTAGTCGGACGCGTCAGCGAACTTGAGGAAGTTCTGGCAGGCGATCTTCGCGTCTTTCTGACGCTGGTCGGCCTGGAAGATCTCGAAGAGCCCGTAGTGGCACAGCGCAAACTTCACGTTGAGCTGAAGGCATTTTTTGTAGGTGCGTTCTTCTTCGCTGCGCAGGCCCTTCTCTTTGTAGCCGAGCGCGAGCGTGTACATCTTCTCGGGCGAGTTGGCCCCCGAGGCGTTGTCTTTGATTTCCTTGAGCGCGGTGTCGGCCAGCGAGGCTTTGCGGGCAGCAATCGTCACGTTGTTCTTGCACGCTGCATTGCCTGGATCCGCGTCGATGCAGGCGGTGTACGAGTCGGCGGCTTCGCCGAAGTTGCCGGCGTCCATCTGGGTGTTGCCGAGCTCGAGCCAGGCTTCGGAGAACTTCGGGTCGAGCTGAACAGCGACGGCGAGCTCGGACGTCGCTTCCTCCAGCGAGCCTTCTTCGTGGAGGATGGCACCCAGCTGGGCATGCGCGTCGGCGATCTGGTTGTTCACCGCGATGATCGTGCGCAGCTCTTTCTTCGACTTATCCTTCTCGCCCATGTCCTTGAAGCAAAGCGCGAGGTTGTAGCGGGCCTCGATGTAGTCGGGGTTCACCTTGAGCGCGCGCTGGAAGTTGTCGTGGGCTTTTCCGTAGGCGCGGTCTTTGTAATAGACGAAGCCAAGGTTGTTGTACGCCTGCGCCTGTTCCTGGTTGTAGCGGAGCGCCTTGATGAAGGCTTCTTTGGCCTTGGCGTCTTCGCCGCGCTTCAGCGAGATGAGGCCCTTGTTCACCCAGAGGTCGGCGTACTGGGGCGAGAACTGGAGGCCGAGATCGCACTGCACCTCGGCGCGAATCAGGTCGCCTTGCGAGATGTAGAGCGTGCACAGCTCATTGGCCTCGAGCGCACGCGGGTGGGGCGGCGGGCTGGCCAGGCACGCAGTGAGGCAGAGGGCCGCAATGGCTAAGAGGAAGCGCTTCATCGGGTTTTGTGAGTGTAGAGAACACGTGGGAGGGTCGCAACGGTGGTTGTCGCAAGAAGGCGGCTGATTTCGTGAGGTTAGGCGGTACGATGCCGCCCGACATGCGCAAGACTTTCGTAGGGTGGATCGCGGTGGTGGGGTTGCTGGTGGGCGGCTCGGCCCAAGCGCAGTTCGCGAACCGGAGTCTCGGGGCCGGCATCGGCTTCATCAAGCTGTTCGGCGGCTCGACGCAGGGGACGGCGACCGGGGTCGACTATGCGGTGCCGCTGACCATCGAAGGCTCGCTCTACATCGAGAACGGTTTCGACGTTTTCGCCCATATTCCTCTGATGCTCGTGTCGGTGACGCGCGGCGCTTCGACGCCCAGCGGCGCGGGGCTGATCTTCGGCACCGGCGGCCACCTCGGGGTGCGGTACCTGTTTTCTGAAGAGACGCTGCGCCCTTACGTCGGCCTCGAACTCGCTGGCTTCGTGCTGCTGACCAGCAGCCCGGTGGTATTCGTCGGGCCTGGGGTGGTGGGAGGCCTCGACTATTTCATCGCCGACACAGTCTCGATCGGTGCCCGCGGCTTCTTCGACCTCTTCATCGAGCTGAACGTACCCCTGCGCCCGGCGGTGGGAGCGACCGTCAGCGTCGCCGTCTATTTCTGAAGCAGGTTGCGGCCGCGCTGCTTGCGCCCGGGGCTCAAGGCCGTGCGTTCGGCGTTGCGCTTGGCGAGGCCGGCCGCGCAGAGCAAGACGAGCTTTTCGTCAGACAGGTGGGCGGGCTTGAAGACATCGGCGTCGTCTTGAAGGCGCTGGCTCAACGCGGCGAAGAGCGAGAGGCGGGCCTCCATCGCCAACTCTTCGCGACGAAGGGCGGCCGAGAAGATCAGCGCTTCTTCTTCGGCTGAGAGCTTCGCGATGCGCGAACGGAAGAGCGGATCTTCGAGCAGCGTCGTCTCGCCCTCGGGGCGGCCGATGGACGCGGGGATCTTCAAGCGGCGATCGCGGACGACGATGGTGCCGGCCAGCATGTCGCCCAGGCGCTGCTGCGACTGCGAGAAGAGCGCGGCGGTGCCTCCGACGGCGTAGAGAAAGGGCAGGCGGTCGATCGGGCGGGCGAGGTTGCGAAGCAAGGCGTGAAGAAAGCCGATGCGCACGCCGGACTCCTGGAGCACGCGCAGCCCCATCGCGCGCTTGCCGATGGTCTGCCCCGACCAGATGGACTCGAGGAGGATCGCGTAGCCCCAGTCGATCAAGAACCAGACGACGAAGCCCATGGCCGACGCGAAGCCGGGGAAGGCGAACATCGCCAGCGACATCGCGATCAGCAGCGCCATTGCGATCGCCACGGTGAGCAGGGTGTCGATGAACCAGGCGAGGAACCGGCTGAAGAGGCCGGCGAGCACGAAGTCGAACTCGACGTACTCGGGGGTGAGCACCGAGTGGTGGCCTTCCAGCAGCGAGCGTTCTTCGGTCACGGGAAGCGCGGAGTCTAACCAGAAAAAGTGGCTACACTGACAGCCCCAATGGAGATCGCCGAATTCGTCGATGGCCGCCGGCCGAAGTGGGTCGCCCTCGAGCTGCTGCTGGATCAAGCCGAGGAAAAGGGCCTCAAGTCGCTCGAGCTGGAAGAAGCGCGGTCACTGTCGAAGCTCTACCGAAGCGCCTCGTCGGATCTGCTCTGGGTTCGTTCGCGCGCGGGGGCAGCCGACGTCAGCGGCTACCTGAACGACTTGGTCGGCCGCGCGTACGCGCTGACGTACCCGGGAAAGCGGGCGCGGTTTTCAGACGTGTTGGCATTTCTCGGGTATGGCTTTCCCGACGTGATGCTGGCCGAGTGGCGCACGTACGTGGCGTCGCTGATGGTGTTCTTCGCGGGGTTCGGGTTCGGCTGGGTCGGCATGGTGTTCGACCCGGACGCGGCGGTGTACCTGGTGCCCGAGCAGCACCTGAAGATGGACCCGACCGAACGGGCCGCAGAAGAAGCCACGCGGAAGTCGAGCGTGCAGCAGCAGGCGCGGTTCTCGAGCTTCCTCTTTACCCACAACATCCAGGTCGCGTTTCTGGCCTTCGCGCTGGGAATCACCGCGGGCATTGGCACGGCGATCATGCTGTTTGGCAACGGCGTGTTGATTGGCGCGCTTGCGTGGGTCTACGCGTCGAAAGGGCTGACGGGCTGGTTCTGGGCGTGGATTCTTCCGCACGCGATTCCCGAGGTGTCGGCGATCTGCATCGCGGGCGCGGCGGGGTTCGTGATCGCGCGAGGGCTGGTGGCACCGAAGGGGCTGTCGCGGCGGCAGGCAGTGCGAAAGGAAGCCGTGACGGCGGTGAAGCTGCTGCTCGGCACGCTCGCCCTGTTCGTGCTCGCGGGAATCATCGAAGGCACGATCTCGCAGATCCACCCGCCGCGGTTGCCAGTGTGGTTCAAGCTCACCTTCGCGGTGGTGATGGGCTCGGGCGTGTACGCGTACCTGGTGTCGGGAGCGCTGCGGCGGCGGGTCGCTTAGTAGCGGCTGCCGAGGGTGCCGAGCAGCCAGAAGGCGTGAACCACGAAAGTCACGCTGCCCAGCGCGATGCCGCCGATGGCGAGGCCACGGCCTTTCAGCGCGCCTGGAGCGGCGTCGATTTCACGAAGGGCGAGCACGCCGCAGCCGATGGCGATCAGTGGCGACAGAAACGGAACACAGCAGACGAGGCCGGCGACCAGCGAGGTGATCGCCTTTCCATTGGTGCGCTGGCCGGCAGACAGCGGGCGCGCGGCGACGGGGCCGTCTGAGAACACCTGCGCGCCGGGGGCTGTGAAGCCGGTGGGCGCCTCGGGCACGGACGACGGGCGAGCATCGACGGGGATATCGAAGGGCGAGCCGCAGGCGGGGCAGGTCGCGCGCGCGCCGGCGAGGGCTTCGGTCTGGGTGCCGCAGCTGGGGCAGAAGACGATCATCTAGAGGGTCCCTCTGGCCTTGATCTCGAGGTATTTGTTCACGGCGGCGAGTGACAGATCTTCGGGGTCGACGTCGATCATCTGCACCACGTTGCCCTGTGAGATGCGGCGCTTCATCTGCTCACGGTCGAGCAGCTGTTCACTGGCGACGGCGTGCTGAAAAGCGAGCTCGGGGTCGCGCGGCGGCGTCTGCAGCAGGCGCGCGATTGCAGTGTCCTTCACCGATAGGCACAGCGCCACGTGGCGGCGCGCGAGGCGGCGCAGCGGGTCGACCATCGTCGCGGCCTGGTCCTCGTCGATGAAGTCGGTGAAGACACAGAGCAGGCTGCGCCGCAGCAGCCGCACGTTCAGCTCTTTGAAGAGCGCGAGGTAGTCGACGTAGGTGAGGTGTGGCTTGGCCGAGTAGAGCGCGTCGACGATCTTCCGGTACTGCGCGCGGCCCGCGGCAGGGGCGAGGTAGCTCTTCACGCCGTCGGCGAAGACCACCAGCCCGACGCGGTCGCCGTTGCGCACCGCCACGAAGGCGAGGAACAGGGCAGCGTTGACGGCGTGATCGAGCTTGGTGAGCCCGTCGACGCGGGCGGCCATCGAACGGCCGGCGTCGACACCAATGAGAATGGTCTGCGAGCGTTCGGACTCCATCACGCGGGTAACGGGGCGGCCGCGGCGGGCGGTGGCCTTCCAGTCGACCTCGCGCACCGAGTCGCCCTGGGCGTAATCGCGAAGGCGGGCGAACTCGGAGCCCCGGCCGTCGCGGCGCAGTTGGCGAAGCCCGAGGTTCACCATGTCGAGGGCGGCGTCGCTGAGAAGAAGGCGGCTCGCTCCGCGCATGTCGGGGAAGACAGCGACGGGGGTCTTCGCGGGAATCAGGCGCTCGTGCCACATGAAGCCAAGCGGCCCGCGGACGCGCAGGTGCAGATCGCCGAACTCGAACTTGCCGCGCTTCTCGGGGGTGGCGCGGTAGTGAAGGCGCGCGCGGCTGGCGGCCGACACCTGCAGCGACAGAAGCTCGGGCTCGATCGCGAAGCCTGATGGCACGTCGTCCTTCAGCTGCAGCAGGGCGGCGCGACCGGTGTTGACGATGTCGATGTCGATCTTGTTGGCGACGCCGACCTGCAGGCGGGCGGGCAGGTGGCGCCAGACTGTCAGCGGCGTGCGGCGGGCGAGCGCGAAGTCGGTGAGGGCGGCGAGCAGCAGCGCGAAGTCGAGCAGCGCGACCAGGGTCCACAGGCCGGGCAGGAAGCCGGCCACGATCGTGGGCAGTGCGAGCCCGCACACGATCACCCAGAGTCGCGTGGTGGGGATCAGCGCGGGACCTCGACCGAAGCGACGACTTCCTTGAGGACGTCGGCAGGGGTCGCCCCGTCGAGCTCGGCGTCGGGCGACAACAACAGGCGGTGCTTGAGCACGGGGGCCGCGAGGTAGCGCACGTCGTCGGGGGTGACGAAGCCGCGGCCGCGCAGGGCCGCAAGCGCCTTGGACGCGAGCAGCAGGTGAACCCCTGCGCGGGGGCCGGCGCCGAGACGGATGCGGGCGCTGTTGCGCGTGGCGGCGACGAGCTTGCGCACGTAGTTGAGAACGGGCGGCTCGATGGTGACGGTCTGCAGCGCGTCGCGGGCGGCGAGCACCTGGTCGCGGGTGACGGCCGAGGCGACTCCCGCCTTGTTGAGGTCGCCTGAATCGAAGCCGCGGTGAACGGCGTTCAAGATCTGCTCTTCCTCGGCATCACTGGGGTAACCGATGTCGATCTTGAAGAGGAAGCGATCGAGCTGCGCTTCGGGAAGCGGGTACGTGCCTTCGGACTCGACCGGGTTCTGGGTCGCGAAGACGGTGAACAGCGGCGACAGCTGCGAGATGCGGCCTTCGAGCGACACCGATCTTTCCTGCATCGCCTCGAGCAGGGCCGACTGGGTCTTCGCGGGCGCGCGGTTGATCTCGTCGGCGAGCAGCAGGTCGGTGAAGATCGGCCCCCGCACCAGCACGAAGCCCTGCGACTTGAGGTCGAAGATGCTGGTGCCCAGGATGTCGGCGGGCATCATGTCGGGGGTGAACTGGATGCGCTTGAACTCGGCGCTGACGCTCTTCGCCAGGGCCTTCGCCATCAGCGTCTTTGCAGTGCCGGGCACGCCTTCGAGCAGCACGTGCCCGCCGGCGATGAGGCCGCAGAGCATGAGCTCGAGGGCCTCGTCCTGGCCGATGACTGCCTTGCGAACCTCGTTCAGCGAGGCCTCGCGCACGGCGTTGGCGCGTTGAACCGCGGCGCCAATCACGGGGGTGGGTGGCGGCACGAGCGCGCTGTGGGGCGTCATGAAGGCTCCTTCAGGGGTGGGGGACCAGCTTTCTTCGTGTGCAGCAAGCGGCGAATGGCGCTCGCCCGAATCGCGACGTCTTGCACGTCAGGCTCGGCGCGAACGGCATCGGACGCGCGGCGAGCATCGGTGAGCATGGTGGCGAGATCTTCGCGGCCGCGCAGCTTGAGCGCGGCGGCCAACTCGGCTGCGTCGGCACGCGCGGGGACTCCAGCGACGGCGGCGAGCTCGGCGGCGAGCGCCTTGAGGATGACCTGTGCGGCGTGGCCGTAGTGGCGGCCTTCGCGGTAGATGCGGCTGGTCGCGAAGAGCGAGTCGGTGCTGCCAACGCGCACGTCTTCAGTGGGCGGACGTGGGCGGCCGAATCGGCGAAGCGCCACGGCCCAGAGGCACACGCCGAGCATCAGCTGCAGAACGGCGAACTGCAGACCGTAGCGGGCCGCGAACTCGGCCATCGATCGTTCAGAACGGAAGCCGTGGTGGAACTCGTCGAAGCCCAGGGGCTCAGCGCGGGCGACGTGGGCCAGCAGCGACAACCAGAACTGGGCGTTGTCGGTGCGCTGCAGGCTGCGGTTCATCGCGAGCTCGGGCGCCGCGATGACGATCACCTTGCCCTGCCCATACGGAACAACGGCGGCGACGGCCTCGCCCAGCTTCTCGTCGATCAGCAGGGGCGTGGCGGTGGGCGGCAGGCCGAGGTACGCGTGGACCTTCGTCTCGAGGCGCTCGACGCCGAGCGTGTACGGGTTGGGGAGGGCGGGGACGAGGGTGCGGACGTCCAGCGCCTTGTCGGCCTTCCACAGGGCGACGTCGATCGCCTTCAGCAGTGGGTTCTCGCGGCTGCCCCAGGGCACGTAGATCAACGTGTGGCCCGACTTGACGTGCTCGAGCAGCTTCTCGCGCTCGCTGCTGCTGACGGGCAGGGCGCGCATCGCGTTGGCGCCGGTGTGAAGGCGATCTTCGTCTGTCTCGTCGTCGTCGGCGTCGCGGGCCTTGTCGTCGTCGTCGGTGCCACCGTCGGGCAGGGTGTTGATCCACGATTCGTGCTCGACCTGGAGGACGTTCTTCTCGGCGAACTCGACGGCGAGCAGAACGAGGGCGTGCTGTTCGCCGAGGATGTCGAGGCTCTGCTGGACGCGGCGCACGGGCAGCTTCTGCTGTTCGGCGAGCAGGTAGAGCGCGCGGGCACCATCCGGCTCTGAACGGTAGGTGGACAGCTTGTCGGCGAAGCTGCCGCGGGCGGCGCCGCGCATCAGAAACGTGGCGAAGGTGCCGACGAGCACGAGCATGCCGATGACGAGCAGCGGAAAACGGTCACGCACTTTTGGCCTGCCCCTCTTCCGGCGCGGGAGCGAGAATCGGCTCGCACACGCCGCGGAAGGTGTTCCACGCGGCCTGGCTGACCTCGAGGTTGCCGTACCAGGCGAAGTCGAAGCGGCGCGTCAGCTCGCGAAAGGGGGCGAGGATCCGGCTGTTGCCCTTGAAGCCCCGGAAATAATCCCAGTTGCTGCGTGCGGGATCGTAGTCGATGGCGCCGTCGCGGTGCAGGCGCGAGAGCAGGGCGAGGTACAGGTGGCGAATGGCCTCGCGGTACTTACCGTCGGCGGCGAGCTGATCAGCAAGGCCGGCCCAGGTCTCGGGCGGGCGGGCCAGGGCGCTCATCGGGTCGGAGGTCAGCGGCGACTGGCTGAGCGACGACACTTCGGTGTCAGCGCCCGAAGGCGCCCGCTTTAGCTGCCCGCGAAGCAGCAGCCAGGCGAGCACCGCGATCACCGCGATGACTCCGACGATGACGACGCCGTTCGAGATGCCCATGTCGAAGCCGCTGGAGGTGGGGGCTTCGAAGTCTTGTCTCGCCTCGTTCCGGCGCAGGCCGCGCAGCCATCTGAAGATCGCGTCCCAGAGCTCTTTCCACCACTTGCTGAACCAGCCGGGCGCTTCTTCGCCGTCCTCGACCGCGGCATTCTTGTCGTCGGGCGGTGTCACGCTGAACTCAGGGCGGGCGAGAATCGCCTTCGCGCTGTCGCGGGCCGAGGTGGCGTCGGCCGGGTCGAGGGCGCGGGTCTGCGTGATGAGGCGAAGGCCCTTCGTCAGCTCGTCGCCGGCGCGATCGCAGTCTTCCTGCTGCCACGCCTCGTGCTCGACGCGGGCGACGAAGCGCGAGAGCGCCGACTGGTGGGAGGGCGACAGCTGGCCGACGGCGTCGATCTCGACCGGGCTGATGCGGTTGCCGAGGCCGCAGTCGTTCACCACTTCGGCGAGACGATCTTTCAAGTTCTGCGCGTTGGAGGCGGGCTGCTCGGTGTGACCGGGGGAGTAGGTGCCCGACCAGTCGTCGTCCTGGGCGTTCGCCCGCAGGGGCAGGCAGGCGAGGAGAAGGCCGACGGCAGCGGCGATCGGCGCGCGCGGCTTGCGGCGGCGGGGCAGCTGGTCGAGCGCAGAGAGCAGGTCGAGCCCTTCCATGCGGACGCGGCCGTCGATGAGCAGCAGCGTGGCGGTGGCGGCGCGCAGGGGCTCGAAGAGCGCAAAGGTCGTTGCGACGACGGTCGCGACCCAGCTGGCGTTGTCGAGTGAGGTGAAGCGTTCGGCGAAGGTGAGGTCGAGCGCGAGCAGCGATTTACCGAGGTAGATGAGCGCCGAGACGACGATGTGCAGGTTGAGGGCGACGAGCACCTGCGCCAGCCCGCACAGCCGCACCCAGGCGGCGGTATGGCGCGTCGGCCCGAGCAACTTCGCCGCGGTTCCGTAGACCGCCAGCGGGTGTCCCTGGCCGCGCATCGCGACCGCGTACGAGACGTTGTGCGCGCCGAGAAAGAGGAAGCCGACGCCAAGGGTGAAGGCCCAGATGAGCGCGTTCAAGAAAGCCGTAAACGCAGCGGTGATGATCAGGCTGGGCGTGCGGCGGAGTGCGGCGACGAATGACCGCCACGCGATGGGCTCCTCGGCCTTGAGCACCTGGGCCTCGAGGAAGTGGCAGGCGGCGCCCATCGAGATCGCGCGAAAGAGCCACGCGGCGGTGAAGAGCGCCACGGGCCACACCAGTGAGCGGCGCTGGCCGATGGTGTCGACGAGGTGGAAGAGGGCCGCGATGACGGCCGCTCCGGCGGGGAGGGTGAGGCTCCAGACGCCGGTGGAGCGTGCGCAGAGCCGCAGCGCCGCGTCGAAGAGGGCGACGGTCTGCCTCGGCTTGAGCTCCAGGGCGGGGGCGGCCATCGATCAGGACTTGAAAATTCTGGCGAGCGCGAGGAAGGAGCCGAACAGAAAGGCCACGGACAGCAGCATCAAGATCAGGTTTCCCGCGCCCCACTCGGAACGGGCGACGATCTTCTGGGCGGTCGACAGCCGCGCGGCGAGGCACTTCGCGCAGCGGTTGATGCCTTCGAACTGGGTGGTGCACTCGACGCAGATGACGTTGCGGCACTCGACGCAGATGCCGAGCCCCGCGCGATCGGGGTGGTAGAAGCAGCGTCCCGAGCCCGAGATCATCTGCGGCGAGACTCTACAACTCGTCGAGGAATTCGTCGTTGTACGTGTAGCGGCCGAGGCGCTTGACCAGGGCCTCCATCGCTTCGACGGGCTTCACCGAGAAGAGCATCTGCCGCAGCTTCTTCACCTTCTCGTATTCCTTCATCGTGAAGAGCTTCTCTTCCTTGCGCGTGCCGGACTGGGCGATGTTGACCGCGGGCCAGATACGCTTCTCGGCGAGGAGGCGATCGAGGGTGACTTCCGAGTTACCAGTGCCCTTGAACTCTTCGAAGATCACTTCGTCCATGCGACTGCCGGTGTCGATGAGCGCGGTGCCGATGATGGTCAGCGAGCCCGCCTCTTCCGTCGCGCGGGCGGCGCCGAACAGACGCTTGGGGCGTTCGAGGGCGCGCGAGTCGACGCCGCCGCTCATGGTGCGGCCGGACGATTCGATTTCCTTGTTGAAGGCGCGCGCGAGGCGGGTGATCGAGTCGAGGAGGATGAGCACGTCTTTGCCAGACTCGACGAGGCGGCGGGCGCGCTCGAGGGCGAGCTCGGCGATGCGCAAATGATCCGGCGTCGGGCGGTCGGAGCTCGAGGCGAGGATCTCGGCCTTGATGTTCCGCTTCATGTCGGTGACTTCTTCCGGCCGTTCGTCGATCAGCACCACCATCACGTGAATCTCGGGGTGGTTCTTCAAGACGGCCTGCGCGATGCGTTGCAGCATGATCGTCTTGCCCGTCTTCGGGGGCGCGGTGATCAACATGCGCTGGCCCTTGCCGAGCGGCGCGATCAGATCGAGCACGCGGGTGAGGTACTCATTGTGCACGTGCTCGAGCTTGATCCGTTCGACGGGGTCGATGGAGGTGAGGTCCTGGAAGTGCGGCAGGCGGGTGGCTTGTTCGAGCGGCATGCCGTCGACGGTGTCGACGCGCTGAATGAACCCCTTCGGGCCGCGCATCTGGGCCTGGGCCGAGAGGAACTGGCCGGTGCGCAGGCGGAGCTTCTGCACCAGGTTCTTGGGGATCTCGGGATCTTCAGGCGACGCGAGAAGGCTGCGCTTGAGCTGCCGCAGGAAAGCGTTGGGGCCCTTCACTTCGGTGTCGAGCACGCCCTCGACGGTCTGCACGGGAGCGGCGGGCGCCGGCTGACCCGCGGGCCTCGGCTGCTGCTGCTGCTGCTGTTGTTGCTGCTGCTGCTGCTGAAGCTGCTGCTGGGCGATGCGCTGCTTGTACTGCTCGACTTCCTGTGGGGTGAGGAACACCTGCGACTGGGCACCGTCGGGCTGGGTGACCATGCGGTACGCCTGGCCTTCGGGCGTGAAGAGCACGGGGTTGCCCTTGCGGCGACGGCGGCGGCGGCGCTTGCGGCCACTTTGTCCCGGCTGGCCGGGCTGACCGAACTGCTGCCCGCCGGGAGCGCCGCCTGCCTGCGCAGGGCCTCCGGCTTCCGAGCCACCTTCGGGGCCGTCATCGCCGCCGTCGTCGTCGCCCCCACCTCCGTCGTCACCTACCGGGGCGGAGTTCTCAGGCTCTTTCGGGTCGGGCTGCTGATCGTGCTCGGTCATTTGAGGGCGAGCGCTGAGTGCTCAGCGCCTTGGAGCTGCGTATTGAGGTGGGAGCAGGAAGAAGAAAACCCTGTATCCACCGGGGCCTTGGGAGCCGAACCGGTGAACGGCAGCCACCGTAACGGCGCTTCCGACTACTTGTCGAGCGCTTCTTTCAGCGTCTGAACTGCGACGCCCGAGGCGGTGTGATCCTGGTCGAGGCGCAGGGTCAGCGTGTCGCCATCGAGGGTCAGGTTCTCTTTGCCGTCCTTGGTGTCTTTATTCGAGCCGGTGAAGAGGCACGAGAGGTTCTTCACCTTCGCGATGACGGCCTTCTTGTACGGCTCGGACTTGCAGGTCTGGATCATCGCGTAGCTCAGCGTGCTGCAGACGGTGCCGGGCGTGGCGCGGGTGAAGTTCTTCTTCTCGAAGTTCTCGAAGTCCGTCTTTACAGCGTCGAGCTTCGTGCCACAGGCAGCGTCGATGTCGGTGAGCAGCGACTTCCACTGTTTGTCGAAGGCGGCCTTCGCTTCTTGCTGGCCGGGCTTCAGGTCGGCGGCGAGCGCGAGGGTCGAGGTGAGCAGGGCAACGAGCAGGGCGGTCTTCATTCAGGACTCCTTGGGTGGTGTCTCGACTACAGGTCGACGTCTTTGCAGAGCTCATCCTGGATCGCGCTCAGCGCTTTCTTCGCGCGCATCGGCTTGCACGCGTTGGCGAGGCGGTAGGGGCTGGCGCCAACCATCGCGGCGCGGAGCTTCGGCTGCAGGGCGCTCCAGCACGACTCGAAGGCGACCTGGCGGCCGGCCTTCGCGGTGTCACTGTCTTCGGGGGTGTCGAGCGAGGCGATGGTGGCGTCGGCGAGGTCGGCGTCGCTGCAGGCCGCAGGGTTCGAGGCAGCGCGGGCAAAGACGGCAATCGGGCGGTAGGGCACGAAGCCCGCGCGGCGCATCGCCTTACCGGCGGCGAGGCTTCCGGCGGGTGACAGCGTCTTCTCGTACAGGACGAAGGTGTCGAGGCAGGGGGTGTCGTTGCAGCTCTTCAGCGCGTTGATGACGGCCTCGTCGCGCGCGCTGGTGAAGGGCTCACGCTGCTCGAGGAAGGGGAAGCGGGCCTTGAGCGCGTCGGACTTCGCAGCGGCGGCGAAGGGGTGCTTCTCGTCGCGGGCGGCCGACTGAATGACCTGGGTGGCGGCGGCAGCGACGAGCTCCTTCCACGCGTCGCTGCGCGCGGACGGGGCGACGTCTTCGGCGCGCTCGAGCAGCTCGAGGTGCGACTTCTGCTGCGACAGCGCCTTGAGCTCTTCGAGAGACAGCGGATCCTTCGCCAGCAGCAACAAGACGAGCAGGTGCATGGGTGTCAGAGCTTCCCGGCGAGAAAGGAAGCGCCGTCGGCGGCGCCTTTGGCAGTGGTGGTGAAGGTGAGCGTGTCGTCCGCGCGCGTGACGGCGAAAGCTGGGCCCATTCTGCAGACGACCTTCGAAGCCTTTAAGCGCGCGCACTTCGCTTTCGCCAGCGGCTCGCACAGCGCATAAGCGTCGAGGTTGTCCATGTCGTCGTCGGTGAACGAAGCCCAGTCGAAGCGGAAGGTGGAGCCCGGGCATGTGAAAGCGGCGGAGGCCTTCGCCTCGTACTTCCTGGTGAGGTGGGGGTAGGCCTTCTTCGCGAACATCGCCAGCTCACCCGAGGCCTTCTGCTTCGCGTGGTCGGCGATCAGGGCGGCTGGGTCGACCTGACCCGTGGCTTCTTCGTCGAACTTCACGGTGAACTCCTTCACTTCGGGAAAGAAGGCGCGGCCGCGGCCGTCGGTGGTGTTGAGCACCGTCCACTCCGAGCCGCGGTACGTCACCGCGACGCGGCCGTCTTTCGACTTTCCTTCGAGCACCAACCCGTCGAAAGGAGACCCCGAGGCGCGCACGCGAATCAAGGCGCGGCCCTCGGCCACGGGCTTCACCGCCAGCACATCGACGCGCTGCCCTTCGGTGCCTTTAAAGACCTTCAGCGACGCGGGCTCGAGCGCTGCCAGCGTCAACAGCAGCATCGGCAGCACGGCAGGCCTCTTAGTTCAGCGCCTTCTCGACGGTGGCCTTGGCGCTTTCGGCGACGTTGGCCTGGTCTGGATGAATGCGGAACGTGAAGGTGCCCTTCTCGTACGACATGTTGCGAAGGGTGAAGTCGCTGGAGCCGTCTTTCTTGTCCTTCGGCTTCACGCCCGTGAACAGGCAGCTGAAGCCCGAGAGCTTCGACAGCACCTTCTTGTAGGCCGGGCGATCGGCGCACATCTGGGTGATCGCCGACATCGCGGGCTCGCACCACGAGTAATACGACCGCCCCGCCCAGTCGGCCTCTTTGTAGTTCTCGTAGTCCGACTTGACCGTCACCTTGGTGCCGCACTTCTCGTTCAGCGCCTTCAGCGGCTCTTCCATCGCCTCGTCGAACTTGGCCTTTGCTTCTTCTTGCGCGGGCTTCAGGTCGGCGGCGAAGGCGAGGGTCGAGGCAAAGAGGGCGGCGAGC
The DNA here is from genome assembly GCA_038206395.1 of Myxococcales bacterium. Classification (GTDB taxonomy): domain Bacteria; phylum Myxococcota; class Myxococcia; order Myxococcales; family Myxococcaceae; genus JAGSPQ01. The sequence continues at coordinate 42,401 of JBBRAX010000010.1, read as the reverse complement.
GCAAGGCGATTCAAAGGGGACTCCAGTGTGAAGGGGGTTCCAGGGGGAGGACGAACCTCCCCCTCCGATAGTGCACGAAAATCGGCTAGCGCACGTCGAGCATGTACTCGAGGCGGGCCTGGATGCCGGGGCCCTGGAGCAGCAAGCCAGCGCCCAGCTGGGCTCCGAGCCGCTGCATCGAGGAAGAGAAAGGAGAAGCATTGGGCAGCTTCGCCTGATGCAAGGCCTCGGCGACGCGGCCGTTCGACAGCATCGAGGACACCACGCCGCCGCCCTGGCCGTAGATCTCGACGGGCAGCTCGCGGTCGTAACCGGCGCGGGTGCGGGCGGCGGTGATCGCCTCGGTGAGGCCGCCCATGGTGTCGACAAGCCCGTGGGCCTTCGCGTCTTCGCCCGACCAGACGCGGCCGCGCGCGACGAGGTCGATCGCTTCTCGGGTGGTGCGGCGGCTGATCGCGGCCTCGGTGGTGAAGGTCTCGTAGAAATCGTCAATCCACTTCTGAACCGAGGCGCGGTGCGCGTCGTCCCAGGGTTCCCAGTAGTCGAGTGCGCCGGTCAACGCGCCGCGGGTGATGACTTCCTGGTGGGCGCCCAGCTTCTCGCCGAGCTCCTTCACCGCGGGCTTCAAATAGAAGACGCCGATGCTGCCGGTGATGGTGGTGGGCGAGGCGAAGATCTCGTCGGCGCCCATCGCCACGTAGTACCCGCCGGACGCTGCGACGTCGCCCATCGACGCCACGACGGGCTTGCTGCGTTTCGCGGCCAGCACCGCGCGGTACATCATGTCGCTGGCGAGGCCATCGCCGCCGGGCGAGTCGATGCGCAGCACGATCGCCGCCACGTCAGCGTCCTGCGCGGCAGCTTCGAGGTTGCGAATGAAGGAATCGGCGCCCGCGGTCTGGGTGAGGCCGAGCGGATCTAAGCCGCCGCCGCCACCGCCGATCGTGCCCAGCACCGGAATCACCGCCACCTTCGACGGCGTGCCCCAGCGATCATCGCGCTCGTCACCCGGCGTGTAGTCGGCGACCAGGCGCGCGTTGGGGATCAGCTCGGGCAGCAGCTCTTCGAGCTGGTTGGCGCTGATGACGTCGTCGACGAGCTTGAGCTCTTTCGCGCGCTTCACCGACTTGAGGCCTTCGTCGATCGACGCGTGCCACTGTTCGACCGACATCGCGCGGGCGGCGGGAATCTGCGCGTCGACGATCTTCACCTGGGTGTCGAGCACGGCGTTCAGCGCCTCTTTCTGCTCGTCGCTCATCGAGGTGCGGGTGAACTGATCGGGCGAGTTCTTGTAGGCGCCGATCTTCGCGACGTCGATGGTGACGCCCAGCTTCTCGGCCGTGCCGCCGAGGAAGATGACGCTCGAGCGAAGGCCGTCGACCATCAGCATCGCTTCGGGCACGGCGTAGATGCGGTCGGCCGCCGAGGCGATGAGGTAGTCGGGATCTTCGGCCGAGAGGATCATCGCCACCACCACCTTGCCTGCCGCGCGCAGCCGCATCAGCGCGTCGTGAAGCTCCTGGGCGCGGGCCATGCGCAGCTCGCTGGCCTCGACCTTCAGCACGACGCCCTTCAGCTGCGGATCTTTCGCGCCGAGCTCGAGCGTGCGCAGCACCTTCAAGAAGCGGTCGGGCGCCTTGAGGCCCAGCACTGTTGCGACGGTGCCGCCCGTGTCTGCCTCGCCAATCTTGCTCAGCCCGATGACGGCGATCTTCCCTGCGCCGAAGGCGATGCGCTGGTACTTGTCGACCGACAGGCGCGCGGTGGTGAGGTGGCCCAGCTGGCCGCCGTTGGTGACGCTGAGCGCGTAGCTGGCTCCGAAGTAGCTGGTGTCGAGGGTGACGCCGACCTGGAAGTACAGAGGCGCGCCAGCAGCGATGCCGTGCCCGAACGCTGCCTGCGCGTGCACGCCGTTGAAGAGCTTCGCCGTCAGCGAGTACGAGAAGCGCGAAGCCTCGAGCGGGGCGTTGTCCGAGAACTGCCAGTCGACGCCGATGCTGAGCCGCTCTTTCAGCGGCCGAACTCCGAGGCCGAGATCCCATAGGCGGGGCAGGGCGACGGCGCCGCGGCCGGGGTTGTCGACGTTCTTCACGGTAAGGCCGGCCGAGAAGTAGCGGCCGGGGCGGGTCTGCACCCCGAGATCGAGCGAGGTGAGGCCGTCGATGCCGCGCCCAGCGAAGAAGTTCGCCGCGAAGCCGAGGCTGACGGTCTCACCACCAAACGCCAGGCCCGCCGACGTCTTGCGGCCGGGGTTGCCGCTGGCGCCGTTGCGAAGCCACTCGACCGAGAGCCCGAGGCCGAGCGCCGAGAAAGGAGACGACGCGAAGTAGAGGCCGTCGATGACCTCGTCGCGCGGCACGCTGCGCTCGTGCGCCCAGATCAGCTCGAACGTGCCTGCCTTGTTGAGGCCGGCGGGGTTCATGCTGATCGCGGTCGCCTGGTCGGCCCACGAGACGGAGTCAGAGAGCAGCGTGGCGCCGCGCGAAGCGTCGCCGTGGTTGGTCGAGTTGACTTGCGCCAGCGCCAGTGAGGGCAGCAGCGCGATGAAGAAGAGACGCATGCCCCCACGCTACGCGCGCAGGGAGACGACGACTACCAATCCTGCATGCCGTCCATGCGTTCAAGCGGGTCGCCGCCCTTCTTCTTCTTGTCCTTCGTGTTGCGGTTACCGCCGCGGTCTTCTTCATTCCAGTCTTCCTGGCCGCTCTTGTTGTCCAGGGGGTCGCCCGACTTCGAGAGCTTTTCGCCGCCGCCGTCACCCGCGATCATCAGCTGGTTCACCATGCGGGCGAGCTCGCTCTTCAGCTGGCCGTATTCGTCGCCCTGAATCTTGGCGCGCTTGACCGCGAGGCGGCTGCCGTTCTTCAAGTCATAGAGGCCAAGGGTAATCTCGGTGCCGCTGCCTTCGACTTCCTTCAGCACGCCGACGAGCGCGCGATCGATCGACAGGGTCTTGGCCAGCGAGGCCATCGTCGCTCCGCCTTTTTCTTTCAGCGCTTCGCCGGCGAGCTTGTCGAGAATCGAGTCGTACGCCTTGTAGCCGGGGGTGGCGACGAGCTCCTGGTTGATGGGGGTCTCTTCCGGCGAGACCTCGACGACGGTGCCCCACTGCTTGAAGCCCGGGCGTTCGACCCGGAGGATGTGCTTCCCGATCGGCAGCGTCTCGAGAATGATCGGCGAGTAGCCCTTGAACTCACCGTCGAGAAAGATTCGGGCGCCATTCGGCTTCGTCTTCACGTTCACGTTGCCGCGCAGCTGGGCGTTGCGGCCGGTGGCGACAGTGGCGCGCAGCGAGATGAATTCCTGGGGGTACTTCTTGCGATCGAGCTCGAAGGTCGGCCCCAGCGCCTGCAGGTCGAGGATCGCGATCTTCGCTTCTTCGACTTCGCCGCGCGCCTGCAGCACCGCCGCGTACATCGCCACCGCGTCACACAGGTGGCCGCACGTCTTCAGCGCAGAAGCGGCGCGGGTGAATTCCTTGATGGTCGCCTTCAGCTTGCGTTCGGCGTCTTCGTAGCTGCGTGCCTCAAAGGCTTCTTTGCTCTCTTTGAAGCCGGTTTCGGCGCGCTTCAGCGACGCCTGGGCTTCTTCCTCGGGCGGGTTGCCGAAGAGCTCGTCGGTGGGCTTGACGGTGAGGCCCTGGTACTCGCCCAGCGCCTCGAGCATGTACGTCTCGAGCTTCACCTGTTGGGCCTCGGCAACCTTGTCCATCGGCACGACGAGCACGCTCATGCGCCGAGGCGTGGGAGGCGGGGCCGCGAGCACCGCTGTAGACGAGAGCAGGGCCAGCGCGACGACGGTTTTCGAGAAGTACGCCATTTGAACGAAGGTTAGCCTCACTGGTGTCCGACAAGCATCCTACGGCTGGCCGAGGGCCGGGTTGAAGCCCCCGGAATCACGGGGTTGTGCTGCGACCACGCCCGCCGTCACGCCACCGGCTGCCACCACCCCGACCGCGGTCCAGAACCACCACTTCTTGAACACCGGCTCGTCCCCCGACGGTTGCACGGCTGTGCCAGCCGCAGCGATGGCGGCTTCGGGTCGCGCGATGAATACGTGCACCGCCTCGGCGGCGGTTTCGTACCCATTGGAATCGAACTTGATGCCCGTGAGGCGATCGGAGGTGTTGGCGTTCCACACCTGCAGCTCCATCGTCGGCTTCGCCTGCGCGCCAGTGGTGACGGCGACCATCACCAGGTAGCGGGATCGCATCGTCTTCGCGACGTCGACGGCTCCCGGAGGCAGCGCGTCGGTCGCAAACGCCTGGCGGCCAATCAGCTTCTCGGCCCTGGCGCGCGCGGCGACGTAGTCGGGCGCCCCCTCGAGCGGAATCTTCACGTCGGCGGTCTGCCCGCCGATGACTTCAGGAAACGCGGCGCCGGGCGCGAAGCCGGGGCGGGTGACGCGCACCATGTACCGGCCGGCGGGGAGCTCGATGTCGCCGATGGGCGTCATTCCGTAGGCGAGGCCGAACGCCTCGACCTCGGCGCCGGCGGGCTCGGACTCGACGGTGAGAACGCCTTTGGGCCGCTTGCTCATCTCTTTCTGCGCTGTCGCGAAGGCCATCTGCACGTCGTTGCCGAAGTATTTCGGGTCTGGAGCGAGTGCCGGGTTCATCTGCAGGGCCCGAGCGAACTCCTTGAGCGCCGCCGCCTTGGCGCCGTTCTGCAGCTCGGACGCGCCGAGGAAGAGGAAAATTTCGGCCAGCTGTTCGGCCTTCGCGGCGTTGGGGCGCTTGATGAAATAGACGGCGGCCTCGGTCAGCGCCTTGTTGGCCGCGTCGAAGTCGAGGTTGTCGTACGCCTCACGGCCTTGCGCGAAGAGCTTGTCGCCTTCGTCGGATGGCGATGGAGCGGGCGGCGGAAACAGGGCGGCGAGGTCAGCGAGCGCGACGCCTTTTCTGTTCAGCGCCTGCATCAGCTCGACCTCGACCTTGCCCGCAATGCCGTTCGCGACCGAGTCCTGACCCGCGGCAAAGACGGCCGCCTCGGCGGGAAGCGACGGGGAAGCGGCGAGCACCAACAGGGTTGGGAGGAGCAAGGGGCTTGCAGCGTATTACAGCCGGCGCGCCGGCCACCTTTCTTGCGTTCCAGATCTGCGGGGGTAGAGTCCGGGCCGCCCAACACCCCTGAAGCAGCTGCTACAGGTCACGCAAGGGTACAGAACCGCAATGGAAAACATCGGCATGTCTGAACAAATGAGCATGTTCGCCGAAGTGCAGGAACCCAAGATGAAAAAGGCCAAAGGAAGCAGGGGCGGGAAGGGCGGAGGCGGTGGCGCAGGCGGCCCTCCGGAAGGTGGGGGTGGCGGCGGTGACAGCGAACGCTCGACCTCGCTGGCGGACGAGACGCGGCGCCGGTACCTCAACTACGCGCTGTCGGTGATCACCTCGCGCGCGTTGCCCGACGTGCGCGACGGCTTGAAGCCCGTGCAGCGGCGAATTCTGTACGGCATGTGGCACGACCACCGGCTCACCTTCGACGCCAAGTTCCAGAAGTCGGCGAAGGTCGTCGGTACGATCATGGGTCAGTACCACCCGCATGGCGACTCGGCGCTGTACGAGGCGCTGGTGCGGATGGCGCAGGACTTCTCGCTGCGGTACCCGCTGGTCGACGGGCACGGAAACTTCGGCTCGATCGACGGCGATTCACCCGCAGCGATGCGCTACACCGAGTGCCGTCTGCAGGCGCTTTCTGGGCACCTGTTGAGTGAGCTCTCACGAAAAACAGTCGACTTCCGGCCGACCTACGACGGCACGATGTTCGAGCCGATCGTGGTGCCCGCGCGGCTGCCGCAGCTGCTGATGAATGGCTCCACCGGCATCGCCGTCGGCATGGCGACCAACATTCCGCCGCATCACCTGGGCGAGCTGATCGACGCGTGCGTGGATCTGATCGCGCACCCGAAGCTCGAGACGAAGGATCTGCTCAAGCACGTGAAGGGCCCCGACTTCCCGACGGGCGGCCAGATCCTCAACTCGAAGAAAGAGCTGCGCGACATCTACGAGACGGGGCAGGGCAGCGTCCGCCTGCGCGGCGAGTACAAGCTCGAGGCGGGCGCCAAAGGCTCGCAGAACATCGTCATCACCTCGGTGCCGTACACGGTGAACAAGGCGAACCTCGTCGCGAAGATTGGCGATCTGGTGCGCGAGAGGAAGCTGGCTCCGCTGACCGACGTTCGCGACGAGTCGACGAAAGAGATTCGGGTGGTGCTCGAGATCAAGAAGGAAGCCGACCCCGAGCTGGTGATGGCGTACCTCTACAAGCACACGCCGCTGACGACGAACTTCAACGTCAACCTCACCTGCCTCGTGCCGGGCGAGGTCGAAGGCGTGGGCGTGCCCAGGCGCCTCAACCTCAAAGAGATGCTGCAGCACTTCCTCACCTTTCGTCTGCAGGTGATCGAGAAGCGGACCCAGTTCGACCTGCAGCAGCTGAAGAACCGGCTGCATCTGCTCGAGGCGTTCGAGAAGGTCTACGACGCGCTCGACGAGATGATCAAAATCATTCGCAAGTCGGACGGCAAAGCCGACGCGGCCGCGAAGCTGATCGCGCGGTTCGAGATCGACGAAGAGCAGGCAGACGCGATCCTCGAGATGAAGCTGTACAAGCTCGCGCGCCTCGAGATCCTGGTCATCCAGAAAGAGCTGAAAGAGAAGCGGCTCGAAGCGAAGCAGCTGGTCGCGCTGCTGAAAGACAAGAAGGCGCTGTGGGCGATGGTGCGGGACGAGCTGAAGGAAGTCGCCGCCGCGTTTGCCGACAAGCGCCGCAGCAAGATTGGCGGCGCGGGCGCGGAAGAGGTCGAGTTCGACGCCGACGCGTTCATCAGCAACGAAGACGCGCAGGTCGTGATCACCCGCGATGGTTGGGTGAAGCGCGTGCGTGAAGTGAAGGACCCGGCGTCGACGAGGCTTCGTGAGGGCGACGAGGTGATGGCGATCGTCTCGGGCTCGCTGAAGAGCAACCTCGTCTTCTTCTCGAGCGCGGGCGCGGCGTACGTCACCCGGTTCAACGACATTCCGGCGTCGACCGGCTACGGCGAGCCGGTGCAGAAGCTCTTCAAGTTCGACGACCAGGAACGCGTGGTCGGCGCCTTGTCGCTGGATGCGCGGCTGACGATCCCCGAGAAGCTGGTGGCGGTGTCGAAGCGCGGCTTCGGCCTGCGGTTCGCGCTCGAGGCGCACAAGGAGGCGTCGACCCGCTCGGGCCGGCGTTACGCGCGGCCGCCCAAGGGCGACGAGATCATCGGCGTGATGCCGGTGGCCGAGAAAGACCTGGTCGCGGTGGTGACCGAGAAGACCTTTGCGCTGGTGTGCAAGGCGGCCGAGATCAACGAGCTCGCCGGCGCAGGCAAAGGGGTGACGGTGATCAAGGTCGCCGCGGACGACGCCGTGGTCGCCTTCCTCGCCTCGACGAGGAAGGACGCGAAGATCACGCTCGAGACGATCAAAGGCCGCACGCTCGAGCTGTCGCCGGGCCGTTACGAGGTGACGTCGCGCGCCGGCAAGGGCCGCGAGATGTCGAAGAAGGACAAGGTGAAGTCGGTGAAGCGTGAGCTCAACTGGGTGCAGCTGCCCGAAGCCCCGGCGGAGAAGAAATGAGCAAGGCGAAAAAGACTGGCTACGACGCGAGTGAGATCGAAGTCCTCGAGGGCCTCGAGCCGGTTCGGGTGCGGCCCGCGATGTACATCGGCGGCACGGACTCGACGGGGTACCACCACCTCGTCTGGGAAATCGTCGACAACTGCGTCGACGAGGTGATGAACGGCTTCGCGAGCCGCATCGAAGTGACGCTTCACAAGAGCGGCACGAAGGTCACCATTGCCGACGACGGCCGCGGGATCCCCGTCGACATCATGCCGAAGTACAAGAAGCCGGCGCTCGAGGTGATCCTCACCACGCTGCACTCGGGCGGCAAGTTTCAGAAGAAGAACTACACCCACTCGGGCGGTCTGCACGGCGTGGGCAGCTCGGTCGTCACGGCGCTGTCGACGCTGCTCACCGCCGAGGTGAAGCGCGACGGCAAGCGGTACGAGATGACGTTCTCGAAGGGAAAGATGAAGACGAAGCTGCGCACGGTCGGCCCAGCGCGCGGCACGGGCACCACGATTTCCTTCGAGCCCGACCCCGAGATCTTCGGCACCAAGCAGAGGTTCAGCGCGGCAGAGATCAAAGAGCGCCTCGAGGCGAAGAGCTACCTGCACAAGGGAATGGAAGTCGTCTTCCGCAACGAGACGGTGTCGCCTGCGACGGAAGAGACGTTCAAGCACGACGGCGGAATCGCCGAGTTCATCACCAAGGTGATCGCGGAACGCGGCAAGGAGCTCGTGCCGGCGGGCTCGACGGCCTTCTACAAGTCGCACGAGAACGGCATCAAGCTCGAGGTCGCGCTGGCGTGGACTGAGGCGACCGACGAGCACGTGAAGAGCTACGTCAACGGCATCCCCACCGCGAACGGTGGCACGCACGAGGCGGGGCTGAAGGCGGGCGTGGTGAAGGCGGTGCGCAACTACATCGAGACGCACGGGCTCACCCCCAAAGCCGTGACGCTGACGGCGGAAGACATTCGCGAAGGGCTCACCTGCATTCTGTCGACCTACGTCACCGAGCCGCAGTTCCAGGGGCAGACGAAGGGCCGGCTGAACAACCCGGAAGTGGCGGGGCAGGTGGACAACGTGGTGCGGCCGGCGCTCGAGAAGTGGCTCAACGACCACAAGACGATCGCCGAGTCGGTGGTGGCGCGGATCATCCTCGCAGCGCGGGCGCGGGAAGCGTCGCGGGCGGCGTCGAACGCGGTCAGCCGGAAGTCGGCGATCAGCCAGAAGAACGTGCTGCCCGGAAAGCTGGCCGACTGCTCGTCGACGAACCCGGACGACAGCGAGCTGTTCATCGTCGAAGGTGACTCGGCAGGTGGCACGGCGAAGCAGGGGCGCGATCGAAGGACGCAGGCAATTCTTCCGTTGCGCGGCAAGGTGCTGAACGCCGAGAAGGCGTCGACCGACAGCGTGCTGGGCAACAAGGAGCTCACCGACCTCGTCAGCGCGCTGGGCTGCGGCATCGGGGCCGACCTCGACCTCTCGAAGCTGCGGTACGGGAAGATCTTCCTGCTGATGGACGCCGACAGCGACGGGCACCACATCGCGACGCTGCTGCTCACCTTCTTCTACCGGCACCTGCGGCCGCTGATTCAGGCCGGCGCGGTGTACCTCGCCCAGCCGCCCTTGTTCCGGATCGACATCGGCAAAGAGACCTACTGGGCGCTCGACGAGGAGCACCGCGATCAGCTGATCCAGCAGCACGCGAAGGGCAACGCGAAGCCGATGGTGATGCGCTTCAAAGGGCTCGGCGAGATGACGGCCGACGCGCTGAAAGAGACGACGCTCGACCCGAAGAACCGCCAGACCCTGCGGATCGCGATCGAAGACGAGCTGAAGACGGATCAGACGATCAACGACCTGCTCGGAAAGGACGTCTCGGCCCGCTACAAGTTCATCATGGAGCGCGCCAATGAGGTGAAGGAGCTCGACGTCTAAAGTCAGCGACGCGCGCCTTGCGCGTCCGACGGGGCGGGCCTTATATGCCGTGCAGTTTCGGGGTGTAGCGCAGCCTGGTAGCGCACCTGCTTTGGGAGCAGGGTGTCGGAGGTTCGAATCCTCTCACCCCGACAGATGGTGCAGTACGCGCCCGTAGCTCAGCTGGATAGAGCATCGGCCTTCTAAGCCGAGGGTCGTGGGTTCGAGTCCCGCCGGGCGCGCTGTCGTGCGGCACGTTGTGGAGCCGTGCGCCCGCGGCCCGACCTAGCGGTTCGGGTCGACGCAGCTGGCAGCCAGATCGTACGGCGACAGGTGGGAAGGAAGGTCGAGCTCCATCTGGGTGCCCTCGGAGGTGCTGGTCGCCAGCCGAAGGTTGCCGCCCATCGCCCTTATCAGCCCGAGCGAGACCGACAGACCCAGGCCAGCGCCCTTCCCGGGGCCGCGGGTGGTGAAGAAGGGCTCGAAGACGTGGGCGCGCGCCGCGGCCGGAATTCCCGGACCATTGTCGGACACCCTCACCTGCACCCGATTGTTCGTGCGGGTCGCGGTCACCACCACCTGGCCTTCCGGGCGGCCTGCCACTGCTTGACCGGCGTTGACCAGCAGGTTGACCACCGCCTGCTCCAGCGCCTCGTGGGCGCTCAGCGCGGTCAGATCGTCGGGGACATCGACCACCACCTTGATCGCGACCGATTTTCTCGCCTGCACCACCGCGCCGTGGATCATCTTCAAGATCGAGACCTCTTCGTGCTGGTTCGGCTGGTCAGCCACGCGTCCGGCGTCGAGCAACTCGCGCACGATTCGGGTGATGCGACGAAGTGACTCGGCGCATTCCTCGAGCGCAGGCTCTGCGTCTTCCGGCAGCTCGTGGCGGGTGCGCAGGTGGGTCAGCAGGTACTCGACGTTGGCCGACACGGCGCCTGCCGGGTTGTTGATCTCGTGGGCCACGCCGGCGGCCATCCGCCCGACCGCCGCCAGCTTCTCGCTCTGAAGCAGCGCGTCGTGAACCTGCAGCAGTTGCTGGGTCCGGTGTGCCACCGTCTGCTCGAGCTTTGCGGCAAAGCTCTCTTTGGCCTTCGCCGCCGCGACGAACTGCACCGTCAGCGAGAAGCCGACTTCCACCACCACCACCAGGAACGCGAGCTCGATCAGGTAAGGGGTGTCGATCAATCCCTCAGACGCGAGCAGGTCGTTGACGGCGGCAGCCAGCAGCGCGGCCAGGCCGCCGAACTTGGCCAGCGTGCCTGGGACCTTGTTCAGCCAGGCGCGCAGCAGCTGCACTTCCACGTAGACCATGGTGCCGATGCTGATCAGGTAGCCGACCAGCCCCAGACCGCTGGGAACCTGGTCGAGGTACTCCACCCCCAGCCACGCGACGCTTCGATGGATGGTCTGATCAGTGACCAGCAGGTTCGGAACCAGCGAGAGGATCGAAAGGCCCAGCATCGCGCCGATCGCCGCTCGCTCCCCCCGCCCCAACCTCCGGCGCTGCGCGGCCAGGTAGTACATCGTCCAGGCGACCGCATGAAGGTGCACCGCCGACATGCTCGCGCGCCCAATCAACCGAACCAGCGCCGAGTCCGAGAGGCCGTCGTGAAGGCCGTTCGACAGCGCGTACAGCCCCGCCGAGAAGGCGACGAGGGCGAACCACTTGAGGCCCTTCTCTTCAGTCGCGCTCGAGAACCCGAGCGCCAGAAAGCCAATCAAGATCCCAGCGGCGACCACGACAACTGAGAGGGCCTGCGGGATGGTCATTGTTACCCCGACCGTTCCCTTCGCAACTCAGGGGCCAATGGGTCAGGCGGTGAATCCTTTGGGGGTTGGGCACCCGTGGGAGGGTGAATTGCGACGGTCAGCCCGGGGTCGACTTCCTCAGTACCGCACCCGAGCGCCATCACCGCTGGGAACAGGCCCACGACGACGGGCGACTCTTCGGCCAAATCAGCTGGCAGCGGCTGGTTCAGAGGCTGCGCCCGTCTTGACGACGGGCAGGTTGATCCGGACGCTGGTGCCGCGACCGACAGTACTGTCGATCGTCAGCGCGCCTCCGGCCGCCTGCACCAACTGCTGAACGAGTGACAGGCCGAGCCCGGTGCCTTTTCCGGCTGGCTTGGTGGTGAAAAAGGGCTGAAAGACGTTGGCCAGGTTCTCAGCGGGGATCCCGCACCCGTTGTCGCGGACTTCGACCGTCACCTGTCCGCCATGCTCCCAGGTCCGCACCTTGACCTGTGCTGCCTTGCCCAGGCCCTCGACTGCGTGGGCCGCGTTGATCACCAGGTTCGAGATGATCGACACCAGGTCGTCCTGCGAAATCTGGAGCGCGGGCGTTTGACCTGTTTCGAACTGCAGATGAAGCCCTGCCGGCAGGCGGGCCCGGCAGATCAGCTGGCAATCTTCGAGCGCCGCTTCGACCTCACAGCTCGAAGGTCCGGGTTTCTTGTGAACGACGCGTTGCAGGTCGGCCACGACTCGGAAGATCCGTTGGGTGCACGTCTCGACTTCACCCATCGCCTGGGTGACGTCCTGCCCGTCGGCGGTCTCTGAACCCGCCAGCGAGGGCAGCGTCTCGAGAACGAATCTTGTGTTTGCTTTCAAGATCGCCAGCGGGTTGTTGATCTCATGGGCCACGGCGGCAACCCTGGCGCCAATTGCGGCCAGCTTCTGGTCGTGCGCGTGGAGCTCGCGCTCCAGCTGGCTGTTGCGCTCGAGCACGTGGCGGTGGGCAATCGCCTTGCGCAGCTCATCGACAAGGGCGTGGTCGGTCGTGCCCTTCGTCAAATAGCTGAAGGCCCCTCGCTGCATCGCCTGCACGGCCGAGGCGAGATCCGAACTGTCGGTGATGATCACCACCGGCAAGATGGGGTGGCGGGCTTTGAGCGTCTCCACGACTTCGAAGCCTGAGATCCCGGGCATGCTCAGGTCGCACAGCAAGGCCGAGAATCGTGCGGGATCTGCGAGCTGCAGCCCCTCGGTGCCGTTGCTCGCCGTTTCGACCCCGAAGCCGGCCTCGCTCAGCACCTCCGCAAGCAGGGCGCGGATGATGCGGCTGTCGTCGATGATCAGGACTCGATTGAGCACGAAGTACTGACTGCAATTCATACGCCTGCCCAAACGGCAGCGAATCAGCATCGGCACCCAGGTCATCGCGGCTCTGTCAGGTCGCGATCGACTCGCTGCGACGTGGTGGCCCCACCGACGCGGGCCAGCAACACTGCCGGCGAGATGAATGTGGGACACGGCCACTGCCACCAAGCGGCGATGCCTTCGATTCATCGGGTGGGGATGCTGTTGGGGTTGCTGCTCACGGTCGGTTGCCCGGGCCCGACGCCCGTGGAGCTCGATGGCGGCATCGGCGGCGGCGGGAGCGCCGGCGGCTCAGGCGGAGGCTCGACGGGAGGAGGCGGCTCGACAGGCGGCAGCGGCGGAGGTGGCAGCGGCGGCGGGAGCAGCACTGGCGGCGGCGCGGGCGGAGGAGGCCCGGTGACCTGCACCACGCCCGCCAGGCTCGAGCAGCTGCACGGTCGCTTCACGCTCTACAACAGCGGCAGCAACACCAACGGCTTCATCGACCCGCAGACCCGCCGCCTCTTCGTCTGGCCGGCGAGCGTCTCGTCGACGATGAAGAGCCTGGTGACCATTCGCCTCGTCGATGCCGGCACGACCGGCGCCGACGGCGGAGCGAACGCTTTCGTCGAAGCGCTGCGGGTGAGTGGGGAAATCCCGACGGGCGCAGTCACTGCGACCACCTTCGACCCCGGCACTGGCCGGTCGTACGCGATCCTCTACTGCCGCGATCCCTTCCGCTACGAGGTCGCGAGCTTCGCCTTCACCGACGGCGGCGTTCACTTCACGCGTCACGCCTCGAACGACGCGCCCGACGCGAACGGCTACACCATTCAGGACATCGCAGTGACCGGGAACCAGCTGGGCGCCTCGCGCGGCAACGCGGTCATCCCCATCACGCTCACTGCCACCACCGCGAGCTGGGCGGCCGAGAGTCCGGGCACGCCGTTCACCCAGACTTCCATCTACGACCCGGCCGGCCATCGCACGCTTGGCATTGGCGGCTACCGGGTCGTCAGCGGCTCGACGTTCGAGTGGTACCCCGAGGTGAAGACGCGCGACGCGCTGGCCCCCAACTGGTCGGAGCTCGTGATGTCGGGCACCGGGCCCGCCTCGGTTCCGAGCCCGATGATGGCGCCGCGGCCGTTCGTCGCGTTCGATCGCCAGAACAACCGCATGCTGGTCACGTCGACCCGGCCGGGGATGATCAACAACATGCCGATTCAGCTTCAGACCGTGTTCGAGGCGAACCTGCAGACCAACGCCTGGAACCTGATTGGCGACCTCGATCGTTCGATCACCTCGAGCCGGGCGTTCGCGCTCGACCCGCAGTACCCGCAGGTGTTCGACACGTCGGGGTTTCCGCTGGGCGTGATGTCGTTGGCGAAGGGCGCCGAGCTCAAGTCGCTGCCGTTCACCACCTCGGGCGCGCTGCCTCCGATGGCGACGCTCACGGCGGCGGTGCGACTGCCCGATGGCACGGTTCTCGTCAGCGCGTCGGGCGCGCTGTACCTGTTCGACGAGCCCGCGCGCGCGTGGACGCAGGTGCGGGGCGCGCCGATGCCGATGGAGGTTCAGAATGGTCACAGCCTGACCCTCGACGCGGCGAACAACCGGGTGCTGGTGTTTGGCGGCCAGCGCGGGGCGGTGGCGAGCAACAAGGTGTACGCGCTCGCGCTCGGAACCTTCGTGGCGGCGGAGCTGCCGACCACCGGCACGGCCCCGCCGGCGCGCTCGAGCCACGCCGCGTTGGCGATCGATGGTCAGCTGATCATCGCGGGCGGCACCACCGACGGCACGACCGGCCTCGGCGACGTCTTCGCGCTCGACCTGACGACGCAGGTCTGGCGAAAGCTGGCCGACGTCGCACCGCGCTCGAAGCCTGCGCTGATCTCGCGCGAGCACGAGGTGTGGGTGATTGGCGGTTGGAAGCACGGGACCCAGCTGGGCGAGCCGAGCATCGCGGCGATCGACGTCGCCACCGGCACGACGCGCACCATCGCGGTGCAGGGCGCGTGGCCAACGCGGCAAGGGCTGTTCTGGTCGTGGGCCGCCGCCGGCGATTCGATGATTGCCATCGACTCGGGCGACTCGAATGACTTCAGCAAGAATCAGCTGTGGGAGCTCACGGTGAGTGGCTCGACGGCGCAGTGGCGCAACTCGGATCCAGACGCGATGGACGACTCGTTGAGCGGCGCCATCGGCGTCGGCGGCTCGGGCTGCGAGGGGGCGCTCTTCGTCGGCCCATCGAGCTTCCGCGTCACGCGCTGACTCTTCGTCAGCACCGCCTGGGTGGCGGCGAGCAGGTCGGGGTCAAGGCCGCTGGCCTCGAGGCTGTTCGTCGCGCGCTGCAGGTAGCCAAGCGCCTGGGTCCGCTTTCCCAGCTGCGCCAGCGAACGACCGATGCCGCTGAGCGCGAAGGCATTCTCGGGGTGGTCGGCCCCGCGCACCTTCGCGCGGCGGCCCAGCGCCTGCTGGAAGTCGACCAGCGCTTCGGCGGCGTGGCCGTGCTCGAGCAGCAGATCGCCTTCGACCTCGAGCACCACCGAGACCTGCTCATGCCCATCGCCGACGTTCTTCGCGTACGCGGCGCGCGCTTCGTCGAGCCGCGCCAGCGCTTCGTCGACCCGGCCAGCCGCGCCCAGCGTTTCGCCCAGCGTGAGCAGCGCTTCGGCGACGAGAAAGTCCATGCCCGCCACGCGCAGAGAGCCCAGCGCCGAGTTGGCTTCGACAATCGCCTCGTCGAACCGACCCAGTCGCTGCAGCGCGACGGCGCGATTGAGCCGGATGCGCGCGACTTCTGAATGCCCGGGCCCGAACGCGGGCACGGCGATTTGCAACGCGGCGTCGGCCTCGACCAGCGCCTCTTCGTTGCGGCCCAGGTTCAGAAAGGTCGATGCGATGCCGTTGCGCGCTTGCGCGACCTTTGGGTGGTCTTCGCCGAACGCGCTGGCCAACATCGCCGTGGCCTGGCGCGTCAGCACCAGGGACTCCTCGAAGTGGCCCTGCGCCATCACCGCGCGTGCGACGTTGGCGAGCATCGCGGCGGTCGACGGGTGGGTCTGCCCCTGCGCGGCGCGGCGCAGCGCGTACGCCTGTCGGTACTTCACTTCGGCGCCGGCGAAGTCGGCGCGGTCGTGCAGCAGGTGGCCCTCTTGCGCTGCCAGCCGGGCCTCGAGTTCGACGTCGGACCCGACGCGACGCAGCGCGGCCGCGGCCAGCCACGCCCACTGCGTGCCTTCATCGAGCCTCGAGAGCCGCTGGCCGACCACGAACGAGACCGCGATGGCGGAAGCGACGAGGGTGCGATCATCGCGCGAGGCGCTGGCCGCGAGATAGGCGTCGCGCAAGGTGCCTTCGGCGGCGGCGGCGTCGCCTCCGCTTTCCTGCAGCTCGCCGCGCGAGAGCAGCGCCTGCGCTTCGGTGGGCACGTGGCCCAGCGCGCGGGCGTCGATGGCGGCGCGGGTCGCCATCACCAGGCCTTCCTGGTACCGGCCGGCTTCTCTCAAGGCGCGGGCCTTGGCGAGCACCAGCTGAATCTGCTTCGCACGCTCGGACTGGGCGGGGTTCTCGGGAAGGCGATCGGGCTGAAGCAGCGCGGTGCCGTTGCTGCAGATCGAGATCGGCGTCAGCGAGCTGCCCGCCTGCACGGCGTTGCTGAGGCTCTCGGCGTCGGTGGTCGCGAGCACCGCCGTCAGCGCTTCGATTTCGATCAAGCGGCGATCAAGACACTCCATTCGAACTGCCAGGACGCCGTCGGGCTGCTCGCCCTTCACCCGCGTCGCTTCACAGGCCTCTTTGTGCATCGAGAGCCAGGCGGCCGACTGCTGCTCGATGCTCCTGTGGATCCCGCCCCAGGTGCGGCCGCCGTGCAGGCCGTCGAAGTGCCGGGCCAGCGCAGCCGCGCGCGCGGGATTCCAGACGGTGGCCAGTCGAGACGAGCCGCCATCGCAGAGCGCGGCGGGGCTGCGGCGGCCGAAGGTCCAGCCGGCAGTGAGCGCGAGCACGGTGACGGCAGCCACTGCAACGGCGACGCCCTTGCGAAGCGGCCGCGGCGGGTTGAGCGCGCGCAGCAGCGCCTCGAGGTCGGGGAAGCGATCTTCGGGGCGCAGCTTCAGGCCCTGCTCGAGCGCGCGCACCAGTCGCGCCGGCGCTTTGAGTGCGGGAATGCCGCGGGCCACTTCGTCGGCCGTGTTGCGCGTGAAGGGGCGAACGGTGCCGAGCCCTTCGAACAGCGCGACGCAGAAGGCGAACTGATCCGACTGGGCGTTGGCGCTGCGACCTTCGAGCTGCTCGGGCGCCATGTACGCGGGCGTGCCCACCAGCCCGGTTCCGCGGCTTCGCACCGGATGCGCGGGCGTGTTGTCCGTGGTCGCGAGGCCGAAGTCCGACACGCGCACGCGGCCGTCTCTGCCGACGAGCACATTCTCGGGCTTGAAGTCGCGGTGCACGAGTCCGGCGGCGTGCGCAGCGGCGAGGCCCCGGCCGGCTTGAACGAAGGCGTCGACAATTTCTCGAGGGGTGCGTGGCTGTTCACGGATCCACGCGCGCAGGGTCAGGCCGTCGACGAACTCCATCGCGATGAACACCACCTCGTTGAGCGCTGCGGCGTCGTGAACGCCCACCAGGTTCGGGTGTGAGACCCGTGCGAGAGACTGCGCTTCGCGAAGCAGGCGGGCGTGCGCGGCCGCCGAGTCACCAGCGAGGTTCGGGTGAATCAGCTTCAGCGCGACGCGGCGATCGAGGGTTGGGTCCCAGGCGGCATAGACGCGGCCCATGGCTCCTTCGCCGACCAGGTGCAGCACGCGGTAGCGACCGATTTGCGAGCCATCGGCGAGCGCAGCGGTCGGCTGGCGCGAGGGCGCAGTGAGCGAGGCCAGCTCGACCAGCGCGTGGCGGCAGCGCTCACAGGTCGCGGCGTGGGCTTCGAGGCTGCTGGCGCGGGTGGCGTCGACCTGGCCGCCCGCCAACTCGATCAGAGTCTCCTCGGAAGGGCAGGTCATGATCGAAGGACACCGGGGCCCCCCTGGCTGTGAAGAAATCCTGCCCACGGGGCTGGGCTGCGGGGTCTTGGCGGCATGACCCAGCTCGCAGGCGAGGTAGGCGCGCGATTTCCGGGAGTTGCGCTTGACCCGCGCCTGCTGGAAGCGGTCGCGCGGTCGGTGAAAGAACGCCACGCCGAGGTCTATCTGTGCCGGGCGATCGAGGCGGGAGACCCCTGCGCCCGGGAGCACTTCGAGCGCAGGTTCGTGCAGCCGCTGCCTGTCGATGACGATGTGAAGCAGTTGGTGCGGCAGAAGCTGTTGACCGAGCCGAAGCGGCTGGCCAGCTACACCGGGCGAGGTGGGCTGGCGCAGTGGCTGAGGGCGATCTGCGCGCGCACCCAGATCGACGTGCAGCGCGCGGGTCGCGAAGACGCCGTCGAAGATCGCGTGCTCGAGGTGATGTTGCCGACGACGGCGACTCCGGAAGTGGCGCTGCTCAAGCATCAGGCGCGAGGTGCGTTGCGCGAGGCGCTGCACGAAGCGCTGGGGCGGCTCGCCCCCCGCGAAAGGCTGTTCGTGCAGCACCACTACCTCGATGGCCTGACGCTGACGGCGATCGGCGCGATGTACGGCGTCGCCGCGTCGACGGTGATGCGTGCGCTTGATCGCGTGCGAGACAATCTCAAAGACGCGACGCTCGCGCTGTTGATCGAACGCCATGGCGGCTCGGTCGAGAGCCTGGTGCGCGCGGCCGGAAGTCACTTCGAGCAGTAGGCAACGCAAAATCCTGCAGCCCCGATCCGTCTCCTTTCTGAACCGATTCACAAAGGAGCTGGACCCATGAAACCCCTGTCTTGTTTTGCCCTCGGCCTGGCATTGGCCGTGTGTGGTTGCTCGAAAGAGAAGGCGGCCGCAGCGGTGAAGGCTGTTCCCACCTTCAAGGCCAGCTGCAACACGCCGACGATGGGCGTTTGCACCGAGTACACCGAAGAGGCGTTCGTGCTCGGCGAAGAGCTGGTGAAGACGACCTGCACCGAAACGAAGGGAAGCTACGGGCCGGCGAAGTGCCCGACGGAAAAGCGGCTGGGCACCTGCGTGTCGGCCGGGATGAGCCGCCAGTACTACCCGGGCGGCGCGTTCGAATATTCCGCCGACACCGCGAGCAAAGACTGCACCGAGCTCGTCTCTGGCCAGTGGGTGGCCTCGCGATGAGCGCTCGAAACCTGATCCTCGTGTCGATGGTGTTGCTCAGCGGGTGCGCGGCGCAGCTGCGGATCCCCGGGTTGATGGCCTTCGGAGGCGGCACGTCGTCGCCGGCGGAAGAGACGACATCATCCTCGGCTCCGGCCGCTGAGCCGGCCAGGCCTGCAGATCCGGCCGAGGCGAAGCGGCAGGACGACGCGCGCAAAGAGAAGGCAGCGGCCGAGAAGGCGCGCATCGCCGAAGCGGCGAAGAAAGATGAAGAGGCGAAGGCGCTGGCGGCGAAGCAGCAGCAGCTGGTGGTGCCCGAGCTCGGCATCAAGATCACCGTGCCGGGCGATGTGACGGCGAAGGTGCGCGACGTCGCGTCGTACGGTTCTCCGGATCTGATCCTCGAAGGGCCGGCGTCGTACTTCAGCGTCATCGTCACCGACGCGTCGAAAGACCGCTACGGCATCAACGAGCGCCTCACCAGGCAGCAGAGCGAGTTCCGCTACGGAATGGACGTCATCCACCGCGAAGAGAAGCCGGGCGGCGCGTGGGCGTTCGAGTACTCGTACCCGCTGTACTACCAGGACGGAACTTCAGCCGGCACCGAGATGGGGTACTTCTCGCGCGTCGTCGTCGGCGGGAAGAAATACAACTGCCTGCTGTCCGGGCTGTCGCAGAAGAAGCTCGAGGCGGTCATCTCTGCCTGCGACAGCATCGTGGCCGCGAAGAACGTCGCTTCGGCGAAGTAGCCCCGGCTCTGTCGGAGGTCTTCTTGAGCTCCCCGGTGAACGTTTCAAGAACGGGCACCGGGGTCTGCTCGAAGAGCTCACCGCCGCAGAGGCACGAGCACCCCAACGGCTGTCATCACGGTCAGCTCTTTCGTCACGCCTTCTGCCTGGGTCTCACACGAGCGGTCTTCCTCGACCGCTGGCAGCGGCGCCGCGGCGACGGTGCCGCCATCGGCGGTGATGTCGAGCACCACCTTGTCGCCCTGGTAAAGCCGCAGGTCCGTCGCGTCGCTGCCGGCGCTGGTGTCGGGCCAGGTTCGGAGCACCTTCCCGGTCGCTCCGTTCAACAGCGCGGCGACCTGGCGCATCTTCCCGGTCGCTTGAACGTACTCACCCGCGAACGCGAGCAGCCTCACGCCGTCGGGCATCCACCGCACGGTGTGGACCTTGATCTTCTCGGTCGCACCCCACGGGGCCACGATCGCCACCCGCTCGAGCGGCTCGACGGTGATCAGCTCGACGACGCCATTTCCTGCCAACGCCGCGCGCCCCGTCTGCAGCTGCGTGGCCAGCTGTGGCGCGCCGTAGGGCAGGGCGGACACCAGGCGCTGCGCCGGCCCGCCGCGCTTGTCGAACTGGAACACCAGGATCGGATTCGTCCCATCGGGCTTCGTCTCTCCGACCAGGGTCAGCAGCGAGGCGCCCGTCGGCGAGACGGCGTACCGCTCGAGGCCCTTGACGTTGAACACCACTTGCCCCGACTTCAGGTCGACGCCCAACAAGAGCTCCGGACCCTCGGCCTGCTGCAGCTGCGCCATCACCAGCGACGTGCCCGCCAGCGGAGTCGCGCTGATGATCTCCTCGACGCGCGGGCCCACCTGCGTCGGCGCGTCGCTCCCAGGCTTCAAGTACGCCAACCGTTCGCTGCCGAGCCCTCCGAGCGCCAACAGCAGCACCCCGTCGGCGGTCGCATCCAGCGCGCGCCCCTTCGGAACCGCCTTCGACGACGTCAGCCCCTTGCCGAACCGAAGCTGAAGGCCGCCTTCCCAGCCCTTCACCAGCGTGTTTCCGAAGAAGCGAAACCCGGTCGGGCGGCCCTCGGCGCCGATGAATGAGGTGAACACGCCTTTGTGCATGTCGATCACCGCGCCGCCGCAGCGAATCGGATCATCCGGCATCGGCCCCCTGCACCCGCCGACATCGACCAGCGCGAACGCCTTGTCTGCCGAGCAGCCGTAGACCAGCACTTCCTTCGGCGCGCTCAGCGCCGTGAGGTCGACGCACGGATGCGTCGCCACCGGCAGCTTCTTCTCGGGGTGCGCTTCCCCGCGAAGGCCGGCCTGCCACGCATTGGCCACCGCCTGAATCGACGGCCGCTGGATCGGCGCCAGACATTCGTCGAGCGCGTGGGCCCGAGTCGACGCGAGTAAGAAAAGAAGAACGAGCGAGCGTTCCCGCAAACAGTTCCACCCGTCGTCGTGCATTGGCTTGTCCGACGCTGGGTTCACGATCGCCCTGAAGTTCATGAAGGTCCGTTCTGCCACTGCGCTCGCCGCGGCGCACATGCGTTTGTCTCGCCACCGACGCGAGGCCCCCAGCACGGGCGAAAACGGCGATATTCCATCGGTGGCGTGCCTCGACGACCAACAGCTCGCGCTCTTCGCGAGGGGTGAAGACAGCTATGCCGAACACGTCAACGCGTGTTCCTCGTGCGGCGCGCGGCTCGAGGCGCTTGCCCTGGGTGAGACGCGCACCAACCCGCGGAAACACGCGTCTGGTTCGGGTGGCCGCGCGACGTTCAGCGCGGGAGCAGGGGGGCACGGCACGTCCTTCGGCCGCTATCTCGTCATCGAGCGCATCGGGGCTGGAGGCATGGGCGAGGTCTTCTCGGCCTTCGACCCGAAGCTCGGTCGCAAAGTCGCGCTGAAGCTGCTGCGCATGGATCTCGGCAGCGAGTCGGACTCGCAAGGGCACGAGCGGCTGCAGCGCGAAGCGCGAGCGATGGCGCAGATCGCGCACCCGAACGTGGCGGTGGTGCACGACGTCGGCACGCACGAGGGGCAGGTCTTCGTTGCGATGGAGTTCATCGACGGCCCGACGCTGCGCGAGTGGTGCCTCGCCCCTGGCCGCACTGCCGAGCAGATCCAGGCGATGTTTCAGCAGGCTGGCCGCGGCTTGGCGGCGGCGCATCAGGCTGGGCTCATTCATCGCGACTTCAAGCCAGCCAACGTCCTCGTCGGCGGCGATGGGCGCGCTCGCGTGCTCGACTTCGGGCTGGCGCGACTGCCGACTGCCGCACCTTCGGGCGAGCGCCCAACGACCGGCGCGACCTCGACCGTCGGCTTCACGCTCACCGTCGCCGGCAGCGTGATGGGTACTCCGGCGTACATGCCGCCCGAGCAGCTCGATGGCGTCGCTGTCGATGCGCGCGCTGACCAGTATTCGTTCTGCGTCTCGCTGTACGAAGGGCTGGTCGGCGTTCGTCCATTCGTCGGCGACAGCCTGGCGAGCATTCGCGCCGCCATCGTCACCGGCTTGCCGGCCCAGGCGCCGCGGCAGATCTCCGACCGTGTCTACGCGGCGCTGCGACGCGGGACTTCGTTCGCCCCCGACGCGCGGTTCCCCTCGATGGACGCGTTGCTCGGAGCGCTCTCCAACGACGCGCAGCTGCGCCGCCGTCGACGGCTTGTGGTGGGAGCCCTCGTGCTCTCGACTGCGCTCGCGGCGGGCGCGTTGGTGTCGCGCGAGGTCGCCAGCCGGCACTGTGCCTCGGCCGAACCGCGGCTGGCAGACGTGTGGGACGCGGCCCGGCGTGCTTCGGTCGGCGCGGCGCTTGGCTCCACGACGGACGCTTCGAAGGTGTCTGCGCGCCTCGAGCTCTACGCGCGACAGTGGGTCACGCTCTCGCAGGAAGTGTGTGAGGCGCATCGCGCTCGGCAGGAGACGCCGACCGCGAAGTACGTGATGCAGACGGGGTGCCTCGATCGCCGCCTCGCTGATCTTCGCGCGCTCACCCACGTGCTCTCTTCGTCCGACGCGTCGATTCTCAAGGGCGCGACGGTGGCAGTCTCCGGCCTGCGACCACTCGCCACCTGTGTGACTGCCTCGGCCGAGTACGCCGAAGCCGAGCTGAGCCGCAGTGACGTCGAGGCGAGGTTGTCGGAGGCGCACGCGCTGGCCCGGGTCGGCCTGGGAGACCGCGCCCTTTCCGTTGCCACCGCGCTTCGCGATGATCCGCTCGCGTCGCGTCGAGCGCAGGCCGAAGCGTGGTTGCTGTCAGGCATGGTCGCCCACGCGGGGAGTCGCTTCCCCGAAGCGGAGCAGGCGCTGACCACCGCTGCCGCGAAGGGCATCGCCGCGGGCTCCTTCGAGGTCGCTGCGAAGGCGTGGTCGCTGATGGTCGACCTCTACGGGCGGCGGCTCGACAGGCCGCAGCTCGCACAGGAGAAGGCCGACCTCGCTGCCGGAGCGCTGACCAGGCTCGGAAACGACCCCGAGATCGCGGCGTTCTACTTCGACGCCCTCGGTCGCTTTCAGCTCGGAGAGAGCAGCTACCCATCGGCCGTCGAGTCGTTCGAGAAGGCCCTCACCAACGCCGAGCTTGCCTGGGGGCCCGATCACCCTGAAGTGGCCACCATCCTCGATGATCTCGGTTGGTCGTACAGCTGGGTGGGCAACGACGAAACGGCGCAAGGGCACCTCGAGCGGGCGCTGCGAATCAAGGCTGCCGTGTACGCACCCGACAGCGTGCAGAACGCCGAGACGCTCGGGCGGCTGGCGATGGTGGTGCATGAACTCGGCGACCTGAACCGCGCCATCGAGCTCCAGGAACGCGCCCTCGCGATTCGTCGCGCTGCCGTCGCCAGCCCCGATTTCGCGGTCACCACTTCGCTGACCAATCTCGCGGCGCTCTACGAGGAAGCAGGGCGGCTCGATGACGCGCTGGTCACCATCGATGAGTCGCTGCGCATTCTCGCGAAGATCCTCGAAGGCGATCACCTGCGAGTGGTCACCAACCTACACACGCGCGGTGACGTGCTGCTCGCGCTCGGCCGACTGGAAGACGCGCGCCAAGCGTTTGGCGACGCGCTGTCGATGAGCGAGCGGGTCAAGGGGAAGGATCACGTGTTGAGCGCAGAGCCGCTCGAGGGCCTGGCCGGGGTGGCGCTGCTCGCCGCGGCGCGCAGTGGCTTCGAGGCGGTCGGGGCTCAGGGGAAAGCTCGGCTGCTCGAGCTGAACCAGTGGGCGAGAGCGAAGCGTGTCGAGTGAGAGCCCGGGGCAGGTTCTTCGGGGGCGCTCACGTGCCTTCCGCGGTATAGCCCGAAGAAATGACGGCTCGAGCCACCCGCTTTCCATGCGTTCTTTGGGCCCTGCTGGGCCTCGCCAATTGCGCACAACCACTCGACGGGCCTGACGCCGCGATCTTTGACAGCGGGGACGCAGTTGACGCCGGAGCGCCTGACGCCTCGATCCCGGACAGCGGGGACCCAGTTGACGCCGGAGCGCCTGACGCCTCGATCCCGGACAGCGGAGAGGCAGCGGACGCCGGGGCGCCGGACGCCGGGGCGCCGGACGCCGGAGCGCCAGACGCCGGAGCGCCAGATGCTGGAGCGCCAGATGCTGGCCTGGTGACTGCGACGGTTTTCCCCAGAGTGGGTGCTGCCACCGACAGCATCTTCACGCCTTCTGGCCCAGGCGTGATTCTGATGGGAGGAGGCAGCGATGTTGACGCAGCCTTTGTCTGGATGCGCACCAACCTCTCGAGCAGCGTCGGAACCCGGATGGGCGACGTGGTCGTTCTGCGCGCGACAGGTGCCAATGGGTACACCTCGTACATTTACGGGCTCGCTCAATTCAATTCGGTACAGACGGTGCTGCTGCCATCGCCCTCGACCCAAGCCGATCTGCTCCTGGCGGCTTCGATCGTCGATCGCGCTGAAGCGGTCTTCTTCGCCGGCGGCGATCAGTCGCACTACACCGCGTGGGCGGGAAGCCCGCTGATCGCGGCGGTGCAGCGGGTGTATGCGCGCGGTGGAGTGGTCGGAGGCACCAGCGCTGGTCTGGCAATACTTGGGCAGTTCATCTACGACGCCCGAGTCGGCAGCGCGACCTCAGTAGAGGCGCTCGCGAACCCATACTCTGGACTCCTCACCTTCACCCGAGATGAGCTGGCATTTCCGTCGCTCGCCGGTCTGATCACTGACACCCACTTCAGAAACCGAGATCGCTTCGGGCGATTGGCGGTGTTCATGGCACGGCAGATCGCCGACGGCGCAGTGGCTGGCGCGATGCCGAAAGTGCTTGGAGTTGGAATCGACGAGGCGACAGCGATCGTCGTCGATTCAAGCGGAAGAGGGACGCTGTTGAGGCAAGGCGCGTCTACTGGCTCTGCCTACTTCCTGTTCGGCGGCTCAGCGTCGCAAGTGACAGCCGGGCAGCCGTTGATCTACCCGAGCATCCTCGTCACCCGCATCGATGCCACCAATCAGCACTACGACTTCGCGAACCGCTGCGGCACCGGGCCCGCCTACGTCGTGTCAGTCGACGCCACGAAGGCGGATCCCTTCGGCGGCGTGAACCCCTACGCGGCCTCAGGTGTCGCGACCTCATGCCCTTGAAGGGTTCACAACCCAGGTAGAGGTCTTCAACCTTGGGGCTTAGCGAGGAGTCGGGGCGGCGTGACTCGGTGCATTTTGCCCCAACCGAGCACATTCGCCACGCTGTGGAAGGGGTCGCATGCCGCCACGCAAGTGAGCTACTGGGCACACACCATGCAAAGGACTTCGCCGTGAAACTCCATCCCGCAGAAGGTTCGATCGCCCGCGCCTCACCCGCTTCCTCGCGCGCCGTCGAGTGGCAGCCCCTGGTTGGCAGGTCCTGTTGCCCGATTTGCGGGTCGTCGGACGGCAGCTGTAGCCGAAACCTCGAGGAGTCGTTTGTCGCGTGTTCGCACGTGCCGTCGGATTGGGTGTTGACGAACCGGGCCTGGCTGCACGCACCCGCGTCGCCCACCAATGACGCCGAGGAGCCCTTGCTGGTCGAATCGCGCGCATGACCGCGGCGGAGGTGGTGCCGGCCGTGGCCGTCGTCGACGGCACGACTGAGCCCGTCAAGCCGGCCAGCGGGCCGCTGCCGTGCTTCGGGCTCTCGACCGGGTCTGGGTGGGACGACGCCGCCTCGCTGCGCGGTGAGTTTCTGCCCCTTGATCGTCTGGTCCCCCACGCAATGGAGATCGCCCGCGCGCACGGCGAGCTGACGTTGTCGGTCAGCGGCCCGCTGCAAGGGCGGTTCAGCGCCGCCCGCACCCAGGTGCGCGAGGCGTACCGCGCGCTGACCCGCAACGCCCAGACCGCGCACGAGGCGTCTCCTGCTGAAGAATGGCTGCTCGACAACTCGCACGTCATCGAAGATCAGTTTCGCGAGATCGAAGAAGACCTCCCGGCTGGCTACCTGAGCAAGCTGCCGCGGCTGGTGCGGGGCCCGATGGCCGGCTACCCTCGGTCGTTCGCGCTCTGCCTGGACTACCTGCGCCACACCGACGCGCGCCTCGAGCCGGAAACCCTGGTGCCGTACGTCAGCGCCTACCAGCAGGTGCGCTCGCTTACGATCGGCGAGCTGTGGGCGGTGCCGATCATGCTGCGGCTGGGCCTGGTGATGTCGATCGGCCGTCTCGCCGAGCGCGAGGCAGACACCTCGGCCCGAACCCGGGCAGACGCGCTCTGCGTGCGCCTGCTGGCCCAGGGCAACGACCTGGCCGGCCTGCGCGCCACCCTGCAGCACGCCGAGGGCGAGCAGGTGACGGCGCCGCTGCTGTTGGCGTTGATGCGCCGGCTGCGAGAGCACGAGTCCCAGTTGGTGTCTGACTGGATCGTCGCCCAGGCCGCGAAGCTGAGGTTGTCGCCCCAGGAGCTCACCCGGCAGCAGCACCTGCGCCAGGCGGCTGACCAGGTCTCGGTGGGCAACGCGATCACCAGCATGCGGGCGATCGGCGCGCTCGATTGGCGCAAGTTCTTCGAGCAGACGAGCGAGGTCGAAGCGATCTTGCGCACGGATCCAGCCGGCGCCTACGCGAACACCGAGCCGCTCTCGCGCGATCGCTATCGCCACGCGGTAGAGGACCTCGCGCGGCGCAGCGACGTCGACGAGGCCGAGGTGGCCCGGGCGACGATCGCGTTGGCGGCCGCTGCGAAGCGCGACGCGCCCGAGGATCCCGGCACCCAGCACGTCGGCTACTACCTGGTCGATGCCGGGCGCCCGCGTCTCGAGCGGCAGATCTCCTACCGGCCGACGATCCCCGAGCGGCTGCGCGGCGCTCTGCTGCGCCGTTCGACCTTCTTCTATCTGGGGACGATCTCCGTGTTGACCGCGCTCGGGGTGGCGGCTGGGGTCGCCACCGGCTTCGCAGTGTCACTCGACCCGTTGATGGTGATCGCCATCGGGCTGCTGCTGGTGCTGCCCTCGAGCGAGGTCGCGCTGACGCTGCTCAACTGGGCGGTGACCGCGCTGCTGCCGCCGCGCCTGTTGGCCAAGCTCGACTTCTCGCGCGGCGTTCCGCGCGCCCACGCGACGCTGGTCGTCGTCCCTTCGCTGCTCGACAGCCCGGCGGGCATCGATCGGCTGATCGAAGATCTCGAGACCCGCGCGCTGGCCAACCTGGACGAGAACCTTTCGTTCGCGCTGCTCACCGACTTCACCGACCACCCGCAGGCCGTGGCGGTGTCCGACGCGGCGCTGATCGCTCAGGCGCGGGCCGGAATCGCCGAGCTGAACCGCAAACACCGCCACGGCCAGAGCGACTGCTTCTTCCTGCTTCACCGGAGGCGGCAGCACAACCCGGCGCAGGCGACGTGGATGGGGTGGGAGCGAAAGCGCGGCAAGCTCGATGAGCTCAACCGGCTGCTTCGCGGAGCGACCGACACCAGCTTCGAGGTCGTCACCGCGCCGCAGAAGGTGCTCGCGCGCACCCGCTACGTGATCACCCTCGACGCCGACACCCAGCTGCCGCGCGAGGTGGCGCGACGCCTGGTCGAGGCGATCGCCCACCCGCTCAACCGCCCGCAGCTCGACCCATCGACCCACCAGGTCGTGCGCGGGTACGGGATCATTCAGCCCCGGGTGGGCACGCGGCCGACCAGCGCGCGCCTGTCGCACTTCGCGCGGATCGCCGCGGGGCATTCGGGCCTCGACCCGTACACCACCGCCGTCTCAGACGTGTACCAGGACCTGTTCGGCGAGGGCTCGTACATCGGCAAGGGCATCTACGACGTCGACGCGTTCGAGGCCTGCCTCCACGACCGGGTGCCGGACAACACGCTGCTCAGCCACGATCTGTTCGAGGGCGTTCACGCCCGCACTGCGCTGGCGACCGACATCGAGCTGCTCGACGATCAACCTTCCGAGTATGCGGTGCATGCCGGGCGGCAACACCGCTGGGTCCGCGGAGACTGGCAGCTGCTGCCGTGGCTGCGCGCCAAGGTTCCCCACCGGCTGCAGGGCACGCATCCGAACCCGCTGCAGGCGATGGCCCGCTGGCGGTTCTTCGATAACCTGCGTCGCAGCCTGGTCGCGCCGGCCCTGCTCGCGCTGCTGCTGATTGGCTGGTTCACCTCGCCGGGCCTCGCCGCGCTGGCGACGGTCGCGCTGGCGGCGGTGCTGCTCGCGCCACTCTACGGCTGGTTGGGGATGACGGTGCTCCACAAGCGCACCCCACGCTCTCCGACGCTGCTCACCTCGCTGCGTGGAGACCTGCCGACCAACTCGCTGCGCGCGCTGCTGTCGTTGACCTTCCTGCTCGATCAGTCGCTGTCGATGCTCGACGCCACCGGTCGCACGCTGTACCGGCTGTTCGGATCCCGGAAGAACCTGCTGGAGTGGACGACGATGAGCCAGGCCCAGCGGCGCTTCGCGGGCGGCTCTTCGAGCAGGCGTCTGGTCGTCGGCGCGATCCTCTCGGCCCTGGTGCTGGCCGGGGTCGCCTGGGTGCACCCCCTGTCGACGGCCTTCGCCGCGCCCGTGCTGCTGCTGTGGGTGGCGGCGCCGTTCGCGGCGTGGGCGCTGAGCCGGCCAACGCGGGTGGTCGACCCGGCCGGGCCGCTGACCGTCGCCGAGAAGCTCGGCTTCCGGTTGCTCGCCCGCAAGACCTGGAGCTTCTTCGAGACCTTCGTCACCGCCGAAGAGCACTGGCTGCCGCCCGACAACTTTCAAGAGGCGCCCCGGCCAGTGGTCGCCCACCGCACCTCGCCCACGAACATCGGGCTGTACCTGCTGTCGACCGTCGCCGCGCGCGACTTCGGGTTCCTGACCCTGGCCGCGATGCGCACCCGGCTCGACGCCACGCTGACCACGATCGAGTCGCTCGAGAAGCGCGAGGGTCATGTCCTCAACTGGTACGAGACCACGACGCTCGCCCCGCTGGAGCCGCGCTACGTGTCGACGGTCGACAGCGGGAACCTGGCCGCCTACCTGTGGACTTTAAAGGCCGCGTGCGCCGAGCTGCCGACGAAGCCGATCTTCGCGGGCTCGGCGCTCGAGGCGGCCCGTGACGCGCTGGCGCTGTTCGCGCTCGAGCGGCCCGAAGAACGCGCCACGGTGGAGCCCCTGATTGAAGCGCTCGCGGTGGGCGCCGCGCAGAAGGTCGACCTGTCGAAGGCCGACGTCGCGCTGAGGCAGTGGATCGCGCAGACCGCGGCCCTGTGCTGGTCGAACGCCGCCGCGCCCGCGTCGGCGCGCACCTGGCTCAACCGCGCCCATGAAGG
Organism: Myxococcales bacterium; assembly: GCA_038206395.1. Classification (GTDB taxonomy): domain Bacteria; phylum Myxococcota; class Myxococcia; order Myxococcales; family Myxococcaceae; genus JAGSPQ01. The sequence goes on along the minus strand of JBBRAX010000010.1, from coordinate 13,148 downwards.
GCTCGTCGCCGCGGCCGAAGAGGTGCGCGCGTTGGCGCCCTGGGCGCCGAACCTGGATCAGGCCCCCGCTGCGTTGAGCGCGCCGCAACTGAACGAGGCCTGGGCCGAGGTGGTCGCGCGGCTGCGGGCGGCCTCCACGCCGCGGGCGATCGTGCAGCTGGGCCCGGCGATCCGCGCGCCGCTCGAGGCGCTGGCGTCACAGGTGGCAGACAGCCCGGCGTTGAGCCCGGTCGATCGCGGCGCCGTGGCGGGCTTCCTGTCAGCGCTCGGCGAGCAGGTGCAGCTCTCGACCCAGGCCTGTGAAGCGCTGATCGCTGCGCTGACCCGGCTGGGCGAGCGGGCAGGGGCGATCGCGGACGCGATGAACTTCCGGTTCCTGTTCGACGCAGAGCGCGCGCTGTTCGCGATTGGCTACAACGTCAGCGCCGCGCGGCTCGACAGCTCGTACTACGACCTGCTCGCCTCCGAGGCCCGCCTGGCCAGCCTGGTCGCGATCGCCAAGGGCGACGCGCCGGTCGACCACTGGTTTCGCCTCGGTCGTCCTCGCACCGAGCTGCCACAGGGGAGGGTGCTGCTGTCCTGGAGCGGCTCGATGTTCGAGTTCCTGATGCCGCTGCTGGTGATGAAGCGGCCGCCGGGGACGTTGCTCGACGAGACGGTGCGGGTGGCGGTCGACCGGCAGCGCGCATACGGCAAGGAGTGCCACGTGCCGTGGGGCGTGAGCGAGTCGGCCTACAACATGATGGACCTGTCGATGACCTACCAGTACCGCGCCTTCGGGGTGCCGGGCCTGGGGCTCAAGCAGGGGCTGGCCGACGACCTGGTGGTCGCTCCCTATGCGACGGCCCTGGCCGCGCTGATCAGGCCGGATCTGGCGGCGCAGAACTTTCGCGCGCTCGAGAAGGCGCAGCTGGCCGGGCCCTACGGCTTTTACGAGGCGATCGACTACACGCCGTCTCACCTGCCGCCGGGCAAGCACGGGGTGGTGGTGAAGTGCTTCATGGCCCACCACCAGGGCATGGCGCTGGTCGCGCTGGACAACGTGCTCAATGACGGGCCGATGCAGCGGCGGTTTCACGATGATCCACGCGTGCGGGCAACCGAGCTGCTGCTCGAAGAAAGGGTGCCGGTCGACGCGCCGCTGCTGGCGATTCGGACCCAGCGGCCCCCGTCGCAGGCGGCGGTGGAGTCGGATCTCGACGCGACCGAGCAGGTGACCCTCGAAGCCGAGCCGCTGCGGCTGCACGTCCTCGGGCACGGAGACCTGTCCACCGTGATCAGCGCGGTGGGCACCGGGTTCACGATCTGGAAGGGCATGGATCTCTATCGCTTCCGAGAGGACACGGTCGACCCCAGCGGGCTGTTCATCTACCTGCGCGACGTCGAGGCCGGGCAGGCGTGGTCGGCGGCCTACGAGCCGCTGCGCACGGAGCCCCAGCGCTACCACGCCGCGTTCTCGGCCGACCGGGTCGAGCTGCGCCGGCGCGACGGCGACCTCGAGACAGTGACCGAGCTCACGGTCTCGCCCGAGCAGCCGGCCGAGGTGCGGAGGATCAGCGTCACCAACCACGGCCTGCTCGCGCACACCGTCGAGCTGACGACGTACACCGAGCTGGTGCTGGCGCCACGCGCCGCGGACGTCGCGCACCGCGCCTTCAGCAGCATGTTCGTCCACACCGAGGCGCTGGCCGAGCACGGCGCGGTGCTGGCCCGACGTCGCGGTCGATCGGCAGAGGACGTCGAGTCCTACCTGCTGCAGGTGCTCGCTCCCGAGGAGGGCGAGTGGAAGGGCGCCCAGCTGGAGACCTCGCGGGCGCGCTTCATCGGGCGGGGGAACACGCCGCGCAACCCGGCGGCGCTGCGCAGCGCCCAGCCGTTGTCCGGCACCACCGGTGACGTGCTGGATCCGATCGTCGCGCTGCGTCGCACGGTGAAGATCGAGCCGGGGAAGACCGCGCGCATCTCGCTGACGACCGCGCTCGCGTCGAACCGCGAGGCGGCGCTCGAGCTGGTATCGAACTTCGCCTCGCCGCAGGCGATTCACCGGACCTTCGACCTGGGCTGGGCCGACGCCCGGGTCGAGCTGCGGCACCTGGGGATCACCGGCGCGCAGGCCGAGCGCTCGCAGCGGCTGTTGTCACTGTTGTTGCTGCCGCGGCCGCAGCTGAGGCTCCCGGTGCAGGGCAGTGAGATCCACGGCCAGACGCGCGACGCGCTGTGGTCGCACGGCATCTCTGGCGACCTGCCGATTCTGCTGCTGCGCCTCGACGACCCCGACTTCGCGACGCTGTGTGCCGAGCTGATCGCCGCGCATCAGTTCTGGCGGGCCAACGGCCTCGCCGTCGACTTCGTGATCTTGAACGACGAGCCCGGCAGCTACGAGCAGCCGGTGCAGAACCAGGCGCTGTCGATCGTCGAGGCGAGCGCCGCGCATGCGCAGCAGAACCAACGCGGCGGAGTCTTCGTCCGGCGCTCGGAGCAGCTGACCCCCGACGCGCGGACCCTGCTGCTTGGCGCGGCGCGCGTCGTGCTCAAAGCTTCGGGCGGCTCGCTGGGGCGTCAGCTGCGCAAGGCGTGGCAGGTGACGCGGCCGGCGAAGGTCCCGATCGGCAAGGCCACGAAGGCGCGGGCAATGGGCCCTGCGCTGACCCTGCCCCCGGGGCTCGACTTCGCCAATGGGCTCGGCGGCTTCTCGAAGGACGGCCGCGAGTACGTGATGGGCATCGGGCCTGAGTCGATTCCGCCCGCGCCGTGGTGCAACGTGATCGCCAACCCCCAGTTCGGCTGTGTGATCTCCGAGCGGGGCGCTGGCTTCACCTGGGCCTCGAACAGCCAGAGCCATCGCCTCACGCCCTGGAGCAACGACGCGGTGGCAGATCCAGTCTGTGACGCGATCTACCTGCGCGACGAGCAGAGCGCAGAGGTCTGGTCGGCGACGCCTGCGCCCGCCGGTGGCGCTGCGATGTATCGGGTCTCGCATGGACAGGGGTACTCGCGCTTCGAGCACACGCGCGGCGGGCTCGAGCACGCGCTGACGGTGTTCGTCAGCCCGACAGATCCAGTGAAGCTGTCTTTGCTCAAGGTGACCAACCGGGGGCCCGACGCCCGGGCGCTCTCGGTGTACGGCTATGCCGAGTGGGTGCTGGGCAGCTCGCGCGAACGCAGTCGCCTGACGGTGGTCACCGAGCTCGACGTCGAACGGTCGATGGTGATCGCGCAGAACCCGGCCTCGGTCTTCCCGGCGCGTCGCGCGTTCTTCACCGCGACGCAGCGGCCGGTGAGCCTGACCGCAGATCGCGACGAGTTCTTTGGCGCGCGGGGGGGCCGTGAGCGCCCGGGCAGCGTCGACTGTGGGCCGCTCTCGGGGCGCAGCGGAGGCGGGCTCGACCCCTGCGCGGCGCTGCAGCTTCAGGTGCGCCTCGAGCCGGGGCAGACAGTGCAGCTCACGTTCGCCCTCGGCGAAGGCAGCGACCAGACTGCGGCGCTGGCGCTGGCGCACGCGCATCAACAGCCCGGCCGCGCCGACGCAGAGCTCGCGGCCGCGATCGCCGTCTGGGATCGCACGCTGGGCACGGCGATCGTGAAGACGCCGGATCCAGCGCTGGATCTGATGCTGAACCGCTGGCTGCTGTACCAGTGCTTGAGCGCGCGGATCTGGGCGCGCTCGGGCTTCTACCAATCGGGCGGAGCCTATGGCTTTCGCGATCAACTGCAGGACGTGCTGGCGTTGATGCAGGCCGAGCCGGTGCTGGCGCGGGAACACGTGCTGCGCTCGGCGGCGCGGCAGTTCGTCGAGGGCGACGTTCAGCACTGGTGGCATCCTGAGAGCGGCGAAGGCGTCCGCACCCGATGCTCGGACGACCTGTTGTTTCTGCCCTACGTCACCGCGGCGTACGTGCGGGCGACCGGGGACACGTCGATTCTCGACGTCGCGGTTCCGTTTCTCGAAGCGAAGGAGCTGGGGCCCGATGATCATGACGTGTTCTCGGCGCCCAACGTCACGCGCGACACCCAGCCGCTGTACGAGCACTGCCTGCGGGCGATCTCCCGCGGCACCACCGTCGGGCCGCGCGGGCTGCCGCTGATGCGGGCGGGCGACTGGAATGACGGGATGAACCGCGTCGGAAAGGGCGAGAAAGGCGAGAGCGTGTGGCTGGCCTGGTTCCTGATCCGCACCCTGCGCGACTTCGAGCCGCTCGCGCGGGCCCGCGGAGATGCTGCGCGCGCGGCGCACTTCCTCGCAGAAGTCACCCGCCTGACCGCCGCGGTCGAAGCCCATGCGTGGGATGGGGAGTGGTACCAGCGGGCCTCGTACGACGACGGGACTCCGCTGGGTTCGAAGGTGAACGCCCAGTGTCAGATCGACGCGATCGCCCAGTCGTGGGCGGTGATCGCCGGCACAGGAGATCCGGCGCGGGCGCTCACCGCGGTGCAGTCGAGCGACCAGCTGCTGTTTCGTGAGTCGGACAAGATGTTCCTGCTGTTCACGCCGCCGTTCACTCCGGGTGGTCAAGACCCGGGCTACATCGGTGCCTACCCTCCGGGTGTTCGCGAGAACGGCGGCCAGTACACCCACGGCGTCTTGTGGACGGTGCTCGCCACCGCGCTGTTGGGCGAGGGCGATCGCGCGATGCACCTGTTGTCGGCGCTCAACCCGATCAACCACGGCCGATCTCCCGACGACGTCCAGCGCTACGCGGTCGAGCCGTACGTGATCGCCGCCGATGTCTACTCGCTCGCGGGAGCAGTCGGGCGCGGAGGGTGGACCTGGTACACGGGCTCGGCGTCGTGGATGTACCGCATCGCGCTCGAGCAGCTGCTGGGCGTGCAGCTGCGGGCGGGGAAGCTGGTCTTCGCTCCGGTCATCCCCCGCGGGTGGCCACGGTACGAGGTCGACTACCGCGGCAAGAATGGCCGGTACCGCATCGTCGTCGAGAACCCGCACGGGCTCGCGCGCGGCGCCTGTGAAGTCGAGCTCGACGGCGTGCGCGTACCTGACGGCGAGATCTCCCTCGACGGCCCGCCAGGGGACCACGCGGTGCGGGTGCGCATCGTCCCTGCGCCACTGGCCTGAATATCTTCCCGGTTTGCGAAGCGCGTTTACAGAAATCCACCGAACGATCGCCTGGCCGCCGATGACAATGGGTCATGCACTCGAAAGTCTCGAAGTCGTCACCGCGCCACGCCAGCTCGAAGGTTGCCCCCAGGTCAGCGGCGCAGGCGCAGCCGGCGAAGAAGGCGCACGTGGCACGGCCAAGGTTTGGTGACGAGATGTCGACCGGGCGTGGCAGCGCCCTGCGCGCCGCCGGACGAAGGGCCGTCTCGGCCCCCGCCACCCGTGCCGATTACCTGAGCGCGTTTGAGAAGAAGATCGCCGCGCTCAAGCGCGACGTCGCCGCAGGCAAGCCCGGAGCGCAGCAAGAGCTCGCCGCCGTGATCGAGGATCGCCAGGGTGTGCAGGCGGCCGTCGCCGACGTCGAGAAACAGATCGCCGCCAACAGCGACCCCTCGGTGGCTGCAGAGCTCAACCAGAAGCTCGCCGAGGTGAAGGCGTTCGGCGTGAAGGTCGCGGGCATGAACCCGACCGAGAGACAGAACCTGAAGAACTTCTTTCGCCTCGCGAAGGAAGACCCGGCGGCGTTCAAGCGCTTCGTCGATGGCATCAAGGCGCAAGAGGCTGCCCCAGCACAGCCCGCGGCCCCGGTTCAGCAGGCGGCCCCGGCTGGCGCTCCGGCCAACATCCAGGCGGCGATCGACTTCGGACTCTCACAGCTGGGCGCCCCGTACGTCGGCGGCGCGAGCCCGTTTCGATTCGGCACTCCGGGCGACGGCCGCACCTACCAGATGGACGGGCAGAAGCCGTACGTCTCACCCAAAGGCGTCATCGGGTACGACTGCTCGGGATTGATGGTCACCATGCTCAAGAAGGCTGGCATCAACATCAGCAACCTGGGCAGCAGCCGCGCGATGAAGTCGACGTTGCCCGGGGTCGACAAGAATCAGCTTCAGCCTGGAGACCTGCTGGTGAAGAACGGCCACGTCGCGATGTACATCGGCGACGGCAAGATGATCGAGTCAGTGCCGGGCGGGGTCAAAGTGAGCGACGCCAGCAAGTACATCAACGACGCTGCGTACTCGGGGCATCGGCCCGGGTAGCTGTCGCCGCCGCCCGCCACGATCGCGCCGCGATGATAAGGACGCGCGATGGGGTTCGGTCAGGCCTTGCAGAACATGCTGCTGTAGGTCGCCCCCGTCGCGATCTACGCCCTGGTGGTTCGCTTGCGCGCTGGCTTTGCGCTGTGGGCGCTCGCTGGCAGTGGCGCTGGCGGTCACGCTCCCGTTCGTGCCGGTGGTGATCTGGATTTCTCAATGGACCAGCACCTTCACAGGCTCGACCCTCGCGCCCTTCGTTGATGCGGCGCCCTCGCCAGCCATCTTGGTGGGAGCCGTCAATTATGGCCTGCTGGCGACGGGCTTTCCGGAAGAGCTGCTCTTTCGCGGTCTGATTGCCGGAGCGCTGTTTCGGCGGATGACTTTCTGGAAAGGGAACCTGCTTCAGGCGGGAGCTTTCCTCTTGCCCCACCTGCTCATCCTCCTGGTGGCTCCGAACCTGTGGCCGCTGGCGATTGTCCTTCCCGTCACGCTGGCCTTGCTCGCTGGCTGGCTGAGGCACACCTCGGGCAGCATCTGGCCCGGCGTCATCCTTCACGCACTGCCGAACATCGCCGGAGCGCTGGCGGTGCTGACCTGGAAAGGGTGACCTTCCTACAGTGCGCTCGGAGGGATTCGAACCCACGACCCTCGGCTTCGAAGGCCGATGCTCTATCCAGCTGAGCTACGAACGCATTCGAGAAGGGCGACCTACCGGGCTTGAACCGGTAACCCCAGGATCCACAATCCTGTGCTCTGCCAGTTGAGCTAAGATCGCCAAGACTTTGAAGCGGTGAAGCTGCGGCGCTAGGTACCAACCGCCTCGCGCCGCGTCAACACAGCACTGCTTACGGGCTTCAGCGTTCGACCCTGACAGCCAGGGGCACCTTCTTGATCAGGCACACGTCGGCGTCACAGGCGGCGAAGGCGAGGGTGCCGCTGACCAGCTGGCCCTTCAAGGAAGGGGGCACCGGCACAGGGATCTTCACCCCGCAGCGGCCCTCGGGGTGGCCTAAGCAGGGGACGATCGTCATCGCCTTCTTGTCGACCTTCGGGCCTTCGAAGTCCGGCTTGAAGTTGATTGGGTAGTCGTCGTTGAGGTGAAAGCCCGCCTTTACGCTCACTTCAATCAGCAGCTGGGAGCCTTTTGCCGTGGCGATGACGACGGTCTGCGCGTCCTCGTAGCCCGCAGCGCCCGCATCCGGAGCGCCCGTCAGCAGCAGTGCGACGAGCGCGAGCCCCATGGTCAGCTCCCGTACTTCACGCCGCAGCCGTAGGCTTTGGTCGCTGGGGTGCGAACGGGCTTGCCGGCTGCGACGTCGGCGAGCGCCTGGTCGACATGGTTCACCAGCGTGCCGCCTTCGGGGTTGGCCTTCTCGCCATCGGGCGAGTTGTCGATCGCGCCGCCGTAGGCGACCTTGCCGTCCTTGCCGATGACGAACATCTGCGGCGTGTTGGTGGCGCCGTAGGCCTTGCCGACTTCACCGGACTCGTCGAGCAGCACCGGGTGGTCGATGCCGAAGGTCTTCACCCCAGCCTTGTTCTTTTCAGGCCCGGCGCCCTGCTTGCCGGGCGCGCCGGAGTTGATCGCGAGGTAGACGACGCCGTCGCCACTGACCTTCTTCGCGTAGCCGACCAGCGAGCCTTTCGTGTGGGCCGCCTTCACGAACGGGCACTCGGGGTTGAACCACTCGAGGACCACGACCTTGCCCTTGAAGTCTGAGAGCGACACCGCCTTGCCGCTGAGATCCTTGAGCTTGAAGTCCGGAGCAGCGGCCCCTGGCGCGACGCCCGCCGCGAACGCAGAGACTGAAACGAAGAGGGCCAACGAAGACACCAGTCGCATGAATGAAGCTCCTTTGGGTGATGGTGACGACAGCGGCTGATTAGTCTCAAACAAACCTTAAGATGCTCGACCTCGACGCCTACTTTTCCCGCATCGCGCTGCCTCGCCCGGCGGGTGCCACCCTCGACACCTTGAACGCGATCGTCGACGCCCACGCGCGCGCGATTCCTTTCGAGAACCTCGATGTGCTGCTGCAGAAGCCGGTGAACCTCGGGGTTGAAGCGCTCGAAGAGAAGTTGGTTCGGGTCGGCCGCGGCGGCTACTGCTTCGAGCAGAACGCGCTGCTGCTGCACGTTCTCGAGCAGCTGGGTTTTCAGGTGCGGCCGCTGAGCGCGCGCGTTCGCATCGGGCGGCGGCGCGACGAGACGCCCGCGCGCACGCACCTCTTTCTGCGGGTCGAGCTCGAGGGGTCGTACCTGGCCGACGTGGGGGTGGGCGGGCTGACGCTGACCTCGGCGATCCGGCTGGTCGAAGGACTCGAGCAGCCGACGCGACACGAGCCGCGCCGGTTGGTGCGGGAGGACGGCCGCTGGTTCCACCAGGCGAAGCTCGGCGCCGACTGGGTCGACGTGTGTGAGTTCACGCTCGAAGAGATGCCTGCGATCGATCGCGAGGTCGCCAATTGGTTCACCAGCGCGCACCCGCAGTCGCACTTCAAGAACCGGCTGGTCGTCGCCCGCGCGCTGCCCGATGGCGGCCGCGCGAGCATCCTCAACCGCGAGCTGACGCTGCGCCGCCGCGATGGCACGGCGGACCACACGGTGCTCGCGACGCCCGACGAGCTGCTGGCCGTGCTGGCCCAACGCTTCGGGCTGCACTTTCCGCCCGGCACCCGATTCGACTGCCCGGCGCTCGATTGGCCGGCGCCGGGTGTGGCAAAACCCTGAGCATGAAAGAGCTCGCGGTGCTGGGTCTGGTGATGTTCGGTGGCGTTGCGATGGCGGAAGCAGGACTCGCGGCTCAGTTCTGCGGCAGCGCGACCTGCCCGTGCGGCAGCGCGATGTGCACCTGCGGCCAGGTCTGCACGTTCGGCGGCCTCAACCCGTGTCAGCCGGCCCAGGTGGGCTACTGCGCCCGCGACGGCCAGTGCGCGGCGACCTGCGGCTCGTTCGTTTGCCGAGGCAACTACTGCCAGCCGTCCGATGGCGGCACGTCGGGCGCGGGCGGTGGAGCGGCGGGCGTGGGCGGTGGAACGGCAGGGACGGGCGGAGGCGCATCCGGCACGGGTGGTGGCGCAGCGAGCGCGGGCGGCTGCGGCTGCACCAGCGCGGGCGTGTTGCCGTTGTTCGGGCTGCTGTGCGGGCTCGCGTTGTACCGCCGGCGCCACAGCTAACCGAAGACGAGCTCGGCGTTTCCGGCAGCGCGTTTCAGCGACGCAATCGCGGCGTCGGAAAGCTGCGTTCGCGATCTCGGGTGCACGAGGACGCGATCGACGGTGCCGCTGCGCGCGGACTTCAGCGCCGCGGCCGTCGCATCGATCGTCGAAGAATTGACGGGCAGCAGCGACACGACGCGGAACGCCGGCGACGCTGAGCCTCGCCTGCCGGGCCGAGACGGAACCACTCCCAGCGACCGGAGGCACGGTGCCGCTGAGCCGCTGCGCGAGCGCTTCCGCGACGGATGCGAGGGCGGGGCAGGGCCAGTCGCGCCAGAGGACGCAGAGTGCCTCGAGGGCGGCCTCGTCGTCGCCCTGCTCGAGCAACCTGGCAGCAGCGTCGAGGGCGGAAACTCGCATCGCGGGCGCCGAAGCTAAGCTACACGTGGGCGGTGACCATTCCCTATTACGAGCTTCCGGCCCTGCACCTTCCCTTCGGGCAGAAGATCGACATCTTCGGAGTCGTCTCGGCCGTCGCCGTCTTCGTGGGCGCCGTCGTCGCGGCAAAGATGGCGCGCGAGTACGCGAAGGTCCCCGATCAGCCGCTGCGCGACGTGGTGCCGTGGGCGGTGGGCTTCGGGCTGATCGGCGGCCACTTCATGCACATCTTCGCGTACCACCCCGAGCTGCTGGTCGACGTCTGGGTGGTGTTCCGGGTCTGGGACGGCTTGTCGTCGATGGGTGGCGTCCTCGGCGCGCTGCTGGGCATCTTCATCTACTTCCGCCGGGTGAAGGTTCCGCTGACGCCCTACCTCGACCCGCTGGCGCTGGGCACGTCGGTGGGCTGGTCGATTGGTCGGTTCGGCTGCTTCCTGGTGCACGACCACCCGGGCGTGCGCACCGACTTCCCGCTCGCGGTCGATTTCCCCGGCGGCCCGCGCCATGACCTGGGCCTCTACGACATGTTCGTGCTGCTCACGATCGCCGCCGTGCTGTTCATCGTGAAGCGCCGGAAGCCACCCCAGGGCACGCTGATGGCCTTGCTGGCGATCCTCTACACCGTGCCGCGGTTCTTCCTCGATTTCATCCGCGCGTCAGACCTCAGCTTCGTCGACCGTCGATACGCAGGACTCACCCCCGGCCAGTACACGGTGGTGGGAATCTTCGCCGTTGGGGTGTGGCTTCTTTTCAGGGCTCAGCGGAGTTCGTTGACACCCCGGAACTGATCCTTGTAGAAGCCGCGCGCTTCAACCGCCAAGACGAACGGGAGCGTAGCTCAATTGGCAGAGCAATGGACTCTTAATCCATAGGTTGTGGGTTCGATTCCCTCCGCTCTCATGCAGTGAAAGCCCACGGTATGTGGGCTTTTTTTTGCCCAGTTTCCCGTTTCGTCGAGCCGGCACAGGTCTGTGGAGCACCGACGCGTCGCTTGGGATCTCGCGGTACGCAGCGCACACCTCGCGTTCGGGCTGCTGGTGCTCGGCGCGTTCCTCACGTCGGAGGAGGACGCCTCGATTGGGTTGCATGCCCGCCTGGGGCTCGTGCTCCTCGGGGTCGTGCTCTTCCGCGTGGGGTGGGGCTTCGTCGGGCCCCGCTACGCGCGCTTCAAGGACTTCGTTCGTTCGCCCCGTCAGGTGCTCGCCGCCCTCAAAGACATGGTGCGCGGCGCCCCGAAGCACTTCACCGGGCACAACCCGGTCGGGGCGGTGATGGTGGTGGCGCTGCTGGTGACGATGCTGGTGGTGACGCTCAGCGGCGTCGTCATCTCGCAGGGCCCAGAGTGGAGTGGGGCGCTGCTGATCTCGAAGTCCAGCTGCAACGCGTCGAAGCCGTCCTCCGGCCACCGCTGCTCGAGGCCCTCGAAGAGCCGCCGCAGCCGCTTCAGCAGCCGCTTCAGCACCGCCTCGACCTCCTCTTGGGCCGCGGAGCAACTCGTCAAGCGTTTGCTCTGGCTAATCCCCCCGAAGTCCCTTCACTTGACCAACTTTCACGGCGTATTTTCGTCACACTCCGCGGCGAGGGCCGCGCTGTTGCCAGCGGCCACCACCGTGACCGGGACGAAGGAGGCGCCCGCCGCCCAACAGTCCTTGTCCGGCGCGGCCGAGCCCGCCGCAATCAAGAGGCCGCGGTTGGACTGGGCCACACTTCACGCCCGCACCTGGAAAATCGACGTCTGGCAGTGCCCCTGCGGCGGGAAGCGCAAAGTCGTAGCTGTCGTGACGAGCCGCCGCACCGCCGAGGAGTTGCTGCGGAACCTGGGCCTGCTCCCGCCGCGGCCACCTCCGTTGCCGGGCGCGCAGGGGCCGCCGCAGCTCGAGCTGTCGCTGTAGTGCTCCACCCCCTCGCGCTCCAGCCGGCCTCCCGCAGCCGCCGTGCACCTGCGCCGACGGACTGGCGCCGACGCGCTCCGGGCCTTCTCCCACCCTCCCGGGAGCGCCTTCGGGTAGCGTCCGGGACTCGTGCTCCGGTCCCCGTCCTCCTGGCCCCTCACCCGGTTCGCGCTTGGATCTTCCTCACCTTGCTGCTGTACATCGTGGGCTTCAATGTCTACACGCGGATCATCAAGCCTCGGCGTGAACCCATGAAAAGCGGACATGCTTCCGGCGCTGCGCTTCGCCGCGATGGCCACGACAACGACTCGACCTCGCGACCGGACTTGTAAGGTTGGATTGCGATGCCGCTACCGCCGCTGGGCACATTGAACGGCACCGGGACAACGCTGCTTGGGCTGCGCCTGCAGGCCGACGGCTCGTTCTTCGCGACCGCCTGGGACGTACGTGCGAACCTTCCGATTCGCCCGCTTTCCCGCCACAGGTTGCGGCTTGAGGGCACGGACACGCGGCTGAGCAGCATTGGCACCTCGTTTCAGGTGGCCTCGGAGTCCGTCCTCGTCGTCCTCGAGGATACGCCGCTCGAGGCGGACGAGGTCTGGCGGACGAGGCTGCTCGGCTGGGTGGCTGCGCCGCTCGTCGTATTCGGGCCGGTGCTCGCCGTGATCGGGGCATGGGGATGGCTGTCGGAGTTGTCGGTCGCTCAGGGGCTGGGGCCCGGGCAGATGCCGGCGGGCTTCCTCCTCGGAGCGGCCGTTTGGGCGAGCGTCTCCTTCATGAGCCTCGCGGATCGTCAGCGCAAGGCCCTCCAGCGGCTCGACCGGGCCGGGCAGTCGCAGTGAGCCAGGCTGAGGCGCGCGCGGTCAGGGCCGGCCAACAAGTGCTCCGGCTCGGGATCCGCTGCGGTTCGGAACGTGACGGCCAAATTCTTCAGCTGAATTTACTGTCTTGCCGCTGCGATGGGCCACTTGCTGAATCTCAACTTCGGCCACTTTGGTGACGGAGTCCTTCAGATGCACAGCGATGACCTCTTCGACGAACGGGTTGGGTTGCATTGGTTTGTTCCCGGGCCGGGGGAACTCCTGCCGCCCCGCGCAGACAGTGGCCTCAAGTCAGGCTTCGACGTTGCCGTGAGGCGCCTCGACGGGCTCCTCGAAGTGCGCCTGGTTCTGCTCGATCCGGCCCATCTGACTGCCGATCCTGCGTCCGCCCCACCCCAGGAGGTCGCGGGCGCGCGCTGCTTTGGGTATGCGAACTACCGGACGCTGGATGAGCCGACGATAAGGCTCGCACCTTCGATCCTGTTGAAAGCATGGAACGTGGACGGCGCCGCGTCGGGAATCTACAGCCTGGTGGGCGAGGCACCGTCACGCTTGATCCGCGATCTGCGGGTCGAGTCTCCGCGGCCGCATGAACTCGGAGCGAGACTGCGGCGCGCGAGTAGGCGACGTACCGGTGCGGCGCCGACGACGACGAGCACGTTGCGTTGATGGGTGTGGAGAAAGGG
>JBBRAX010000009.1:0-157585 GCA_038206395.1 Myxococcales bacterium | reverse complement strand
CTCAGCGCCATCTTCTCGTTGCCGTTGAGGTGCTCGCGCAGGTCCTTGATGAACTGCCCCGAGCCGTAGGGGCTCTCGACCTGGCCGTACGCAAACTGGTTCACCGCCGGCAGGATATCGGTCTTGAGCATCTCGACACAGAGCCGGGTGTCGTCGGCGCTCCAGTTGTCGCCGTCGCTGAAGTGAATCGGGTAGATGTTCCAGCTGCTCGCCGGGTAGTCGGCCTTGATCATCTCGCGGCACAGCTTGTAGGCGCTGGAGATCATCGTCCCTCCAGACTCGCGGGTGTGGAAGAAGGTGTCGCGATCGACCTCGCGCGCCACTGCGTCGTGGATGATGTAGCGGGACTCGAGGCCTTTGTATTGATGCCTCAGCCAGGTATCGAGCCAGAAGCTCTCGATTCGCACGATTTCCTTCTGCTCGTCGCCCATCGAGCCCGAGACGTCCATCATGTAGATGATCACCGCGTTGGTCTCGGGGAGGTTCTCGAGCTTGAAGGTCCGGTACCGCCTGTCCTCCCGCACCGGGATGATCACCGGGTTGAGCGGGTCGTAGGTGCCCATCGAGATCTGCCGCTTCATCGCCTGCTTGTACGTGCGGCGGAAGTGGCGCAGCGACTCGGGCCCGATGGTGTGAATGCCCGTGTACTTGATCTTCTGGGTGACGATCTTCTCGGTGCCCTTGTGCTGAATGTTGGGCAGCTGCAGCTCTTCCCCGAGAATCTGCGCCAGCTCGTCCAGCGAGATGTCGACCTCGAGCGCGTGCTCGCCTTCGCCCTCGCCGGCCTTGCCGTGGCCGTCACCGGGCTTTCCTTCGCCAGGCGACAGCTGGTCTCCGACCTCGCCCTTGCCCTGGCCGACCCCACCTTGTTCCTTCGACCCGTACTTGAAGTGCGGGATGTCGATGAAAGGCACCGGAATGGAGATGGTCTCCTTTCCTTTCTTGCCGATCATCTCGCCCTGCTGCACGTACTTGCGCAGGTTGGCTTTGATCTTCCCGCGGACGATCTGTTTGAAGCGCGAGTGATCCTGGTCGATGCGGAGGGCCACGTTCAGTCCTTGGCGTCACCCCGCGCGAAGATGCTCGCGACGAAGTTCAGCACGTCCGTGGCCGACTCTTCGTCGTACCCGAAGTTCTTGATCAACCGGCCCCGCACCACGTCGATTTTTTCCTGCGTCTCGCGATCGACCACCGAGCTCACCAGGGTCTTCAGCTTGATGCTGTCTTTCTGGTCTTCGAACAGCTTGAGCTCGAGCGCCTTCTGCAGGCGTTCGTTGGTGCGGTAGTTGAACGACTTCCCTTCGATCGCCAGCGCGCCGATGTAGTTCATGATCTCGCGCCGGAAATCGTCTTTGCGGCTGTCGGGGATGTCGATCTTCTCTTCGATCGAACGCATCAACCTTTCGTCCGGTTCCTCGTACAGCCCGGTGTACTTGTTCTTGATCTTTTCCTTCTGGGTGTACGCCTTGACGTTGTCGATGTAGTTGCCGCACAGCTTGCCGATCGCGTCTTCGTCCGCGCTGATCGCCCGCTGCACCTCGTTCTTCACGATGTCTTCGTATTCCTGCTTCACCACGTTCAAGAGCTCGCGGTACCGCTTGCGAGTGTCTTCGTTGGGAATCAGCGAGTGCTGCTTCAAGCCACCCTCGAGCTCGTTGAGCACCATGAACGGGTTGATGCTCGTTTCACTTTTGTCACTCACCAGCGCGTTGGAAATCTTGTCCTGGATGTAGCGAGGGCTGATGCCTTCGAGCCCTTCGCGGGCCGCCTCTTTGCGAAGCTCCTTGATGTTGTCTTCGGTGAAGTTGGGAAGCGTCTTGCCGTTGTAGAGCTTCAGCTTCTGCAGCAGCGACAGGTTGTGCTTCTTCGGCTCTTCGAGACGTGTCAGCACGGCCCACATCGCAGCCATCTCGAGCGTGTGCGGAGCGATGTGCTTGCCCCGAATTCGCCGCTCGTTGAACTCTTTCTCGTAGATCTTCTGCTCTTCGTTGAGCTTGGTGATGTAGGGGATGTCGATCTTCACGGTGCGGTCGCGAAGCGCTTCCATGAACTCGTTGTTCTCGAGCTTCTTGAACTCGGGCTCGTTGGTGTGGCCGAGAATCACCTCGTCGATGTCCGTCTGAGGGAACTTCTTCGGCTTGATCTTGTGCTCCTGCGTCGCGCCCAGCAGGTCGTAGAGGAAGGCGACGTCGAGCTTCAGCATTTCAACGAACTCGATGATGCCGCGGTTGGCGATGTTGAACTCACCATCGAAGTTGAAGGCACGCGGATCCGAGTCCGACCCGTACTCGGCGATCTTCCGGTAGTTGATGTCGCCGGTGAGCTCGGTGGAGTCCTGGTTCTTCTCGTCTTTCGGCTGGAACGTGCCGATGCCGATGCGATCTTTTTCCGAGAAGATGAGTCGGTGCACGCGGATGTGCCCCATCACCTGGCTGAAGTCGCCGTTGTACTTGGCCATCAGCTCGCGGAAGACGTAACGGCAGGCCGGGTTGATCTCTCCGAGCTCGGGAATCGCGAAGCCCTTTTCTGGCGGCGCCAGCTCCGAGAAGATCTTCGAACGCCACTCGCGCGGAATCAGCTTCAGCGGCTCTTCATTCATCGGCGACCGCATGCGCTCTTGAATCACCTTGCCGTCGGGCAGGGTCTTGTCGAGCACCCACGAGTACGTGTAGCAGCAGCCTTCGGGAGCCCGGCTGTACTCCTCGGCGCCGCGCTTCAAGAGCCGCGCGATCGTCGACTTCGAGCTGCCGACGGGGCCGTGCAGAAGAATGACGCGCTTCTCCGTGCCGTAGCCCAGCGCCGCCGACTTGAAGACGTTGACCAGCTTCATCAGCGGCACGTCGAGGCCAAAAACCGCGTCGCGGCCACCATTCCGTTCGTCGCTGAAGAAGTGGTAACGAATCAGCCGCTTCTTGTTGTCGATGTACTCGGACTTTCCGTGGCTCAGCACCATGTCGTAGATGCGCTGGTATGCGGTGCGCGTGATGCGCGGGTTCGCGCGCACGAGGTCCAGGTATTCCTCGAAGCTGCCTTCCCAGTTGAGCTCGGCGTATTCCTTCTTGTCCTGGAGCGCCGCGATCTTCTGCGTCCAGGGGGTCTTCGATTCACTCATAGTCGATGGTCCTCTCGCCTTTCGATGGTGACGTGAAAGCCGTCTCTTCCCCCGCCGCGGAGTGGGACCGCGGGCATGAAAGACGGGGCGAAAAAGTGACGTTGGAAAGCATAGCGACAGGCGATCAACGTGTCGCCTGTCGTTGGCCGTGTCAGGGGTCGACCCACACGCGCCTCAAGTCGTACCAGACGAGAGACGGAATTATTCCGTGGACGCGCGTCTTTGCGGCATCGAGCGTTTGCCGCGCAGTCATGAAGAGGTACGGCTGGTCTTCGTAGAGCTTTCGATGCAGCGCGCGCTCGAGCTGCAGGCGTTTGTCAGCGTCGGGCTCGCTGCGAATCTTCTCTAGCATCGCGTCGACTTCCGCCGACGCGTAGCCGGTGAAGTTCGAGCCGCCGTCGATCTGTGAAGAATGGAAGACCTGGTACTGGTCTTGCTCGACGTCGAACTCCGTCCACACCCGCGACACGACCTCGAAGTCCCGCTTTGCCATTCGCGCACCCAGCACTGCTCCTTCGACAACCTCGGGCACCAGGTCGACGCCCATCTGCTTGTACGACTCCTGCAACAGAGGCACGAGCTTGCCGAGGCGCACCGACGTGCCGGGAAGAATGAAGCGGAACCGCAGCGGCACCCCGTCGCGCTCGACGACTCCGTCGGCATCGCTGTCTTTGAAGCCGGCCTCTTCCAGCAGCGCGCGGCCCTTCTTCGGGTCGTAGGGCAGCGCCTTCACGCCCGGGTCGCACTTGCTCGAGCCGAGGAAGTAAGGGCACGTCGTAGGCAGCTCGAGCCCCAGGTCGACTGCTTTCGACACGAGGTCTGATGGGTAGCCCATGGCCAGCGCGCGCCGGACGCGGACGTCGGCGAAGAAGGGCAGGGCCTCGTTCCACGCGATGTACGAGTAGCTGTTGTCGGGCGATCGCAGCCGCTGGTAGCCGCGCTGCGCCCACGCATTCTTCGGGTCTGCCGCTTCGATCGCGCGCCACACCGTGGGCTGGATGTTCGTCATCACGTCGAAAGCGCCCTTCTCGAAGAGCGCCGTCGCCAGCGTGTGGTCCTTCACGAACCGGAAGATGACCGTATCGAGGTGCGGCTTGCCCGCCCACCAGCCGTCGAACCGCTTCAGCACCAGCTGTTCTCCCGTCTTCCAGCTGTCGAAAGCAAAGGGCCCAGTGCCGATCGGCCTTCGCGCCAGCGCCAGCGAGGCCCAGTCGCCTTCCAGCGATTCGGCCGGGTAGATGGGCAGCTTCGCCACCTGCCGCAGCGAAAACGGAGCGACCTGCTTCCACCTCAGCTCCACGGTGAAGTCATCGATCGCCTTCCAGCCGGCGAGGTCCACGAAGTCCGCCTTCAGACTCTCGGTCGGGTGCTTGCCGTCCATCACAGCGTCGAGCACCGCGATCACGTCTCGCGAAGTGAACTCGCTGCCGTCGTGGAACTTCACCCCGCGGCGCAGGTGAAACGTCTGGGTCAGGTGGTCGGCGCTGCTCTCGTACGATTCGGCCAGCTGGGGCTTCAACGAATAGTCGACGGGGTCGATTTCAATCAGCTGCTCGAAGACGTTGTTCCGCATCGTCCGCGAGGTCCACCCATCTCGAAACGCTTCGTCGAGGAAGTTGAGGCCATCGGGCTCGAGCATCGCCCGGATGATCAGCGTCCCTCCGTCGGCCGGAGCGCCGATGTCTTTCAAAGGCTGCCCCTCGAGCCACGCCAGATCGGCGCCGCCATCGGGAGCACGGGTCTTCTTCGCACAGCCGGAGCAAGCCGCCAGCGACCCCAGCAGGGCCGCCGCCACGAACACCCGAAGCCGATTCATCCGCCCGACGTTAGCCCGGCATCACCTGCGGTTTGTGCACCGCGACGACATGCTTGATGAACGCCTCTTCTGGCATCGACCGAATCTGGCCGTACGGGTCGCGGAAGTAGACGCGATCGTTCTTCTGCATCTCGTAGGTCACAGCGTGGTTGAAGTTGCCCTGGTCGATCTCGAGCAGCACCGGGCGGTTCGTGCCCGCGGTGACGTAGGTGCTGAGGTCGGCCAACGCCTTTGCGCGCGAGCTCTCGGTGGCCAGCGACTTCGTCTCGTACCGAACGCCGAACAGCTGCCGCAGCATCACGGTCTGCTGGTACGGCAGCAAGCCCGGGTAGGACTCCTTCACGCCCTTGTCGTCGTGCGAGACGCCCGCGGCCATATCGAACTTGTCAGCGCCGTTGCCGTACTCCATCGCGGCCGTCTGGAAGATCGCCTGGGTGCCCTGGCGCTGGTTGAGCTGGGTGATCGACCTGGCGTCAAGCTTCAGATCGCCCCCGCCGCGCATCTCGGCCTTGCCCTTCGCGCTGGTGAGGCCCGCCATCAGCCGCACGTATTCCGACGCTTCGTCGCGCACGAGCTCGAACGCCATCGACGTCACGGTGCACGTGGGCGCGTTGCCCTGGTCGATCCGGTCGGGGTTCGCGACCTGCAGCAGCACCTCGTCGAGCACCTTTTGCCTGGTGATCCCCGCCGCGAGGCCCGCATTCAGCGGCTGCGTCGCGAGGTCCGCCAGGTTCGACAGCAGCGTCTTGCCATCGCGGTCGGCCGACTTCGCCGCTTCCGGGGTCCCTTCCAGCAACGCACCGAAGGCGACGAGGCCCTTCTCGCCGGCCACCGACATCACCTTCGCGACGCTCGCCTTGTCGACCGCGCTCAGACCCTTGAACAGACTCGAGCCGACCACGTTCTCGATCACCCTGGCCGACCTCGACTCGGGCTTCGCGATCGCTGAAGACAGCAGCGCCTTCAGATCGGCCGGCAACCCATTCACCGCCGCCTTCGGATCGCTGCGAAGTCCGCGCGGCGCGTCGTCGCGCAGGTACGACGGCGTCTCGAGGTACTTCTCGAGCGTCGCCTTCACTGCCTTTTCGTAAGCCGTGCGCTCGGGGCCGAGCTGACCGACCGAGCCGTCACGCAACCCGACCGAGCCGTCGCGCAACCCGACCGAGCCATCACGCAGGCCGACTGAGCCATCACGCAGGCCGACTGAGCCATCGCGAACGCCAACGGACGGATCTCGAACGCCGCCGCGCGTATTGGTGGGCGCCGCCGGCAGGCGATCAAAGCCACTGACCCCGGTGGGATTCGTAAGGGGAGACACCGTGACCGGCGCAGGCGCCACCGGCAGCGGCTCGGGCCGGTTGGGAACCGTCGAGGGACGAACAGTCGAGGGCGGGAATCTGGGGTCGATGGGCGGCATGGATTTCCCCTGTATTGTCGCGGAATTGTCGCTGAGGTTGCCTGTTCGGAATACCCCGTTCTTCCGCAGATTTTAAGGATACGTTTCAAGGGTTTGGAAGCGTACGGCAAATACGATCTGCTCAAGCGCATCGGCGCGGGGGGAATGGGGGAGGTCTTCCTCGCCCGCACGCGGGCCTCTTCCGACCTGGTGGTCGTCAAGAGAATCCTGCCCCACCTCACCGAAAACGCGCGCTTCCTGAGGCTCTTTCTCGACGAGGCGCGGATCGCCGCCCGCCTCGTTCACCCGAACGTCGCCCGCATCCTCGAGCTCGGCGAGGCAGGCGGCAGCTGGTTCGTCGCGATGGAGTACGTGCCCGGGCGCGACCTTCGCGATCTGCTTCGCCGCATGAAGGAACGCGACGAGCTGACCCCAATCGAGGTGGTGCTGCGCATCGGCGCCGACATCGCCATGGGGCTCGACTACGCGCACCACGCCACCGACAACGTCGGCAAGCCGCTGAAGATCGTTCACCGCGACGTGTCGCCGCACAACATCCTCATCTCGCGCTACGGCGAGGTGAAGCTCATCGACTTCGGCGTCGCGAAGGCCGCCAACAAGGCGATGCACACTGCCACCGGGATCCTGAAGGGCAAGTTCCCGTACATGGCGCCCGAGCAGGCGAATGCGAAGAAGGTGGATCCACGCACCGACATCTTCGCGCTCGGCATCGTGATGTGGGAGCTGCTCACCGTTCGCCACCTCTTTCGCGGCAAGAGCGACGCCGCGACCTTGAAGCGCGTCCGCGCGTGCGAGGTGCCTGCTCCGTCGGATGCCGTGCCGCAGATTCCGAAGTCGGTCGATCGCCTGCTACTTCGCGCGCTCGAGAAAGAGCCGCGAAGGCGCTTCCCCAACGCTCGCGCATTTCTCGAGGCCATCGAAGAAGTCCTCGTCGGCCTGGGTCATGCCGACGTGCAGGGCTTCTTTCACGGCCTCGAAGAGCCCAACGACTTCGAAGACGAGGCCTCGCTGTCGGCGGCCGACCTGGAGGAACACCAGACGGAAGAGGCGACCCACAGCGTCGGCCTTGCGACCGTGAACGAAGGGCGACGGCTGATCGCTGCAACGACGACCGCGCTGCCGCTGCCGGCGCAGGTGGGGCCGGATCCGCGGACGGTGCGCGAAGAAGTCAGCAGCAAGACTTCAGCGCTGTTGAGCCGAATCGCGCAGCGGCCGACGAACCTCGCTCCCCAGGCGACCAGCTTCGTCGGCCGCGTCGCCGAGCTCGCCGACCTGCACCAACTGTTTCGTCACGGCTCGAGGCTCATCACCCTGTTGGGCCCAGGGGGCACGGGCAAGACGCGACTGTCGGTGCAGTTCGCCGCGCAGCTGGTCTCGTACTTCGGCACCAACGCGACCACCCCTGAGATCCGCCGTGGTGGCATCTGGTTCTGCGACCTGACAGAGGCGCGCGACATCGACGGCATCTGTCAAGCGGTCGCGCGCGCGCTGGCCGTGCCGCTGTCTCCGAACGACCCGTTAAACCAGCTCGGGCATGCGCTTCACGCCCGCGGCGAGACGATGCTCTTGCTCGACAACTTCGAACAGGTCGTCGCCCACGCTTCCGCCACCGTCGAGCAGTGGATGACGATGGCGCCGCTGGCCCGCATCGTCGTCTCGTCGCGCGAGCTCCTTCGCATCCCACAAGAGACAGTCTTCGAAGTGCCGCCGATGCGGATCCCCGGCAAAGGCGAGGTGGTGCGCACGTCGGAAGCGGTGCAGCTCTTCGTCGAACGTGCTCGCGCGGTGCGGGCGAACTGGGAGCCGAGCCCTTCTGAAGAAGATGCGATCGCCGAGATCGTGCGACAGCTCGACGGCATGCCGCTGGCGATCGAACTCGCGGCCGGCCGCATGGGCATGCTGTCACCAGGTCAGCTCGTCCAGCGGTTGCCGCGCCGATTCGATCTGCTCTCGGGCGGCAATGCCGCCACCGACCGCCAGGCCACGCTGCGCGGGGCGATCGATTGGTCGTGGAAGATGCTCGGCCCCGAAGACGCTGCCGCGCTGGCACAGCTCGCGATCTTCCGCGGCGGCTTCACCGCCGAAGGCGCCGAGGCAGTGGTCGACCTCTCACGCATGCCCGACGCGTCCGAAGTGCTCTCGGTGGTGATGACGCTGCGATCGAAGTCGCTGGTGCGAAGCTATTTCCCTCCGGGTGGAAGTGGCGAGATGCGGTACGGGCTCTTCGAGAGCATTCGCGAGTACGCGCTCGAGAAGCTGCAGGCGATGCCCGAAGCCGCTGGGGCAAAGGCGCAGCACATGAAGTACTTCATCTCTCTGGGTGGCAGGTTGTCTGCGGGGGCGGAAGGCAGCGCTGCGCTTCTTGATGCGCTCGAGCTCGAACGCGAAAATCTGAACGCGGTGTTTCAGCGTGCGCTGGATGACGACGACTACAACTCGCAGGCCTTGAGCGCCGTGCTCGCGCTGGATCCATTGCTCGCGCTGCGAGGGCCGTTTCGACTTCACATCGCGATGCTGGACGCGGGCCTGATGAAGCTGGGCGAAACCGAATCGGTGAAGCGCGTGCTCGGGCTTGAGGCGCGGGGTCGGGCGCGAATCTCGAGAGGCGAAGCCGACGAGGCGGCGCGCGACATCACCGCGATGATCGCGCTCGCCCAGGCAGCTTCAGCGATCGAGATCGAAGGCCGCGCGAGCTCTTTCATGGGCAGCATCGAGCGCCAGCGGGGCAACCAGGCCGATGCCCGCCGCCACTTCGATGCGGCGCTGTTGCTGCACCGGCAAGCAGGCGACCGTCGAATGGAAGGCCGGACGCTGTCGAACCTCGCGGCGCTGCTCGACGAACAGGGGCAGGAACAGCAGGCGCTGAGCACGTACCAGCTGGCCCTCGAGATTCACCGCGAGGTCGGCGATCGTCGGTACGAAGGCATCACGCTGCTGAACCTCGGCGTGCAACAGCAGAACCAGAGCTTGTTCGGCCAGGCGAAGCTGAACTACCAGGCTGCGCTGGCGATTCACCGCGAGCTCGGCAGCCGGATTTCCGAAGGCATCGCGCAGATCAACCTGGGCGATCTGAATCGGGATCTCGAGCAGGGCCCGCAGGCGCTCGCGCACTACCGCAGCGGCCTCGAGATCATGCGCGAGGTCGGCAGCCGCTACCTCGAGGGCGTCACCATCGCGTCGATGGCGTCGCTGTACCAGGAACAGGCGAACCTCGAGTCGGCCCACGCGCGCTACACCGAGGCGCTGCGGGTGCTCCGTGAGGTCGGCAATCGCCGGTACTCGGGTCTGGCCCTCGCCGGACTCGCGGCGGTCGACGCGTGCCTGCTGCGATTTGCCGAGTCCGAGACGCAGCTGACGGAAGCGACTCGAATTCTCAACGAGGTCGGCGATCAGAACCTTCTCGATGCGCTCGACATCTACCGCGCGCACCTCGAGCTCTCGCGCGCGCTGGCAACGACGTCTGACGCGGAAGCCGCCGAGCTCGAGGCGCGGGTCGACAAGCGGGTTCAGCGGGCCGAGCGCGCGTCGCCGCCCAATGCATTGCACCCCGCGGGCATGGCGTCACCGGCCGAAAGATCTGAACAGGTTCGCGCGGCCCTGCGGTCACTGCGGGCGGCGATGCGGCGCTCGCGGCACACCGTTCGGAGCAGGACGTGAAGCCTGGTCGCGACCTCGCGGTCGTGGGGTTGCTGATGTTGGCGGTGCTCGCTCCGCGGCTGCTGGTCTTCGGCGTGAACGAGAACTACTTCGGCGACGCGGTGATGCGCGCCGAGCTCGGGGGCCGCTGGGCTGAACGTCCCCGCGTCATCGGCTCTTTCGATCAGGGCGGCTATCAGTTCGGCCCGCTGCACATCGTCCTGCTGGGCATCCTCACCAAACTGGGCGGCTCGCGCGAGCACGTCGGCCGCTGGCTCAGCCTTCTCGCCGCGGTGCTGACCGTGGTGCCGTTGTTCTGGCTGACGCGTCGCCTGTTCGATCTGCGCGCGGCGATCGTGGCGTGTCTCGGGCTCGCCGTCTGGGGCATGCACATTCAGTTCTCGACCACCGCGGCCAGCGAGTCGTTGAGCCTGCTGCTGATTCTGGGGACGGCGGCGCTCTTCGCGCGGGCGGTGCTCGATGATCACCGTCCCTCGCTGCTCGCGGCTGCTTTCGTCTTCAACCTCGCGTGCGCGACGCGCTACGACGTCTGGCTGTGGGCGCCGATGCTCTGCGTCGCGCTGGCGCTGCAGAAGCGCTTTGGCTGGGCGATCTCGTTTGGCGCGCTCTGCCTCGCGTTTCCGCTGGCGTGGTCGTACGGGAACTGGCTCGACCGCGGCGATCCGTTCTTCCCCTTCCGGTTCATCGACGAGTACCACCGCCGC
Organism: Myxococcales bacterium; assembly: GCA_038206395.1. Lineage (GTDB taxonomy): Bacteria > Myxococcota > Myxococcia > Myxococcales > Myxococcaceae > JAGSPQ01. The sequence goes on along the minus strand of JBBRAX010000009.1, from coordinate 146,879 downwards.
TGGTTTCCTGACGGCGAGCAGCTGTGGGGTGTGGCCTCGTACCGGTTTCAGAACCTTGTCTTCTGGCCGGCGATCGCGCTGCTCACGCTGAGCCCTTTGATCGGGCTTGCCGGGATGTTGGGCGTCTGGCGCGCGTTTCGAGAACGGAGTGAGCTTCGATGGCTGGTGGGGTTGATCGTGTTGCCGACGCTGCTCTTCACTTTCCGAAGCACGGTGACGGGCTCCTTCGTGCCGCTGGGGCGGTTCGCGGTGAAAGAGGTCGGGCTGCTGCTGCCGTTCGTCTGGTTCGGGTTTCAGTGGCCGCTGCTGGTCCGGTTTCAAAAGCCACTTCTCTGGGTGACCGCCGTGGTGGCGATTGTTCTGCCGGCTTCGATCGGGTTCTTCACCCTGCACCGCGAAGGCAAGTGGGAGAACTCGCTGCGGCCGGTGAGCCCTGTCTCGACGAACCCGGTCGATTTGATGGTGGTGGCGCGCTTCCTCGAAAGGGAAGTGAACGCGGGCGGCGAAGCCGTCGTGCTCGACACCGACGCACAGTATCGCGACCTGCAGCTGGCCTTCTTCTCGGGGCTTCCGGAAGAACGGCTCGCGCGTTACCGCTGGGAGATCTTCCCGCTTCGGCTCGCGGCGGCGCAGCCGAAGTTTCTGGTGCGCATCGAAGGCGGCGACCTTGCGAAGGTGACGGCGGTGCAAGGCGACCTGCTGCACTTCAATGGCTGGACGTTTCGCGAGCTCCGCGGGTTCGCGGCGCCGTTTCACGTCTACCAGCGGTAGCTTTCAACGCTTCTTCTTCTTGTGGAACTCGACCTGCCACTGCTGCACGGCGGCGTTGTGGCACTTGAGGTCTGGGCAGAAGAGATGGGTTCCGTCATTGCGCGAGACGAAGAATAGATCGTCGCAATCGATGGGGTTGAGGGCCGCGTAAAGAGCGGCAGCTCCTGGAGACGCGATCGGCCCGGGCGGCAGGCCTTCGGTCGTGTACGTGTTGTACGGGTGCTCGGCCTGCAGGTCGGCGCGCGTGATGTTTCGCGAGTACCAGCCGCTGACCAGCATCTTCGCGTAGATGACGGTCGGGTCGGTTTGCAGCTTCATCTCGCGCTTCAGACGGTTGTGGAACACGCAGGAGATCCGCGGGCGCTCGCCCACGGCCCCCGTCTCTTTCTCGACGATGGATGCGAGCGTGACCGCCTCGAGCGCGGTGAGCGTGACGCCGGCCTTCCTGGGCGCGTCGCGGACGACCTCGAGCGTGCGAGTGACCATTCGCTTCAGCACCGACTCTGCGTTGACGCCGTGCGGAAACGCGTAGGTGTCGGGGAAGAGGAAGCCTTCGAAGCCGTCGGCCGGAATTCCGAGCTTTCGCGCGAAGGCAGCGGTCTGCGTCAGGGCCTTGAGCTTCTCGAGGCTGAGCTTCAGCTCGGAGCCCGCGAGAATGGGCAGGATCTCGTCGAGGCGAAGCCCTTCGGGGACGGTGAACGTGTACTGCTTCACCTGACCCGCGATGACCTTGTCGATGATTTGCTGCGGCGTGAGCGCGCCCGAGAACTCGTACTCGCCCGCCTTGAGCCGCGGCCCCAGCTTCTCTCGTCGCAGCCAGCCGTAGAGCAGGTCGCCGCTGGAGACGACGTTCTCGGCCGCGAGCAGCTTCGCGACGCCGGTGGGGCTGGTGCCGCCGGGGATGGTGACGAGCTTCTGTTCGGGCGTGCCGTAGGGAGTCGCCGCGAAAGTCGTGAGCCGCTGTTCGGTGAAGTACCAGAAGCCCGCCGCGCCCAGGGCGCCGACCACGAGCAGCACGACAAAGGCGATCAGCGCCTTCTTCACTCGTCGTCTTTCTTCGGCTGAGAGTCGAGCCAGCCCTGAAGGATGAGGCAGGCCGCGACCTGGTCGATGACCTCTTTGCGTTTCTTTCGTGAGACGTCGGCTTCGATCAGCGACCTTTCGGCGGCGACGCTGGTGAGGCGCTCGTCCCAGTAGAGGATCGGGATGGTCGCGTGCTCGCCCAGCGCGTCGCCGAGCTTGCGTGACTCGATCGCCCGATGGCCTTCAGAGCCGTTCATGTTCAGCGGTAAACCGACGATCACCTTCGCGACTTCCTGCTCGGTGATGATTCGCTGCAGCGCGTGAAGGTCTGCCCGAAGGTTGGTGCGGCGGACGGTGGTGACGGGGTGCGCGCTGAAGCCCAACTCATCGGACACCGCTACGCCCACCGTCTTTGATCCCACGTCGAGGCCCATCATCCGCATGCCCGGCAATCTACCTTTCAAGACGCCCAATCTCGGGACCCAGATGGCAGCGCAGCACCTAAGTGCTCGAATTCAGGCCGGGTTCGGCTGGCACCCGCCCTGCTCAAGGGATGACCACCGCATCAAGCGGCAAACGAACCCCACAGAGGCAAACGGACATGAGCGACCCAATTGGTGGCAGCGGTGGTGGCGGCGGCGGTTTCGACATCCAGGGACTCCTCGGCAGCATCGGCGGCATGGTTGGTCAGGCGAAGGGCGGCGGTCAGCAGGGCGGCACCGAGGGCGCGCAGCAACAGGGCGGCATGGGCGGCGGTCTGCAGGGCATGCTCGATCCGCTCGGTCTCTTCCCGATGCTCGGTGGGTTGATTGGCCAAATCACGAAAGGCGCGGACGTCACCAAGATCTCCGACGAAGGAAAGTTCACCAACAACGAGATTGCGGCGTTTCAGCAGAGCCAAAACGGGCTCCTCGCTGCGCCGGGCGAAGATCCGGCCCAGACGACGTACGCACCGCCGCTGGACAAGTCGAAAGTCGGTGATGGGTATGCGCCTGAGAATCTCAAGGAGATGTCACTCACCCAGCAGCGGGTAGCCCAGGACGCGATGGACAAAGATCAGAAGCCTGGTCGCGCTACCAGCGAGTCCAAGGCGACGGCGGACGACGCCAGTCCGAACAAACAAGAGCGAGTGACCAGCTCGGACGCGCAGGTCCAAACGGTTCAAACCGAAGAGCAGAAGCAGCGCGCGGCGGCGCTGGCGGAGGAGAAGAAAAACGTCGAGTACATCTACAACCACTTCAGCGATTTCGACATCAGCTGGCCCAAGGACGGCACTTTCGACGAAGCGGACCTCGCCATGATTGTGGCTCAGGGCAAGACGCAGCCGCAGAAAGACGCCGCGCTGTACCTTCTCAAGAATCCTGACCTGATGAACTCGCTCATGACGGCGACCGGGCGAGGAAACGGCCTGATTGGACTTGACGCGATTCGTGCCCGTAATCAGGCGTTAATGGGAATGGTCGCGACTGGGATTAAAACCACGGATCCTGTTGGCGGCGCTGGCGCCACTGGCGGCACTGGCGGCGCTGGCGGCGCTGGCTCCACTGGCGGCGCTGGCGGCACTGGCCGTACTCCGCCCGTGGCCACCAAAACTCCGAAGACCCTCGACGAAGCGTTGCGCAACATTTCTGACGACATGAACACGAAGCAGAAGGACTTCCTGAACGCCAAGGGTGAGGGCAAGACCCCGGAAGAGATCACGATCATGAAGCAGGAACTGACGTCTCTCATGCAGAGCTTTCAGGAGATGTACGAGCTCATCAACAACCTGCGGAAGTCCTTTCACGAGATGTCGATGCACTCGATTGGCCACATCAGCCGATAGCCATGAACCGGATCATCAAAGGAACCAAAACCATGCACTCCAGTTCTGATGTCGTCGCCGAAATCACCGCAGTTCGCGAAGGGAAGTCGACCTGGTCAGAAATCGAAGGGCTGACGTCAAGCCACGCGAAAGCCATCGCCGAAATCGGTTGTGACTTCGCAGCCGCGGGCCGGCTCGATGAAGCCCGGGTGGTCTTCGAAGGGCTCGTCGCGATGAACCCGAAAGACGCCGCCGCGCACGCCGCGCTTGGCACCGTGTACCAGAAGCTCGGCCGCCTGCAGGACGCGGTCACCGAGTACGGCGAGGCGATCAGAGGCGACCCGAAGAACCCGATCGCCCTCGCCAACCGCGGCGAGCTCCGGCTGAAGGCGGGCGACAAGAACGGCCTCGCTGATCTCGCTCAGGCCGTTCAGGCCGACCCGCACGGTGAGACGGCTGCTGGCCGCCGCGCCCGCACCCTGGTCAAGGCAATCGCAGCGATGGCCATCACACCCTCGAAGCCTTCGCCGCCCGTCAAGCCCGCTGCACCGAAAGTCAAAGCTTCCCGCTGAACGAAGTCGAGGTCTCGGGAGTGGGGGACTTCCGATGACCTCACCGGGCCGGCAGGTGGCGATGCCCTTGGTTCCACCTGCCGGCCGGTTTTCGTTTCCAACGCCTACTGAATCGCAGCGAGCCTTTCGCGAATCGGCGGGTGCGACCAACCCTTGAGCACCACCCACCTCGGCGGATCCGGGTCCATCTTGTTGACCCGGGCCAGCTTCACCAGCATTCGGCGAAACGACTCCGGGTCGCCCGTGAGCTTGATTCCGAACTGGTCTGCCTCGAGCTCACGGTGCCGGCTGAACGCTCCGCTGATCGGCGAGACGATCATCGTGCCTAGCCAGAACACCATGAACACCAGCGGCAGGACGCGAACGTCGGCGCGCTCCTTCACGCCCCACCAACCGCGCCTCGCCACGAGGCGGAACATCACTTCGATCAAGTAGAGAAAGCCCAGCAGCGTCAGCGTCGACATCAGCTGCCCGACCCAGCGCCTCTCGTGCACGTGACCTGCTTCGTGGCCGACGACCGCGAGAATCTCGGGAGTGTCGAGGTGCTTCAGCAGCGCATCGTTCACCACGATCATCCGCGTCGGACCCTTGCCCGCGAAGTACGCCTGCACCCGCACGTTCTTCCCCATCGTCTTCTCGACGACCACGTCCTTGAAGTCGATGTCGGCCTTCTTCATCAGCGCAGTGATCGCCTCGCGCACTTCGCCTTCGGGCAACGGCGCCTGATCGAAAAACACTTGTGCCCGATACGGGTCGAGCGCGGCTGAGAAGAGCAGCGCGCCTGCTCCGACGATGCCGATGATCAACCACCACTTCGGAAGCCGGCGCGCCAGGCCCAGCATCCCAAAGGTCAGGGCCGCCAGCGGGATCACCGCGATCAGCACCGACTTCAAGTAGTCCCACCAGTACGTGCCCGCCGACTGGGTCGACATCCCGAACGCGCGTTCGTGAAGGAAGCCGAAATAGAAATCCATCGGCAGGAACGCGAGCATGTTCGTCTGCTCGAGCACGAGGGTGAAGAGCAGCGCCGCTCCCCAGCCCGCTCCGCCCCAGACGCGATCGAGCACCGCCGGCACTGCGCGCACGACGGGCATCCGGCGCAACGAAGGGAAGCGCTGGTCGAACCGCGCCGTCACCTTGGTGGACCACGCGAAGAGCCAGACGATGCCGAACCGCAGCATCACCACCCAGATCAACAAGCTCAGCACGTCGTAGGCGACGCGTGACGTGTAGAGGGGATCCTTGTAGGCGCGAATCTCGGCCAGCGCTTCCGGGCTGAAGATCGCGTCGATCACTCGCGCGAACTTCTAGCAGGTGTCAGCCGTGCGGAACCTTTCCCTTCGGCGTCGACCACGTCTCTTCTTCTTCTTTCGCGTCGGCGAGCAGCATTTCCTTCATCCGCTTCAGGCTGTCGCGTGTCTTCTCGACGAACGGGCTCGCCGCGCCGATTCGTTCGGCCGCCTCGAGCGTGCGTTCGTAGACGGTGATCGCTTTCGTAATCAGGATCCGGATCTTCTTTCGCAGCTCTTGCAGGTAGACGACGCCTTCGTCCTTCGAGAGCTCGCTGGGCGCCGGCGCATGCATCATGTGGTCGTACAGGTTCTCGTAGAGCCCGCCGATCTGCGCGCCTGCCGCTGTCGCCCAGTAGCCGTTGCCGATGCGAATCGCTCGCAGGTAGTGGCCTTGTGCCGACAACAGCAGCTCGGCCTTGTACTCGACGTCTTTCGCGAGCTGGTCGCTGGTCTTGTTCGCGTCGAGCGTCACCGCTTCGTAGTGAAGCCGGTAGATCTCACCCATGAAGAACTGGGCCTGCGCCGGGAAGTACTCGTCAACCAGATCCTTGTCCGTCAGGTCTTGCCAGGTGCTCATCACCTTGCGCAGCGTCATCTCGGCCACGTCCGACTGGCCGCTCTCGAGCTCGCAGATGCCCTGCTGCACGCGCGCTTCCATGCGCTTGTTGATCGGAAGATCGTCGCGGCCGCCAAGCACGCGCAGCACAGCGACTGCTTCGTCGAAGCGGGCCTGGTGGTACAGCGTCTCGGCGACACGAAACGCCGCGTCCAGCGAGTCGCCGGTGCCCTTCGCCGCGTCAGCGAGCTCCTGAAACCGCTGGTGCGCCTCTTCCCAGAGCTTCAACTTCTCGAGCGCGAGGCCCGCGTTATAGAGCGCCGGCCTGCGGTGGATGCTCTTCGGGTGAAAGTCGGCGAGGCGCCCGAAGTAGCGCGCAGCCTGGCTGTAGTCTTCTGAGGCGAAGAAAGACGTGCCCCCCGCGAAGAGCTCTTCGTCGTTGAGCTTCTCGAGCGCCAGGTCGCCCGTGATGACGACTTCGTCGAACTTCACCTCATGCTTCGTGTCTGACGACGTGGTGACTGGCTTCACGTGGCTGCAGCCAGCGAGCACGCACAGCGACGCCACCAACAGCTTGTTTCGATTGGACAAGGTCACTCCTCGAGTCCTCGACTGACAGCCTGGTGACGAGGCTGGTTCCGCGAAAAGGAGGAACCTTAACGCGCGGGAGTCGCCGGTTCGATGTGCGCTTCCCCGAACAGGAACTTCGAGGTGTTCCAGAGGCTTGTGAGGTCGTGTACGTCCATCTCGAAGCGCGGCACCAACACCAGCGGGGTCGGGGCGCACAGCTCGGCCAGCTTCGCCACGCCCTTCGCGTCTTGCGAGGCCAGGTGGTCGTTCTCGTTCAGCGTCGCCTCGACCCGCTTCCGAAGCTCATCCGGCAGCCGCTTCGCCTCGGCCCAAAGTGCTTGCGGCACTGGCGGGTGCACCCGGTTCACCACCACCGCGGCGATCCTCAGGTGACTCTGAAGGAGCGTGGTGTGAAAGAAGACTGCCTCGTCGAGCCTTTCGGGCATGGGGCCGCTGACCAGCACGAAGGACGTGGTCTCGGCCTCGAGCAGCGCACGCGTCTGATGCGCCCTTTCCCGGAAGCCTTCATACATCGAGCTCATGTGCAGCATGAAGTTCGCGAGCTCCTGCAGCGTCTCGGTGCCGGTGAACTTCGAGATGGTCTTCGCGACGTAGCTCGAGCCCAGGTTGAAGAGCTTGAGCCCGATTTTTCCGGCTGCCAACGCAGGAGTCAGCAGCCACTTCGCCGCGTCGTTGTCGAGGAAGTCGAGGATGCGGTCGGGCGCGTCGAGGAAGTCGAGGGCGTGCGCCGTCGGTGGTGTGTCGAGGACGATCAGCGGGTAGCCGCGCTGCATCCGCAGCTCGCACAGCTTTTCCATCGCGATGTATTCCTGCGAGCCCGCCAGCGCGGTCGACAGCGATTGGTAGAAACGGTTGTTGAGAATCTTTTCGCGCTTGTCGGCCGGGGCCCGCTGTTCGATCAGGTCGTCCCACGCCCGCTTCATGTCGAGCATCATCGCGTGCATCGACGCGCGGGGCTTCTGCCCCGAGGCGCCTTCGAGCACCGGGTCGGCGATGCGCAGCTCGGCGTTGCCCAGCTCGGCCAGGCCCAGCGAGTTGGCCAGCCGCTTCGCCGGGTCGATGGTGCAGACCAGCGAGCCCTTGCCGTCGACCGCCGAACGCAGGGCGAGTGTCGCGGCGACGGTCGTCTTGCCGACCCCGCCCGGGCCGACGCAGAGGATGACGTTGCTGGTCTTCAGCGCTGCTTCGATCGGGTTCACGACTTCCCCAGGTGGCCGGCGACTTCTTCGATCGCTGCGCGGCCGAAGGTCGGGGTGAAGAGGCGGGGCACGATCAACAACGGGTAGCCAAGCGCCCTGAGCCGTTCGGCCGCCGACACCGACAGCTTCGCGCGGGCCTGGTGGGCGGCGGCGAGATCGTGAAGCTCGCCCGGGGGAAGCTGTTCGAGATCGCCTTCGGTAAAACGCGAGGGGATGAAGCCGTTGAGCACCACCGCCTGCGGCCGAATCTTCACGCGGTCTTTCAGCGCCGCCGCAAGCTCGATCGTCTCGTTGATCGGCATCTCTTCCGGCAGCGACACCAGCACCGCGGCCGTCACCGCAGGGTCGATCAGCAACTCGCGCATCCACTTCGCGTCGTTGGCCAGCGCGCCCGGCGGCACGGTGTCGAGAATCACCTTGGGCACCGAAAAGAAGGTGATCGCGTGGCCCGTCGAAGGCGCGTCAATCACGATGCGATCGAACCGCCAGCTGCCGTCGGGCCGCTTCTCTTTGAGGTGGAAGAGGATCTTCCCCAGAATCACCACTTCCTGCAGCGACGGCACGAAGCGCAGAAAGTAGCGAACGAGACGGTTCTCGAAGACCGCGTTGTAGATGCTCTCGAACTTCAGAATCATCAGCGCGTATTCGCGCATCGCCTCGTGCGGCTTCACGTCGACGGCCCACAGGTTCTCTTCGAGCGACGTGATCTCGGCCCCCGTCTCGGGGCGGCCCAGCAGGCCCGAGATGCGCTCGCGGGCGTTCACTTCACACACGAGCGTGCGTTGGCCGGCGCGTGCGCTGGCGAGGGCAATCGCGGTGGCGATCGTGGTCTTGCCCACGCCACCTTTGCCCGTGACGATGATGAGACGCTTGTCGAGGAGAACGGAGTGCACGGCTGCCTCTGCAACCTTGACACGCTCGAACGCGGAGATCAGCATCCGCGCGCCCATGCTCAAGAACAACCCCGTGATGAAAAAGCTGGTGGCGACCGGTGAAGAACGCATCGGGAAGATCGCCCAGCAGCTGCTCTCGAACGAGAAGTTCGTGGCGACCGTGCAGACGCTGGTCTCGCGAACGTTGACCGCGAAGGGAACACTGGACAAGAGCCTGCGCAGCGCGCTTTCGGCGATGAACCTGCCGTCGACCGGTGACCTCGAGATCCTGCGCGAGAAGGTCGACGACCTCGAACGGTTGTTGTCGTCGGTTGAGGGCAAGATCGATCGGCTGATCGAGAAGAAGAAGTGACAGGCCGTCGAATCGCCTTCATCAACGAGAAGGGCGGCACCTGCAAGACGACGCTCGCCGTCAACACTGCCGCCTGGTTCGCGCAGAAGAAGAACCTCAAAGTCCTGCTGATCGACCTCGACACGCAGGGCCACGCTGGCAAGTCGCTGGGCATCGACGTGCGGTCGCTGCCGACCAACGTCTTTCACTGGCTCACCAACACCAACGTCGCGCTGCTCGACGTGGTGCGACCGTCGGCGCTTTCCAACCTCTTCGTCGTGCCCTCGTACAAGCAGATGGCGAACTTCCCGTTGCAGGTCGCCAACCAGGTCGACCGCGACACGCTGCTGCGCGACCGGATGAAAGAGGTCGAAAAAGCAGGCTACGACATGGTGGTCTTCGACTCGCCGCCGTCGCTGGGGCTCACCACGACGAACATCCTGCTGGCCGCGACCGAGGTCGTCGTGCCGGTCGCGACGACGTACCTTTCGCTCGATGGCTGCGCCGAAATGAACGAGACGGTGCGCAAGGTGTCCGAGAAGGAAAATCGGGCGCTGCACATCTCGCTGGTGGTGCCCACGCTGTACCGGAAGACGGCGCTGGCGGACGAAGTGGTCGAGAAGCTCGAGAAGTATTTTCCCGGGAAGATGGCGCGCCAGCCGTTGGGCTTCAACGTCGCCATCGACGAGGCGCAGAGCCACGGGAAGACGATCTGGGAGTACGCGCCGTGGAGCCGCGGAGCCACGCTGCTTCAATCGGTGGCGGAAGACGTCGACGCGGCCGCGAAGCACGCGCGGGTGTAGCTACCGCTTCTTCTCTTCCAGCGCTTCGAGCTTCTTCTCGAGCATCTCGATGCGCTGAACGAGCGCGCCCAGATCGCGACCCATCGCGGGCAGGTTGCCGACGACGTTGTCGACGACGGCCTTCACCCGTTCGTCGACCTTCTTCTGGAAGTCTTCGAGTGCGCGCTGGCTGCCCTTGAGCAGATCGGCGGCCGGGTTGGGAGCCGAAGGCGCGGGATCCGCGACCGTGCCGTCTTCGCGGCGCAAGAGCTTGTCGAGGCGCGACTCGGCCTCTTCGCGGAAGGTGGTCACGCGCGGAGTGACTTCGCTCTTGATGAACTCCGACAGCTGCTCGCCTGGCCGGCGAATGATCTCGCGCAGCACCGACAGCGGCATGCGGGTCGTCTTCTTCTCTTCTTCGAAGACGATCTGCGCCAGGGTGACCGAGGTGAGGTCTTCCTTGGTGCGGTTGTCGACGATCTTCACCTCGACGCCCTGCTTCACCATCTCGGCAATCTCATCGAGCGTGACGTACCGGCTCTCGACGGTGTCGTAGAGCTTGCGGTTCGTGTACCGCTTGATGACTTTGGGCTCGGAAGCGGCTTCGTCGGGCATGTTCGGAGGGGTTCGTCGAAATTGACGCGCTGCGCGAAACGCGAATACCACCGGGGTGTTTGAGCGGCAAGGGTATAGTCCGCGGGCCGCCGGCCATGATCGTCAAGTGCGAGCAGTGCCAAACACGGTTCAAGATCCCCGACGAGAAGGTGACCGAGAAGGGGGTCAAGGTCCGCTGCACCAAGTGCCAGCACACCTTCCGGGTGAAGCGGGACGGTACTTCCTCACCCACAGGTCAGTTTCCGGCCGCCGCTCCGACCCAGCGGGTACCCGCGGTGAGCCGGCCGCCCGACGACCCTTTCGCGAAGTTCGGGGCTGCCTCAGACGATGGGCTGGGCGAAGCGACGCGGCCAGGCATGTACGCGCTGGGCGTCGAGGCGTCGCGAAATGCGGGGCCGCTGCAGCCTTCGTTCGCGGCGCAGATGGACCTGCCGGCCCAGGTGTTCGAGCAGCCGACCCGGGTGGGGACGTTGCCGCCTGCGCCTCCGGGTCGACGCCCGCTGCAGGACGCGCCGCTGCCTCCCCCGTCGTCGCCTTTCGATTTTGCGGCGGCGTTGGGAAGCGGCGACGCGCAGCCGCCGCCGGCATTCGACTTCGCCATCCCCGCACCGCCCGTCGCGCCCGAACCGTACCCGCCGCCCGCGCCACCGCCGCGCCACGCGGGGCCTCCGGCTCGAGCGCCGGCGCACGATCCTTTCGCGAGCCTCGAGATCGGCGAGGCGACGCAACCGGCAGGCGCGATGCTGACCCAGCCCGAGGTTCCCTCAGTCTTCGGGCCTGGCGGCGACGATTTCTTCGCGCCCACCGACGACTCGCCTCCCCCGCCGCGGAAGGAAAGCATTCGCCCCGACGCGCTGGGGCTCAGCGAAGAAAGCGAGGTCGAGGCCGACACGAGCCAGCGCGCGTCGCTGTTCGAGATGCCGGCGGTGCAGCCAAGCAGGCCTCCTGAGGCGTTCGGCCCGGCGGAGACCGAGACGTCGGTGCCGGTCGCGAAGCTGAAGCTGGTCAGTGTGCCGGCTGGTGGCACCCTCGCCGCCGAACAGTCGCTGCCTCCGCGCCCGAAGCGGAAGCTGGGCGGGTTGATCATCAACGTCGCGATCGCGTCGGTGATGGTCGCGTTGCTGACGGTGATCGTCACCGTCTACTTGAGCGAAGGAAAGGTCGAGCTGGCTTCGTTCAGCCCCGAACGCCTCAAGGCGACCTTCTCGAGCCCGACCGAGTGGGTGGCGCTCGACATCTCGAACGGCCTCTACGATACGCGCACAGGCCGGGCGGTTTTCTTCGTCCGCGGCGAGGTGAAGAACCGCAGCGCGCGGGCGACGCGCGCGAAGGTCCGAGCAGAAATCCTCGATGGCAGCACGTCGATTCGGCACGCGGAAGTGTGGATTGGGGCCGCTCCCACGCCGGAAGACTTGTACGGCATCGCCGTGGCCGATGACGTCGAGCACCTGGTCGAGAAGCTCGGCAAGTCGGCGGCCGAGGTCATGCCAGGTGAAAAGCGCAGCTTCCTGATTCCGTTCTACGAGTACCCGCCCGACCTCAAGGGCTTCCGGGTGAAGGTGTCGGTGATCGAAGCAGGCCAGGGAGAGACGGCGGCGCGCTGACGATGGCGGGCGACGAAGACGCGCGGGAAGTGGTGCGCCGGCTTCAAGCCCTCGGTGGTGGCCCCGAGGTGGTGCGCAAGGCGGCGGCGCGACTGTTGGGCCGGCTGGCTCCGACGGCAGCGACCGAGCTCTTGCGCGAGGTGATGCGGCTGGCGCGCGAGGGGTTCGAGCCGGCGAGTGACGTGCTGCCTGCCTTCATGCGTGCGCTCGACATGGAGGCCGCGCAGATACCGTACGCGACGGCGCTTCGGCGCGTGGCGGCGCTGCAGGATCTTGAGGACGTCGAGAGGCTCTTCAGCGAGGCGCCGCCGCAGCGCGAGTACGAGGCCGAGGCGGCGAAGCGGGCGGACTCGAAGCTCTTCACCCTGCCACTGGGGCGGCTGAAGACGTTGGCGCGGCTGACGAAGAACCCCGACGAGCTGGCGCGCCTGGCGGTCGCTTCCGAGCCGTCGGTGATTCGCAACGTGCTGATCAACCCGCGGCTGACGGAAGAGGTCGTGGTCCGCATCGCGGCGAGGCGGCCCGCGCGGCCCGAGCCGCTGGTGGAAATCTGGAGGTCCGCGCGGTGGTCGGTGCGGCCGATGGTGAGAAAGGCGCTCGTGTTCAACCCGTACTTTCCTCCCGATGTCGGCGCGAAGATCGTCCCGCTGCTGTCGAGCGCCGACCTGCGCGAGCTTGCGGGCGATCGCGCGGTGCATCCAGCGATTCGAGACCAGGCTGCAGCGCTGGTTCAGCTGGCGGGAGACTGACGGATGCGAATCGACGGGCCAAAGCCGCTGTCGCAGTCGGTGCTGTGGCGCTGGCAGCGGGACTTCTATGACGCGCAGGGCCCGGCGGCGTTCACGACCGGCGTGGTGCCGTGGCGGATCACGTCGTGCCTGTTGTTGGCGTCGGCGTACGCGGATGTGGCGGCGGCGTACCAGCGCGACGTGCCGGGGAAGCTGCACGTGGTCGAGCTCGGCGGGGGAGTCGGGCGGCTGGCGTTCCACCTGATGCGGGCGCTGGCAGAGCGCGGCGTCGACTTTCACTACCGGTTCACCGACGCGTCGCAGGCGAACGTGGACGGCGCGGCGAAGCATCCGCAGCTGAAGGCCTGGCAAGAGCTGGGCAGGCTGTCGCTGCAGCGGGTCGATGCCATGTCTCCAGGCGACCTCGCGCTGCCGCCGGGGCCGGTGGTGGTGGTTGCCAACTACCTGTTCGACACACTGCCGCACGATGCGTGGCGGGCGGAGAAGGGCAGGGCGGTCGGTCAGAACGTCGAGGTCGAGGCGCCGCACGAAGACGCCGCACTGACTGAAGTCGCGTGGACCTTCAGCGACAGCGACGCGGTGGCGCCGGCGGAAGTGGCGGACTACGCGGCGCAGGTGGGCGAGGGGCGGTTCCTCTGGCCGGCGGGAGCGATCGCGTGCATGGACGCGGTCGCGCAAACGCTGCAGCGGCCGCACTTGTGGCTGGCCGCGGACAAGGGCGCAGCCAATCGCGAACAGATTTCGGGAAAGGACACGGCAGTTTTGGCGCGGCACGGGTGCGTGTCGGCGTCGGTGAACTTCGACGCGTTGAGGGAGTGGGCGGGGGCGAGGCCGTTCTTCGCTCCGGCAGAGGCAGAGGTGCGATTCGGCGCCTACGCACTCGCGGCGACCCAGGTGCCTGAGGTGGCGAAGGCCTGGGCCGAAACGGGCGCGCTGAACCTGCCGCTGCACGCCGAGGCGCTGCTTGAGCAGCTCGTCTCTGACCCTTCAGTGACGGTGCCGCAGTTGCTGCAGGCGCTGGCCTTCACCCACTTCGACCCGGACGCGCTGTTGCGGGTGGCGGGGTCTTTGCGCGAGCGCGAGATTCCCGCCGAGCAGGTGGCCGGGCTGGTGGCGGCGATGAACGAGACGTGGCGACACCGGTTCGAGCTTCCCGAGCCGCATGATCTCGCCTTCGAGATCGCGACGGTGCTGCATCGGGCGGGGCAGCTGTCTGCCGCCGCGGCGTACTACCGGCACTCGCTGGAGCTGCGGGGCCCGCACCCGACGACGTGGTTCAACCTGGCGCTGTGTCTGCTCGACCTGGGGCAGCGCAGCGAGGCGCGCGGGGCGCTGGAAGAGACGTTGAGAGCGGACGCGACGCACACCCGCGCGGCTGCGCTGCTGGCCGCGACCTAGCCCTTCTTTTCGTCGATCACGTGCGCGTCTTCGATGGGCTGCGCGCTGCCGACGAGCTTCGAGGTGGGCTTCACGTCGATGAAGCCGTCGCCCCTCGAGGCCTTCTTGAACGAGTACACGAACTTGCCGATGGCATTGCCCAGCGAGCCCATGCGGGACGCCGAGAAGATGATGGCGATGATCACGACGAGCATCACCAGCTCGCCCATGCCGAAGTTCATGGGGACACGAAGTCACAAAGTTGAAGCCGGCGCAACGGCTGAGGGCTTGACGGGCGGGGTGGGGGGGGGCGAAACGGGCACGATGAAGATCCTCGGGCACCGCGGAGCGAGCGCCGATTTCCCCGAGAACACGCTGGAAGCGTTCGTCGAAGCGGTGGCGCAGAAGGCCGACGGCGTCGAGCTCGACGTGATGCGGTGCGCTTCGGGCGAGGTCGTGGTCTGCCACGACGAAGAGCTGGGCCGGCTGGCGAAGAAGCGCTGGGTGGTCGAGCGCACGCCCTGGTGGAAGCTGAAGCAGGCCGACGTCGGCACCGCGTTGGGGTTCGCCGCCGCACGGATTCCGCTGCTCGACGCAGTGCTCGACGCCCTGCCGGCCGACTTCCTCGTCAACATCGAGCTCAAGTGCGAGGTGGCCGATGATCGCGGGCTGGCCATCGAGGTGGGCCGGCTGCTCGAGCGCCGCGGCGAGGCCGAACGCGTTCTCATCTCGAGCTTCAACCCGCTGTGCCTGCTGAGGCTGGCGCGCGCGTTTCCGGACTTGAAGCGCGGGCTGCTGATCGACCCCGACAGGGCGTGGTTCCCGCAGGCGTGGGTCTGGCAGCCGCTGGTGGGACGCGACACGGTGCACCCGCATCACTCGCAGGTGACGGCCGAAAGGGTTCGCTTCTGGCACCGGCAGGGCCTGGGCGTGGCGGTGTGGACGGTGGACGACGCGGCGATCGCCCGGAAGCTGCGCGAGCTGGGCGTCGACTACCTGATTACAAACGCGCCCGGGAAGCTGCGGGTCGCGCTCTAGAAGTCGAGGCCGATGGTCGCGTTGACTGCGAACACCGAGGGCACATCGACGTCGAGGCCCGAGCCGTTTTCGCCCAGCGGCTTGTCGCGGAACCGGCTGATCACCGAGTACGAGAGCTCGGCGCCGACCATCACCACGCCTCCGATGAACCGGAACCCGCCGTAGAAGCGGTGGTGCGAGTTGTCGATCGGATCCACCGGTTGGAAAGACGAGATGTCGCGGAAGGGTTCAGCTTCCCCGGGCTTGCTCGACGGTTCCTGCGACTGGGCGAGCGTCCGGCCCGGGTTGAAGTCGACGTAGCCCGTCGATGCGCTGACGAAGACCAGGTTCCAGCCGACGTAGGGCGTAATGGTGATCATGCCGCCGATGGCGAACTGCTTTCCGACGCTGAGGTCGACCCCGCCCGCAGTGAGATCGAAGTCGCGGCTGTTCATCAGCTTGGTGACGTTTCCGCGAACAGCGATGTCGGGCAGGTAGGTGAAACCTTCGTTGACGGCCCACTTCAGCTCGAGGGTGCCGGCGCCCATGCGGCTCTTCTCGAGCCACGCACCACGCGCGCCGATCTCGAATGAGAAGGGCAGGCCTTTGCGAATGTGAACCGACGGAATCAGCATCGGCCCGCGGAAGGCACTCTCGGTGGGCAGCTGCACCTGCTGGTCGCCGAAGAACACCGTCGACAGCTCGGCGGAAAAAGCGAACCCCGAGTGGCCCAGCGTTTCAGACGGCGCGAGGTTGACGGAGGTGAGGGCCGCTCCCATCTGGCGAGCGAAAACGCGGAACTTGGCGTCGGGCGAAATCTCCGAGCCCACGAGCGGACGATCGGGGTTGCCGAGCTTCGCGATCTGGAAATCGTAAGGGTCGGCGAACGCCAAAGGCGCCATCAACAGGCACCCGAGGCTCAAGAGGAATCGAAGCGTCCGCATTTCTAGGGCCGGACGCTATCTGCCGCGTGGGGGCCGATCAATTAATCTACGGCTTCGCCTTCGTGGGGGCGAGCGACGCCTTCTGCGCCACCGCCGCCGGACGCCGGCGGATCACCACCGTCTTGCGGCTCGCGAAGTCCTGGCTTTCGCGCGCAACCACGGTGACGAGGTTGTTGCCCTCGCGCAGTGCGAAGTCGGTGGTGAACTTCAGCCGCGGATCTTCGCCAGCCTCGCGGCTGCGGAAGAAGACCTTCTGGTCGTTGACGAGCACGTAGACGTCGAGCAGCGCGGGATCGTTGACGACGCCCGAGAGCGTGAAGCGTTCGGTGTCGGCCACCACGCCACCCTGCGACGGGTCGACGGACAGCGAGATGTCGGGCGGGTTTCGCAGCGCAACGAAGGTGGCGTCCTTGATCGGCGCAGGCTTGGTGCCCTTGCCGTCACGAACGTCGGCGAGGCGGACAAAGGCGAAGCGGTCTTTCTCCCACTCGACGCGGGCGACGGCGCTGCCGCGGGCGAGCTCGTTGACGATCGCGCCTTTGGGCAGGCGGGCGAGGACGCGGGAGTTCGCGTCGGCGCTGGCCAGCAGCTCGGCCTTCTCGTTCAGCTTCACCGGACCCTTGCGCGACTCGAAGGCGACGGCAGGCGCGTTCTCGGCCTCGACGGGAATCGAGAGCTTGTCGGCGGTGAACTCTTCCAGCGGCTCGTCGATGATCGCCATGCGCAGGCCGAAGTCGGTGCCCACGTAGGCCTTCTTCACCTGCAGGTTGAACTTCGCGGTCTTCGTCTCGCCAGGCAAAAGCTCACCCAGCTTGAAGCGGCCCTTCTCGATGAAGACGTTCTGGTCGGACGCGTTCTTGATGCTGGTGAAGGTGTCCAGCGCCTTGCCGGTGCCGATGTTGGTGACGTCGAGCAGCAGCGTGATCTCTTCGCCGCGCTGAATGGCGCCGTCGCCATTGCACGTCTGGCAGTCGTCGATGATCTGGTAGTTGAAGGCGAAGGCGGGGCGCGGCAGCTCGGTGAAAGAGAGCTCGCCCGTCACGGTTTCCTGCAGCAAGCCGCTGTCGTCCTGGAACTTCACGGTCACGCCATCGCGGCGCGAGGTGAGGTCCTTGGGCAGCTTGACCTGGACGCTCCAGCTCTTCTTTTCGCCCGGCTTCAGCATGCCGAAGAGGAACTCGCGGCGGTCGAGGAAGCCGTTGTCGCTCACCGTCCACGCGCGCAGCCGGCGCAGGGGCTCGGTGCCGCGGTTTTCGGCGGTGACTTCGACCTGCACGGTCTCGCCCGCAGCGATCTTGCGATCGATGCCCGGCTTGATGGTGCCCGTGAGCTGCACGTTCTTCGGGGTCTCGCCAGGCGTCCAGTCGATGCCGAGGCCGTTGATGGCCGCGCCGATGCGGGCCTCTTCCGTCTGGCGCTTCTCGGCGATGAAGCCTTTGCCGGCTTCGATCATCTTGTCGCGGCGCACGAACGGAGCGGCGATCACGAAGTCCCGCGCGAACGAAACCTCGAAGTCTTCCTTCACCTCGTCCTGCGATTCGGCGTCGAGCTGATCGTCGAGCTCTTCGGCCGGGGTCGCGGTTTCCGGCGCGTCGGTGAGCGGGTTCTTCTCTTTGCCCTTGGTCTTCGGATCTTTGGGGTGGGCCGGGTTCGGCTTCGGCGCCTCGGCGACCTTTTCCTTCGGCTCGTCCTTCAGGTACTTCAGCGACTCCGACGGCTTCTCGCGAAGGATGACGTCCTCGCGCTTCTTCACCGCTTCGGCCTTGCTGCTGTTGCTGAAGTGGTGCTCGAGGTCGGCTTCGCCCAGCGTCTTGCGCGGCGCGAAGACGTCGAGGCGGTCTTTGGTGACGCGGGTGGGAATCAGCTCGATGTCGGGGGTGATGCCGACTTCCTGAATCGAGACGTCGCCGGGGGTCAGGTACTTGGCGATGGTGAGCTTCAGCGCGCTGTCGTCGGGGAAGTCGTACAGCACCTGCACGCTGCCCTTGCCGAACGACTGGCGGCCGATGATGACGGCGCGGTTCAGGTTCTTCAGCGCCCCGGCGACGATCTCAGACGCCGAGGCCGAGCCCGCGTTGAGCAGCACGGCGATCGGGTAGACGTCATCGCCTTCGTCTGCGTGCGCCTTCTTCTCTTCGCGCAGCTTGTCCGAGAAGCCGACCGTGGCGACGATGGTGCCCTGCGAGACGAACAGGTCGCTGACCTGAATCGCCTGGTCGAGCAGACCGCCGGGGTTGCCGCGCATGTCGAGGACAAGGCCGCGGATGCCGCCTGGGCTGCCCTTCTCGCGCGCGTTCGCGTCGAGGTCGTTCAAGGCCTGCTGCAGGTGGCGGGTGGTGTTGCCCTGAAAGTTCTTCAGCTGCACGTAGCCGACGTTCTGGCTCAGCAGCTTCGACTGCACCGACTCGACGGTGATCATCGCGCGGGTGAGCGTCATCGGGGTCGGCTTGTCCCAGGCCTTGCGCTCGATGGTGATGGTGATCTTCGAGTCGACCGGGCCGCGCAGCTTCGACACGGCCTCGTTGAGGTCCATGTTCACCGTCGACTCGTCGCCAATCTTCTTGATCTGGTCGTCCTTCTTGATGCCGGCGCGGAAAGCTGGCGTCTTGGGCAGCACCTTCACGACGGTGAGGTTGCCTTCCTTCATCTGAATGACGAAGCCCAGGCCGCCGAACTCACCCTTCGTGGTGAGCTTCATCTCGCGGTACAGCTCGGGCCGCAGCAGCACCGAGTGCGGGTCGAGCGTCTGCAGCATGCCGTTCACCGCGGCGTACTCGATTTCACGGGTGTCTTCGACGGGCCGCATGTTCTTGGCGACGAAGTCGAAGACGTCTTTGAGGGTGAAGCTCATCTTCCACAGCGAGTCGACCTTGCTGATGTCGAACTGCTTCAGCTTGCCGTTGACGTTGAGCTTCAGCGTCCCGCTTTCCGCGCTGCCGTCGACCATTACGTCGGGCACCGTCTTTTCGACGTACTCCAGCGCCGACACCATCATCTCTTTCGGCTTCACCCGCTTCGGGTCGACGTAGTTGTCCTTCACGTAGAGGATGACCTTGGTGAAGACGCGCAGGGCCGAGAGGTCGTGTTGGCCCTTGGCGGCCTTCTCGTCAGCATCGAGGCGGGCAGGGGCGGCCACGGCCTCGGACATCGTCAGTGACAGCGGAGCGCGATCGCTTCCCGCAAAGGCCCACGCTCCGAGGAGCGCAGCCACGAGAAAAAGGCGGCGAAGCAAAGTCATGGAGATCTCGAAGGAAAAATTTGGGACGAAGTTCGTAAAAGCCTAATCAGCTGGACCGTTGGAAGCCAGAACACCCACGCCCGCCCTGAGCGTTCCGACCGGGGAGGCGTCCTCAAGCCTTCTGCTGGGTGGCAGCCGAGAATTCCCGGAACAGCATCGTCCCGGCGACGACGGCCAGCGGCACCAGGAAGAAGTTGAGCACGGGCACCCAGAGAACCACGTAGAGGGTGGCGCCCATTCCCAGCGACAGAAAGGGGCGGGCCCACATCGCCTTGAGCACGGCCTTGAACGGCATCAGGTGCCGCGCCATCGGCCCCGACACGTACTCGGCGCAGACCCACCACATTGCCCAGGTGGCCGAGAGCACCCCGTAGAGAATGTTGCCGGCCACCGGCACGAAGTTCAGCGGCAGCAGCACCCCGAAGCCGACCAGCATCAGGGCGAGGCGGGAAACGGTGTGGAGCACGGAAGTGACGGTGCCGGTGACGAGGCGGGCCGCCGAGAAGGGGGCAGGAGTGAAGTCGCCGAGCTTCTCTTCGGTGGCTTCCGACAGCGGGTCCTGCAACGGCGCGAGCAGCAGGTGCGGCACGGTGAGGATGCCGATCACGAAGAGCACCAGGTAGAGGCCTGCCGAGAGTCCGATGCCGGCGACGTTGCGCCAGCCGCTGCCGGGATCGATGACGTGGTCGCCAAGCCAGGTCGCCAGCGGCCAGAGAAAGATGGCGAGGCAGAGGATGGTGACCCCTGTCACCACGGCGCAGGCCAGCGACAGCAGCAGCAGCTTTGGGGTGCGGAAAACCATGCCCAGCGCGCGAAAGGGCAGGCGCAGCCCAGCGAAGAAGTCTGAAAGGCGGGATGCGGGGAGCATTCGGGAAGAGACACGTTATAAGAGCCGCCCCATTTCATGTCGCTCGACAGCAAGCAGACCGAAGATCGCCCGCTGACGTCGCACGCGCAGCTGCTCGCGTACTTCGAGTCGCCCCAGAACATCGCCTCTCAATCACTCATCGGGCTCGAGCACGAGAAGTTCATCTACCCGGTGGGCGGGTCGGCCGCGGTTCCGTACGAAGGCGCGTCGGGCATCGGCGCGCTGATGCAGTCGTTCGCGAAGAATGGGTACGAGGAGTACCGCGAGGCGCCGGGCCTGCCGGTGATCGCGATGACGAAGGGCAAGGCCGCGCTGTCGCTCGAACCGGGCGGCCAGTTCGAGCTGTCGGGCAGCCCTTTTCAGACGGCGCGCGAGGCGCATGCCGAGAACGTCGAGCACCTGGCGCAGCTGAAGGCGAACGCGGCGGCGCTGGGCCTGCGGGTGGTGACGCTGGGCTACCGGCCCTTCGATTCGATTCCGCAGATGCCGTGGATGCCGAAGACGCGCTACCGGATGATGCGCGAGTCGCTGGGTGCCCGCGGAAAGCTGGCGCACGCGATGATGCTGATGACCGCCACCGGCCAGGTCTCGCTGGACTGGGAGGACGAAGCCGACTGCGCGCGAAAAGTGATGGCGTCGGCGCGGCTGTCTCCGGTGCTGGTTGCGCTGTACGCGAACAGCCCGCTGGTCGAGGGCAAGCCCAGCGGCTACCTCTCGTACCGCAGCCACGTCTGGTCAGACGTCGACAACGCGCGCTGCGGCTACCTGCCGTCGATGCTCGATGGCAGCTTCAGCTACGCGGCGTATGTCGAATGGGCGCTGGACGCTCCGCTGCTTTTTCTGCGGCGCAACGGCAACTACCTGAGCCCGAAGCTGAACTTCCGCCAGTTGATGAAAGAAGGGTTCGAGGGCACGCCAGCGCGGTTCGGCGACTGGGTCGATCACCTGTCGACGCTGTTCCCGGAAGTGCGAATCAAGAAGGTGCTCGAGATTCGCGCGGCCGACTGCGTCGACGCGGCGATGACGGGAGCGCTCGCGGCGCTGATGCGCGGGCTTCTGTACGACGCCACTGCGCTGGGCGAGCTCGAGACGGCGCTGCCGAAGCTGAGGCTTCCGGCGCACCTACAGCTCCACGGCCTGGCGCAGCGCGAAGGCCTGGCGGGGAAGCACGCCGGACGCTCGCTGGGCGCGCTGGCGACCGAGGTGGTCGAGATCGCGCAGCGCGGGCTGATGCGGCTCGACCCGGCCGACGCGCCGCTGCTGCAGCCGCTGGCAGACGTCGCGAAGTCCGGAAAGTCACCCGCCCACCGGGTGCTCGAAGCTCCCCGTGGGCCAGTGGCGCTGCTCGATGCCTTTACCGCCTGATTACTTCTTCGCGGCGATCGCCGCCTCGAGCTTGCTGAAGGCGTAGGTGTCGGGGCCGTAGCGGCCAAGAATCACCTTCGAGTCGTCGATGAGAAACGGGCCGTGGTTACCGGCACGCAGCGCGTAACCCGCCTCGGGCTTCTCGACGATCATCTCTTTCACCGGCTCGCCGCGCAGCACGCGGTTGACCTTGATCTTCACGGTCTGGCTCGCCGTCTTCTGGCCGGTGTCGCTGGCGCCCGCCCGGGCTTCTTTCTTCTCGGGCGCGGGGCCTTGCTTGAGCACTTCGACGACTTCGGCGTCGAAGACCCAGGTGGCCTTGGGAAGGACGTCCTGCAGCGGTTCGGGAGGTTTGGCCATTAGTTCGTGTACATCAGCGTCTGGTAGAGCTTCTGGAAGTCCTTCAGGGGCAGGTCGAAGATGCCGTCGTTCGCGCCGTTGCCAGCGGGCTCGGTTTCGCCCCACGGGTTGCGGATGGTGACCAGCTTCTCGCCGTTCACTTCCTTGTAGCCGAGCACCGAGTACGAGTGGTCGGAGTGGACGCCGGTGTTGGTGTACAGCGCGTCCTGGTCATCGCCGTAGGTGCCGGCCGACACGGGCTGCTTGTTGTCGATCGCGGTCTTCAGCGTCTTCCAGAGCGTGTCCGGGTTTGCGTACTTGATGCTCATGTCCTGGCCGTCTTTACCGAGGACTTCCTGGAAGACGTCGCTGGACATGCCGCCGTTGCCGATCGCGTTGTAGCTGCCCTTCCACGTGGCGTAGGCCTTCTCGACCAGTGGGAACCAGAGCTCCATCGTCTTCTCGCCCTTGTCCGAGCCCAGGGTCGCGCCGTACAGGGGGCCGCCCCAGCTGCGAACGTAGAGATCGCCGTCGACCTTGATCGGGACATCCTTGTAGTTGCCGGACATCCAGTCTTTCTCTTTGAAGTTGACGGTGTAGGTGCCATCGCCGTTGTCTTTGATCATCTTCTGCAGCGCGTCGGGGTTCGCCTGCGCGATGGCCGAGATGGCCGACGGGAAGTAGCAGTCACCAATCTGGCCCTGCTGCGTGTCCTTCGGCGAGACGCCGTCCTTGAACAGCGGGCCAGTGAAGCGCTTGGTCGAGAACTTCGGCGTGCCGTCGGTGTTGAGCTCGTCCTTGTGAAGCGCCGGATCCTTGATCAGGTCGCCGGTGGCAGGCGCGCCGCCCGGAACCGTGAGCTTGCCGACCTCGGTCGCGAAGCTGGTGTTGTTCTTTCCGTCGGTGGCCGCCACCGAGAAGACGTCGCCCGGCTTGCCGGGAATGCTGAAGCCCGCGGGGAAGCTGCCCTTGTCGTCGATGGTGACCTTCGTCTTCTCACCGGTGCGGACGTTGGTCAGCTGCAGCTGCGCGCCCGGTTCAGAGACCTGGCGGCTGGCGTTGATGTTCGCGACGTTGATCTTGCCGTTGCCCGCGTCGGTGAGGCCGATGCGGAAGATGGCGACCGCGGCGTTGCGCGTGTCGGCGGTTCCAAGGCCTTCAGCCTTCACGGTGACCCAGTCGCCAGCCGTGCCGTCGGCGTGGCGGGCGCGCATCCGAATCAGGTCGCCTTCCTGCATCGCCTGGTCTCCAGTGAGCTTCGCGTTCTTGAACTGGCCCGCCGCGTCGGCCTTGCCGATCACCATCGTGTCTTCCAGCGTCAAGCGGCCCGACGGAGCGGCGCTGAGGTTGATCGCTTCGATGCTGTCGCCGGCCTTCGCGAAGCCGCTGAGGCCCGAGGTCTGGTTGCCCTGGATCTTCAGGTCTGCGTTGCCGACCGGAGGATTCGGGGGCTGCGGCGAGGTCCGGCCGATGACCGCTTCGAGGAACTGGCGCGCCGAAGGCTCGAGCGGCACCGTGCCGGCATCGAGGATCTTCTCGAGGTCCCTGCGCTCGGTGGCGCTGAGGCCCTTCTTCGCGATGTCGATCTGCGCCTGCTGGGTGAGGCCCGGCTTCTGGAGCTCCTTCAGCGCCGAGGCAGCCGACCAGCCCGACCGATCGCCAACCGCTGCGAGAATTTCCAGCGCCTGCGCCTGCCCGATCTTCACGCTCGGGTTGGTGCGCTGCTCGGTCTCGAGCTTCGTGTAGATGTTGGCAATCCCGCGGTCGGTAATCTTCGGCATGGCGTGAACCCCTTTGGGGTGAAGCGGTCGAGGAAGGCGGTGAAATATGACAGCAAGTACTTCAGGACTTCATTTGCCTACATTGTCGGATGAGGTCGCATGAAGTTGCGTGCTCAGCGACCGAACAGGCGTTTTATCCCTTTGAAGAGGCCTTTGCTCTCGGCCTCGGCCTCGCCCTCGCCGGGCAGGGGCGCTTCGGCGTAGAGGCGGGCGCGAACCTCGTCGGTGGCATCGGCGGTCGAGAACGAGGCCTTCCTCCCGACCGCTCCCACGTCGAGCCGGCCGTCGGCGCTGACGGCGAAACGAAGCAGCAATTCTCCGGGCTTATCGATCGATGCGTGCAGGACGCCCAGGTACTCGTTCTCGTCGGCTCGGGCGTTGGTGCCTTGGAAGACGGCGACCTCGATCGGCCGACTAGAGACGGGGACGGCGAGCGTCTTCTCGGCGGGCAGGCGGGTGTTCCGCTCGAGCACACGCAGGAAGCCGCCGCCCTTGACGGCCACGCCGATGGGGGCCGAGAGCACCTCGGAAAGAGAGACGCCGGCTTTTCCGCGTTCGCGCTGCACCAGGCTGTGGCCGAAAATCGCCGCTCCCAGGGCCACCGCCCCTTGCGGATCGACATCGGTGCGGGGTGGCCGGCCGACCAGCGCTTCGAGGCGCTTTCGAACCAGCGGCGCGCGGCTCTGGCCACCGACCAGCAGCACCTCGTCGAGCGCGGCGGCGTTGACGCGGCCGACCTCGAGCACGACGCGGGTCACATCGGCAGTGCGTTCGACCAGGTCGTTGGTGAGCTGATCGATCTGGGCCCGGGTGACGCTGGCGCGCAAATCGACAGGAGCGCCGCCTTCGTCCATCACCGCGAAAGGCACGTGCACGGCGGCGATCTCTTGATCCGAGAGCGCGATCTTCGCGACCTCGGCGGCGTCGCGGGTGCGTTCCCACGAGACGCGCGACTGCTCCAAGCGCTGGCGAAGGCCCTCGGGGAAAGTGCCGGCCAGGGCGTCGGCCACGCGTTCGTCGAAGTCGATGCCTCCGAGGAAGTTGTCGCCGCCCGTCGAGACGACCTCGAGATCGTCGCCCGTCATCTCGACCACCGAGGCGTCGAAGGTGCCGCCGCCCAGGTCGTAGACCAGCAGGCGCTTTCGGGCGAGGCCGCGGCCGTAGCCGAAGGCGAGCGCGACCGCAGAAGGCTCGTTGAGAATTCGCAGGACCTCGAGCCCGGCGAGGCGGCCGGCTTCGAGCACGGCGCCGCGCTGGTGGTCCGAGTACCAGGCGGGCACGCAGAGCACCGCGCGCTTCAGCTCGCGCTCGAGCATGTCCTGCGCGCTGTTCTTGATTTCCTTCAGCAGCAGGGCCGCGAGCTCAGGCATCGAGTGAACGCGCCCCGCGAGCTCGGCGCCGGCGTCGCCGTCTTGATCCGCCACCACCGTGAAAGGGAAGCGCGGCAGCAGCAACTTGACTGCCTTCGACCGCGCGCGCTGTCCCAGCAGGCGCTTCAAGCCGGTGACTGCATTCTCGGGATGCTCGGCGCGCACGCCCTTCGCCGCAGGGCCGACGCGCAGGTTGCCTTCGCCATCGACCGCGACCAGCGACGGCAGCGCGAAGCCCGTCGGGCCAGCCAGCGGGATGAGCTGCGGGCCGCCGTCGAGCCACACCGCAGCGCGGCAGGTGGTGGTGCCGAGGTCGATGCCGAGCACGACGTCGTCGGCCAGCAGCGCGGCGGCGGGCTTGAGGCCACGGCCGATCGGCGCGGGGGGAGGCGGGGGCTTCGACGGCTCGGCGGCAGGAGGCTCTGCATCGGTGACGCCTTCGCGCAGCGCGAGGATGCGATCGATCAGCGCGCGGGTGCGGGCGTCGAGCCGGATGAAGCGCACCAGCATTCCGCTCTTTCCGGGCGCCGCGTCTTCCTGCACCTGCTGCACAGCGCCTTCACCGCGCATCAACCGTTCGCCGCCCTGCAGCACGAGCTCGAAGGCGATCGCGGTTCCCACGGCCTTCACCGCGCGGGTCGCGATGAAGATGCCGCCGCGGGCGACGTTCTGGCCGTAGCGCTGAACGAACTCCTCTTCGGTGGCGAAGGGGAGCCGGATTCGCAGCGCGACGGGCTTGGCGTCCGAACCAGTCACTGCAAAGGCACGCCGTCGCCCCCAGCGACGAAAAGCGTAAGGCCCGCGGCGGTCGCCGCCCCCGGCGCCTCGAACAGCAGCACCACGTCGGCTTTTTCCCCGGGCTTGAAGCTGCGGGCGAGCTCACGCGTGCCGGCCAGCCGCTGGGCATCTTTGGCGATCGGGAACTCTTCGCTGCCGGCGACGAGCTTCGAAAGGCCAAAGTCCATCGGCCCACCGCGCGCGTGCTGCACCGCCAGCGTCACCTTGAAGAAGTAGTCGTCGGACGTGAGCGACATCTTTTCGCCCGCGAGGTGGTGCGACGTCTCAATAGACGAGACCTGGCAGGCGGCGGGGCCACAGCTGAACCCGGGCACGTTGGTGACGGCGAGCAGCTTGGGCACATCGGGCATGGCAGCGCGCGCGGCCAGCGGTGTCGGCTCGGCAACCGGAGGCGCCATCGGCTTCGGCGCGGCGCCACCCTGGTCGAGGCGATCTTTCTCGGCCTGCAGCTTCTTCAGCAGGCGGTCGTTGCTCGCGGGCGCCTCTTCCTTCGGGCAGCCCGTGAGCAGCAGCCCCAACGCCGCCGCCACCACCCCAAGCTGCTTCAAACGTTCACCAGCCCGAACAGGCGTTCGAGCGCCTGCGGAATCTTCGACGGGTCGGTGCCGCCCGCCTGCGCGAGCTCGGGCTTGCCGCCACCTTTGCCTCCCACGGTCTCAGCCATCTGCCGCACTGCGTCGCCGGCCTTGAAGCCCTTCGCGACGAGATCCTTGGTGGCGGCGACGAGGATGATCGCCTTGCCGTCGGCTGTCTCACCGCCGAGGCCGACGATGCCCGACTGCAGCTGGTCGCGGTAACGGTCGGCGAGCTCGCGCATCACGTTGGCGTCGCATGGCGTCGACACCTGCTGGGTGCGCACCTTCACGGCGCCGACCAGCTTCTCGACGAAGGCGGCCGAAGAACCCGTCTGCGCTTTCAGGTTCGCCTTCTTCAGCTCGGCGTCCTGTTCCTTGCCGCGGGCCTGCAGCGCTTCGATGCGCTTGACGACTTCGCGCGGCGGCGCCTTGAGGACTTCGGCGGCGCGCTTGAGTTCTTTGTCGAGCTCGCGGAAGAACGCGAAAGCACCGACCCCGGTGAGCGCGACGACGCGGCGCACGCCAGACGCAATCGACGATTCCTGGGTGATCTTGAAGACGCCGAGATCTCCAGACGCATGGGCGTGGGTGCCGCCGCAGAGCTCGGTCGATTCTGGGTGGACGCTGACGACGCGCACGCGGTCACCGTACTTCTCGCCGAACATCGCCACCGCTCCGGACGCTTTGGCCTCGTCGAGCGCCATCACCTTCGTGGTCGCCGTCGCGTTGTCGCGAATCCAGCCGTTGACCAGGTCTTCGACCTTCTCGAGCTGCTCGGGCGTGGGCGCCTGGAAGCACGAGTAGTCGAAGCGCAGGTAGTCGGGCTGCACCACGCTGCCGGCCTGCTTCACCGCGTCACCGAGCACGACTTTCAGCGCGCGGTGCAGCAGGTGGGTGGCCGAGTGGTTCGCGGCGATCGACTTGCGGCGCTGCTCGTCGACCTGCTGGTCGAGCGAGTCGCCGACCTTCAGCTCGCCCGACTTCACCTTTGCCTTCAGCACGTGAAGGTTGCCCGCGGGCCTGGTGGTGTCGAGCACGTCGATGGTGGTGGTGGCGTTCGTCAGGCTGCCGGTGTCGCCGACCTGGCCGCCCGACTCGGCATAGAAGGGTGACGCGTCGATCACGATCTCGACCTCGGCGCCGGCTTTCACCGACTGCACTTCGGCTCCTTTCTGAACGAGCGCGACGACCTTGCCGCTGCCTGTCGTGCCTTCGTAGCCGCTGAACAAGGTCGCCTTGAGCTTCGTGCCCAGCGTCATCCAGATTTCCGAGACCGCTTTCTCTCCGCTGCCGCCGAAGCTGCCGCCGCGCTGCTTTTCCATTCGCTTCTGGTAGCCGTCGAGGTCGATGTCGAAGCCGCGTTCTTTCGCGATCACCTGCGTCAAGTCCCACGGGAAGCCGTGCGTGTCGTGAAGCAAGAACACCGCGTCGCCCGACAGCGTCTTGCCGCCGCTGGCCTTGAGCTTGTCGGTTTCTTCGTCGATGAGCTTGAGGCCACGGTCGAGCGTGCGGCGGAAGCTCTCTTCTTCGTGCTTCGTCGCTTCGAGGATGAACGAGCGGCTCTCGTTCAGCTCGGGGTAGGCGCTGCCCAGCTGCGCAATGACCGCGTCGACCGTCTGATCGAAGAAGGGCTCGGTGAGCCCCAGGCGTGAGCCGTGGCGAATCGCCCGGCGCATGATCCGGCGCAGCACGTAACCCCTTCCTTCGTTCGACGGCTGCACGCCATCGGCGATCAGGAAAGCCGTCGCGCGCGAGTGGTCGGCGATCACGCGCATCGACGCGCTGTCGGCCTCGTTCTCGCCATACGTCTTCTTGCTCAGCGCCGCCGCCTTCGCGAGCAGCGGAGCGAACACGTCGGTGTCGTAGTTCGACTTCTTTCCCTGCACGACGGCAGTGACTCGCTCGAGGCCGGCGCCGGTGTCGATCGATGGGCGGGGCAGCGCGAGCAGCGCACCGTCTTTCTCTTTCCGTTCGAACTGCATGAAGACCAGGTTCCAGATCTCCATCCAGCTTTCGGATTCGCCGGCGTACTCACCTTCTTTCACCGGCCCGTCGGGCAGGTAGACGTAGATCTCGCTGCACGGGCCGCAGGGGCCGATGTCGCCCATCGACCAGAAGTTATCGGCGAGCCCGAGGCGGCGAATGCGGTCTTTCGCCACGCCCTGCTTCGACCAGAGCTCGTAGGCCTCTTCGTCGGCGGGAATGCCCGCCTCGCCCTTGAAGACGGTGACCGACAAACGGTCTTTGGGAAGCTTCAACACCTCGGTGACGAACTTCCACGCGAAGGCAATCGCGTCGGCCTTGAAGTAGTCGCCGAAGCTGAAGTTGCCCAGCATCTCGAAGAACGTGTGGTGGCGGGCCGTGAAGCCGACGTTGTCGAGGTCGTTGTGCTTGCCGCCAGCGCGAACACACTTCTGGGAAGTGGTGGCGCGCCGGTAGTCGCGCGGCTCGCGGCCCGTGAAGACGTCCTTGAACTGCACCATGCCTGCGTTGGTGAAGAGCAGGGTGGGGTCGTTCGCCGGCACGAGGGAAGAGCTGGCCACTTTGCGGTGGGCCTGCTGCTCGAAGAAGGTGAGGAATGCGTCGCGAATCTCCGCGGCGCTCATAGGGGCGGACATGGCGGTGGTTATGCCACAGCCGGTTTCCCGAACCATCGGCTATCATCTGAGGCTCGTTTGCGGCCGGCGCTCTTCCTCGTTTTGTGTCTCGCTGGCTCGCCCGCCCTCGCGCAGGACGCGCGCGTCGCGTTTCTCACCAAGCAGCTCAAAGCGGCGAAGGACCCCCGCGTCCGCGCGCAGACGGTCGTCATTCTGCTCGGCACGGGAAGCCCGGCCGCAGTGGTTCCGCTGTGCGAAGCGATGAAAGACGAGGAAGTGATCGTGCGCTCGGCGGCCGCGAATGCGCTGGGCGAGCTGCACCTGCCCGACGGCCTCAAGTGCCTGCAGGCGGCGCTGACCGACAAGGACGCAATGGTGCGGGCGGCGGTGCAACGCGGGCTCGACTTCAAGCCGATTGTGCCCGGCGGGCTGTACGTCTCGATCGAGCCGATCAACGACAAGGTGGGGGTACCGGCCGAAGTGAGTCAGCTGGCGAACGCGCTGCTGAAAGAGAAGCTGTCGTCGATCGGCGCGAGCTTCGCTCCGGCAGGCGAGAGCAAGCCCCAGGCGGCCACGGTCATCAAGGCGAAGAAGCTGCGCGGCTACCTGCTGCGGGTGAACCTGCTGCCGAACGCCAGCAACGGGCTGAAGCTGGAGATTCTGGTGATGACCTACCCCGAGCAGTCGCTGCAGGGCAGCTGGAACGTGAAGGCCTCGGGGGCGAAGTACGAGAGCCTCTTGAAGGTGATGGTGCCACGCGTCATCGACGATGCATCCGAAGATCTGGAGTGGAAGGGCCAGTAGCACCGGCAACGAGGAGACGATGTCCATTCAACCTACCGCAGCGCCCGCGACGACCGGCACGTACAAGCGTCAGGCGCGCAATTTCCTGCTCGACGCGCGCTTCCAGCTGAAGTTCGCCAGCTACATCGTCGGCATCACGCTGGTGCTCGCCGCGCTGCTCGGCATCTTCCTCTACCGCACCACGAGCCACCTCTTCGCCCAGGCCCAATCGGCTGTCGATGCGCGCAGCTCGGCCGCCGAATCGAGCCGCGAGCTCGGCATCGCCACCCTCAACAACGACCTCGCCAACAACCTCGACAACCCCGAGCTGATGAAACAGCTGCAGGAACGCAGCGACGCGATCGACAAGACGTTCGAGGCGGAAAAGGCGCTGGTGATCGAGACGAAGGCGAACCTGGTGAAGCAGCAGGAATATACGCTGCTCGGGCTGATCGCGTCGCTGGTGGCGTTCATCTTGATCGTCGGCTTTGGCACCATCGTCACCACCCATCGCATCGTCGGGCCGCTGTTCCGCGTGAAGCGCATGGCGAACGAGGTGGCCGCTGGGAAGATTCGGCCGCCGACCTACGGCCTGCGACCGGGCGACGAGCTGAAGGATGTTTTCGATTCGTTCAGCAACATGGTGACGAAGCTTCGCGAAAGGCAGGTCGACGATCTCGCGAGGGTCGAAGCGGCGATCGCTGCGGCGCGGGCGGGCGGCGCTCCGACCGACGCCCTCGAGGCGGTGCGGGCCAGCATGCAGGCCCGGCTGGACAAGGAGTAGCCGGGTTCAGGCGAACAGCGGGCCCAGGTGCTCGTCGTGGTGCACGACGGCAGGGGCGGCGCGGTTTTCGATGCCAAAGCTTCGAAACACCTGCGCGATGCGAACGCGCGCCTGGCTCCACGGCATCGACTCGACGCGGTACCCGTCGAGCGAGGCGTACAGCTGGGCGCGGTAGGCCATCGCGCCGGGGTCGGCGATGACGACGACGCCGCAGTCGGTGCCCGAACGCACCAGGCGGCCGACGCCCTGCCGAAGCTGAATCAGCGCGCGTGGCAGCCGATAGCCGACGAAGCCATGCGGCTCTCCACCCAGCGCTTCTTCGCGCGCTTCGACCAGCGGCCGGGTGTGCGGTTCCAGCGGCAGCTTGTCGATGAAGACGCACGACACCGCCGGCCCCGGCACGTCGATGCCCGCCCAGAACCGCCGCGTGCCCAGCAGCACGGTGCCACGGTCTTCCGATTGCCGCCCAGCGAGCCGGTGCGCCGAGCCCTGTGACTGGCGCAGCACCTCGATGCCTTCGGGCTCGAGCTCGCGCCGCACCTTCTCGCCCACCGCTTCGAGCCGCCGCGTCGACGCGAAGAGGCCCAGCGTGCGCCCGCCGAGGAATCGCGCCAGCCCAGCGATGCGCTGCCCTGCCCAGTCGAGGAAGTCGGCGTGGGTCGCATCGGGCGCGTCGTCGACCAGCACCACCAGGGCCTGCCGGGCGAGGTCGAACGGCGTCTCGTACTTGACGTGCCGCATCAACCGCGCACCCTGATCGACCCCCAGCCGCTTCAGCACGAAGCTCTCGCCCGGGCCAGTGCTCAAGGTGCCCGACACGAGGGTCACCGACGCCAGCGGGTCGAGCAGCTGCTTCAGCCGGGAAACGATCGAGATCGGCTGGCTGGCGATCGACCACGCGGTGCCGGCCAGAGACAGGCTGTCGCAGCGGCCACCTCGAGGGCGGTCGGCCAGGTCTTCGACGTTCTTCGCCTGCACCTGGAGCTCGGCCCGGGCGCCGCCGACGTCGCGAAGCAGCGCCGCCTCATTCGTCAGCTGTGACTCGATCGCCGCCAGCGCGAGATCGGCCGACACCAGCGACGCGCGAAGCCCGTGCAGCGCATCGCGCACCCGCAACCAGCCGCGGCTCGCCCGCACCGACGGCGTGATGCGCAGCTCGTCACCGGCGTCTTCGGCCAGCGACACCAGCGCCTCCGAAACAATCTTCAGGTCGATGACCACTTCGCTGGCTGTCATCGTCAGCGACTGGCTGGCCGCGACGTGGCCCGCACGCGAGAGCCAACGGGGCAACACGCCAACCCGGTTCAGCAGCAGGCCAAGCGCCGCCTCGCCGAGCTCCACCGTCCACGCGGTGGTCGCCGAGTCTTCCAACTCGTGCGCCTCGTCGATGACGAGGTGGTGCAGCTTCGGGTAGCGCTCGGGCCACGCCAGCGCGAGCGCATGGTTCACCACCACCACGTCGGCATCGCGCGCGTGAGACACGGCCGAATGGAAGTAGCACCGGGTGTGGTGCGGGCACCTTTCGGCCAGGGTGGTAGCGGCAGTCGACTGCGAAGCGATGACCAGCGCGGGCAGCGCAGGGAAGCGTTCCTTGAACCAGTGGCTCAGCCTCTCGACATCGCCCTGAACGCAGCGCCTCAGCACCGCACGCAGGTAGGCCCGGGGCGCGCGTTCGGCCCAGGACATCGACGGGGTTACCTGGGTCACGTCGAGCGTGCGGCGGCGGCACAGGTAGTTGCTCTGCCCCTTGAGCACCGCGTAGCCAAAGGCGCCTTGCGTCGCGGCGTGAAGGCGGGGCAGGTCTTTCTCGATCAGCTGGTCTTGCAGCGCGCGGGTGTGGGGCGCGACCCCGACCCGTCCTCCGCCGCGGCTCGCCCACAGCGCCGCCGGCGCCAGGTACCCCAGTGACTTCCCGGTGCCCGTGCCTGCCTCGACGGCCAGCGCGCCAGACGTGGCGAGGTTGTGCAGCACGTCGGCCGCCATGCCGCGCTGTTCGGGCCGCGAAGTGAAGCCGTCAAAGCCATCGGCGATCGCGCCATCGCGGCCGAGCAGGGCATCGAGGTCAGCGCCATTCACACTCGCCGCTTCCGAACGAAACCGCCGCACGCGCTCAGCCGGAGCGGGCAGAAACGGGGTCGATTCCGACAGCTCGAGCTGTGGCCTCGCGGCGCGCGCGTGCAAGTGAAGGCGTTGCAGCAGCTGCACCACCGCGGTGGGCGCGTCGCTGCCGTCGTGAAGTGTGGCGATCAAATCGGCGAGGTCTTCGTGCCGGGCCTCGTTCACGCAGCGGGCGAACACCTGCTTGAGCGCGGCGAAAGTGTCTTCGCAGTCCTGCAGCGCGCGGTGGGCCGCGACCGTACCGACCCGGGTCCACTTGATCATGGTTTCCAGCGAATGGCTCGGCAGCTCGGGGTGCAGGTAGTGCAGCAGCTCGCAGGTGTCGAGCAGCGGCGCCTGCAGCTCTTCGAGCAGCGGTCCGAGAAAGCTCTCTTCGAACGCGGCGTTGTGGGCGACCACCGTCCACCCGCGAAGCAGCTGGGTGAGCTCGGGCAGAAAGGCGACGAACCCCGGCTCGCCGCGAAGCTGCAAATCGGTGAGCCCGGTGAGCCGCTGAATCACCAGGGGCAGCGGGCGGCTCGGCCGGAACAAACGCGAGACGCGCTTCACTGCAACGTCGTCTTCGACGAAGACGATGCCGACCTCGATCACCTCGTCATAGCGAGGGTCGAGCCCGGTCGTCTCGAGGTCCACGAAAGCGTGGCGCGGCAGCAGGTGGGGGCTCTTCGACATCGAGCACCACCCTACAAGACAGGGCTGACGTGTTACTCGACCAGCAACACGCCCGACACCATCATCCCCATCGCGCAGCCATAGCGGATCTGCCCGGATTTGCTGGGCGTATAGCGGACTTCGACGGGCTGCATCAGCGGCAGCGGCACGTTGATCCCGGTGCCGTCGATCAGGATCTCGGTCGCGCAGGTCTTGTCGGTGATGCGGGTCACCTTCAGCACCAGCGGCTCGCCCTGTTTGACGGTGATGGGCGAAGGCTCGAACCCGTCTTCCGTCACCTTGAGCTCGATGACGCGGTCGCCCGAAGGCGGTGGCGCGACGGCGACCGGTGCCTTCTCGTTCTTGCAACCCACCACAAGAAGAGCGGAAGCGAGGAAGACGAGGCGATACGTAGGCACGGGTGCGACCTCCAGCCCGGTTGTAACGCGACGCACCCGCAGACGCATCGACTTAAGCTTGAGACGGTTGAACCCCTGCTGCCGTCTTGAGCATTGAGGAGCGTGGAAAACAAATGAACTGGTCAGCCTGGGGCGTCGAAGTCGGGGAAGCAGAGAGCCGCGAGGTGTTCCTGCTGGTCAGCGCGGAAGCTGCGGGCGAAGAGGTGCGTGCCCCGGTGATGGTCAACCTGTTGCTCGATCGCAGCGGGTCGATGAAGGGCGCTCCGCTGTCGGCAGCGATCGAAGCGGCGCAGCAGTTCGTGGAGCTCGCCCGCCCCGATGACTTCCTGGGCCTGCTCCTGTTCGACGGCGTCGCCGAGCAGCGCGTCGGCGTGATGGCGATGGACGCGAAGGGCAAGCGCGCGATGACGGATGCGCTGGCCGACGTGCGCACGGGCCGAGGCACGGCGCTGCACCACGCAGTCGAGCTCGGCGCGCGATCGCTGCAGCGCGTGCTGGTGCCAGGCCGCCGCCCGAAGCTTCTGCTGCTCACCGACGGCGAGCCCTCGGTGGGGCCCGATACCCAAGACGCCTTCGATTCCCTGGGCCTTCGCGTCTCGCAGGAAGGCGTCTCGGTTCATGCGCTGGGTCTCGCGCGCCACTACGTCGCCGAAGTGCTGCAGGCGCTGACGCTGCCGTCGGGCAACGCGTACGAGCACGTCGACGGACCTGATGGCCTGGGCGAGGCGATGGGCGCGGTGATCGCCCACCTGTTCGGTGAAGTCGCCCAGGGCTCGACCGTTCGCGTGCAGCCGATGGGCTTTTCAGCGCTGACCACGCGCCACGCGTACCCGACCCGCGCAGAACCCGACGCGCTGGTGGTGACGCTGGGCGATGTCTCGCGCGGCCTCGCGCGCCGGGTGCTGCTGTCGGGTGGCGTCACCGGCGAATGGAACGCGGTCGTCCACGGCACGTATACGGAACGCGGCGATCACCGGCAGCAGAAGATCGCCCTCGAGCGCGTCACCGCCGATTCCGCGCGCGGCCGGCTGATCATCAGCCTCTCGTACGAGCTGCAGCTGGTCGCCGAAGAGACCGCCGCCTGGCTCTCGCTCGCGCGCCGGGATCTCGACCGCGCCGAACAGCAGCTCGAGCTGGCCGAGAGCCACTTGCGGAACATCGTCTCGCTGTCGCCCGAAGGGCTGCCCGTTCGCCGCCACCTCGAACGCCTCGGCGACCTGCGGCTCGCGGTCGAGCGCGGCGAGGGCGACATTCCCCTGCTGATTCGCCGCGCGCAGTCGGCGCACGCGGGCACCCACGTCAGCCAGGTTATCCCGCTGGCTGCCTACCGCGGCCGCAAGTAAGCGCCTGCCTTGATGCCCCTTCGAAGAGGGCTGCAGGCCTTCGACGCCACGGGCGACTTCTCGCCCGAAGACTTCGCTGCTTTGCGCGTGGTGCTTGGCTCGGCGATGCGGCGATCGCCCGAGGCGAACCAGCTGATCGACGGCTTGATTGGCGTCTTCTTCGAGCGCCACGTGCTCGACGACACGCGCCGCTGCGAGCTGCTGGCGATGAACGATGACGAGCTGGGCCGCGCGGTTCGCCACCGGTTCCGCCAGCTGCTCGCCGACGAGAAGGACGATCGCCCCGCCTGGCACGCGCTGTCGGCCCACGTGCGCGACGCGCTGGCCGCGATGCGCAGCTGCCCGTCGACCACCGGCTTCCCCGAGAGCCTCCGCGCGCAGGGCAGGTTCTCACCATTGCGGGTCGAGCAGGCAGTGGCTGCGCTGTGGAACGAGCGCGGCACCCAGCCAACCATCGCCGAGGCCACCGGCGAGCTGCTTCAGCGCTACGTCACCGCGATGGTCGAACGCGAAGGCACGGGCTCGCGCGAGTTTCCCGAAGCGATGCGCGCGCAGCTCGATGCCCAACGGCTCGCGCGGGCGGTGCTCGAGCTGCTCAACGCCGACGAGAAAGACCTGCTGCGCCACGTGTTGGAAGGCGAAGGAACCCTCGAACAGTGGGGCGTCGAGCGCGGCGTCTCTCGCGCGACGGCCTACCGCCTGCTGTCCCGGCTGAAGGGCCTGTGCCGCCTGGAGTGGATCGAAAGATCCCCGCGCACGCGGCTGCAGATTCTCGAGGTGCTGCGGGTCAACCTGCAGTCCGACTGACGGGTAAGGCAGCCCAGAAGTCCGTTCATGGCTCGGCCGTCGGGGCCGCGCACCGACGAAGTTCAGCGGTAGTGGCTTGCCAGCCCAGGCATGAACGAACTTCCTAGCTGCCGGCTGGCGACCACTCGACGACCGCGTGGAGCGGCACGAAGAAGATCTCGTCGTCCGACGGGCCGCACAGCAGGTCGAACGGGCCGACCGCGCGCAGCGGGAAGGTCAGCGTCAAGCCGTTGCGAAGCACCAGCTTCACCGGCTTGTTGAGGTGCTCGACGAACGGCCGCGGATCCGACACGGGGCGGCGCGCCGGCTGCCGCGCGACCTGCATCGGCTTCTGCGCCAGCTTCGGCTCGCGCTCGAGCTGGCTCAGCCACTTTTCCCACACGGCCTTCTTCGCCAGCGTCACCACCTGCAGCTTTTCCAGCCTGCCTGCCTTGTCGAGCATGAAGGACACGGGCTGCGCCTCGACGATCGCGTCCAGCAACGTGCGTTCAGCGAGCACCAGCGCCAGCGCTTCCTTCTCGGCGATGAAGGTGCCGATGAAGCCGTCGATCGCCTCTCCGCTGACGGCAGTGCGCGCGACCTTCACCTCTTCTTTCTTCTTCACGCGCGCGCGGCGCAGCAGGAACTCTTCGATCGGCATCCCCGATTGCACGCACCCGAAAGCCTCGGCCAGCGGCAGGTTGGGGTGCTTTTCCATCAGCGCGTAGGCGAGGTCGAAGCGCGCGGCCTCTTCCTTGTGAAGCTTGCGCCAGATGCGCACCTTCATCTTTCCTTCGAGCTCACCCCTCGCGATGCGGGCGGGCACGTGCTCCTTGCGGGCCAGCACGTCGATCTGCTCGGCGGTGGGCGGCGGCCGCGGCGGCCCGCGCGGAGCGAACCGGCCCGGAGGGACTCCCGCCCTCGCACCCGGCGCTGCCTTGGGACCCGCGGAGGAAGAAGGCGCAGGCGCACCCACGGGCCGGGGAGCAATCGGGCGGGGAACCGCAGGTGCCCCGACAGGCCGCGGAGCGACGGGCCGAACCGAAACCGGCGCCGGGCTCACCATGGGTCGCACTGCATCGGCCGGCCGGCGCACGACTTCCACCGGAGGTCCCTCTTTCCGCCCTTTCAAACGATCAGTCACGGTACTGCCGCCCCCACTTTCAAGCTGTCGGTGAGGTCGACGTACCAGCGGTTGCCGACCTTGACCATCTTCTGTTCGCGTTTGCCCGACGGATCTTCGACCTCGAGCACGGCCACCGCGCCGTCCGTCTTGAGCACCTTCACCGCCCCGATGGGCTGCACCTTCACGCCCGAGACGAAGGTGAGCATCCTCGGCTCGTCTTTGATCGCTCCCTTCGACGCTTCGACAATCGCCGTGCTCCTCGCCTCGAGCAGCGCGCGGGTGTCGGCCGACAGCGCGTCCCACGCGGTGTTCACGTCGCTGCGTTTGATCGCCGACGAGAAGAGCCGATACGCGTCATCGGGCGTATCGGTGCGATCCGAACGGCAGCCGGCCAGACCCACCACCAACAGCAGCAGAGCGCGTTTCATCCAAAGGGGGCAGTAACCGCCCCCCGTCCCTGGGGCAACCATCGGTTCAGTGTTCATGCTGTTGCACCTGATTCCGGCCATTCTGTTTCGCAGCGTAGAGGCATTCGTCGGCGGCCGAGACCAGCGCACTTTCGGCATCGATGCCGGGCCCCGGGTACGTCGCAACCCCAATCGACGCCGTGCACCGAACATCGACCGTCGGTTTGCCCGGCGCCGAGAACGGCAATCGCAGCGAGGCGACGCCCGCCCGCATCCGTTCGGCCGCAGCGAAGGCCTCTTCTCGCGACGTCTCGGGCAGCAAGGCGACCAGCTCTTCGCCGCCGTAGCGCGCGAGCACGTCGACGTCGCGCAGCACCTTGCGCGTCACCTGCGCGACTTCCTTCAGCACCAGGTCTCCGAAGGGGTGGCCCCAGTTGTCGTTCACCTTCTTGAAGTGATCGATGTCGAGCAGCAGGCACGACAGCGGCGAACGGTAGCGCGTCGAGCGCGTGAACTCGGCCAGCAGCCTTTCTTCGAAGTGGCGGCGATTGGTGAGGCCGGTGAGGCCGTCGGTGCGCGACAGCGCGAGCAGCTCTTGCCGTTTCTGGTCGAGCTCGCGGTTCGCCTTGTCGAGCTCGCGGTTCTTCTCGACCAGCGCGTCCTGCAGGCCCTTGAGCCGCAGCATCGACTTCACCCGGGCCGACAGCTCGAGCAGGTCAAACGGCTTGGTGAGGTAGTCGTCGGCGCCCAACTCGAGGCCTTCGACCTTGGCCGTCTTGCCGCTGCGCGCGGTCATTAGAATCACGGGAACAAAGCCGAAGCCCGTCTCGCTCTGGTTCGCCTTGACGATGCGGCACACCTCGACGCCACCCAGGCCCGGCATCTCGACGTCCATCAGCAGCAGGTCGGGCTTGTGCTCGCGAAGCGCGGTGAGCACCTGCGTGCCGTCGAACGCCTCGACGAAGCGGTATTTCTTCTCGGCGAGGTGCTCGCGAATGCGGTTCACGATCGCGCGGTCGTCGTCGGCGATCAGCACCAGCTTGCCGTCGAGGCTGCCCGTGACCGGGTCGACGCGGCGAGCGACTTCGAGGGTGCGGGTGCGGCGGGGCGACATGCGGTGGACGACCTTAGCCGGTGTTCGCCGGTGTTAAGGCCGCAGCAGCCGCGCCCGGTACACGGGCTCACCCGAGGCCAGGTACCGGCGTTCGCGGGTAGACGGCACTTCGTCGGGGTCGTACGGATGGAAGGTGCCCGCACCCAGGGGGTTGACGAAGCCTGCGCCCTCGAGAATCGCCAGCATCTGCCCAGCGCGCTCTTTCACGTCGGTGCGCATGTCGAAGTGGCCCCCCGGCTTCAGCAGCGTGAAGAGGAACTTCGAGAACTCGGGCTGCACGACGGCGCGCTTGTGGTGGGCCCGCTTCCACCACGGGTCGGGAAACTGCACGTGCACCACCGACAGCGAGCTGGGCTCGAAGATGCGGGGAATCTCAGTGCGGGCGTCGGCCTCGACCACGCGAAGGTTCGTCACCCCGTTCTTCTCTGCGCGGAAGGCGACCTCGCGGGCGAACTTCTTGCGCCACTCGAAGGCCACGAGCCGAATCCCAGCGTGCTTCTTCGCGTGGTTCAGCGCGAACCCGCCGGCGCCGCAACCGATCTCGAGCTCCAGCGGCCCCGTCGAGCCGAAGACGGCGGCCCAGTCGGGGAAGGTCTTCGCGTCCACGAACTCGTGGCCGGCTGGCTGGGGACGAAGGGGGATGCGCGCCATGGGGCCGCCCGGCTAACAGATCGGGCGCATCGGCGCGAGAACCGGCTATAGGCCAGCGAATGAAGGTGCATGCGTCCATCGCTGCAGCTGCCGAATCGGGGAACCTCGCCGGGGCCGCCGTCTGCCTGGGCAACTTCGATGGCGTGCACCTGGGCCACCGCGCGCTCTTCGCCGAGGCGGCGCGGCACGGCGCTGCGTCCGCGATCACCTTTCTTCCCCACCCCGGCAAGGTGCTGCAGCCAGACCTCGCGCCGCGCCTCATCACCCTGCAGGCGCGCAAGCTCGAGCTGCTCGAAGAAGCGGGCCTCGCCGACGTGGTGGTGCAGCCCTTCGACCTGAGCTTCGCGAGGACGTCAGCCCCCGAGTTCGAGGCGATGCTCTTCGATCAGCTGAAGGTGAAGGCCGTCGTCGTCGGCGCCGACTTCACCTACGGCCAGAAGCGGTCGGGCCACGTGCAGGCGCTTCAAGCCGCCGCTCAGAAAACGGGAGCCGTCGTCTCGATCGTCCCCGCCGTCACCATCGATGGCGTGGTGGTGTCGTCGAGCAAGGTGCGCGAGTACGTGCTCGAAGGCCGGGTCGCCGCGGCGCAGCGGCTGTTGGGGCGCTTCTTCGATCTCGACGGCGCCGTGGTGCCGGGCCAGGGCAGGGGCCGGACGATCGGGTTTCCCACCGCGAACATCGACACCCAGAACGAGCTTCGGCCGGCGGCGGGTGTGTATGCGGTGAGGGCGCGGGTGATCGGAAGCGAGCCCACCTGGCTCGGCGGAGCGGCGAACATCGGCGTGAAGCCCACCTTCGGCGGCAATGAAGTGACCATCGAGGCGCACCTCTTCGACTTCAAAGGCGATCTGTATGGAAAGCGGCTCCGCGTGGAGTTCGTCGATCGCCTGCGCGCCGAGCAACGCTTTGCGTCGGTGGCGGAATTGATGGGGCAGATTGGGCGCGACGTCGACCACGCGCGAGAGGCAGTGGCCCGCGTCTCGGCCTGAAGTTCTTTGACACGGTTTTTTGCGAGTGCTCGAATCGCCATTCTTTTCCTTCTGTTGGCAACGAGGCACACAACTCCATGTCCGGCCGTCTGGGTGAACTGCTCGTCCGCGAGAACCTGATCTCGGTTCAGCAGCTGAGGAAGGCGCAGGAAGAGCAGCAGAAGTCGGGCGCGCGCATCGGCACCGCCCTGATCAAGACGGGCGCGATCGAGGAGTCGAAGCTCACCGACTTCCTTTCGAAGCAGTACGGCGTCCCCGCGATCAACCTGAAGGACTTCGACATCGACCCTGAGATCATCAAGCTCGTGCCGAAAGACGTCGCCCTGAAGCACCTGGTGATCCCCGTCAACCGTGCCGGCCCGTCGTTGATCGTGGCGATGTGCGACCCGTCGAACATCTACGCGGTCGACGACCTCAAGTTCCTCACCGGCTACAACATCGAAGCCGTCGTCGCGTCCGAGCCCAGCATTCGCGACGCGATCGAGCGGTACCACGCCGAGCGCGGGCCTTCGCTCGACGAGATCGTCAGCGAGGTCGCCGACGACGTCGAAGTCGCCGTCGACGAGATCGATCAGAACCTCGAAGACATGGCCAGGGCCGCGGACGACGCGCCCGTGGTCAAGCTGGTGAACCTGATT
This sequence comes from Myxococcales bacterium, assembly GCA_038206395.1. Classification (GTDB taxonomy): domain Bacteria; phylum Myxococcota; class Myxococcia; order Myxococcales; family Myxococcaceae; genus JAGSPQ01. The sequence goes on along the minus strand of JBBRAX010000009.1, from coordinate 106,019 downwards.
CTGAAGGACGCGATCGGCAAAGGCGCGTCGGACATTCACGTCGAGCCGTACGAGAAGGACTTCCGCGTTCGCTTCCGCATCGACGGCGAGCTCTACGAAGTGATGCGCCCGCCGATGAAGCTGCGCAACGCGATCACCTCGCGCCTCAAGATCATGGCGCAGCTCGACATCTCCGAGCGCCGCCTGCCGCAAGACGGCCGCATCAAGATCAAGATGGGCGGCGGCAAGGAAATGGACTTCCGGGTCAGCGTTTGCCCGACGCTGTTCGGCGAGAAGGTCGTGCTCCGCTTGCTCGACAAGTCGAACCTTCAGCTCGACATGACGAAGCTCGGCTTCGAGGCCGAGCCGCTGAAGTGGTTCAAGGACGCGATCGATCGCCCGTACGGCATGGTGCTGGTCACGGGCCCCACGGGCTCTGGCAAGACGACGACGCTGTACTCGGCGCTGGCGGCGCTCAATGAGCCGAACACCAACCTGTCGACCGCGGAAGATCCGGTGGAGTTCAACTTTGCTGGCATCAACCAGGTCCAGATGCACGAAGACATCGGCCTCAACTTCGCGTCGGCGCTGCGCAGCTTCCTGCGGCAGGACCCCGACACGATTATGATCGGCGAGATTCGCGACTTCGAGACCGCGGAAATCGGGGTGAAGGCCGCGCTCACGGGCCACCTCGTGCTGTCGACGCTTCACACCAACGACGCGCCGGGCACGATCAGCCGCCTGCTCAACATGGGCATCGAGCCCTTCCTCGTCACCGCGTCGCTGAACCTGATTCTCGCCCAGCGGCTCGCGCGCAAGCTGTGCCAGGCGTGCAAGAAGCCGGCAGAAGTCGAAGACCAGGCGCTGATCGACGCGGGCATTCCTCCGGACAAGATTGGCACCTTCACCGCCTACACGAAGAATGGCTGCCGCGAGTGCAATGACCGTGGTTATCGCGGCCGCGTCGCGCTCTACGAAGTGATGCCCTTCTGGGACGGCTTGAAAGAACTCGTCATCAACGGCGCCTCGGCGGCCGAGCTCAAGCAGGAAGCGATTCGCCTGGGCATGCAGACGCTGCGCGTGGCAGCGCTGAACAAGGTGATGGCGGGCGTGACGACGATTGAAGAAGCCATCGCGAACACCGCGCCAGACCGCTTCTAAACACCAGGACAAGGACAACGTGGCCAATCTTCACCAACTGCTGAAGGCGATGGTCGAGAAGGGTTCCAGCGACCTGCACATCACGACGGGCTCGCCCCCCCAGCTGCGCATCGATGGCGAGCTGGTGCCGCTGAAGACGGCGCCGCTGACGCCGGTGGAAACCAAGCAGCTCTGCTATTCGATTCTCACCGACGCCCAGAAGCACAAGTTCGAGGAAGACAACGAACTCGACCTGTCGTTCGGCGTGAAGGGCCTGTCGCGGTTCCGTTCGAACATCTTCATGCAGCGTGGCGCAGTGGCGGGCGCTTTCCGCACGATTCCCTTCAAGATCCTCACCTTTGCCGAGCTGGGCCTGCCGCCCGTCGTCGCCGAGCTGTCGAAGAGGCCGCGCGGGCTGATTCTCGTCACGGGCCCGACGGGCTCGGGCAAGTCGACGACGCTGGCGTCGATCATCGACAAGATCAACACCGAGCGTCACGAGCACATCATGACGATCGAGGATCCGATCGAGTACCTGCACCCGCACAAGAACTGCCTCGTCAACCAGCGCGAAGTTGGCGCCGACACGCGCAGCTTCAAGACGGCGCTCAAGTACATTCTGCGGCAGGACCCCGACGTGGTGCTGGTCGGCGAGATGCGAGACCTCGAGACGATCGAAGCGGCGCTCGTGATCGCCGAGACGGGCCACATCGCCTTCGCCACGCTTCACACCAACAGCGCCGTGCAGACCATCAACCGCATCCTCGACGTCTTCCCGCCGTACCAGCAGTCGCAGGTGCGCGCGCAGATGTCTTTCGTGATCGAAGGCATCATGAGCCAGGCGCTGATTTCCCGCGCCACGGGCAACGGCCGAATTCTCGCGCTCGAGATCATGGTGCCGAACCCTGCAATCCGGAACCTGATCCGCGAAGACAAGGTGCACCAGATCTACTCGTCGATGCAGGTCGGCCAGTCGAAGTTCGGAATGCAGACCTTCAACCAGGCGCTGGCGGCGTTGTTGTCGCGGAAGATGATCACCCAGGACGAGGCGTTTGGCCGCACCTCCGACGCGGACGAGCTGCGCAACATCCTCTCGACCACCGCTGGCCAGATGGGCGCCCTGCCAGGCAACCGCTCGACGATGAAGTAGGCGAAGTCCTACCTCGGACCACTATTAGGAGATCGTTCTCTTCCGGCTAGGATTGCGGCCCGTCTTCAAAGTTTTCGTCTCGAAGGAGTTCGTACGATGGCGACCGCCACGCAAGTCACCAGACCCGCAGCACCTCCGCCACGCCCGCAGGCAAGGCCGGCGAAGAAAGTCACTCCCGTCTTCATGTGGGAGGCGAAGTCGAAGCAGGGTGAGGTCAAGAAGGGCGAGATGGAGGCGAACGACGCAGGCACGGTCGAAGCGCGCCTCAAATCGATTGGCCTCATTCCGAGCAAGGTGCGCCGCAAGGGGATCCTCGATGCGGGCATCACGATGCCGGGGCTGGGTGGCATCGGCGGGCGCGACATCCTCATCTTCACTCGCCAGTTCGCGACGATGATCGACGCCGGCCTTCCGCTGGTGCAGTGCCTCGACATTCTCGGCTCGCAGACGGACAACCTGTCTTTCCGCAAGGTCATCTTCGCGATCAAGCAGCGCGTCGAAGGCGGCTCGACCTTCTCGGACGCGCTCAAAGATCACCCGAAGGTGTTCGACGAGCTCTTCGTGCAGCTCTGCGCCGCCGGTGAAGTGGGCGGTATTCTCGACACCATCCTCAACCGGCTCGCCATCTACCGGGAAAAGGCCGAGAAGCTGAAGCGCAAGGTGAAGGGCGCGATGATCTACCCGAGCATCGTCATCTCGGTCGCGATCATCGTCACCGCGGTGCTGTTGCTGAAGGTGACGCCAGTGTTCGCGAAGATGTTTGCCGATTTCGGTTCAGCCCTGCCGGCGCCGACCCAGTTCATCGTCGACCTGTCCGAGTGGCTGCAGCACTACTTCCTCTACCTGGTCGCGGGGCTGGTCGCGATCATCGTCTCTGCGGTGTCCATTTACCGGAACCCGAAGGGCCGCCAGGTGATCGACAAGGTCTCGCTGAAGCTGCCCGTCATCGGAGACGTCATCCGCAAGGTCGCGGTCGCGCGCTTCACCCGCACCCTGGGCACGATGATCAGCTCGGGCGTGCCGATTCTGGACGCGCTCGACGTCACCGCGAAGACGGCCGGTAACCGCACCATCGAAGCGGCGATCGTCTACGTCCGCACGAAGATCTCGGAAGGCAAGAACATCGCGGGCCCGCTGGCCGACACGAAGGTCTTCCCGTCGATGGTGGTGCAGATGATCGGCGTCGGCGAAGCGACCGGCGCGATGGATCAGATGCTCAACAAGATCGCCGACTTCTACGACGACGAAGTCGACACCGCCGTCGCGGGCCTCACCGCGATGATCGAACCGATTCTGATGGTCTTCCTCGGCGGCGTGGTCGGCGGCTTCCTGATTTCCATGTATCTGCCGATCTTCTCGATTGCCGGCGCCATCAAGTAGCCCCGAGCAGAACGAGCTCAAGGTCAAGCTGACGTGGGTGGTGGTCTTCCGGACCATCGCCATCAGCCTGCTCTTGATCGTCAGCGTCTTTCGCCTCAGCTCAGATCCCCAGTCGGGCGATCTGTCTTTGGCCGACTCGCTGTCTTTCGCCCTCATCGCGGGCGTGTACCTGGTCACGCTGGTCTACGGCGTGCTGCTGCGCGCCGGCCACGGCGTCACCCGCCGCGGCGCCAGCGCCCAGGTCGTGGGCGATCTCGTCCTCGCGTCGAGCCTCGTCTACCTGACGGGCGCGGCCGACTCTCCCTTCGTCTTCACCTACTCGCTGGCCGTCGTCGCGTCGGCGATTTTGCTCTTCCGGCGGGGCGCCTTTCTCACTGCCGGTGCGAGTTCGACCGCCTTCATCATTCTGTCGCTGGCAGTGCAGCACGGCCAGCTGCGGCCGCCCACGGGCAGCCAGCCCATCTCTGAAGCGCGGCTCGCCTTCGTGCTGCTGAGCCACACCCTGGCGCAGTTCCTCATCGCGGCCCTCGCGGGCTATCTCGCCGAGCAGGCGTCGCGCGCGGGCGGCCGCTTGTCGGCGCGCGAGGCCGACCTGAAAGAGCTGGTCGCGCTGCAGAACCGCATCGTCAACGCGATGCCGTCGGGCCTGCTCACCTGCGACGAGAAGGGCCTCATCACCTTCATCAACCCGGCGGCGGTCGGCATTCTCGGGCAGCACCCCACGGAAGGCGATCCGAGGAATCTCGAAGACGTGTTGCCCGGAGCGATGCGTCTTCCCCGCACCACCCGCCGCGCCGAGCTGTCGGTCGACACGCCCAATGGCAAGCGCGTGCTCGGGCTCGCCGTGACGCCGCTGGAAGAAAAGTCGGGCTCGCTGCTGGTCGTCTTTCAAGACCTCACCTACCTGCGGCGGATGCAGGAAGAGCTCAAGCGCATCGACCGCCTCGCGTCGCTGGGCCGGGTGTCCGCGCAGCTGGCCCACGAGATTCGCAACCCGCTGGCGTCGATGCGGGGCTCGGCGCAGCTGCTGGGCGATGACGTGAAGGGGTCGCCGCACTCGCTGCGGCTGGCGCAGATCATCATGCGCGAGTCCGACCGGCTGGCGAGCCTGGTCGAAGGCTACCTGGATCTCGCCCGGCCTCCGCCGCCGGCGCGAGAAAACATCCGCATCGATTCGGTCGTGGCCGAGACCGTCGAGATGCTGCGGGCCGACCCGATGACCCAGGGCGTGCTGCTGGAAGAAGCCTTGAGCCCCGTCGAAGGGCTGGCCGACGCGGCCCAGCTGCGCCAGGTGCTGATCAACCTGCTTCGCAACGCGCTGGTCGCGGTGGGCAAGGGCGGCACGGTGAAGGTCTTCGTCGACGCGCAGGGCGCCGAGGCACGGATCCGCGTATGGGACTCGGCGGGCAGCATTCCGGCCGACGACCTGGGCCGCATCTTCGAGGCCTTCTATACGACCAGCGCAGAAGGCACGGGCCTCGGGCTGTCGACGGTGCATGCGATCGTCCAAGCCCACGCGGGGCTCATCGCAGTAACCTCGTCGCAGGCAGAGGGCACCACCTTCACGGTGACGCTGCCGCGGCGCAGCTCTGCAGAGGCGTGATGAAAGTTCTGGTCGTCGATGACGAGCTGTCGATGCGTGAGTACCTCGAGGTGCTGCTGTCGCGCGCCGGCTACGAGGTGAAGTGCGTGGGGTCGGTGAAAGAGGCAGTCGCGCTGGCGCCCAAAGGCTTCGACCTCGTCATCAGTGACATGAAACTTGGCCCCGAGTCGGGCCTCACCGTGCTGCAAACCGTACGAAGCCTGCCCGAGCCGCCCGAGGTGATTCTCATCACCGCCTACGGGACGCCTGCCGCGGCGGTCGAAGCGATGCGGCAGGGCGCCTACGACTACATCTGCAAGCCCTTCGACAACGACGAGCTGATGTTGCTGGTGCAGAAGGCGCTCGAGAAGCGCGAGATCGTCGGCGAGAACCGGCGGCTGAAAGAATCGCTGCTGCTGGGAGGCCGGCCCTTCTTTGCCGGTGGCAGCCCGACGATGGCGACGCTTTGGGCCCTGGTCGATCGCGTCGCCGCCGCCAGCCGTTCGACAGTGATGATCTCTGGCGAGAGCGGCACGGGGAAAGAAGTGGTGGCCCGCGCCATTCACGGCCGCAGCGTCCGCGCCGCCCACCCATTTCTGCCCATCAACTGCGGAGCGATTGCCGAAGGGGTGCTTGAAAGCGAGCTCTTTGGGCACGTGAAGGGCGCTTACACGGGGGCCACGGCCGACCGAAACGGCATTCTCGTCGCGGCCGGCGGCGGCACGGTGATGCTCGACGAGATCGGCGAGATGTCGCTGACGATGCAGGTGAAGCTGCTGCGCGTGCTGCAGGAACGCCGGGTGAAGCCGGTGGGCAGCACGTCCGAGATTCCCTTCGAGGCCCGCATCGTCGCGGCCACCAACCGCAAGCTGGCCGAGGAAGTGCGCGCCGGCCGGTTCCGCGAAGACCTGTTTCACCGGCTCAACGTGATCACGGTCGAGGTGCCTCCGTTGCGCGAGCGCCGCGAAGACATACCCGCGCTGGCCGAGTTCTTCCTCTCGCGATTCCGCGAAGAGCTGGCGCGGCCCGGGCTGCGGCTGATGCCCGACCTGCTGTCGGTGCTCGAACGCTACGCCTACCCGGGCAATGTCCGTCAGCTCGAGAACCTGCTCGAGCGCGCGGCGACGTTGAGCGTCGGCGACGAACTCACTGCCGCAGCGCTGCCTCCAGCGATTCGCGGCGAGACCGAGGCCCCCGGCGAGAAGCTGCAGCTGAACGCCGGCTTCTCGCTCGAGAGCCACCTCGACGCCAACGAGCGCCACTACCTGGTCGAGGCGCTGCGAATGGCCGACGGCGTGAAGACCCACGCCGCGCAGCTGCTGGGTCTGTCTTTCCGTTCTTTCCGGTACCGGCTCGCGAAGCACGGCCTGGGCGGCAGCGACAACTGACAGCTATTTGAAGTCGCGGCGGTCGAACGCGAAGGTCGTCACCATCAACAGAACGACCGCGTACGCGAGCAGGTAGCTGCAAGACGTGAAGAACTCGGGCCAGACGATTGGGACTTCGTATGCGGCCGCGTTGCGGTAGTTCACGCGCGAGAGATTGGGCAGCAGGTAGTACGCCGCTTTGCCAACGACGTGCACCAGCGCAGACGGCGACTTGACGACCAGGATGTACAGGTCTTCGGCGAGGTGCCCCATCAGGTAGAGTCCCACGCAAGTCATCGCTGAGATCAGCTGACTCGACAGCACCGAGCACAACAGGCCCGCTGCGGTCAGGACGATGAGTTCGACACTCAACCCCAGCACGGCGGCCAGCTGGGCCGACGTTTTCGGGACGCCGAAGATGAGCAGCTGGACGAAGAAGAGCGCGCCCATGAAGAGCTGAAGCACGCCCAGGGTCATCAAGTTGCCGAGAAAGCGCCCGAGCACGAACTGGGTTCGCGACAGCGGCCGCGACACGATCAGGAAGATTGTGCGGCGCTCGATCTCTTTCGAGATGAGCCCGCTCGACAGGAAGATCGCGAGGCCGGTGAGCAGCAGGCTCATGATCGACAGGCCGAAGTCGGTCACCACGCGGTCGAGCGAGAAGACGGTGACGTTCAAGATCAGCGTGGTCGACAACAACATGATGCCGGCAAAGACTCCCACCACGACGGTGACGCGGTTACGCAGGGCTTCCCGGAAGCCTGCCAGCGCCAGTGCGAAAATCACCCTCACTGCAGGACCCCGCCAACAGTGTCGCCCACCGACTGGACGACGCTCATGAACGCGTCTTCGAGGCCGAAGCGGTGGGGCTGGATGCGGCGAATCTTCGCTCCGGCGTCCTGCAGGCGGCGAATCGCGACCTGCAGCTGCTCCTCCGGAAGCCGAACGAGCATCAGGTGCGCCGACGGCTCGACCGAGCCCTTCAGGTCAGCGACCTGCGCCATGGCGACGTCCTGGGTGACGCCTTCACAGATGATCTCGACGATCGAGTCTTCGCTTTTGACGATGTCGACGATTGTCCCCAACCGCACCACCTGGCCCTTGGCGAGCAAGGCGACCCGATCGCAAAGCGCCTCGACGTCGGAAATGATGTGCGTGCAGAACAAGATGGTCACGCCCGCTTTGCGCTGCTTGAGGATCAGATCTCTCACCAGCCGCCGCCCGACGGGGTCGAGGCCCGAGGTCGGCTCGTCCAGAATCAGCAGCCGCGGTCTGGCCACGATTGCGCCCGCCAGCATCGTGCGCTGGGTCATGCCTTTCGAGTAGCGGCGAATGCTGACTCGCCGCAGCGCCCCCAGCTCGACCGCGTCCAGCGCCTCGGAGGCCAGGCGACGCGCGTCGGCCGACGTCCGCCCGGCCAGCACGGCTTGGAGCTCGACGTACTCTTCGGCAGTCAGGTGTTCCTGAGGCGCAGGGTTCTCGGGCACAAAACCGACATCGATTCGGGCGCGCTTGTCCTTCACGTCAATCCCGAACAGCGCCGCCGAACCGTGGGTGGGCTGAATCAGGTTCAGCAGAATCTTGATCGCCGTCGACTTACCGGCGCCGTTGGGGCCAATCAGCCCGAAGACCTCTGCCTCGGCGACCGACAGCGAGAAATCGTTCAACGCTTGAACCTGCCGGCGGCCGAGCATGCCCAGCCGGTAGGTCTTCGTCAGGTGGTCGGCTCGAATGATCTCGGTCACGGGCTACTCGCTTCCGAGTGGAATGTAGGGCCGGAATCGCATCCCCGAGGTGGAAGATCGCGAGCCATTTGAGGTGATGAGGATCTGGCCGCCCAGCGGGTCGACAGGCATTTCCGCCAGCAGCCCGGACTTCACCAGCGCCTCGATGCTCTCAGGCAGGTGCCCTTCCTGCTCGGTGAATCGAGCCGTGGCGTCGTCGACGCGGGTCAGCACCTCCTCGAGATCGATCTGTTTCAACCGCGCTTCGCCGTCCGCCTTGATGGTGGGATCTTCAGACTGGGCCATCGTGCGCGCAAATTCTCGCGCGTCATCGAAGTGGCCACCGTGCGCGTAGAGGCGGGTTGCCAACGGCCCGATGTACGTCGGTGCGTCCGGCTCGCTCGCAAACCGCATCAGCGTGTTCGCCGCGGTGATCGGCTCGTGCAGCATCTCGAGCTCGGTAAAGGCTTTCTGCAAGTAGAGACGGCCCCAGGGCGCGTCCTCGACCCCTCGCTTCATCAGGGCCACCGCCCCGACCGCATTGTCGTAGTCCCGGGTGCGACCGCGCCGAACCGGAGCGATGACTCCCGCCAGAAAGTAGGGGTACTTGAACTGGGGCGAGAGGTCGGCGATCAGGTTGCCCAGGGGAAGCAGGGCCCCACATTCCTTGGCAGTCACCGCGCGCGACGCCATATTCGCCATTCGCACCCAGAACAGGTCGGCGACGAAGTCGAGCTGGCTGCGCGCAAGCACCCGCAACACTGTCGAGTTGGGAACCACCACGAGGGTGACGCGGCTTTCCGTTTCGGAAGGAGACACGCTCAGGGCAGCACACGCCGCGCTGCACACGATTGCCACCAGCACCCTGCGAATCATCAGCGGACGTCGTTGATGTTGTTGCCCGGAATGCCAGGGCCGTTCTGTTGGCTTTCGGCTTCTGACCCGATGGTCGCGCTGGGAGAGATGGTGACCGACATGCTCGAGACGCACCAGGTGTCGATGGTCAGGTCGTTGTCGACGTTCGCCGCGGCGAGCGCAAAGAAGGCTCCGTTGTTTCCGGCCGAAATACAGCCATCGGCGGTGATGCTGCAGGTGCCTCCAGCAGAGACTGCTGCGACGGCCGTGACGTTGGCGGTCGAACGGGCAGTGACGGCGGTGAACCCCTTGAAGCTGTCACCTTCGAAGCCCTGGTGACTGGAATTGACGTTCTCTTGAGCTCCGGCGCGCGACGAGAGCGTCGTGCCGCCATTCACGATCGTGTAACGGTTTCCGCGCTCAGGCACGAAGCCGAGGTCAGAGACGGACGTCGAGAAGGTGTCTTTGTCTGAAAAGTAGGACTTCTGCATCACCCAGAGGCCGCGAAGATTGGCTTTGGGTTCTGCTTGCTTCGACTTCGCCTGAAACTTGATGAAGTTGGGAACTGCAATCGCCGCGAGAATGCCGATGATCGCAACGACAATCATCAACTCGATCAGAGTAAACCCCGACTTGGCTTTCTCGAAGGTCATGGAGTTGTGCGAGACAGGTGGAGGCCCGAACAGGGCCTCCACCTGTCTCGCGTGAGACCTAGCGAACGTCGTTGACGTTGTTGGTCGGGATGCCCGGGCCGTTGCTCTGCGATTCGGCCTCAGCACCCACCGTGCTGCTGGCCGTGACCGAGACGCTCATGCTCGAGACCATCCAGGTGTCGATGGTGGTGTCGTTGTCGATGTTCGACGCCGCGATGCCCGCGAAGGCGCCGTTGTTACCGGCCGAGATGCAGCCGTCGGCAGTCAGGGCGCAGGTGCCACCGGCCGACACGGCCGCAACGGCGGCGGCGTTCGCCGTCGAACGGGTGGTGTCCGATGTGAAGCCCTTGAAGCTGTCACCCTCGAAGCCCTGGTGGCTGGAGTTCACGTTCTCTTCGGCCGCGTTGCGGGACGAGAGGGCGTTGCCGCCGTTCGCGATGGTGTAGCGGTTGCCGCGCTCAGGGACGAAGCCGATGTCGACCACCTTGTCCGAGAACGAGTCGCGTTCGGCGAAGTACGACTTCTGGGCGACGAAGAGCGCCTTCAGGTTCGCCTTCGGCTCAGACTGCTTCGAGCGCGCCTGGAACTTGATGAAGTTCGGAATCGCGATCGCGGCAAGAATCCCGATGATCGCGACGACGATCATCAACTCGATGAGGGTGAAGCCCTTCTTCTGCTTGAACATCTTGATCAATGTGACTCCTGGTCGGTGTGAAGTTGAACTTCGAAGCTCGACCTAGCAAACGCCGCGCCGTCGCCGAGACGATTTAAAGTATAGTCATTTCGGTCGTTTGTGAATTTAGTGGCCAGCAAAAGTGCCGAAAAACGTCACCTCTCGCAGTGGCGGGTGACCCATCGCGGCAGCGATTGGCTCGGCTTCCGATCGATCAGGGGTTCAGGGGCTGCCCGCACATGCAGCCAGCGCCGCAGTCAGGGGGGCGCGCTGAGGTGGGCGCAGCTCCGCTGCCCAGACCCGAAGTGTGTGGCACGTCTCAGCGGGCTGGGCCTGGACCAGGGTCAGCAGGGCGGCTCGGGTCGCCGCTTCGTCTTTGAGCTCGAGCTGGGTCAACACGGTGAAGAGCTGCGTTCGGAAGTTGGGCTCGCCCCGGAACCACTTCTGCGCGGCAGACGCGGCGACTGGCAGATCGCGGTGCACGGTGACTGTGAGCACGGTGCCCCACATCTTGGGGTGACGGGTGCAGTTCTTCACCGCGTTTTTCGCCCAGTTCATGGCGCGGGTGTGATCACCTTGCGTTTCGAGCAGCTGGGCCCCGCTGAGCAGGGCCTCGCACCCCAGCCCGAAGCTGTTTCCATCGGGCCCGCGGGTCAGCAACAGCCGCTCGAGCGCGAGGATCCGGGTGACGTCGTCTTTGGCGGTGATGTAGCGAAGGTAGTGTACGTCGGCAGCGGGGAACTCAGGGTCGGCGATGCAGACGGGATCTTCATCGGCGTCTACCCACAGCAGCTCTTCGTCCTGCCAGATCGCGCTTCGCAGCGCCGTCGTCGAGGTCAGCGCCAGGACGGCCAGCCCCAGCACGGTGTTCTTGAGCCTCGGGCGTGCCCGATCGAGCAGCAACGCAATCAACAGGCAGGGGCCGACGCTCGCGGCATACAGATAGCGATCCGCCATCACCGCGGGAAACGGCACCAGATTCGACACGGGGGCCAGACAGGCAAAATAAAAAGCGAGGGCGAAGAGATGAAGCGGCTTCTTCCGCCACGCGAACACCAGCGCTGCCACGGCGCCGACGAGCGCGAGCCCGGCGAAGAGACGCGGGTCGGCCCACGACTCGACAGGCCAGAAGCAATAGATCAGCCGGAACGTGGAGGGAAACAGCGCCTGGCGGACGTAGGCGACCTGCGCCCACGCGGTGAGCACCCAGTGCGCCATCCAGCTGCCCTGGTGGGGCAGGTTGCTGACCGAGTTCGTTTTCCCGATGACCAGAAACTGACCGAGGAAGATCGCGCAGACGAGGCCGGGCCCTGCCACGCGCAGCAAGGTGGTGCGCCACGCGACGGGGCGCCCGACCCAACGGTCAGCGGCCAGCATGATCAGCGGGGTCGACAGCGCCATCGACTTGGTCAGCAGCGCGCAGACCAGAAGCACCAGCGCCAGCAGGTAGAGCCCGGGCTTCAGCCGTTCACGGTACGCTAGGAAGGCCGACAGGCTACCGACCATGAAGCAGGCGTACATCGGGTCCTTGAGGCCCGCGATCCACACCACCGACTCGATGTGAATCGGGTGCACCGCGAAAAGCAGCGCCGCCGCCGCCGGCACCCATGAGGAATCGGTGAGCTTCTCAACGAATCGGAACACCAGCAGCGTGGCCGCCAAGTGAAACCCAAGACTCACCACGTGGTACGGCATCGACGACTTTTCCCACTGCTGAAAGATCAGCCAATAGAAGGTGTCGCGCAGTGGGAAATACTCGAGGAAGAACCCATTCCACGCGCTCGTCCCGGCCCACAGGGACCCGAGGCCCGAAAGGCCCGGCATCAGGTACTCAGGGCGGTCGAGGTAGAGGGAGTCGTCGTAGTGCGTCCTCGGGCTGCTGAGCCCGGGGAAGAAGGCCAGCACTGGCAACAGCACCAGGCTGACCTGCACCCAGATGCGGCGGGGTAAGGGGCTCATCGGCATGCCGCCTGCGCCGCGGCGACGGCCTCCATCAGCTTCGGGTCCAGGCCCAGCGACCAGTCATGCAAGGTCTGGCAGGTGAGCTCGGGTGACTTCGCGACGATCGCGGCAGCTTCGTCGCGCAAGGCAGGATCGTCTTTGACCTCAAGCCGGGTCAGCACCCTCAAAAGGTTCGTCTGCGGACTGGGCTCGAGCCGCGACCATTTTCTCGCTGCGACTTCGGCCACCGCCGGATTGCGGTGAAGCGTCACCGTCAACACAGTCTCCCAGAGCTTGGGATGTCGAATGCACGGCTTGACCGCCAGCTGGGCTCGCCGTTCGGCCTCGTCGTGGCGCCCGGCGGCCTTCAGCAGGCGGGCTCCGGTAAGCAACCCTTCGCACTGCAGCCCATGGCTGTCACCCGTCGGGCCCTTCGTCAGCAAGAGGCGATCGAGGGCGGCCAGCTTGGTCTGCGGATCCTTGACCGTGAAGTAGCGAAGGAAGTGGGCCTGCGCGGCCGGGAACTCTGGGTCGGTGAGGCACGCAGGGTCTTCGTCTGCCTCGGCCCACAACCCTTCTTCGTCCTGCCAGACATAGCTGCGCGACGCGGTCGTCAGCGCGAGGGCGACCACGGCCAGCGCCACGACCGTGTTCTTCAGTCGCGGTCTGGCTGCATCGAGCAGCAGCGCGAACAGAAAACACACCCCGACGCTCGCCGCGTAGAGATAGCGATCTGCCATCACTGCCGGAAACGGCAGAAGGTTGGCGACGGGCAGCAGGCACGCGAAGTACGTGGCCAGACAGAACAACCGCAAGGGGTGGCGCCGCCAGAACCAGGCGAGCGCGGCAACGCCCGCAAGCATCGCGACGCCGGCGATGAAGCGTGGGTCTGAAAGCGACTCTGCCGGGGTGAAGCAGTAGATGAGCCGGAAAGAGGCGGGGAAAATCGCCTGCCGCACGTACGCCACCTGCGCCCAGGACGTCAGCACCCAGTGCGCCACCCACGTCGTCTGGTGCGGGACACTGCTGATGAAGTTCAGCTTCCCGATCAGCAGAAACTGGCCCAGGAAGAGCGCGCTGATGAGCCCCGGCCCCACGAGCCGGGCGATCGTCCATTTCCACGGTGAAGGCCGGTTCGAACCGCGTTCCATCGCCAGCATGATCAGCGGCGTCGAGATTGCCATCGACTTGCAGAGCAGTGCGCCGACCAACAGCAGCAGCGAGCCGGCGTAGTGGCCAGGTTTACGATGGTCGAGGTAATGGCAATACATCAGCAGGCTGCCAAGCATGAAGGCCGTGTACATCGGGTCCTTCAGGCCGGCGATCCAGACCACCGATTCGATGTGAATGGGGTGAACCGCAAACAAAAGACCCGCGGCCCCACCCACCCAGAACGATCGCGCCACAGTCTCGACGAGCTTGAAGACAAGCACGGTCGCCACGATGTGAAACAACAGGCTGGCGAGGTGGTAGGGCAGGGTGACCTTTTCCCAGCCCTGGAAAATCAGCCAATACACGGTGTCGCGCAGCGGAAAATACTCGAGGAAGTTGCCGTGCCAGGCGCGCGTGCCGGCCCACAGCGACCACAACCCATCCAGCCCGGGCATCGTGTATTCGATGCGATCCATGTACAGCGGGTCGTCGTAGTAGGTGCGCGGGCTGGTCAGCCCCGGCGCGTAGGACAACACCGGCAACACGACCAGCGCCAGGTACAACAGCAGGCGCTGCCTCGGGCCCGTCGACCCGGGCACAGACTCAGTGGGCATCAAGGGCAGCACACGCGTCTATTGACTCAGAGACCGCTGCCTTCAGGGCGGCGCCGACTTCGCCTGCCCACTTCGTCAAGAGCGGGCACGTGAGGTGGGGCGCAGACTTCACCACCGCCAGAATTCCCGCCTGGCGTGAGGCGTCTTCAGCTGACCCGGTGATGCCGGCCGATTCGAGTTGGGTGAGCATCCGGAAGAGCCCTGACTCGGGCCGGGGGTCGAGTCGATACCATTTCGCGGCAGCGTATTCAGCAACCGTCAGGTCGCGGTGCAGGGTCACCAGCATCACCGTCTGCGGCAGCAAACGATGCGAGGCACAGCTCGCCGTCGCCTGCTGCGTCCACTCGCCTGCGCGGGCGTGATCTCCTCGCGCACTAAGCAGCTGGGCGCCATTGAGCCAGGCGTCGCAGCGCAGCCCCGACCCGGCCGCCGCCCGGCTGTCGAGCAGCCGCGTCAAGGCTGAGAGGCGCGTGTCGTCGTCTGCCGCGGTTGCGTAGCGAAGGAAATGAACGAAGGCGGCCGGGAACTCAGGGTCCTGCATGCACACCGGGTCTTCATCGGCTTCCTCCCACAGCATTTCTTCGTCCTGCCAGACCGCGCTTCGCAGGGCGGTGGTCGCCGTGAAGGTCAGCACCACCAGCGCGAGCACCGTGTTCCGCAACCGCTCGCGCGCGGCGGCGAGAAGCTGCGCGATGAGCAGGCAGGCCCCGATGCTGGCTGCGTAGAGGTAACGGTCGGCCATCACCGCCGAGAAAGGCAACAGGTTCGACACGGGCAGCAGGCAGGCGAAGTAGAAGGCCAGCGCCAGCTGGCGTTCGGGTCGGCGGCGCCAGACCCACAGCGCCGCCACGACCGCAACCAGCAACGCGACGGCCGCGAGCAGGCGCCCGTCGGCCAGCGACTCCACCGGTGCGAAGCAGTAGATCAATCGAAACGACGAAGGAAACACCACTTGCCGGACGTAGGCGACCTGGGCCCAGGCGCTCAGAACGACGTGGGCCATCGCGCTGTCCTGGTGCAGCGTCGAGCGCACGTCGTTGATCCGGCCCAGCGCAACGAACTGCCCGAGAAACAGAACGCAGATGAGCCCCGGGCCAGCGAGCCGTGCTGCGATGGTCTTCCAGGGGGTCGTCCGGCCGACGCATCTTTCGATCGCGACCAGAATCAGCGGCGCTGACAGCGCCATCGACTTCACCAGAAGCGCCGCGACCATCAACAGCAACGAAAGGGCGTAGATCGCAGCCGAAGGCCGTTGCCGATAGTGGCAATACAGCCAGAGGCAGCCGAGCAAAAGGCAGGTGTACATCGGGTCTTTGAGACCCGCGACCCAGACGACGGACTCGATGTGAATGGGGTGTACAGCAAACAACAGCGCTGCGCCCGCAGAAACCCACCGCGGTTGTTCGATCTTCCGGACGAAGGCGAAAACGAGGAACGTGGTTGCAATGTGAAAGAAGAGACTCGCCAGATGATACGGCAGCGGTTGTAATTGAAAGACTTGGAAGATCGTCCAATACACCGAGTCGCGCAGAGGGAAGTACTCGACGAAAGTCCCGCTCCACGCGCGGGTGCCCTGCCACAGCGCGTCGAGGCCCGAGAGCCCGGGCCTCGAATACTCGGCCCGCTCGAGGTACAGCGGGTCGTCGAAGTGGGTCAGCGGCGAGGTGAGGCCCGGGCCGAAGGCCAATACCGGCAGAATCGCCAGAGCGAAGAGCAGCAGCGCGCGGCGAATCGGTTCCTTGTCCATCGTGGGGGGGGGCGCGTGAACTGTATGCGTCACTGCGGGCGGCAGCGAGGCAGAAGCCACGCCAAACCTGGTTGCCCAGCCAGCGAGTCGCACGCGCGCGCAAGCTGTTGGGGCGTGGCGTGGGCAAAGAAGGCATCGAAAGCGACCTGTGCGGCGGCCCTGTCGCCGCGCCGTTCTGCGGCCGTTGCCAGCCCCCACCAGGCGGGCGCGTTGACCGGGTTCCTGCGTGCGGCAACGTCGAAGAAGCGCTCGGCTTCCGGCCATTCGCCTGCCGCCTCGTGGGCCAGCCCCAGGTTGAAGGCGACATCAGGGCTCGAGGGATCCAGTGACCAGCTTTCGTCGAGCAATGGGCGCGCAGTGTCGGTGTCGCCAGCCTGCAGCGCGGTGGCTCCGACGAGCGCGAGGCACTGGGCCAGTTCTCGTTCTGGGCTCGAGTCGCGCACCGGCCACGCCAGCAACGCCATCGCAGGCACCGCCGCAGCGATCGCAGGCCACCGGCGAGGCCCCTTCAGCCAGCCCGCGATCGCCGCGGCGCCAGCTGGAGCGAGGATGACGCAGCCCAGCCACAGCGGCAGCCGGTACCGGTCGACGACGAAAGTCATCCACAGCGTGGCGGCATAGACGACACACCCGACGCCGATGGCGGCCACCGACTTCCGGCGGCGCTGCGCCGCGACCGCGGCCAGCGCCAGCGGCCAGAGCAAGGCTCCCGGAAGAGGGGCGAGCCACAAACCAGACATGAAGCGGTCGCGCACGCAGCTGCGCGAGTAATTTCCAGGGACTTCTTCCCAGCTCAGCGTGAGCCGGATTTTTCGCCACAAGAGTCCAGCTTCTTCGCCCAGATGGGAGGTCGCGAAGCCCAGGCCTTCCGCCGCGAACAGGCGCGAGGTCTCGGCCGCCGAAACGGGCCGGCCAAGTCGGCGGGCTGCTTCGCGCACATAGTCCGGCATTTCCTCCAGCGGGTTGCCTGCGGCAAACGGCGCGCGCACCCACGTGCCGTCGGCGCCCGGGTGGTGCCCGATGTAGAGGACCATGCCCGACGAAGCGGTGGTTGGGCTCCAGCGCGCTTCCTGCACGCCGTTGCGCAGCGCGAGCAAGAGGGGAAACATCGCCAACCCAGCGATCGCCAACCACGCGAGGCGGCGGGGCCACTGCACCCAGGCGAGGACAGCGACGAAGGGCAACAGCGCGAGGAAATTGCCCCGCACTCCCACGCACGCACCGGCGACGATTCCGGCGGCCAACGCGAAAGCGCGGCGGGTGCCCTCGGCCGCCAGCGCCAGCGCGGCGCTGCCCAGCATCAGGGCCATCATCAGCGGCTCTTTGGCCAGGGTGAGCTCGTCGAGGGCGACGGTTCCCATCACCAGCCAAAGCCCCATCGCGATCAACCCTTCGCGAGGCGAGAAGAGCCGCCTCACCACCGCTTCCAGCAGCGCCAGCGACAACACCCCGAGACAAAGGTTGAAGACGCGCGCGGCGAGCACGGAGCTGTCGGTCACCCGCAGCAGGGCGGCCAGCACGTAGGGGTACACCGGGTCCTGGAAGAAGGGCCCCCCCGACTTCCCCGCGAGAATCCGTTGGGCCCAGGCAAAGTAGCTTTCTTCGTCGAGTGACAGGCCCAGCGCCAGCGGCGACGCCAGGTAGGAAACAAGCAGGGCCAGCCCGAGTGCCGACTTCAACCCCAACAGGGCCCAGAAAACGCGCCTGAGCCGGTCGTCTGTCATCGGGTCGCCGTAGAGCCTAGCTAGGCGCGGTGCCGTCAGCGCAGGCTTTTGAGTGGGTAGAACGCCTTTGCGGCCATCGCGGCGCTGACAGCGCGCGGCAGCTGAGCCAGACTCCCAGCAGTGGGTTTCATCGAATGGCTGCAGGTGGTCTGGCTCGGCGTCACGGGCCTGTGCATCGGCAGCTTCCTCAACGTCGTCATCGCCCGCGTCCCCGACGGGCAGAGCATCGTGCGCCCGGGCTCGAAATGCCCGAAGTGCGGCCACGCGCTCAAGTGGTACGAGAACATCCCCGTCTTTTCGTGGCTCGCGTTGCGGGCGAAGTGCAGCAACTGCAAGGCGCCCATCTCGATTCAGTACCCGGCGGTCGAACTCGCAACGGGCATTCTCTACCTCGCCGTTTACGCACGTTGCGGGTGGGGCTGGCCGTTGGTTCCCGGCCTCATTTTCATTTCGCTCCTCGTGCCGTTGATCGTCATCGACGCGCAGAAGTGGATTCTTCCTTTCGAGCTGACGCTGCCCGGCATCTTCTTCGGGGTGCTCCTGCAGGTGCCGCTGGGAGGCAGCGCCGTGCTTCACGCCTTCATCGGAGCGCTCGCGGGCTTCCTCTCTTTCCGGGCCTTCGAGATCCTCGGCTGGTTCGCCTTTCGCAAAGAGGCGATGGGCGCGGGCGACAAGTTCCTCGTCGCGATGGTCGGCGCCTTCCTCTCGTGGCGCGTGCTGCTGGCCGTCATCTTTCTGTCGTCGCTGCAGGGCGCCATCTTCGGCCTCGCGCGCATCGGGCTCACCGGCCGCGCAGCCGCCGCGACGCCCGAGCCTCCGGTGGATCCGAACGAGCCACCCGAGCCCGAGCCTCCGCCGCCCGTGATGAGCTGGGCATTTCTCGAGCCGGGCTTGCCGCTGTTCAAGCGCCTGGCGTTGCTGCCCTACGGCCTTTTTCTTCAGCCGATTCCCGACGAGCCGACGGACGCGGCGGGCGAAGAGATGGAGTGGGTGCCGGGTGACAGCAACTTGCCGTTCGGCCCGTGGATTGGGCTGGCGGCGATCGAGCTGATGCTCTTCGCCCCGTGGCTGGGGTTGCAGGCTGCGGGCAGTGGGCTCGGCTGGGCCTTCGGGTACTGAACGGTGCGGCTGCGGATCTCGAGCATCGCGGTGATGTTCGGGGTCGTCGCGACCGCGATCAGCTGGATCACGCTGCAGCCGGCGTTGAGCAAGCTGCTGGCGGCAGTGCAGCGGCTGTCGCCGAACGACGGCCCGCAGTGGGTGATGGCGGCGCGGCTGCAGCGGGTGCTGCCTTTCTACCTGGCCCTGGATCTCGTCGTCGTCACCGTCTTCGGCTACTTCGTGTTGCAGTGGATGGTCGGCCGCCCGCTGCGCGCAGCCGAACAATCGATCGAGCGCCTGTCGCACGCGAACCTCGACGTGAAGTGGGAAGTGGGTGGCCCGCTGATGTCGCAGTTCCAGCGCGCGCTGAAGCGAATGGCCGAGGCGCTGCAGTCCGAGCAGACGACGACCCGCAACCAGATGGCAGAGCTGCGTTCGACCAACGTGCAGTTGATGCGCGCGCAGTCCGAGCTCGTCGCGTCCGATCGCCTCGCCACCGTCGGCAAGCTCGCCGCCGGAGTCGCCCACGAAGTCGGCAACCCCTTGTCTGGAATTCTCGGCTACCTGTCGCTGCTGAGATCGCGGCCCGGCGCGACAGACGAGACGCTGGACATGGTGAAGCGCATCGAGGCCGAGGTGCAGCGCATCGATCAGATCGTGCGATCGCTGCTCGAGCTGGGGCGGCCGTCGCGGGGAGCTCCGGGCCCGGTCGAGCTCGAAAGCCTCATCGACTCGAACGTGAAGCTGCTGTCGTCAGGACCCGAGTTCAAGAACCTCAAGTGGAAGATCGAAGTGCCCCCGTCTCTCTTCGCGCGCTGCGAGTCGGGCCCGCTGTCGCAGGTCGTGATCAACCTGCTCATCAACGCCGCGCAGGCGATGGGAGGCGAAGGCACGCTCGAGCTCTCGGCGGCCGCGGTCGACGGCCAGGTCGTGCTGAAGGTTCGGGATCACGGGCCGGGCCTTCCCCCCGAAGTCCTGCCGCGGTTGTTCGAGCCCTTCTTCACGACGAAGGCGGCGGGGAAGGGTACCGGCCTCGGGCTCGCCGTCTCGAGACACCTGATCGAAGCCATGGGTGGACGGCTATCGGCTGCAAACCACGCAGGCGGTGGTGCAGAGTTCACGGTGCGCCTGCTGCTGCCATGAGAGAGTGAGGACCGATGGCCACCTTCCGCACCGTGTTGATCGCCGACGACGAACCGTCGATTCGCCATGTGCTCACCTTGATCCTCACTGACAAGGGCTACGACGTGCGCGCGGTGGCCGACGGCGAAGAGGCGCTTCGCGAGTTGGCGGCGCGGCAGTACGACGTCGTCATCTCGGATGTGCGGATGCCGAAGGTCGACGGCATGGCCCTGCTCAAAGCGGCGATGGAGCACTGGCCCGACGTCACCTTCCTCGTGATGAGCGCGTACGGCTCGCAAGACCAGGCGCTGGAAGCGGTGCAGAAGGGCGCCTACGACTACGTCCAGAAGCCCTTCAAGCCCGAAGAGATCGTGCTGGTGCTGAAGAAGGCGGAAGAACGCATTCGCCTGGTGCGCGAGAACAAGCGCCTCAAGGAACAGCGCGGCGTCACCGGCCCGCTCGAACGGATGCTGGGCGTCAGCGACGCGATTCGCAGCGTGCAGAAGCAGATCAAGAAGCTGGCGCCGGTGTCGACGACCATTCTCGTCTCGGGCGAGTCGGGCACCGGCAAAGAGCTGGTGGCCCGCGCTCTTCACGAGCTGTCGCCGCGCGCGTCGATGCCGTTCATCACCGTCAACTGCGGAGCGATTCCGGCGACGCTCATCGAATCCGAGCTGTTCGGGCACGCCCGCGGCGCCTTCACCGACGCGCACACTGCGAAGCGCGGCCTCTTCGCCGAGGCCGACGGTGGCACGCTGTTCCTGGACGAGATCGGTGAGCTGCCCCTGCCGCTGCAGGTGAAGCTGCTGCGCTTTCTGCAGGAAGGCGAGATTCGCCCGCTCGGCGAGACGCGCTCGGAGAAGGTCGACGTTCGCGTGGTGGCGGCGACGCTGCGCGACTTGAGCAAGCTGGTCGAGCGGGGCGAGTTCCGCGCTGACCTGTACTTCCGTTTGAACGTGGTGATGCTGCGCGTGCCTCCGCTGCGCGAGCGCAAAGACGACGTGATGCTGCTCGCGAACGCCTTCGTCACGCGCTTCAACCGCGAGCTCAACCGCGAGGCGCCGGTGAAGGGCTTTTCTCCTGAGGCGATGGCGCTGATGACGGCGTGGTCCTGGCCCGGCAACGTGCGCGAGCTCGAGAACGCGATCGAGCGCGCGGTGCTTCTCGCCGAAGGAGACCTCATCACCCCCGAGGCGCTGCCCGAGAAACTCTGGGCGCCTCAGGCGGCCGTACAGGCGGGCCCGTCGACCAGCGGTGGCCCTTCTTCGCCGACGCCCGAGTCGGCGGGCTATTCGTTAAAGCGCGCGATGCACACGCTCGAAGAGACCTTCATTCGCGCGGCGCTGCGTCGCACGAATGGCAACCGCACCCGCGCGGCCGAGCTGCTCGAGATCAGTCACCGCGCGCTGCTGTACAAAATCAAAGACTACGGAATCGACCCCGACGCTCCGTAGGCGCAGCGCTTTTTCCCCCGAGGCCTTGGGGGTGCGCCTTCGCCTACCCCTGCCGACGGTATAGTTACGTATAATTGACGTATAATTAGATGATAATTGACCGATCAGTTCATTTGACTTGGCGCTGGGGTGATCGGACACTTCGCGTCCCCGAATGACTGATCGCAAGCTTTCGAACCCGACGAACAACGTCCAGGTGCTGCGCGAAGAGCGCCTGCTGTCTAAAGCAGAGCTCGCGCGGCGCGCCGGTGTCAGCGCCCTCACCATCGATCGCGTCGAGCGCGGCGAAGAATGCCGGCTCGACACGAAGCGGAAGATCATCCTCGCGCTCGGTTTGCGGGTCACTGACAAGGACAAGGTGTTCGGCGGCTGACGGCAGTTTTTTTCGCGTCCAGCAGATCCGCCGGTACGCTTCACATTCGTTGCGCAGCACCAAGGAGTTGAAATGGCGAAGGGCAAGCTTGCGTTGGGCCTCGACATCGGGTCGACCGGTGTGAAGCTGGTCGCTCTCAAAGAGCACCGCCGAAAAGGCCAGATTGGCTACGCCTTGCTGAGCTTCGGCATGAAGCCGCTGCCGCCCGAGGCCATCGTCGACGGTGCGCTGATGAACTCGACCGCGATCGTGCAGGCGATTCAGGAATTGCTGGCCGAGCTGAAGATCAAGACGAAGGATGTCGCGATTGGCGTGTCGGGCCACTCGGTGATCATCAAGAAGATCTCGATGCCGCGCATGTCGCAGGAAGAGCTCGAAGAAGCGATTCAGTGGGAAGCCGAACAGCACATCCCCTTCGACATCAAAGACGTGAACATCGACACGCAGATCTTGAAGCCCGACGCCAACGACGCCACGGGCCAGATGGACGTGCTGCTGGTCGCCGCGAAGAAGGACATGATCAACGACTACACCACCGTGGTGTCTGAAGCCGGACTTCACCCGATCGTGGTCGATGTCGACGCCTTTGCGGTGCAGAACTGCTTCTCGGCCAACTACGACACCCCCTCGAACGAGACGGTGGTGTTGATCAACGCCGGCGCTGCAGTGGTGAACATCAACATCATCGCGGGTGGCGTCACCACCTTCACCCGCGACGTCACCATCGGTGGCAACCAGTTCACCGAAGAAATTCAAAAGCAGCTGAACGTCTCGTACGAAGAGGCCGAGGCGCTGAAGATTGGCGGCCGGCAGAACGACGCCGACGCCGTCGTGCCCCAGGAAGTCGAGCGCGTGATGACCCAGGTCGCCGAACAGGTGGCCGGCGAAATCCAGCGGTCGTTGGACTTCTATGCAGGCACCGCGGCCGACGCGACCTTCTCGAAGGTCTACCTCTCGGGCGGCACCGCGAAGATCCCGGCGCTGTTCAAGACGATCGAGAGCCGGGTCGGTGTGCCCGTCGAGATTCTGAACCCCTTCAAGCTGATCGAGATCGACAACCGCAAGTTCGATCCTGGCTTCATCATGGACGTTGCGCCAATGGCGGCGGTGGCTGTCGGTCTGGCTTTGCGTAAGCCAGGCGACAAGCTCGACTGAGGAGACACGAAGCAATGATGATTCGGATCAACCTCCTGCCGGTAAGGCAGGTCGCCAAGCGCGAAGTCGGCCGCCAGGTTCTCATCCTGGCGTCGGTCATCGTGATCGGCGGACTCGTGGGCAATTACCTCTGGTACGCGAACCGTGAAGAGGCACGGACGCGCTTGTCCGACCAGATCAACAGCACCCAGGCGCGGATCACCGAACTCGAAAAGGTGATCGGCGAGGTGAACAACATCAACAAGCGGAAGAAGGAGGTCGAGGACAAGCTGAAGATCCTCAACGACCTCCGGAAGCTGCGTTCGGGCCCGGTGCGCATGCTGGACGCGCTCGCCACCGCGATGCCGAAGAAGGTCTGGCTCTCGGACTTCAACGAGCAGTCGAACCGGGTGAAGCTGGTCGGGAAGGCGCTGAGCCACGAAGACGTCGCCGAGCTGATGCGCGGCCTTGCCACGGTGGTTTGGACCCCGAAAGGAATGGCGCGGGTCGTCGAACGCAAGCGCGAGTCTTCCTACGTCCGCGTCGAGCTGCTGGCGGGTGAAGGGGCGATCGAAGAGTTCGCGACCACCGACATCAGCGTCTTCTTCTCGAACATCGACCTCAAGGAAGCGCGGTCGGTGGTGGACAAGGGTGCCGGCGTCGCCGAGCGCCGAGTCGATTTCGAAATTCAGATGTCTGCCAACTACGCGATCTAGCGAGCCCATCGATGGAACAACTGCTCGAAAGAATCAACAAGGCCCCGAATCAGCTGAAGTTAGGCGTGATGTTCGGGGTAGTGGCGCTGATGACAGCGGCCAACTATTTTTTGGTGGTCGAACCGACCGAACAGGAGATCGTCATTCTTCAGGGTCAGCAGGCGGCCCTCGAGAAGACCCTGGCCGAGAAGCAGGAAATCGCCCAGAACCTGAATGAGCGCCGCAAGGAAATGGACGAGCTCGAGCGCAAGCTGCTCGCCGCTTTGTCTGAGCTCCCCGAGCGCAAAGACATCGATGAGCTGCTCGCGCAGCTGAACGACATCGGCAAGAAGTCAGGCCTCGAAATTGCGGCAGTTCAGCCCGGCCCCGAACAGCCCGCGCAGTTCTTCGCAAAAATTCCGATCAAGGTCAGCGTCACCGGGAACTACCACGAGATTGCGCTCTTCCTTCAGGAAATCGCGGGCCTGCGCCGCATCGTCAACGTGAACAACATCCACTTGGGCGGCGGCATCGTGCGCAACGACAAGGTGGTGCTGTCGACCGACTTCCTCGCCACCACATTCCGCTTCATGGATCAGCCGAAGGCGGGCGGGCCCAAATGACCAAGCTCCGATTCCTCTTCATGCTCGCAAGCGTCGCCGCGTTCGTCTCGTGCGGCGACGAGCCCGCGGCGCCGGTGGCTGCGGCGCCGGCCACCACTCCGAAGCCGAGGCCTGTTGAAGTCGCGGCCGCCACCGACGGCGGTTACGCGGGTGAGGTGGTGCAGTACCTCTACAACTACAACCCCGTCGGCAAGCGTGACCCGTTTCGCAGTCCGATCGACGAGCCGAAAAAGACCGATGAGCTCTTGAGCGACGTCGGCTGCCCCGACCCGCTGTGCCAGTTCGACCTCGAGCAGCTGACCCTGGTGGCCGTGGTCAGCGGCGATGCGAACCCGGTGGCGATGCTCGAAGACGCGACCAAGGTCGGTCATATCGTTCGCCGCAACACCAAGGTCGGCAAGCAGGGCGGCAAGGTCAGCCAGATCCTGCGCGACTGCATCGAGATCACCGAGTTTTTCCTCGCGCCTGACGGGAAGAAGGTTCCGAATCGGGTGAGCATTTGCGTCAAGAAAGAAGAGAAGGTCGAACGCGTTCTCGACCTCTTCAACAACAAGGTTACGGAATGAAGACCAGGGAGACTCCCGCGATGATGCGTCAATTCTGGCTGTCAGCAACGATGGCCGCGGTGGCTTTCTCGGCGCAAGCCGACGCCGCCGAGCTCAACAACCTAAGCGGCCTCAAGGTCCTCAAGACGCCCACCGGGGCCCAGGTGCTCGTCGAGGGTAACCGCGCCGCGACCTTCACGGTGTTCCGGCTCAACGAGCCCGATCGCCTCGTCGTCGATCTCTCATCTGCCGACGCCAGTGGCATCAAGGGTCACCACGATGGCAGCGGCCCCATCTCGGGCGTCGTCGCCTCGCAGTTCTCGGACGAACGTTCGAGCGTGGGTCGGGTGATGGTCGCCCTCGACAAGGCGTCGAAGTACGACGTCCGCGCCGATGGCAACCGCGTCGTCATCTCGATCGACGGCGAGGGCAGGGCAGAAGCACCGAAGCTGGCCGCCCCTGTGGTCGTCGCCTCGCCGGTCGAAAAGGCCGCTGCTTCGCCCGTCGAAGTCGCTGCGCCTCGCCACACCGAGGCGGGCGTCGTGACTTCGAAGCTCGACGAGAAGCAGGTGAAGAACCCCGCGCAGAAAATCACGGGCTTGAGCTTCTCGAACGGCAAGCTGAAGGTTGCCGCCGACGGCGACATCGCCCGCTTCGAAGTGATCGAGCTTGCGAACCCGCCGCGCCTCGCCGTCGACCTCTTTGACGTGAAGTCGACCGCAAAGGCGAAGAACGTTCGCGGCGGCGCGCTGCGCGAGGTTCGCATCGGCGCCTGGCCCGAGAAGGTGCGTCTCGTGCTCGACATCGAAGGCGACATGCCGGTCTACCTCGCCACCCGCACCGCGAATGGCCTTTCGATTTCGCTGACCCCGCAAAAAGCCGAGGCCGCCGAAGCCGCGGTCGAGATCGACGGCCGGGCCGTGGCGATCGATTCGACGCCCGCGCCGGCCCCGAAGCCCGTGACGCTCACCGCGTCGGCGGACGTGAAAGACGTCAGCTTCGAAGAGAGCTCGGCCGGTGGGCGGGTCGACGTAAAGCTCGGCGGCGAGACCACGTGGAAGGTCGAACGCCCCGACGCCCGCAGCGCGGTGCTGACGCTCGACTCGGCGCGGATTCCCAAGCGCCTCGAGCGGAGCTTGGACACGAGCGCCCTCGACACGCCGGTGAAGATGGTCAGCGCGTTTGCGGCGCCCGGTGGCGGCGAGCGCGTTCGCGTGGTGGTCGCGGCCTCGGGAGAGTTCGAAGAGACGGTGGTGAAGACGCCGCAGGGCTTGTCGTGGCGGCTCGCGCTGAAGGGCGTGAAGACGGAAGCCGCGCAGGTCACCGCGCGCTCGGCCGGCTTCGCCTCGGAAGCGACCCAGTACGCCGAACGCGGAGCGCCCCAGCGCGGCTATGTCGGCAAGCGCGTGTCCTTCGAGTTCAAGGACATCGATATCCACAACCTGCTGCGAATCATCGCCGAGATCTCGAAGAAAAACATCGTGGTCGCTGACGACGTGACGGGCAAGGTCACCATTCGCCTCCGCAATGTTCCGTGGGACCAGGCGCTCGAGCTCATCCTCCGGTCGAAGGGCCTGGGCATGGAAGACCTGGGCAACATCATCCGCGTCGCGCCGAACGCGACCCTCGAGGCCGAACAGAAGGCCCGCGTCGAACGCAAGAAGGCCGCGAAGACCCTGGAAGACCTGCAGGTGCAGCTGATTCCGGTCAACTACGCCAATGCCGAAGGGATGTCGGGCCGCGTGAAGGACATCCTCACCGAGCGCGGCAACGTCACCGTCGATGCCCGCACCAACACCCTGATCGTTCGCGACGTTGCTTCGAACATGGGCAAGGTCCGGTCGATGGTCGCCACTCTCGACACCCAGACTCCGCAGGTGTTGATCGAGAGCCGCATCGTCGAAGCCAACACCCGTATGGCTCGCGAAGTCGGTATTCAGTGGGGCGGCAACGTGCAGTTCGCTCCGTCGACCGGCAACGGCACGGGCATCGCCTTCCCGAACTCGGTGCGCGTCGCCGGTGCGGCGGGCAACGAAGGCACGCTGGGTACCTCGGCGACTCCGAACTACGCGGTCAACCTGCCGGTCGGCATCGGCGCTGGATCCGGCGGTGGTCTCGGCTTCGTCTTCGGCTCGGCCGGCGGCGCGCTGCAGCTGAACCTTCGCCTCTCGGCGCTGGAAAGTCAGGGTGTGGTGAAGACGATTTCGGCTCCAAAGGTCACCACGCTCGACAACTCGACCGCCCGCATCAGCCAGGGCGTTTCGATTCCGTTCAGCCAGGTGTCAGCGGCGGGTACCAACACGTCGTTCGTCGAAGCCCGCCTGTCGCTGGAAGTGACGCCGCACATCACCGCCGACGGCAGCGTGCTGATGAACATCCGCGCGGAAAACAACCAGCCCGACCCCGCGAACTCGGGTGCCAACGGCCAGCCCGCGATTCAGAAGAAGGAAGCCGCGACGCAGGTGCTCGTGAAGGACGCGGACACCACGGTCATCGGCGGCATCTACGTGAAGGCATCGTCGCAGTCGACCAGCGGCGTGCCTCTGCTGAGCAAGATTCCGGTGCTCGGCTTCTTCTTCAAGAACTACCGCGAGCTCGAGACCCGCACCGAGCTCTTGATCTTCATCACGCCCCGCATTCTCAACCGCCAGGCAGTTGCGCAGAACCCGTGAGGACCTTCATGAAACGGCTTCCACTCTTTGTCTCTGCAATGGTGTTGGCGATGGCGGGCTGCGCGAATGACAGCCCGTTGTTCGTCACGAACTTCTACCCGCTGGACCCCGACGGCACGGGCGAGTGCATCATCAAAGCGGGCGACATCTCTCAGTACAGCGGAGGGGTGGACATTTCGGCGGGTGCAAACTTCCAGCTCGTCACCGCGCTGCGCAGCACGATGGAAAAGTCGAACAACACGACGGTCAACTCCGTGCCGCTGTCGAACGGCATCGAACGGAACACCATCTACGTCGATACCATCTCGCTGACCTACACGGCGCCGGCGACCGAGTTCTACCGCTCGATGGAAGTGACCAGCGAGCGCGTGCCGGTGGCGATTCCGATCGAGCCGGGTAACGACAGCTTCATCAACATGGCCTTCTTTGGCCCGGCTGGGTACACCGCGCTCAACAACGTCCTCGACAACCCGATCACCGACGGCGGCTACGTCAGCGACGGCGGATTCAAGTTCTTCCCCAGCGTCGGGGTGAAAGTGAAGGTCGAGTTCTTCGGCGACATTCTTTCGGGTGGGCGCATTCGCTCGGTGCCGGTGACCTTTCCGATTGACGTCTACAAGTCGGGCTTCAAGTGCCCCGCGGGCCAGTTCCCGTGCCCGACCAGCATCTGCGGCAGCGTCGGTGGCCAGGACGGCCGCCCGATCATCTGCAGCTCGCCGGACCCTGACGGCGGCATGCCCGTGTGCCCGGTGAAGAAGTGAGCTTTCTTCAGCACCTCGAGTCGATCGTCGGCCAGGTCGATGGGGCGATTGCCTGCAGCGTGATGGGCTTCGACGGCATCGCTGTCGAGACCCACCAGGCGCCGGCCGCCGCGGCGCAGACAGCGTCGCTGGAACTCACGACGGCGTGGGTCGAGTACGCGAACATCTTGAGCCAGCTAAAGAGCGCGGCCGAGACGCTGAAGACGGGGGCGATCGCCGAGGTCAGCGTGAACTCGGACAACCTGATCACCCTGATGCGAATGGTGACGCCCGAGTACTTTCTGGTGTTGGGGCTCAAGCCGACCGGGAACTATGGAAAGGCGCGGTACGTGCTGCGCATCACCGCTCCGAAAGTGAAGAACGAGCTGTAGCCGCACGGCAATTGCGCCTTGCCCAGGGTGGGCGTGGTCGGCTACACGACCGCGCTTCAACGTCAGTTAATTCATTACCCTGGGCGAGCAAACATGGCCGGCGTCATCGACACATCTGAGTTCAAGAAGGGCATGAAGATCGAGATCGACGGCGAGCCCTTCGAGATCGTCGAGTTCCAGCACGTCAAGCCGGGCAAAGGCTCGGCCTTCGTGCGTACCTCGATTCGCAGCCTGATTTCGGGCCGCGTTCTGCAGCCGACGATGAAGAGTGGCGACAAGGTCGGCCGCCCCGACATCGAAGAGCACGAGATGCAGTACCTTTACGTCGAAGGCGACGACTTCTACTTCATGGACAACAAGTCTTTCGAGCAGACCTTCGTCTCTTCGAAGGTGCTCGGCGAGTCCAAGAACTTCCTCAAGGCGAACATCAACGCCTCGATTCTCTTCTACAACGGCAAGGCGCTGGGTGTTTCGCTGCCCAACTCGGTCGACCTCGCGGTCGCCAAGTGCGACCCGGGCGTCCGCGGCGACACGGTGTCGGGCGCGCTGAAGCCAGCAATTCTCGAGACGGGCTACCAGGTGATGGTGCCCCTGTTCATCAACGAAGGCGACGTGCTGAAGATCGACACCCGCGACGGCAAGTACCTCACGCGCGTCGCCACTGGCGGCTGAGAAAAAACCCATGGTCGAAAAGAAGAAGAAGGTGGGGCCCGAGGCACCCGCGGTCGAGATTCGTTCAAGCAGCAGCAGCTCGCTGGACGTAGAGTCGCTGCGGCAGATCGTCGACATCCTCGAGGCTTCCGAGGTCACGCGGCTGGTCTGGCGCAATGGCCGCGAGAAGCTCTTCATTCGCCGGGGCCCAGCGGCGGTGACGCACATGGTTCAGCCGATGATGGCCGCGACCCAGGCGCCCGCAGTTCACCTCAGCTCGTCGCCGGCCCAGTTCGAGAAGCCGCGGCCTTCTGCCCCGGCCCGCCCCACGGCCACTGCGCCCGAAGCCCCGAAGGGTCACCTCATCACCTCGCCCTTCGTCGGCACCTTCTACCGGACGCCGGCGCCTGATCAGCCTTCGTTCGTCGAGGTCGGAACCACGGTTCGCAAGGGCCAGGTGCTCTGCATCGTCGAAGCGATGAAGCTGATGAACGAGATCGAATCGGAAGTCGCCGGCAAGGTGGTCGAGATCCTCGGGCAGAACGCGCAGCCCGTTGAGTTCGGTCAGCCCCTGTTCCGCATCGAACCGGCGTAACCGTGTTCAAGAAAGTTCTCATCGCCAACCGGGGTGAAATTGCGCTGCGCGTGATTCGCGCGTGCAAGGAGCTCGGCATCGCGACGGTGGCGGTGCATTCCACTGCCGACGCCAACGCGCTGCACGTGCGCTTCGCCGACGAGGCGATCTGCATCGGGCCGCCGTCGAGCAAAGAGAGCTACCTCAACGTCCCCGCGATTCTGTCGGCCGCCGAGATTACCCGCGCCGACGCGATTCACCCGGGCTACGGCTTCCTCTCGGAGAACGCCGAGTTCGCCGAGGTGTGCCGCAACTGCAAGATTCATTTCATCGGGCCGCGCCCGGAAATGATCCGGTTGATGGGCAACAAGGTGCGCGCGCGTGAAGCGGCGCGTGCGGCGGGTCTGCCGCTGCTTCCCGGCTCGCCCGGCGTGCTCAAGGACCCGACCGAGGCCGAAGCGTTCGCCGCTGAAATCGGCTTCCCGGTGATCCTCAAAGCCGCGGCAGGTGGCGGCGGGCGCGGGATGAAGATCGTGCGCGAGATGCGCGCGTTGGCGCAGGCGTTTTCGACAGCGTCGGCCGAAGCGGTGGCCGCGTTTTCGAACGGCGACATGTACATCGAACGGTACGTCGAGAAGCCGCGGCACATCGAGATCCAGATCGTCGCTGACGAGTATGGCCACATCATTCACCTGGGCGAGCGCGAGTGCAGCGTGCAGCGCCGCCACCAGAAGTTGATCGAAGAGAGCCCTTCGCCTGGTGTGTCGCCAGCGCTGCGGGAAGAGATGGGCCGCGTCTCGCTCGAGGCGATGAAGCGCATCAGCTACAACAACCTGGGCACCATCGAGTACCTGCTGGACGAGACGGGCCGCTTCTATTTCATGGAAATGAACACCCGCGTTCAGGTCGAGCACCCGGTGACCGAGATGGTGACGGGCGTCGACCTGGTGCGGACGCAGATCCAGCTGGCGTCTGGCATGCCGCTGAAGCTGCAGCAGGCGGACGTGAAGATGACGGGGAGCGCGATCGAGTGCCGCGTGAACGCCGAGGATCCGATCACCTTTGCGCCGTGGCCGGGGAAGATCACCGCCTACAGCGCGCCGGGTGGCCTGGGCGTGCGCGTCGATTCGGCCGCCTACGAGAACTACACGGTGCTGCCGCACTACGACTCGCTGCTCGCGAAGCTGATCACCTTTGGCGAAGACCGCGATACCGCGATCAAGCGCATGCGCCGGGCGCTGGCCGAGTACGTGGTGCAGGGAATTCGCACCAATATCCCCTTCCACCGCGCCGCCCTGATGGAAGACGCGTTCGTGCGGGGCGAGTACGACACCCGCTTCGTCGAGAGGCTGCACGCCTCGGAAACGGGCACCCAGCGGTTGAAAAAAGCGATCGAAGAGACGCCGTAAAACCTGTCGAAGCGGCCCGTTCGCATAGTGGCCACCTGTGGGGGCGTCTGCTAGCCTGTCGCCTCCGTCGTCACTCTGAATCGCGAGTCGTTACCGCTCCTTGGACAAGAACAAGATCATCGAAGGCGCCGCGAAGCTGGTCGCGAAGGGCGCCTATGACAAAGCGATCAAGGAGTACCAGAAGGTCCTGGAGGCTGATCCGAAGGATGTTCGGATCCTCCAGAAGATGGGAGAGCTGTACCAGAAGAAGAACGATAACTCGCAGGCGGCTTTCTATTTCACCAAGGTCGCCGAGAGTTACAGCAACGACGGTTTCTTCCTCAAGGCTGTCGCTCTCTACAAGCAGGTTCTGAAGCTCGACCCGTCGTTGATCGACGTGAACCTGAAGCTCGCCGAGCTCCATCAGCAGCTGCAGCTGATGAGCGAAGCGATGGCGTACTACCAGATCGTCGCCAACCACTACGACAAGGCCGGCGACACGAAGAAGTCGCTGGATACGTTGCGGAAGATGGTCGATCTCGATCCGGAGAACGTCGCTTCCCGGATCAAGCTCGCCGAGCTCTACGCCCGCGAGCAGATGGGCAATGAGGCGGTGGGCGAGTTCCGCCGCGCGGCCGAGCACCTGAAGCGAAACAACCGCACCGACGACTACGTGCGCGTGGCCGAACGGATCAGCACGCTCGAGCCGAACAACCTGCAGCTGGCCCGAGAGCTGGCCGAGATCTACCTCAGCAAGGGTGACCAGAAGCGCGCGCTGGCGAAGCTGCAGATCTGCTTCAAGGCCGACTCGCGCGACATCGAGACGCTGCGCCTGCTGGCGACGGCCTTCCAGGGCCTCGGCCAGACCTCGAAGACGATCTCGGTCTACAAAGAGCTGGCAAAGGTCTACGCCGAGAAGGGCCGCGCCGACGAGTCCGAGTCCACCTGGCAGAAGGTCGCCCAGCTGGATCCGAACGACGCCGAGGTCGCCTCGCGCCGCCCACCGACGCCGGTCACTTCCACCACGCGGGCTGCTTCGCCGCTGCCGCGCACGGTTCCCTCGCAGCCCGCCGTCGCCGCGCCGCCTGCGCGCAACGCCGGTGGGGAAAACCTCGGCAAGCTGCTGACGGAAACCGACGTCTACGTGAAGTACGGGCTCCACGACAAAGCGCTGGAACACCTGCGCAAAGTGTTCTCGATCGATCCCGAGAACATCGACGCGCACGAAAAGGCGTACCACATCTACGTCGCAGCCGGGAATCAGGCCCAGGCGTCCGAGCAGCTGTTGAACGTGCTGCGGCTTCACACGCGCCGTGCGGATTCGGTGCGCGCGCAGCCGTACCTGCAGACGATGTTGCAGCAGAACCCCGGCCATCCCGAAGTCCCCGCCTTCCTGTCGTCGCTGCGCACTGGCGTCGTCGATGCGGGTGCGGACGTCGAGCCCGAAGTCGCGGAAGACGCAATTCTGGTCGACAGCAGTGACGAGGAAATCATCGTCGCCGAAGCGCCGGAAGACTTGCTGGCCAGCGACGACATGGCGCTGAACGCCGCCGGTGACGATGACCTCGCCGAGAACTCCGACCTCGTCGCCGACGAGGCGATGGAGCAGACGGACTACGAGCAGCCCAGCGAATACTCCATCGACGACCCGCCTGTGCCCGATGAGGTCGAAGTCTCGGCGTCCGTGATTGTTGCGGCGGACGACGAGCCTCTGGTCAGCGACGCCGAGCCCGAGCCGATGGAGATGTCGGCCGAAGAGCTCGACATGCAGACGGGCGAGACGGAAGTCGCCGACGAGCTGTTCACCGATGACGACCCCGTCACGCAGAGCACCGCGGTGCCCGACTCGCACGGGATGATGACGATGCAGCAGCCAGCTTTCGTGCCGCCGCCGCTGGCCTACCGCGACGAGTTCGAGATCGAGCCGTCACCGGAACCGGAACCCGAGCTCGAAGTCGAGCCCAGCGCGCAGGTCTACGACCTGGATTCCGAGCCCGAGGTCGAAGCGGTGCAGTACGCCGACGACGCGTCGATCGAAGCGGTGCCGACGCATACCGAGCCTGCGATCGAAGACGAAGAAGCGGTGGTCGCTCCGCCGGACGACGATCCGGCCAGTGAGGAGTGCGACGAGGCGACCTTCTTCGTCGAGCAGGGGCTCTTCGACGAAGCGCGCGAGATTCTCGAGACCGTGCAGATCGCCTACCCGGGCCACGTTCGTGCGGCCGAGCTGATGGCGCAGATCGCGGCGAAGGAAGCCGGAACTGCCGCGGGTGAAGACTTCGCCGCTCCCGCGACCGAGGCCAACGGCGCCGAGCAAAAAGATGCCTTCGACCTCGCCGCCGAGCTCGCCAACGAGCTGGGTGAGATGGGTCAGATGCAGGAAGACAGCGTCTCGGACGTCGCCGAGGTGCCGTCGGAAGACTTCCAGTACTCGGTGGAAGAAGTGTTCGCCGACTTCAAGAAGGGCCTCGAGAAGGTCGTCAAGCCCGAGGACGTCGACACCCACTACGACCTTGGCATCGCCTACAAGGAAATGGGGCTCATCGATGACGCGATCGGCGAGTTCGTCGTCGCGCGCCAAGGCTCCATGGGCAAGCGGAAGGAAATCGACTGCCTCTCGATGATGGCCGCCCTGCAGATGATGAAGGGCGACACGAAGGCGGCCGTCGAGAGCTACGCGCTCGCGCTGGCCAGTGAGCACGCGACCCCGGACGTCGAAAAGGCGCTGCGGTACGAGCTCGGCACCGCGCACGAGGCGGCGGGAAACCTGGGCAAGGCGTTGAACCAGTTCATGAAGGTGCAGGCAATCGACCCGACGTACCGCGATGTGGATCAGACGGTGACGCGGCTGGGCGCGATCGCCACCCCGGAAGAAGACGGGCCGAAGGCTCCGACGGCGCCGAAGCGTCCGGGCCCGGGCTCGGCGCCGCCGGTTTCTCGCAAAGTGGGCTACCTCTAAGGCGCCATGACGTACCTGGACTTTTTTGAGCTGACGCAGGAACCGTTCTCGAACGCGCCGGTGAGCCGGTTCTATTACAACAGCACGCAGCACTCGCAGGCGCTGACGCGGCTGCTGCACTCCGTCAGCTACATGAAGGGCCTGTCGGTGCTGATCGGTGACATCGGCGCGGGCAAGACGACGCTCGCGCGGCGCATGCTCGATTCGCTGCCCGAGGAAGAATACGAGGCTGCGCTGCTGGTGATCATCCACTCGGGGATCACCGCGAACTGGCTGCTCAAGCGCATCGCGCTGCAGCTGGGCGTCGAGAATCCCGCTCAGGAAAAGCTCGCGCTGTTGTCACAGCTGTACCAGCGCCTGCTGCAGATCTACGAGCAGGGCCGCAAAGCCGTGGTGCTGATCGACGAAGCGCAGATGCTCGAGACCCGCGAGCTGATGGAAGAGTTCCGCGGCCTGCTGAACCTCGAAGTGCCCGAACGGAAGTTGATCAGCTTCGTTTTTTTTGGCCTGCCGGAAATCGAAAAGAACCTGAAGCTCGACGCGCCCCTGGCCCAGCGAGTGGCGATGCGCTACCGCCTCGAGCCCTTCACCTCGGACTCTACCGAGGCGTACGTGAAGCACCGGCTTCGGTTGGCGGGTTGCCCGCGCATGCCCTTCACGCCCGACGCGATCGAGGTGCTTCACCGCCGCAGTGGGGGCACGCCGCGCGTCATCAATACGCTCTGCGACAACGCGCTCTTCGAGGCGTTTCTCGCGCGCACGCCGGACATCGACGGCGCGTTGATCGAGCAGATCGCCAACAACCTGGGGCTCGAGACGGGGCTCCACGCGACCGGCGCAGTGCCCGCCCCGGCCGCCGTTGCACCCGTGGCAGCGCCTCCCGCGCCGCCGATGATCGCCTCGCAGACGGCGAGCGCCGTGATGGTGCCCCCGGCGGCACCCGCTGCAGAAGTGAATCCTCCGCGGCCTTCGGCGTCGAAGCCCGCGAAGTCCGGCGTCGACCTGGCCGAGATCGATCGTTACCTGGAAGGGCTGGGCAAGCTCTAGACGGCAGTCGAGGTGGTGGTGAAGACGTCTCGCCGCTGGCGAATAGCGCTGCTGTTGGGTGCGCTGGGCGCAGTGGGGGTCGTGTTTGCCCTGCGCACCGATCGCGCGGCCGTCTGGGCCTGCGAGACCCTGCGCACCGAGCTGCCGAAGCGGATTTCCTACGATGTGCGCATCGACCGCTGCGAGTTGGACCCTCTCGAGCAGGGTGTTCGGTTGGCGGGAATCGCGCTGACGGACCGCCAGACGAAGCAGCCGCTGATCGAAGCCGACGAGGCGTACGTGTCGTTGCGCAGCGTGCTGCTGTCGTCCGTCACCCTCGACAACCTCGATCTGACCCGGCCGCGCTTGACGCTGGACTTGAGCCGGCCGTCGGCCGACGGGCAGAAGTCGGCCGCGTGCCCGCTGGATGTCCTGAAGCGGGTGAAGGTCGAGCACTTGCAGATTCGCGAAGGCGCTGTGGTGCTGTTGTTGCCCCAGTCGCGGCGGCTGCAGCTCGACGGGCTCGAGCTCGACTGGCGCTCGCGGAAGAACACGGTCGAGCTTCAGGCCGTGATGCGCAGCGGGCAGCTGCGCGTCGATGGCACGCGCACGGTGAGCCTCGGCAAGGCGATGCTCGAGGGCGAGCTGGATGTCGGCGACGAGAAGCTGTCGGTGACGCGGGCGGAAGTGAGCGCCGAGGGCGCTCGGCTGTCGATCACCGGCACTGTCGAGTCGCTGTGCGACGCGGCGCCGGTGCTGGCGGTGAACGCGCAGGTGTTCAGCCCAATCGCGAGCATCACGCGCCTCGCCGGCAAACCGCTGCTTCAGCCTGCCGAAGGCCACGTGTGGACGCGGATGTTGATCAACGGCCGCACCGACACGCTCGCCGTCAGCGCGCAGGTGCAGGGCAGCCAGATTCGCATCGCGCAGTTCCGCCCGGGCGACTTCACGGCAAAGGCGCGGTGGTCCGGCGAGGACGTGAAGCTCGAAGAGTTCTCGGCGCGCGTGGGGCAGGGCTCGGTTCGGGTGAATGGCGAGCTCAAGCTGACGCAGGGCTTCCCGGTGAAGGCGCGGGTCGAGACGGACGACGTGCAGTTCGCGAAGGTGCTCGAGCGATGCGGGCTCACCGGCGCGTGGGTCGACTTCCCGGCGACGCTGCGCACCACGCTGACGGGCAACCTGTCGCCGAAGCCGCAGCTGATCGGCGATGTCGACCTGAAGGGTGGCCGGTTCGTGCTCGCCGCACGCGCGTGGGATGCGCCCGTCACCGCTGGCCCGACGATTCTCACCTTCGACAACGGGCACGCCGACTTGAAGATCGGCATCTACGGCGACCGCGTCGAGTTCAACTCGATTCGGGTGCAGGCCGGAAAAGAGACAGTGGTGAACGGCGCGGTGACGCTGTTCTTCGACATCACGAAGGGCCTCGAAGTGAAGGCGCAGGGCGAGGCGCTGCAGCTGGCCGACTTCGGCTCGATTGCCGGCATTCCGTGGGCGGGGCTGGGCACGGCGACGGTGGCGATCTCGGGGCCGTACTCGGACGTGAAGATCGACGGGCAGGTCGCACTGCGTGACTTCGAGATGTTCGGCTACGCGGCGGGCGTGGTGCAGGGGCCGCTGAAGTTCTCGCGCGGGGTTTTGAGCTTCCCGAACATGTTCGGCCAAAAGGGGCGCACGGGCTTCCAGGGCCATGCGGATCTTTCGTTTCGCCGCGAAGGGCTCTTCATCAACGCCGAGGCGATGGTGCCGAAGGGCCGCACGGAAGATCTGATCGATCTGATCGCCCACCTCAACCCGTCGATCGGCGCCTTTCAGCAGGTGCTGGTGGGCGACGCGAGCGGCTCGATTCGTTTCGATGGCCCGGCCAGCGCCGTCGACGGCACCATCGCGCTCGACCTCTCGAACACGCGCTACTACGGGCGCGGCGTCGGGGCCGGGCGGGTGAGGCTGCAGCTCGAGAAGGGCAACGCGCTGGTGCTCGAGCCCGCCACGTTGAATGGAGCGATCGGCCTGCTCAACGCCGAAGGCCGCTGGCTCTTCTCGGGCCCGCTGGACTTCAGGGCGAAGCTCACCGGCGGTTCGCTGGGCGAAGTGGTGGGCGCCGAGCTGGCGCTGGCAAACGGGCTCGCCGGGACGCTGACGGTCGAAGCGGAGGTCAGCGGGACGACCGATGTCCCAGTGGTCGCCGCCAACATCGCGGCGCCGCAGGTGACCTGGCGCAAGCACCCACTGGGCGCGCTGAAGCTCGCGGCCCACCTCGAAGGAAAGGACCTCACGGTGAAGGGGAAGTTCTTTGACGGCGTCACGGGCGAGCTGGCGATGAAGACGAAGGATCCGTACCCCTGGGAAGGATGGCTCACGCTCGACCTGCCCGAGCTTCGCGCCTTCATTCCTGCGCAGGCCGTCAAGGCAGGTCTGACGGCGGGCCTGAAGGGCAAGATCGCCGGCAACGGCAACCTGAAGAGCATGGACGATTCGCACCTGGTGGCCGAGCTCACGTCGGTCTCCATTCAGCGCGGCGAGCTCGGCGCCACCAACGATGGTCCCGTGGTCTTCAAGTGGGACGAGGGGAAGCTCGAGGTGGCGAGCTTCGCGATGCGCGGGCCGAACACTGCGATGAACGCCGAAGGGACGTGGGGCCCGGTGAATGCCGACTTGAAGGGCCGCGGCTCGCTGGATCTTCGGCTTTTGGAGTCTTTCGTGCCCCAGCTCGAACGCAGCGCGGGCAGGGTCGAGTTCACGGCGCTGCTCTCGGGCACGGTGAAGAAGCCGACGCTGGTGGGTTCGGCCGAGGTGCGCGACGCGAAGTTCCAGGTGCGGGACCAGGTGATGGCGGTGCGCGCGCTGACGGGCAAGGCCGAGTTCTCGGAAGCCCGCGTGCTGCTCTCGGACTTCGAAGGGTTCTTGAACGACGGCCGCGTGCGTGGACGGGGTGACATTCGCCTCGAACGGTTCGAGGTGAAGCAGGTCGAGCTCGGCATCGACCTCGAGGAAGTGACGCTGCAGCCGCGCCCCGACTTCCCGACCTCGGTCAGCGGCAGTCTCATCTTCTTCGGCAAGCCTCCGTCGTTCCAGCTCGCCGGCTCGCTGGACGTGCTGAAGCTTCGCTACACCCAGCCGCTGGATCTCGAATCGCTGCTGAGCAGCACGTCAATGCGCCTGCCGCCGTCGGACGATCGCCAGACGGAATGGCTGCGCTTCGACGTGAACCTCGACGGAACGCAGGGTGACATCCGCATCGACAACAACCTCGCCCGCGCGCGCCTCACCGGCAAGCTGAAGCTGGCCGGCACGAACGTGAAGCCGGTGTTGCTGGGCGCGCTCGAGACGGCCGAAGGGTCGCAGGCCTTCTTTCGCGGTCAGGCCTTCTCGATTTCCCGCGGCGTGGTGCAGTTCGGTGCGCAAGACACCACCTTCGATCTCACCGCCCAGTCGCAGGTGCGCGAATACCTGGTGAAGGTGAAGGGCTTCGGGAAGCTCGATGATCCGAAGCTGTCGCTGAGCGCCGAGCCGCCGTTGCCCGAGGCCGACATCATCTCGCTGCTCACCCTGGGCGTGACCTCGCGAGAACGCGCCACTGCCGAAGCGGGCGCTGGCCTCGCCGCCGAAGCGTTGTTTCAGGCCAGCGGTCTCGAGCGCGAGGTGCAGCGCTTCCTGAAGAAGAACGTCGGCCTCAAAGACCAGGCGGTGCACCTCTCGACCACCTTCAACGAAGCCACCGGCCAGGCCGAGCCATCGGTGAGCTGGGAATCGAAGGTGCTCACCGACAGGCTGAAGGTCGGCGTCAGCCAGCCTGTCACCGGCCGCGGTACCAAGGCGCAGGCCGAGTACAAGTTCAACGACAAGGTGTCCGCGCGCGCGCAGTGGGACAACCAGAGCCAGGAGTCGAACGTCGGCAACCCCGGCATCGACTTGAAGTTCCGCTTCGAATGGGAGTGAGCCTGTTGCTCGCCGCCCTGCTCGCGCAGGCGCCGGCAGAGTTCGAAGACTTGAAGATCCCCGCCGCAGTCCTGGTCGACCAGGTCGAGCTGCGGCTTCAGGCGGGCGGCGACCCGAAGCTGCTCGAGGAAGCGCCTGGGCTGGTGCTGGTGCGAAAGGGCCAGCGGCTGTCACCCCGCGCGGTGCGGCGGTCGATCGAACGCCTGATGGAAACGGGGCGGTTCGCCGACGTCGAGGTCTTCGCCGAAGAAGTGCCGGAAGGCCTGCGGGTGGTGTTCGACCTGCGTTCGAAGCAGACGATTGGGGCCATCTACGTCGAAGGAAACTTCGCGCTCACCGATGCCGAGGTGCTCGCGCCGACGCGGCTCACCGTCGAGTCCGAGTTCTACCCCGAGCGCATCATTCAGGCGCGAGAGGCCGTGATGCAGCTGTATCGGCGGCGCGGATACCGCGACGTGAAGGTCGAGGTGCAGGAAACGGAAGGCGAGGCGGGCGTCGACGTCGGCTTCTTCATCGGCGAGGGGTTACCGACGCGCATCAAGGCGCTGATCGTCGCCGGCGATCCAGGTCTGCCGCTGCCCCGCCTGATGCGTGAGCTCGACCTGTCGCTGGGGCAGGTGATCGACGTCGGCGCGATCGAAGCCAGCCTCGAGCGGCTCAAAGAGACACTGCGCGTCGAGCACTTCTACCGCGCGCGGGTGGACCCGGCGCAGATCGAAGAAGGCGGGGTGGTGGTGCTGCCGATTTCTGCCGGGCCGCGGCTCGACCTGGCTTTCAGCGGAAACGTGGCCTTCGCTCCCCGGTCGCTGAGCCGCGTGCTGGCGTGGGACGGCGGCGAGCTGATGGACGCGACGGTGGCCGATCGCCTCGCGGCGCAGCTGGCGAACTTCTACCGGTACCGCGGCTACCACGACGTGAAGGTGTCCGTGCGCGAGCGGCCGGGCGCGACGCCGCGATCGGCGCTGCTCGAGTTCGTGATCGAAGAAGGCCCGCAGCTGTTCGTGAGGAGTGTGACCTTCACCGGCAACGAAGGCATCAGCTCGGATGAGCTGCGGCGCGTCCTGGCCGACGTGATCACCTCGGGCACCCCGGCGCTGGGCTCGGAGGTGCGGCCCGTCGATGACCCGCTGCAGCTCGAAGGCAAGGTGAAGCCGCCGCGTTTCGGGGACCCGCCGGCACCTGCTCCCGAGACGGTGATGGTCGAGGCCGCCTACCTGGAAGCGGCAAAGGCGATGGGTCGGCTCTATCGCGAGCGGGGGTATGCAAAGGCGCTGGTGCAGCTTGTGTCGGTGGACTTCGCGAAGGCGGGTGCCGCGGTTCGGTTCGGCGTCGTCGAAGGCCCGCAGACACGGATGCGCAGCGTGAGCTTTGCCGACGGGCCGCCGGGGTTCCCCGAGGTGAACGCAGGGGCAATTTCGGCAGGCGAGCCCTTGAGCGAACGCCGGCTCGAAGGCTGGGTGCAGGGCCTCGAGCGTGAGCTCGTGCGCAGGGGCTACCACTACGGCACGGTCACTCCGGAAGTGGCGCTGGCCGAGAACGAGACGCGCGCCGACGTAAAGTTCGTCGTCAGCAAGGGCCCGCAGGTCACCGTCGGCAAGGTGCTGGTGCGCGGCAACCAGCGCACCTTCGAGTCGGTGGTGCGCAGCCAGCTGGACTTCACCGAGGGTGAGCCGCTTGACCCAGAGAAGCTCTACACGTCGCAGCGCAACCTGCTGGGCCTGGGCATCTTCCGGTCGGCCGACGTGCGAATCCTCGCTCCGGAGACGCGCGACGCGGTGAAGGACATCATCGTCGAGGTGCGCGAGCGACAGCGCATCAGCGGTGAAGCGGGCCTCGGCTACTACCTGGCCGAAGGTCCCCGTGGGGTCGTCGACGTCGAGTTTCCGAACCTCGCCGGCCGCGCCATCAACCTGCAGGCCCGGGTGAAGATCAACATGTTCGCCGCTTCGGGCCTCGCGCTGTCGAGGCAGGTCGACGTGTCCGACTTGAACGCGCTCGAGCAACTGGGCGGCGCGGGCAACATCTCGGTGTCGAACCGCGGCCTGCTGCCTTTCGGCATCGGCACCCGGGTCGACATCGTCGGAGAACGCGTCTTCCGCCAGTCGTACCGCTTCACCCGCTTCGCTGCGGGCCCCGGTATCGACTGGTCGCACGCCTTCAACCTGGGCTTCATCGATTGGACGCGGCCGAAGCTGACGCTGCAGCTGCAGTACGAGGCCGAGTGGTCGCGCGTGTCGCGGGTGAACAACGCCAGCGGCGTCATCTTCCCCCTGCTGCGCGCCGACCAGGAACGGCTGCGGTTCCTCTTCGGCACCTTCGCGCTCAACACCGTGCGGTTCGCGCCGACCATCGACCTGCGCGACGACGTGGTGGTGCCACGCAAGGGCCTGCTGCTGCAGGCGGCGATCGAGACGACCTGGGCGATCGAGACGCGCGACGAAGAGCAGCAGCCGGTGCCGGTGCAGTTCCTGAAGGTGTCGGGCACCGCGACGACATACGTCCCGCTGTACCGGAAGCTCGTCCTCGCGCTGTCGGCGCGCGCGGGCACCATCATTCCGCTGGTAGAGAACTCGGTGACGCCGCCGGTGAAACGCTTCTACCTGGGTGGCAGCTCGAGCCTGCGCGGGTTCCGCGAAGACGGGTTGATCGCGGATGACCAGCGGCAGGATTACCGGAAGCAGATCAATGACTGCAAAGTGCTGGCGACGAACATCGGCTGCACGCCTGCGGCCGTGACGCTGCTGGGCCGCAACGAAGTGGCGTCGCAAGGGGGCGAAGTCTTCGTGCTCGGAAAAGCCGAGCTGCGCCTTCCCGCCTTCGGCCCGGTCGACCTCGGCCTCTTCTTCGAGGCAGGCAACCTGTGGCTGTCGCCGCCCACGGGGTTCTCGCTGCGGCCGGTCGCGGGTGCGGGCCTTCGCTACTTGACGCCCATCGGCCCGCTGGCGCTCGACTTCGGAGTCAACCTGTTCCCCGACCTGCTGGTGAACGAGCCGGCCTTCAACGTGCATTTCAACATCGGCCTGTTCTGAGAGCTACGCTGCCGCGCGTGTTCTACCGATTCGTCCGGGCGGTGATCTCTTTCGCGCTGAGGCTCTTCTACATCCTTCAGGTGACGCGGAAGGGCGATGACCTGACGGGGCCGGTGCTCTACGTCGGCAACCACCCGAACAGCCTGCTCGACCCGGCGCTCGTCTTCGTCGCCACCGAAAGACAGGTCACCTTCCTCGCGAAAGAGCCGCTGTTCCGCGCGCCGCTTTTCGGGTGGGTGCTGAAGGGCCTGGGCGCACTGCCAGTGTACCGAAAGCAGGATCATCCGGGGCAGATGCAGAAGAACGAAGGGACGCTGGACGCCGCGGCCAGCGCGTTGATCGCAGGCAAGGCGATCACCATCTTCCCCGAAGGCAAGTCGCACTCGGATCCGCAGCTGTCGGAAATCAAGACAGGCTGCGCGCGCATCGCGCTGAAAGCCGCCCGAGCCGCAGCGCCGGTTCGCATCGTCCCCATCGGCCTCACCTACGCGCAGAAGCACCGCTTCCGCAGCAAGGTGCAGATCGAAGTCGGCACTCCGATTCCCGTCGTCGTCCCTGACGGCCTCGCCGGGGACGCCGAGAACGAGTGGGTGCGCGCGTTGACCCAACAGGTCGCCGACGGGATGAAGGCGGTGACGCTGAACCTCGAGCAGTGGGAAGACCTGAAGCTCATCGAAACCGGCGAGCAGCTGTACTCGTTGCGCATGGGCGAGCGCCCGAAGGATCCCGAACGGCTGCGGCGCTTCGCAAAGGGCGTCGAGCTCTTGCGCCGCGAGCAGCCCGATCGCCTCGAGCAGCTGCGCGACGACGTCATGTCCTTCCGCCGGCGGCTCGACATGGTGAACGCCAACCCGAGGGACCTGTCGATGCAGTACCGCCGGCCGGAGGTCGCCCGCTTCGTGATGCGCAACCTCGGCAGCCTGCTGTTCGGCTTTCCTCTCTTCGTGATCGGCTGCGTGCTGTTCGCGGTGCCCTTTCTGCTGGTGCGCTACGCCGCGCGAATTCTGCCGCTGCCGCGCGACCGCATCGCGACCTTCAAGTTCATCTCGGCCCTGGTGCTGACCCCTGTCTGGCAGGCGCTGCTGGCGTACCTGGCGTGGACGCAGTGGGGCGTGCCTGGAGCGGTCGTCGCAGTCGTCAGCGGGCTGCCG
Organism: Myxococcales bacterium; assembly: GCA_038206395.1. Classification (GTDB taxonomy): domain Bacteria; phylum Myxococcota; class Myxococcia; order Myxococcales; family Myxococcaceae; genus JAGSPQ01. The sequence goes on along the minus strand of JBBRAX010000009.1, from coordinate 62,770 downwards.
CTGGCCTTCTTCACCCGGTACTTCCTCGAGCGCCGCCGCGCGGCGGTCGGCGACGTGGTGACCTTCTTCGTGCTCGGCAATCGCACGCGACTCAAGGCGCGGCTGCTGGTCGAAGGCGAGGCGCTGGCGACTGAGATCGAAAAGACCGTCAGTGAGCTTCGGCCACGGGTGGTGGCCGATGCGCAAAGTGCTTGAGGCCGACGAAGAGCACGAGGCCGCCGGCGAGCACGGGAATCGCGTTGAGCTTGATCGCCGTGCCCAGGCTCGAGTGATCGCTGATCCACCCGATCACCACCGGTGAGGCCGCGTCGCCGAACAGGTGCAGCGTCAGGGTCGAGATCCCGAAAGCAAAGGCGCGCAGGTGCGGCGGCACCGAGTTGACGATCGCCGCGTTCAGCGGGCCGTTGTTCAGGAAGATGAAGAACTGGGCGAGGAAGAGGCCGATGAAGAGCAGGGCACGCCCGTCGATCATCACGCAGAGGAACATCAGCGGCGCCGCGACGACGAGGCCGATCGCGGACAGCAGCACGCCACCCCCAGGTCGCTTGCGATCCATGCGATCGCCCACGAACCCGCCCGCGATGGTGCCGAGCAGGCCGCCGAGAACCGTGGATGCTCCGAGGTAGAAGCCCGCGTCGCCGCCCGTGAAGCCGCGCTCGGACGACAAGAACTTCGGCATCCAGTTCGAGAGGCCGCCAATGCCGAAAGTCATCAGCGTCAGGCCCGCAGTCGTGAACCAGAACCGCGCGTTGCCCAGCAGCGCCTTGAAGCCCTGCGCGAAAGGAACCGGAGCGACCGTCGGCCCCTCGTCCATGCCTCCCCGCCTCGGTTGCGGAAGAAAGAGCGACAACACCGCCAGGGCGATGCCCGGCGCGCCGCCGACGAAGAACGCTGCCTGCCACGAGAACCTCTCACCGATGTAGCCGCCGATGATGAAGCCGGCCGCCGCTCCCAATGGCATCGCCGTGTAGAAGATCGACAGCATCCGCGAACGCCGTTCTTTGCGGAACAGGTCGCTGATGAAAGACGGAGCGATGGTGCCGTAACCCGCCTCGCCCACGCCCGTCAGCCCGCGCGCGACCACCAGCATCGCGAAGCCCGTCGCGAGACCAGAGCCGATGGTGGCCAGGCTCCACAGCATCACCGCGCCCGCGATCAGCCATTTGCGCGGCAGGCGATCGCCCAGGTACCCGCCCAGCGGCGACGCGCACATGTAGACGAGCATGAAGGTCGTCGCGAGCGTGCCGCCTTCGGTGTCGGTGAGGTCGAACTGCTTCTGCACCTTCTCCATCACCCCCGCGAGGATGTAGCGGTCGAGGTAGTTGAGGAGGTTGATGACCGAGAGAACGCCGAGCCCGTAGTACGCCTGCCCCTGAGTGACGGGCTTCGCTTCTTCGGTCACGCGGATTTCCCGAAGCGATCCACCAGCAGGCCCCAGCGCAGACCGCGGTCGCTGACGCGCACTTCCGTGGCGCCGACGCTGCGGGCGGCGGCCTCGAGAATCAGCGCCCCCGCGGGGATGACATCGGCGCGCTTGGGCTGCAGGCCGGCCAGGGTGCGGCGCTGCGCCAGCGGTAACGTGCAGAGCTTCTCGGTGGTGGAGGACACTTCGGCCAGGGTCAGCGTCGCGCCGTGCACCTTCGACGCGTCGTACGGCTCGAGCGCGCGGGCAACGGCGAAGACGGTGGTGACCGTACCGGCGACCCCGACCAGGTGCGTCCCTGCGGGAGCCGCAGGCAGCGTCGAGAACACGGACGCGAGGTGCGAGCGAATGGCGGCGAGATCTTCGGCGCTCAGCGGGTCGGACTTCACGAACCGCTCGGTCAACCTCACCGAGCCGACGTCGAAGCTGTGGCGGAAGGTGACGACACCCTTCTCGTCGCCGTAGATGAACTCGGTGCTGCCGCCACCGATGTCGAGCACCACCAGGGGGCCGTGGCCTCCGAAGTCGGCGAAGGCGGACGCGAAGGACAGGCGCGCTTCTTCTGGGCCCGAGATGATCTCGACTTTGATTCCGGTGCGGGTGGCGACCGCTCTCAAGAAGTCAGGCCCGTTCGAGGCATCGCGGGCAGCGCTGGTCGCGGTCGCGGCGATGCCTTCGACGCCCAGCGACTTCGCCTCGGCGGCGCAGCGCTCGAGCACGGCCAGCGTGTCTTCCATTGCCTCGGGACTCAGCGTGCGTGTCTTGTCGACGCCGCGTCCGAGCCGGGTGATCTCGGCGCGCTCGGCGACTGCGGAGAAGCGGCCATCGGCGCCACGTTCGGCCACCAGCAACAGCACCGAGTTGGTTCCGATGTCGATCGAGGCGAAGCGCGGCACGGCGGGCAACCTACTTCAGGGCCGCCGCCAGGCGTTCGTAATCCGCGCGCGTGTTGTACCGCTGCGCCGAGACGCGCAGCAGCCGCTTCCCCTGCCACGCAAACACCGGCACCTCGATCTGGTGCTCGTGGAACAAGAGATCTTGCAGTGGGTCGAAGGGGCCAGTGGCGGCTGCGAAGTCTCGCAAGGGCAGCGCGGCCAGAGCCCCGATCATCGACTCGGGCGCCGGCAGCGGCACACCGATGGCCGACGCCAGCAGCGCGCGCGCTTCCAACGCGAGCGCCCGGTTCTCTTCCATCGCCCCTGCCGGAAGCACGTCGAGCGCCGCGGGCACGGTGAGCCACGGCGAGAAGTCGAGCGTCCCCGTCCAGTCGTGCTCGAGGCGGAAGCGCGAACGGTCGGTGCGGGTCGCGTTGGCGCCGTGGCTGATGGTCAGCGGCCGAACGTCGCGCTGCCGCGCGAGAGGCACGTGAAGAAAGGCGGCCCCTTTCGGCGCGCAGACCCACTTGTGGAGGTTGCCGGTGTACCAGTCGGCGTTGAGCGCGCGCAGGTTCAGCGGCACCATGCCGGGAGCGTGCGCTCCGTCGACCAGCACCGGCACGCCACGCGCGTGCAGCCCCTCGATGATCTCGGCGATTGGAAAGACGAGGCCGGTGGGCGAGGTGACGTGGTCAATCAGCGCGACCTTCGTCTTCGGCGTCACCGCGGCGAGCACGGCTTGCGTCACCTGCTCGGGCGACGCGAGGGGGAAGGGGACGGCGGCGACGACGACCTTCGCTGCGGCGCGATCGGCGTCGAAGCGCAGCGCGTTGGCGCAGGCGTTGTACGCATGGTCGGTGGCCAGCACCTCGTCGCCCGGCTGCAACGCCAGCGATCGCAGCACGGTATTCACCCCCGTTGTCGCGTTCGGCACCCAGGCGAGCTCGTCGGGGTCGCAGCCGAGGAAGGTTCCGAGCCGCGCGCGGACGGCGTCCAGCAACGGCTCGAGCTCACGCAGATAGAAACGAACTGGCTCGGCCTCGAGGCGGGTGCGCCACCGCGCCTGTTCCTGCTGCACGGAAACCGGGCACGCGCCGAAGCTGCCGTGGTTCAGAAAAGTGATCGACGGGTCGAGCGTCCACATTTGCGCGGCAGCATCACCCCGTGGGCCTTTCGAACACCAGCCATCGCGGCTCGAACCCGGTGGCGGCGAGAAAAGACCGCTGCGCGTCGTCTTCCAGCGGGCAGGCGATGCGCAGACAACCTCCGCCTCCCTGCCGGACGCGGCGGCCGATGGAGCCCAGCAACGCGCGGGCGACCCCACGGTGCCGGGCCGATGCATCGGTGACCAGCGCCGTCAGCCACGCCTCGCTGCCCGCGCGCTGCAGCGGGTGAAGCCACTCGAGCACGGCGAGGCCGACCACCTCGCCCAGAAGGGTCGCGACCTCGACGCACTTCCCGCGGCGAAGAAAGCCCGCGACGAGCTCTTCCGAAGCCAGGGGGCCCAGCAGCCGGACGACGTCGTGAACGTCGCTGCCCTGGGCCGCCCGTGTGGACGCAATGACACGCCTTTCCGCCATGCTGGCGGGTACTGCAGGGCTCAGGCCGTGACGAAGGCGCGCCGGTACAGCCGCCAGACGAGCACCGCGGCGAGCAGGGCGACGACGAGCAGCTGGGCGAAAGAGCCAAAAAACACCAGGCTCCAGCCGCGGAACATCGAGAAGATCCACATCACGGCCAGGCATGCAGCGACGAAAGCCGAGACGTCGACGGCGCTCTTCACCGAGCCCAGCTGGCTCAGCGGGAACACCCGGCGAATGCCAATGACACAGCCGACGAGACACACGATCGGCGCGAGCAGCAGCAACAGGCTCGCGTTCAACAGCGACACGTTCTTCACCCCGAGCGCGATGCCGATGCCGAGGATCTCGAGCAGCACGGCCGCGATCGCCACTGCCATCACCGTACTGGCGAGGAACCGCCCATCGGCGTCCGTCTTGCCGCCCCGGCCCAGCCAGGCGGCGGCAGTTCCGAGAATGGGGAGCGCAATGGCAGCCGCGAACACTTCGACCGCGTGAACTTCGGACCACGCGTAGACGAGGAAGAAGAACTCATCGACTGTCATCAGGACTACCCCCTGGCTGGCGCGCCGAAATGACGCGCTTGGTCAAGCGACAACGCTTGCCGAACTGGAGTTCTGGCCAGTAAGTGGCCGCTCCTTCTGCTTCGGTAGTCCAAGGGTACTCCATGAGCTCAAACGCGCGCATCCTCGGTTCCGGCTTCGTGATCGGAGAGACGCTGGTTCCCAACGACCGCATGGCGCGCGTGTGCGACACGTCTGACGAATGGATCCGCGAAAGGTCGGGCATTCAGCAGCGGTACTTCGTGAAGGAAGGCACCGCGACCAGCGATCTCGCGGTCGGAGCGGCGAAGAAGGCGCTGGATGACGCAGGGCTGACGGCGCAGGACATCGACTACATCGTCGTCGCCACGATGACTCCCGACTATTACTTCCCGGGCATCGGCAGCCAGGTGCAGTCGAAGCTGGGCATGGGCACGGTTCCCGCGCTCGACATTCGCCAGCAGTGCAGCGGCTTCGTCTACGGCCTGCAGGTGTCAGACGCGCTGATTCGCGCCGGGGCCGCCAAGCGCCTGCTGTTCATCGGCGCCGAAGTCCACTCGGGTTTCATGCCTTTCTCGGCGAAGACCTGGGACGTGGTGATGGGCCGCAGCGACGACGACATCAGCCAGGAAGAGCGCGACTGGAACAGTAAGTTCCGCCACCTGGTCGTGCTGTTCGGTGACGCCGCTGGCGCGGTGGTGCTCGGCCTCAACGACACGAAGGACTCGGGCGTGCTCGCGTTCGCGCTGCACACCGACGGCAAGAACGTCGAGAGCCTCTACGTGCCGTCAGGCGGCTTCGCCTACCGCCCGTACTTCAGTGAGCAGCACGCGAAGGAAGGCCGGTACGTGCCGGTGATGGACGGCAAGACGGTGTTCAAGACGGCAGTGACGAAAATGCCAGAGGCTGTGCACGAGGTCTGCGCGAAGGCGGGCGTCACGCTCGACCAGGTCGACCTGATCATCCCGCACCAGGCGAACCAGCGAATCAGCGAGGCCGTGCAGAAGGCGCTGAAGCTGCCGGACGATCGAATGTTCAACAACATCCACAAGTACGGCAACACGACCGCGGCGACGATTCCGATCGCCTACGACGAGTGCAAGAAGAGCGGCCGCATCCAGAAAGGCAACCTGATCTGCTTCGTCGGCCTCGGCGCCGGGTTCCACTGGGGCGCCGCGCTGATGCGCGAGTAGTCAGGTTTCAGCGATTTCGCTCGATGAAGCCGAAGCGCGTCAGCGTCGCAGCGGTCGAAGCCAATCGAAGCGCTATTCGATTCCCCTGCCGATCACCGGCCCCAGTCAGGGGTCGAGTAGTTCCCCTTCTCGGCCGGCAGCGGAAGCTGGTTGTTGCCGTCGGCCGTCATCACGAACAGCTGCGAGACGCCGCCGTTGCGCGTGCTGGTGAACATGATCAGCCGGCCGTTGGGCGAGAAGGTGGGCTCTTCGTTGTTGCCCTGATCCTGCGTCATGCGCTGCACCTTGCCCGAGTCGACGTTTACCGTGAAAAGGTCGAAGGCGTTGCGTTCGTCGCGGGCTGTGAAGGCGATCAAGTCACCGCGCGGGCTCCAGTCAGGCGTCTGGTTGTAGTTGCCCTGGAACGTGAGCCGCTTCGCGTCTCCGCCGTCAGACGACATCAAGTAGACCTGCGGCGAGCCACCGCGGTTCGAGACGAAGGCGAGGCGCTTGCCGTCGGGTGACCAGGTCGGGCTGGTGTTGATGAAGAAGGGGGTGTTGGTGAGCTGGCGCGGGTTGCTGCCATCGGCCGCCGAAGAGAAGATCTGCGCGCTCTCGCCATCGGCCAGCGCGTAGGCGATGCGCTTCCCGTCGGGCGAGTACGCGATGCCCGTCGCCATCCGGCCGGCCGAGACCAGCGACGTCGCCGTACCGCCGACCTTCTGCACCCAGAGGTCCGGCTTGCCACGCTTGTACGAGGTGTAGGCGACGGTGCTGGGATCCAACATCGCGGGGAGCAGGTTGATGCCACCTGTGGCGATCGCAATCTGCCCGTGACCATCCCAGTCAGAGACGTAGACGTCCTTGCCGGCCGACGTCTTCTTCACCCACGTGATGCGCGACTCGAAGGGCCCCGTCTCGCGGGTGAAGAACTTGTAGACCGCGTTCGCGAGCTTGTGCGCCAGCTTGCGGGGATCTTTCGCCGTCACCGCTTCGCTGGCCTTCAGCTCTTCGCGGCCGCTGGCGACGGTGAAGAGCCGCAGCTCGCCGCGCAGATTCTCGCCTTCGACTGAGAGCTGCGTCTTCACCAGCGCGTCGGCGCCGACGTTGACCCAGTTCGCGAAGTTGATGCTGCCCGCCGTGGTGCCTTCCTTGGCGTCGGCGAGGAAGCTCTTGCGATCGAGCAGGGTGAACAGCCCGCAGCCCTTGAGGTCGAAGCTCAGCGCCTCGTCGAACTCGGCGAGCTTGCCCTTCGAGGCGTCATCCATCGCCACCGGCATCGACAGCGCCAGGGGCATCGGCCGGTAGTTGGCGCCCGAGATCTCGATCACCGGGGCCTGCGCCAGCGCTGCCAGAGGGAAGAGCACCGCTGCGACGAAGAAGTTCTTGAAGCGCATCGAATGCCTCACGGAGAGAAGACCAGTGTGACGCCCGCCTGCAGCAGCTTCTTCAAGTGCTCAGGCGGAGGGGAAAAGGGTGCTGCCTTCTTCACGGCCGACAGCACCGCACCATCAAACAGCTCGTTGCCCGACGACTTCTTCACGTGCACGTCGGTGGCCTCACCGGTCGCCATCACCTTGAACGTCACTTCGGCCTTCAACGTACGACGTTCTGCCTCGGGAATGGTGTTCGACACGTCGTAGTAGCGGCGCACCGCGGCCGAGATGATGCCGAAGTACCTCTCGCCTTCTTCCTTCGCCGAGTCGCCATTGACGTCGCCGTCGGCCCGGCCCTCGAGCTCTTCGGGCCTGGCCTGCTTCGAGGCGTTGTTCAGCGCCTTGAAGAGGTCCTGTTTTTGGGTCGGCTTCTTCGGCTCGGGGCCCGGCACCACCACCGCCTTCGGGCTGGGCACCGGCACCTCGACCTTCTCGACCTTTTTCGGCGGCTCGGGGGGCGCTTCTTCCTTTCGCGGCAGCAGCTTCTCGTCGCGCGGCTTGCCGAGGCGCACGAGGGAGGCGGTGATGGGCTTCTGATCAAGGTCGAGCAGCTTCGGCGCCAACAGCCAGCTCGCCACCAGCCCGAGCGCGATCGCCAGTACGTGCATCGCGACCGAGATGGCGAAGAACCCCACCACCTTCGACGGGCGTTGTGCCAGCAGGCTCTGCGCGGCAGCGGGGTGCATGTTCAGGGCTTCGATTTGTCCTTCTTGTCCTTCGACGTCCGGCTGGCCCCCATCGGGTCCGTGATCATGCCGACATTGGTGATTCCCGCGCGTTGGGCCGCCGCCATCACCTCGACGACGATGCCGTAGGGCAGCTCTTTGTCGGCGTGCAGGTAGAGCTCTTTGTCGGCCTGCGCCTTGGCGTTCGTCTTCAGCTTCTCTTCGAGCTCGTCGAGCTGAACCTCGGTTTCACCGATGAAGACGTGCTTCTTCACGTCGATGCTGATCACGAGCTTCTTGTCGGACGCCTCGACGGCGGCGGCCTTCGTCTCAGGCAGGTTCACCTTCACGCCCTGCTGAATCAGCGGCGCGGTGACCATGAAGATGATCATCAGCACCAGCATCACGTCGACCATCGGGGTGACGTTGATCTCCGACATCGTGGTGCGGCCCGGCGCACCTTTTCCGCCGCCCATTCCCATTATTTGAAGAAGTGCCGTTTGACGATGTTGAGGAAGTCGGCCGAGAAGTTCGCCATCTCGGTGTCGAACACGCGGATCCGCGCGATGAACGAGTTGTAGGCGACGACCGCCGGAATCGCGGCGAACAGCCCGGCCGCGGTGGCCAGCAGCGCGTTACCGATGGGAGCAGCGACCGTCGCGATCGTCGCGTTGCCCTTCTCGGCGATCTCGTTGAAAGCGCCGAGGATACCCATCACCGTGCCGAACAGACCGACGAACGGGGCCGCTGCGCCAATCGTGCCGAGGAAGGACACCCGGGCCTCGAGCTCGGTGAGCTCGGACGTGGAAGCGCGGTTCAGCGCACGTTCGACGTTCTCGATGCCGCCCAGGCGTTCAGCCATCGCTCCGTCCTTTCCTTCTTTGTGCTGCGCGAGCTTCGACAGCTCTTCGTAGCCAGCGCGGAAGACTTTGCTCAAAGGCGAGGTCTGAAGCTTCTGGGCCGACTGGTAGATGGCGTCGAGGCGCGACGCTTTCCAGAAGACGTCGAGAAAGCCCACCGACTCGCTTCTCGCGCGGCGCAGCTGCACCGACTTCATCACAATCAGCGCCCAGGACCAGGCAGAGGCAAGGGCCAGAATGGCGAGCACCAGCAACTCGATGAGGGAGGCCTGCTTGAGCACCTCGAGGTAGTTGATTGCGGCGAGCATGGGGCCGTGAACTAACATCCCTGTCGCAGAGCCGGCAAGAATTTGCCTCGAAAATCCAGAGGTTGGCGCCGTGTGCTGAATATTGGAGCGGATTCCCCGTCTGGCTGCTCGCAGACAACGACATCGAAGGAGAGGGTTCATGAACGCGCGCTTGGTGGTGGCATTCCTTGCTCTGGTCAGCTCGACGGGCTGCATCATCGTCGGTACCGGCGGCACGGGCGGTGGTGGGGGCCAGGTGCTTCGCAGCGGCAACGTCACCTTCACCTGGAGCTTCGCAGGCGCCACCTGCAACCAGGCCTCTTCGGTGAAGTCGGTGCGGGTCAGCATCCCCGGCCAGACGCTGATGAACAACGGCGTCTACCCCTGCCTGGTGGTGGACTATCCGGGCGTGGTGCTGAAGGACTTCGCAGGCGGCACCTACACGTTCACCATTGAAGCGATTGGCTACGGCAACGAGATCCTCTACTCGGGCTCGGGCACCTTCACCGTCGACCGCAGCGTTCGCGTCGACATCGACCTCACCCCGGTGGGTGGCCCGAACTCGTACGCGTACCTGAACTGGAAGTTTCCCGCGCTGCAGGGCGCTGCGAACCCCGACTGCTCGAAGGCGGGCGTGGCGAACGTGCTGGTGAGCATCGACAACGCGGCGCCCACCACCATCGCCTGCAAATTGGGCTGGAACACGAACCCCGGCGTGCAGACGCCCTACCTCGCGGCGGGCACTCACTCGATCGAGCTGACCGCGGTCGACTCCACCGGCTACGCCTTCTACCGGGCGAACAGCACGCTGACGACGACTGCCGGCGCTCCCAGCACGTCGGAGTACACCTTGGTGTGGGCGGTGGGCGGCACGGCAGTCAAGTGGAGCATCACCGACGGCTCGGTGGCGCAGACCTGCGCGCAAGCGGGCATCACTGACGTCTACGTGAACTTCGTCGATGCCCAGGGCAACCTCGTCTACGGCAGCGCAGGCGACCCGCACGCGTGCACCTTGCAGGGCGTCGAGTACAGCTTCCTCAAGCCCGGCACCTATGGCGTTCGCGTCATCGCGGCGGGCACCGGCAACCGCGTCTTCCAGTCGAACTACAGCGCGCCGCCGCAGGTCACCGTGGTCGCGGGGCAGTTCACCGGCATGACTGCCGCAGTCAACGTGCAGATGTTCCGCACCCAGTAGGTGCAAGCAGCGCGCGGCACGCTTCGTGTTAGAGCCATGAAGCGTGCGGCACGACAGACACAGCGCGATCGGGGTATTCGATTCAGGCGTCGGCGGGCTCACGGTGCTCAAGGCGCTGATGGCGCGCCTGCCGATGGAAAGCACCGTCTACCTCGGGGACACGGCGCGCGTCCCCTACGGCACCAAGTCCGCAGCGGTCGTCACCCAGTACTCGCTGAAGAACGCCGAGCTCCTGCTTGAGCACGGCGTCAAGCTGCTGGTCGTCGCCTGCAACACCGCCTCGGCCGTCGCCATCCCCGCGCTTCGTGAGCGCCTGCCGATTCCCGTGATCGGCGTGATCGAGCCCGGCGCTGCCGCAGCGGCAGCGAGCACGAAGACCGGCAGCGTCGCGGTCATCGGCACCCCCGGCACCATCAAGTCGGGCGCGTACCAAAGGGCGCTGCAGTCGCTGCGGCCCGGCGTGACGGTCACCGCGCGCGCGTGCCCGCTTTTCGTGCCGCTGGCGGAGGAAGGGTGGGTGGAGGGCGAGGTGCCAGCGATCGTCGCGCGCGAGTACCTCACCTCCTTCCTCACGCCGCAGGTCGACACCCTCGTGCTCGGCTGCACGCACTACCCACTGCTGTCGTCGGTGATCGCCCAGGTGGTGGGCCCGCAGGTGACGCTCATCGATTCCGCGCACGCGACCGCCGAACGCGTCGCGCAGCTGCTGGCCGAGAAGGACTTGCTCAAGCTGGGGCTGTCGGCCGTCGAACGGCACTTCCTCGTCACCGACGTACCCGAACGGTTCCTCGAAGTCGGCGCGCGCTTCCTCGGCCGCCCGCTGTCGGGCGCGCGCCAGGTCGACCTGAAGTTTTCCTGAAGCTCAGTGCCCGAGCTGGTGCTCGGGCCGTTTCTCGAGCGGCTCGACCACCGGAGCCACAGTCAGCGCCGCGTTCAGCCCGATGTCGTCCTTGCGCGGGATCCAGCCCAGCGTCGCGGTGACGAGCCTCTCGCTGCCCCGGTAGAACCCAAGCTTCTTTAGCGGCCAGTTCAGCCAGCCAGTGGTGATGCAGTAGTAGTCGAGGAAGGGGCGGGTGTGGTGAATCTGGTGGTGCTCGGGCGGCAAGATGAGGTGCAGCCGCTGCAGCCAGGTGACGACAAGGGGGCGTTCTTCATCGGTCTCGTGCGCCCACTTGTGGAACTGGTTCGTCATCATCACCCAGAAGATCATCGAGGTGATCGATACCACCCAGAACAGCGCGAGGTGGTGGTAGCCGTGATCGAGCGGCGTCAAGAAGCAGCCAATCGCCCACGGCACCGAGATCGCGCAGTTGTTGCCGTTGGTCTCGATGTAGTCGTGGCGGGTGATCGCGCGCTGATCGACGTGGTGCTCGCGAAAGGGGCGAATGAGCGCCTTGCCGACCAGCGGGGTGTCGGTCGAGCCCCAGGTGTCGGCCAGCCAGTGCACGAAGCCCGAGACCCAATCGGCCACGATGAAGCCGGTGAGAAAGGCGGCGAGCGTCAGCCAGGGGCTTGCGGCCACGTACGGCACTACCTTCCACGCGGTCGCCGCGACGAAGACCCAGAACAGGACGATGCTCGCGAGCTCGAACGCGCGGTGCTTCCACGTGTAAAGCGAGCGCAGCTCTTCGGCGCTGTGCTGCTCGATTTTGAGGTCCTTGTTCGACATGGCAATCCTCGTAGGCGGCGCGAAAGGTATACGAGAGAGCAGGGGCCGATGTCATCGCCCTGTAAGGCCAGCCACCACCGTCCCCATTGATACGTGACAGCAGGGCTTATGGATGCGTGAGCCGCTGGGCGTGGGAGTACACGTTGAACCTCCCCCCGCGCACGAAGGCGACCAAGGTGATTCCCGCCTTCTGGGCGAGATCGATCGCCAGCGAGCTGGCTGCCGACACGCTGGCCACCACCGGAATCTTCGCCATCGCTGCCTTCTGCACGATCTCGAAGCTCGATCGCCCGCTGACCAGCAGCACCGCTGCCTTGCCGAGCCGGCCGCTCAACACCAGGTCGCCCACCACCTTGTCGACCGCGTTGTGCCGCCCTACGTCCTCGTAGCTCGCGAGCAGCTTCCCGTTGTAGTCCAGCGCCGCCGCTGCGTGAACGCCGCCCGTCTTCGCGAAGTTCTGCTGCAGCGCGGTGAGCGCGTCGGCGTTCAACAGCCGGGTCGAGACGGAAGCGCCCCCTTCGAGCACCGGAACCTGCGAGAGCAGGTCGTCGATCTGCCGGCGCCCGCATACGCCACACGCCGCGGTGGTCAGCGTTCCGCGCCGGGCCGCTTCGGCGCGCTCCAGGGGCAGGTTCGCCCCCGACGCCGCAGCGATCTCAATCACGTTCCCGTAGCCCTCGTCGCCCGGGCGCCCGCAGTGCGACACGGTGCCCACGTCGGCCGCCGACTTCACGATGCCTTCGCTGAACAGAAACCCGACCGCGAGCTTCGCGTCGTCGCCCGGCGTTCGCATCGTCACCGACACTGCTTCCGACGCGACGCGGATCTGCAGCGGCTCTTCGATCGCGACCTGGTCTTCGGCGGCCACTCCGTCGGCGCGGTGCGTGCTGCGTGTGACGACGCCCTTCATTCGCTACTCGTAGTCGCTGCGCTTCTTCTTCATCGGGTTGGTCAGCTTCCCTTCCTTGAAGATCTCGACCCGGTTCGCGCCGGGCGCATTCAAGCCCTTGGCGGTGCCGATGATCGGCTTCGCCTCGGGCGGCTGGTAGACGACCCGCACCTTCGGGCCAGCAGGGAGGTTGCCGATGTTGGCGTCGATGAGCAGGTAGATGGTTTTTTCAGCGGCGTTGATGCGCTCGGTGTCGCGGCGCAGATCGAGCTCAGCCAGCATCGAGCCCTGCTCGACGGACGTCGCTTCTTCCGAGTACTGCCTCACCTTTACCCGCAGCACCGAGAACGACGAGCTGTCTTTGTACTCGCGCTGGCCCTGAATCGAGATCGACAGGTCGGCGCCGGTCACGGGCGACTTCGGGTCCCGCAGCTTCAGGCCCGTGTTCTTGTCGTTGTCGGTGTCGAGAAAGATGGTCGTGTTCGCGCAGCGCGTGCCGCACTCGTCGCCCCAGGGCGGCCGGTTGAAGTCGACCTTGAACGCATAGTCGCTGCCCTGTGGGCCGACGGTGATCGACGTCGCGACCGGGCGATCATCCTCGGCGGGTGGAGGCGCCTTGTACGTGATGCACGGCTTCTCACCGGCGAGCGCAGCCGTGGCGACGAGCGAAAGACAAAGAAGGAGGGCGCGAACCGGCATGGCGTTGTACGAAACCAAAGATGCTCTACGTACGCCAGCTGACTTACGGACCCATGAAAAACTTCATCCACCTCGTCGGAGCGGAAGGCGCTCCTGAAGTGGCCGTCGTCGACCCTGCGTGGGACATGCCGTCGCTGCTCAAAGAGGTCGAGCGCGAAGGCAAGCGGCTATCTGCCATCGTGCTGACCCACTCGCACGAAGATCACGTCAACGGCGTGCCCGAAGTGCTCAAGGTCTGTGACGTGCCCGTGTACGCCCAGAGGGCTGAAGTTGCCTGGAACCCGCGGCTACAGGACTTCGCCGGCGCCCTGAAGGCCGTCTCACCCGGCGACACCGTGAAAGTGGGGCCGCTGGCCCTGACCTTTATCCACACGCCCGGCCACACCCCGGGCTCGCAGTGCCTCCACTGCGGCGGCGCCATCTTTTCGGGCGATACGCTCTTCGTCGACCACTGCGGCCGCTGCGATTTTCCGGGCAGCGACGTGGTCCAGATGTTCCACAGCCTACACACCGTGCTCGGCGCGCTGTCTGACGCGACGAAGGTCTACCCGGGCCACGACTACGGTGCGGTGCCCGTCTCGACGCTCGACCGCGAGCGCAAAGTGAACCCCTACCTGCTGCGAAAGAACCTGAAGGACTTCACCGACTACCGCATGCGCCCGAGAAGCTGATTGGGCATTTGCGTCGAAGCGCCCACCGCCACCGGCCGCTTCCGCATCGCCACGTAGACGCCCCAGGCAAGCACCAGCCCCGCGACCAGCGTCCAGATTCCCGCCCATACGATCGCGGGAATCGGCGTGATGTCGGCGAGCAGCTGCGCGTCACTGCGCACGCGAACCGCCCCGTTCCAGAGGTCGTCTTTCAAGTCCATTGCCGCGTAGAGCGCGGTGAAGGACGCGATGAAGAGGTTCACGATGCCGACCAGCTGTGTGCTGAGGAACTTCGCCCCGAGGCCAAAGGCGATCGCCATCCCGAAGCAGAAGGCGAGGGTGAACAGGTCGCGTGCGTACAGAAGGCCCATCAGCGACAGCCAGACGCACGCCAGACCCAGCACCACGCGGCGCAGGTCCCAGCGGAAGGTCATCACCAGCAGCACCACCGACACGATCGCGCTGCCGACGTAGCCGGCGGAGTAGACGATGGTGCGCGCAAAGAAGCCGGTCGGAATCGACGACAGGCACTCACCTGACTCGTTGCCCGCGATCGACACCTGGCTCACCGAGCCCCCCGCCAGCAGCGCCGCCAGCGCGTGGCCCGTCTCGTGCCCCATCACCGCGAGCAGCTTGAACGGCCAAAGCACCGGCCAGTCCCACCCCACGATGCCGAGGGCAAGGAAGCCCACCAGCATCAACAGCTTCCCGCCATCAAAGGAGTACGCAGCAGGCGTCGGCTTCACGACTGGTTCAACCTCCGCGGCGCAGCAGATGTTCCGTTACAGCCCAGGGACGCCCGTATGGCCGCAGAACACGTCGCGATCCAGCAGGCGGGCGTGGGCGGGCAGAACGCGCGGCAGGTTCCGCAGCGCCGGGTAGTCGCGCAGCAGCTCGGTCATCTCTTTGTGGCCCAGCATCACCACGCTCGTGGTTTCGCCCGCGTAGATCCGCAGGCGGCCCGGGTGGCCTGACATCGCGCTGGTCACGGCGATGAACTGGCCCTGGGTCACTTCGAACTGGCGCGCTTCCTGGCCGGCGGCGGCGCGGTCTTCCAGCACCAGCGCCCCATGGGTGACGACGCCAATCAGGTTGCAGAGCTCGCCCGGCTGCATCACCGTCTCGCCCGGCTTGAACTGGCGCTCGACGAACTTGCCGATCATCCGCGCGCGGGCGATCGAGTCGACGTCGGCGAAGAGGCGGCTGCTGCCGAGGAAGCCTTCGAGGATCCGCTCCTGGTAGAAGCCGACCATGCGGTCGTGAAGCGCTGCGTCCTGCTCGATCACCTGCTGCAGTGCCGTCGCGGGAATCTGCAGCACCACCGCGTGGCCAATCGCCCGGGCGCACGCAGCGCGCTGCTGACCCGAGAACAAACCAAACAGGCCGATCGCTTCGCCTTCCGACAGGTGGCGCAGCGCGACTTCGCGGTCGTCCTTCCGGCGCAGGATCTCGAGCGTACCTTCTGACACCACGTAGAAAGACGTCGCCTCGTCGCCTTCGACGAAGAGGAACTCGTGGTCCGACACTTCGCACTGCATCGCGCCTTCGGCGAGAGCGGCCAGCGACTCGCGCGGCAGCCCCTTGAACTGCTGCACCATCGAGAGCGCGCGAATCGCCACTTCCGGGTGGGCGGGGCTTTCGGCGACGAAGCCGATGCCCGAGTTCAGCTGCGAGACGACGTCGTCTTCGACGTCTTCCACGCCAAGGTCATCGGCGTCGTTCACCACATCTTCTTCGGCGATGGCCTTCGCGGCGTGTTCCTTCTCGTACGCCTGCATCACATCGAAGGGGATCAGCGAGGGGGTGAGCACGGGTGGGGGAATCGGCACCGCGATGCGCGGCCGGCTGCTGCGAGGAGGAAGCTGCATTTGCGGCTCAGCCATGGTGTGCGCCCCACGAAAGTTCGCGGGAGTGTATGGATCGGTGCTCCAGAGTCAAATCGGGTTTGAACGGGTGTTCAGCGTGATTGATCGAGTGGACCTCACGTTGTGCATTCTCGCTGGCGGTGCCGGCAAACGCCTGGGCGGACGCGCGAAGGGCCTGCTGACCACCGATGGCGTGACTTTCGTCGAGAAGCTGCTCGCGCTCCGAACGTTTTGTACCGACGCGCTGATCGTGTCCAGCGACCCGGCGTACGACCGCTTCGGCGTGAGGCGCATTGAAGACGTCGTGCCGGGCAAAGGCGCGCCCGGCGGCGTCGTCACCGCTTTGCTGGCTGCGAAGACGCCGTGGGCCCTTGTCGTTGCCTGCGACATGCCCTTCGTCACGACCCGCACGGTTCAGCGGCTCGTCGATGCAGGCGGCACCCACCTCGTCACCTGCTACGCGCGCGAGCCGCTGTTGGCGATCTACCGCGCCTGGCTCGGAGCGGCCTGGCGCGCGCGACTTGTCGAGAACCCGTCACTGCAGACCCTGCTGGCCGAACTCTCGCCGCTGGCGTTGACTGCTGAAGACGTCGCCGCGCTTCAGAGCATCAACACGGTCGATCAGCTCGCGAAGGTCAAAAGCTAGCCGCCCTCACAGCGCGTCTGTTACCGTCGCCGCGAACCTCATCATGGCGAAAACCTTCGAAAAAGCCGTCACCGGCTTCAACCACAACATCAAACACAAGGGGAAGGTCTACCACGTCCAGACCGAGGACTCGGGCGCGGCCAACCCCCACATCATCACGCACCTCTTCGTCGGCGGGAACATCCTCGCCTCCAAGAAGACGGGCTACGCCGACATCGTCAAGACGCCGAACCTCGCCGAGCTCGTGCGCGAGATGATGGAAGAGCAGCACAAAGAGATGCTGCGGAACCTGATCAACGGCGTCTACGACAACATCGATTCGAAGCAGCGCAGCTACCAACCGGGCCAGCTCGCGACCGACGCCGAAGCCGCCCACGCGCAGCACCAGCAGAACATCGCCGTCGCGATGGGCGCCGCCGCAGCAGCCGCCGCCGCCCTGCCGAAAGTCCTGCCGCCCGAAGTCGTTGCCGCGCGCGAGATGAAAGAGCTGCCCCGCATCAACGAGGTCGGCGTCGAGACGTTGTTCGGCGAAGACCTGATCAGCGAGAAGAGCCTCGACGAGGTGATCTTGAGCTACCTCGCGGGTGACGGCGACGCCGGTTAGCGGCTTGGCAGCGCGGAAGTTCTGGTAGATCGCCGCGGCAATGAACGCCCCTGACGCGGTCGACACCCTCTGCATCAACACGCTTCGAACCCTCTCAATCGACGCCGTTCAGAAGGCCGACTCGGGCCACCCCGGGTTGCCACTGGGCGCCGCTCCGATGGCGTACGTGCTCTGGCAGAACCACCTCAAGCACAACCCGGCGGATCCCAGCTGGTTCGACCGCGATCGGTTCGTCCTCTCGGCCGGCCACGGCTCGATGCTGCTGTACTCACTGCTCCACGTCACCGGCTACCCGATGACGATGGAAGACCTGAAGAGCTTCCGGCAGTGGGGCAGCAAGACGCCCGGCCACCCCGAGTTCGGTCTCACCCCCGGCGTCGAGGCCACCACGGGCCCGCTGGGCCAGGGGCACGCGAACGCCGTCGGTATGGCGATCGCCGAACGCGCGCTCGCGAGCCGCTTCAACCGCCCGGGCTTCGAGCTCGTCAACCACTTCACGTACGCGCTCATCTCTGACGGCGACGTGATGGAAGGGCTCACCCACGAGGCCGCCTCGCTGGCCGGGCACCTCAAGCTCGGCAAGCTCATCTGCCTGTACGACGCCAACGACGTCACCCTCGACGGCCCGCTGAGCATGTCTTTCAACGAAGACGTCGAGGCGCGCTACGCCGCGTACGGCTGGCACGTGCAGACCGTGAAGCACGGCGACACGGATCTGGCTGCCATCGACGAGGCGATTGCCGCGGCGAAGGCCGAGACGCAGAGGCCGTCGCTGATCGTGGTCAAGACCACCATTGGGTTCGGCTCGCCCAACAAGTCGGGCAAGGCCTCGTCGCACGGCAGCCCGCTGGGCGCTGACGAGATCGCGCTCACCAAGAAGGCGCTGGGCTGGGATCCCGAGAAGAAGTTCTTCATTCCCGAAGAGGCGAAGGCGCACTTCCACCTTGCGCTCGAGAAGGGCAAGGCGGCCCAGGGCACGTGGGAAAAGCGCTTCGTCGACTACACCGCGAAGCACGCTGACCTCGCCGCCGTATGGAAGCGGACCCAGGCAGGCGATCTTCCCGAAGGGTTCGACGGCCTGCTGCCCGCGTTCAAAGCGGGCGAAGCGATGGAGACCCGCACCTCGGCTGGCAAGGTGCTCAACGCGCTGGCGGCCAAGCTGCCCGAGCTGATCGGCGGCGACGCAGACCTCGCGGGCTCGACGAAGACCAGCCTGAAGGACGCTGGCGATTTCGACGGGCAGACCGGCAAGGGCAACAACCTGCACTTCGGGGTTCGCGAGCACGCAATGGGCGCGATCGCCAACGGCATCGCATACCACGGTGGCTTGCGGCCCTTCGTCGCCACCTTCTTCACCTTCAGTGACTACATGCGGCCGGCGGTGCGGCTCGCCGCGCTGAACCACCTGCCCGTCATCTACGTGTGGACACACGACTCGATCGCGCTGGGCGAAGACGGCCCCACCCACCAGGCGGTCGAGCACCTCGCGGCGCTGCGCTGCATGCCGAACCTCTACGTGGTGCGCCCGTGCGACGGCGATGAAGCCGCCCAGGCATGGCGCCTCGCGCTCGAGCGCACCGAAGGCCCGACCGCGCTCGTGCTCACCCGCCAGAAGGTGCCCGGGCTCGACCACGCGAAGCTGGCCAGCGCCGTAGGCTTGCAGAAGGGCGCCTACGTCTTGTCCGACTGCCAGGGCCAGCCGGCCGCGCTGCTGCTGGCGACCGGCAGTGAGGTGTCGCTGGCGCTCGATGCCCAGGCGACGCTGCTCAAAGAGAACATCGCCACCCGCGTCGTCTCGATGCCCTGCTGGGAAGCGTTCAAAGCCCAGCCGGCGAGCTACCGCGAAGAGGTGCTGCTGCCCTCGGTGCCGGTGCGCGTCTCGATCGAGGCTGGCGTCACCTTCGGGTGGGACAAGTGGGTCGGCGACGAAGGGGTCGCGATCGGCGTGGACAAGTACGGCGCGTCGGCCCCGGCCGAGGTGTTGATGCAGAAGTACGGAATCACGGCCGAGCACGTGGTCGCCCAGGTCAAGCGCCTCGTCTCGGGCGCCTGACGCTGCCTGTGGAAGATCGGGTGACGGCTTGCGTTGAACTTTGCTACGCCACTGGCGTCTGACTGTCTGTTGACGGAGCTAACGACATGAACCTGCTCGCTTTCATCGCCGCTGCTGCCCTCTCTGCGGTGACCCCTTCGCCGGCCGCCAAGACCGCGCTCGAACGCGGTGACAAGGCCCTCGAGAGCAACCAGCTCGATACCGCCATCAAGGCCTACCAGGACGCGATCGCCGCGACGCCGAACTGGGCGCCCGCGTTGAACGGCCTCGGCACCGCGCTCTTCAAGCAGGACAAGAAGGATCAGGCGGTCGCCCAGTACAAGCTGGCCGTCGAGGCAGACCCTGCCTTCTCGACCGGTTGGTACAACCTCGGCAAGGCGTGCCGGAAGGTCTCTGACTTCAAGACCGCCGCGAACGCCTACGAGCGCTACGTGAAGCTCGAGCCGAAGGACCCCGACGGGTTCTACGGCCTCGGCGAGAGCTACCGCCTGGTCGGCGGCGAGACCGCGAAGGCCACCGCGGCCTACGAGAAGTTCTTGAAGATGGAGACCCGAGCTTCTGAACAGAAGTGGATCGACAAGGCGAAGGAAGCGCTGGCCCAGCTGAAGACGCCGGCCGCCGCCGAGCCCGCTCCCGTCGCCGCCCCGGCGCCTGCTCCCGCACCAACGGCAGCGCCGCCTGCCGCCGAGCCCATTGCCAACGCCGCCGCCAAGAAGGTGCAGGAAGGCGACAAGTACATGGGCGAGAAGAAGTACCGCGAGGCCAGCTTCTCGTACCAGGACGCGGTGAACGCCGACCCGAAGAACATCGAAGCGCTCTTCAAGCTCGGCAATTCCTACGCGGTGCTCGGCTACTACAGCCAGGCGATCGAGCGCTGGCAGGTGGTGGTGCAGAGCAGCACCGACCCGACCATCAAGAAGAGCGCGCAGGACAACATCACCAAGGCGCAGGCGAAGATGGCGTCGGCCGGTGGCGGCTCTCCGCAGGCGCAGGGCAAGCAGCCCGGCTCGGGCCCCGTCGCTGACACCACCCGCGCGCAGGCCCGCGCTTACTACGAGCAGGGCGTTCGGCAGATCGGTTCCCGCGACTACGGCAACGCGCTCGCCAGCCTCTCGGCGTGCCTGCAGCTCGAGCCTGCGTTGTCGGTAGGCTACGTGGCCCGCGGCTCGGCCCTCATCGGCCTTCGCCGGTTCGCGGAAGCGGCGGTGGACTACCAGTACGCGCTCAGGCTCGACCCGAACCTGGGCTCGCCGCTGTATGGCCTCGCTGAGTCGTACCGGGGCTTGAACCGCCCGGCCGACGCGCGCACCTACTACGAACGCTACGTCGCCTCGACCGCCGGTGACGTGCGGCCAGAGCTACAGACGGACTCCCGCAGCAAGCTCGATCAGCTGCGCGGCCAGTGAGCATGCCCGCGATGAACACGACGGACATCAAGGCGCTCACCGAGCAGGTGCAGCAGCAGAGCTCCTTCGTCGAGACCCTGCTGGTCGAGACGGGCAAGGTCATCGTCGGCCAGAAGTACATGCTCGAACGGGTGCTGATCGGCCTGCTCTGCAATGGTCACGTGCTGCTCGAAGGCGTGCCCGGCCTCGCGAAGACGCTGACGGTTCGCACCTTCGCCGATGCGATCAGCGCCGCCTTCCAGCGCATCCAGTTCACGCCCGACCTGCTGCCCGCCGACCTCATCGGCACGGTCATCTACAACCAGCAGACGGGCAGCTTCGCCGTCCGCAAGGGCCCAATCTTCTCGAACATCATCCTCGCCGACGAAATCAACCGCGCTCCAGCCAAGGTCCAGTCGGCGCTGCTCGAGGCGATGCAGGAACGCCAGGTCACCATCGGCAACAACACGTTTCCGCTGCCCCAGCCCTTCCTGGTGCTCGCGACGCAGAACCCGATCGAGCAGGAAGGCACGTACCCGCTGCCCGAAGCCCAGGTCGACCGGTTCATGCTGAAGGTGAAGGTCGGCTACCCGACGCGTGAAGAAGAAAAGACGATCATGGATCGCATGTCGGGTGACGGGCCCCCGAAGATCCAGAAGGTGATCACGCCTGAGCACATCACCAACGCGCGCGCGGTGATGCACAAGATCTACATCGACGAAAAGGTGAAGGACTACATCCTCAACATCGTCTTCGCCACCCGCGAGCCGGCGAAGTACGGGCTGAAAGATTTGTCTGAGTTCATCTCGTACGGCGCCAGCCCCCGCGCCACGCTGTCGCTGACCCAGGCCGCCCGGGCCCATGCGTTTCTGCGGCACCGCGGCTTCGTGACGCCCGAAGACGTGAAGGCGATTGGCTTCGACGTGCTGCGCCACCGCATCTCGCTGTCGTACGAGGCCGAGGCGGAAGAGCAGTCGCCCGAACGGATCATTCAGCGCATCTTCGACAAGGTCGAAGTTCCTTAAGGGCAAGCGATGCTCCCCAAGGAGCTGATCAAGCGCATCCGCAAGCTCGAGATCGCCACCCGCAAGGTGGTGTCAGACATGCTCGCGGGCCAGTACCAGTCGGTCTTCAAGGGCCGCGGCATGGCCTTCTCGGAAGTCCGCCAGTACCAGCCCGGCGACGAAGTGCGCACCATCGACTGGAACGTCACCGCGCGCATGAACGACGCGTACGTGAAGGTCTTCACCGAAGAGCGCGAGCTCACCGTGATGCTCGTGGTCGACGTCTCGGGCAGCAAGGAGTTCGGCTCGAAGGAAAGGTCGAAGGCCGAGATGGCCGCCGAAGTCGCCGCGCAGATCGCCTTCTCGGCCATCGCCAACAACGATCGGGTCGGCCTGATTCTGTTTTCCGACCGCATCGAGAAGGTGGTGCCGCCGCGTAAGGGCAAGAAGCACGTGCTGCGCGTCGTCAGCGATATCTTGAGCTTCAAGCCAGCGGGGAAGGGCACCAACATCAGCGTGGGCCTCGACTACCTGTCGCGCATCGCCAAGCGCAAAGCGGTCACCTTTCTGATCAGCGACTTCCTCGCGAAGGACTACGAAAAATCGCTGCGCATCGCCGCGCGCCGCCACGACCTGGTGCCGGTGGTCTTGTCGGACCCGTTCGAGGCCGACTTCCCCGCGCTGGGCCTCGTCGATCTCGAGGACGCTGAAACGGGCCAGCGCTGGCTCGTCGACACGTCAGATCCCCGCGTCCGCGGCCGCTTCCGGCAGTTGATGGAAAAACGAAGCGACGAACGGACCAAGATCTTCCGCAAGCTCACCCTCGACCACGTCGAGCTCAAGGCCGGCGAAGACTACAGCTCGGCACTGCAGCGTTTCTTCCGCGCACGCTCGCGGCGCATGGCCGCCTGATTCGGTTAGGCTCGAAAGCGCACGTATGGGGTCAAAGCCAGGCGACGAGACGATTCAGGGCGCTCCTGACTTCGAGAAGAAAACCGAAAGCGCTTCGGGTTCGAAAGACAAGTACGTGAAGCCGCCCGACCACGGCCGCGCGCTGGGCGAAGACCTGGGCGGCACCACCGGCACCCACCGCGAAATCAAAGGCGAGACGGCGCCCGAAGTGTCGCAGGGCGCGTGGCGCGAAAGGGCCTTCGTCCCCCGTGCCGTGATGGCCCGCGACGACATGCTCAGGGCCCTGGCCGCGCTGGTCGACACCCAGAAGGGCCGGGTGGGTTCGGCTGCTCCCGTGTTCGAGCTCTTGCGCACCGAGTGGCTGCCGGTGCTCCGCCAGGCGATGGAACAGGCGGGCGGCGACGGCATCGATGCGTGGCTGTTGACCGTGCTGAAGCCGCCTGGCAAGACCGCCACCGCGCCGCTGCTCAGCGATTTGATCGACGCGTTTGCGCGCATGCGCCAGGCGACCGCGGTGGACGCCCTGCTCGCCCACGCCCGCACGGTCGTCGAGGCTGTCGACCGCGCCACCCAGAAGCCCAAACGCGTCTCTTTCAAGCAGATGGAACGCGAGCTCGAGGGCAAGGTCGAGATTCACGAGCTGCTCAAGATTCTCTTCTCTGACGACAGCGAGCTCGTGTCGCGGCTGGAAGAAATCGGCCACACGATGGACACCATTCGCGGCCAGCTCAAGTCGATGCCCGGCGCGAAGCCCGATGGCATGTACTCGAACTTCACCCGCCTGAAGGCCGAAGCCCGTGTCCTTTCAGCGGAGTTGACGCGCCGGGGCCTCGGCTCGAAGTGATACCTGCAGGGGGCAGTTGGCAGTGGAGCAGATCCACTCCACTTTGCGGCTGGCCCCGTTTCAGGCCTTCCGCGCTCCCTTTCGCGCGAACAGGCAACCCACTGTAACGACAGAGAGACACCCCGAAACAGCGGTGGGCAGATGTGGGGGAATAAAGCCAGCCAGGCCTCTTCCCAGCTTGGCGCAAGGGTTGCTGTAGGTGACCTCGATGCTCACCCGATCAAACGGTGGAAGGCCCTCCATGAACCTCCGGAAAGCCATTGTTGTTGTTCTCTCCCTGACTGCTGCCGCGGCGTCTGCCCAGACCGTGACTGCCGATAAGACGGAGCGCTGCGCGACCCGTCTGTCGATCTCCCTGCTCGGCAAGAGCCCGGTGTCGGCGCTGATGTCGAGCGCGGATCCCCAGACGCAGATCGACGCGATGTTGCAGTCGGCCGACTTCCAGGAGCGCTTCGCGCGCTTCGTGAACGCGACCTTCAACGATGACCCCGGCGCCAACTCGGCCGAGGATCCGGCGTACTACCTGACGAAGTACGTGCTCGCGAACAACCTGACGTGGGACCAGATGTTTCTGGGCGCCTACAAGGTCGACGTCGCCGCGGGCTCGCCGGCTGGTACGCAGCCGACCGTCACCGCCGACACCAATGGCCTCGGCTACTTCCGTTCGCGTCCCTGGCTGCTGCGTTACGCCGGCAACGAGCTCGCGGGCATCAAGCTCTCGACCGCCTACCGCATCATGAACAACACCATCGGCCTCAAGCTGGTCGCTTCGACCAACTCGCCGACTGCCGACGTGAGCGCGACGGGTCGTTCGGGCGCCGGCTGCAGCGCCTGCCACTTCGACGGCTGGTTCGCGCTCGACAAGGTCGCCAGCGTCCTCAGCCGCAAGGTGACCACGGTCACCAACGGCAACACGGTCATCTCGTTCGGCCCGCCGCCGGCCACCCCTCAGGAAATCCTGGGTGGGATGATGATCAGCAACGACAAGGAGCTCATCACTGCCCTGGTCAAGAGCGAGGCCTTCGAGTTCCGCGCTTGCCGCATTGCCTTCGAGTACCTCTACGGCCGCGCTGAGATGACCTGCGAAGGTCCGATCTTCGACCGGTGCATGACCGCCTTCAAGGCGACCGGCACCATCCAGTCCGCCCTTGCTTCGGTCGCGAAAGACGCGGCCTTCTGCCAGTAGCCCGAGAAAGGACAAGGAGACCGACCATGAACTCCCACACTATGAAGACGCTGACTGCCTCTCTCGTCGTTGCCATGCTCGCCACCGGTTGCTCGCTCGGATCCTCGAGCGCCAACCTGGGCAACATGAATCCTGTTCCCTCGGAAGTGCCACCGGCGGTGATTCCCCCCGACGACATCGCCCCTCCGGCGGTGACGCCTCCGCAAGAAGAGACGCCGGTGACCCCGATCACCCCCGCCCGCTGCGACATGGGCAAGACGTACACGGGCTTCGCCGGCACTGAGCTCACCGCCGGCCGTATCGATGGCGACATCGGGCCCGAGCGGGCGCGCATGAAGCCGTTCAGCGCGCTCACTGGCGAGTTCCCCCGCGTCCTTGGCAACACGCCGGGCATGCTGGCGGACCCGTCGGTCGGCAACACCTTCGCGATTTTGCCGGCGCGTTGGGTCAGCGAGCCGGTGGCCAGCGGGGTAACCGTCTACACGACCTACCGCATCGCCTTCCAGGGCTGCCTCTCGATGGCGGCCAACCCCGCCCCCTACAAGGTCATCCCCTCGAACAGCACGGCCGCCGCCGAGTGCGGAACCTGGGCCCGCAAGTTCTGGAGCCGCGATGCGACCCAGCCTGAGCTCGATGCGTGCGTGAAGGTCGCCATGGTCGACACGATGGCCGAGACGAACGCGACCCGTCGTTGGGCTTACACCTGCGCCTCGGTGATGACCGCCGCTGGCTTCACCACCTACTGAAGAACGAGGAGCCAACCACTATGAACTCAAATCGGTTTTCGCGTCGTTCTCTCATCCAGGCAACGGGAGCAGTGGCCGGCGGTCTGGCGGCATCCCGGATGATGACTGGCGACGGGCTCATCTCCCGCACCGCCTTCGGCCAGGCGGCGGGTGAGAAGTCTGCCCTGCTCGTGGTGTACCTCAGCGGTGGCTACAACGCCTTGTTCGGCAGCGCCGACAGCTTCGCGGGCGCCGGCACCTTCGGCGTCGCGGCCGGCAACCAGAAGGCGCTGGGCGGCGGTCTCGTCATCGACGCTCCGACCTACGGCACGCTGCCGCAGTTCGCCCTCGATCACATCTCGACGGTCGGCATCCGCCACGGCATCACGGCACACGGCGCGGCGCAGAACGCCAACTTCAGCGACGGCACAAGGTCGTACGGGCTGCGGCTGGCTTCAATGATGGGCGGCGACGGCGCGATCAAGGCCGTCAACCTGGGCGGGCAGATGATGCCGGGCGCCCGGCCGGCCGAAGGCGGCGTGTCGCTGCAGCAGGTCAACGACATGAAGTCGACCATCGCGGCCCTTGGCGGCGCGCAGGACGCGACGATTCCCGACCGCAAGATTGGCGCGGCGGGCCTCACGGCGGCGCAGGCGATGTCGGCTGATCGTCTCGCGGCGAACCCAACGATGATGACGGGCATGCGCGACGGGATGCAGTCGGGTATCGACACCCTGCTGAAGCCGGTGCAGGCGTTCAACTACGCAGCGATGGCCACTGCGTACGGAATGCAGGCGACGGCGACGGCGGTGAACAGCTTCTCGAGCAAGATCGCCGCGGCCGAGCTCATGATCACCGCTGGCGCGAACTTCGCCATCGCGGTCGACGGTGGCTGGGACACGCACGGTGACCGCACGGGCGCCAACGTTCGCAACATGATGAACACCCGCATCCTCCCGCCGCTGAAGACCTTCATCAACCGCATGGTGAATGACCCGACCCGCAACGTCGTGATCGCGATCTTCGGCGACTTCAACCGCAGCCTCCCGGGCTCCGACCACGCGTCGGCGCTGAACGCGACCGTCATTGGCCGCTACGTGAAGCCCGGCACCACGGGCAAGGTCAGCGCCAACGTCCAGCTGCCTGCCGGCACGCCGTCGGTTCCCGGCTTCTGGTCGTACCTGGCGAGGACCCTCAAGGTCTCGGGTGAGCCGTTCGGCACCAACCCGCATACGTCGATTCTTCTGTAGTCAGTTCTGCAGCCGGGCGTCGTCCCGACGAATAACCAACAATAGAACGAGGGCGGCTGGCAGGGCGCTGTCGGCCAACAAGGAGGGCTTTTCCGGGTGAAGCTGCCTGGGAGGCCCTTCGCCTTTAGCGGGTCACGCGACCCTTTGAGGCACGCCTCGTCAGCCCGGCTCTGAGCGAACCTCTTCAGCGGCGGTGGCGTCACCCGGCAGCAGGCAGTCACCTCTGTCGACGGCGCGTCCGCCACCACCAACGCCCAGCTGACCAACAGTGTCATCACCGGCCTGCAGCGGCTGTCGTCAAACGGAAGCGACGCGGCGCAGCTGACCTCGGCGGCGTATGCAATGGCCGTCGAGCAGGTGCGCGCCACGTACCCCGACATGCCGGCGGCCGAGCGCATGGACACCGCGGTCGCCATCGCCACCTACGCGCTCAACGGGCCGGGCAACATCGCTGACCTGCGCAGCGTCGACAGCGGCCAGACGTCGGTGGTGGCCAAGCTTGAAGGCATCGAGGGCAGTGGCCTGGTCCTGTGGAACAACTCCAACCTCGACACGACCCTGGGCGGCGGCACGTTGAACCCCGCGTTCGACGACGGCACCGCCAACCAGGCCTTTCACACCAACTTCTTCATCGCGGGCTCGTACGTCGCGGGAAATGATCCAGCACAACTGACGATTCTCTTCAGCGGCAACGTCGCGCACGAGACGATCGATCGCGACGCGTGGGGCAATGGCGGCGGTTCGCACGCCGACTACGCGGCGAGCAGCATGGGAATCATGATTGGCAAGGAGCTCACCACCGCCCGCGACTTCGCCGCCCGATCTGACCGTGGCGAGATTTCGTATGGGCAGGATCTCGACCTGCTCCTTCCGTCGATGACGTTCGGAGGAATGTCGGCCGCTGGCGCCACCCCGCTGCGCGTCGCTGCGCAAACCGACGCCCAGTACGACGCTTCGGTGAAGATGGCCGACCTGGTGCGGGGCGTGCGCGAAGACTTCTTCTACAAGGTGGGCGTCGAGAACAACCCGCTGTACCGGCTGGGCATCCTCTTCTTCCAGATTCCACCTGCCATCAACGGCCTGCGTGGGGTTCTTCCTGCTGGGGGCACGTTCGGCGGGTAGCTACAGCCGCTTCGCGATCCAGGTGCGGAAGGGGACCTCGGTGGTGTCCTCGACCAGCTCGAAGCCCTGGGTGGCAAACCAGGTACGGGGTTCGCGCGCGTGCCACTCGTGAACGAAGGGCTCGTGCGCGAGCTTGGTGATGAACTTCCACCAGAAGGCCAGCGGGCCGGCCTTCTTCAGCAACTGCCAGATGCCCAGGCGCATCTGGTCGGGGGCGGGCTCGCAGATCAACAGCTCTCCGCCCGGCTTCAGGATTCGCCGCGCCTCGCAAAGCACCTCGTCTTGCGCAGCGTGGGGCAGCTCGTGGAAGAGGAAGCATGCGGCGACGGCGTCGAACCGGCCGTCGGGAAAATCGGTTCTCTCGGCGAGGCCCTGCACCAGCGGGATGCCCGGGTTCCGGCGCGCGGCCTGCTGCAGCATGTACGGCGAAGCATCGAGGCCGACGACGTCTGCGACTCCTGCGCGACGGCAAGCGGCCGCGAGGTCGGCGCCGCTGCAGCCGATGTCGAGCACCGCGTGGTGGTGCTTCAGCCGTTCGGCGATCTTCGCCCGCATCCCGCGCGACAGGCCCAGCATCGTGGCGTCGAACGCCCAGAGGTAGCCGTCTGCGTAGAAGCTCGAGAAGTTGCCGTTGGGAAGGTGGTGGAACTCCTGCAACAGGTAGCCGGGCAGCTGCAACGCACCTGGCGTATTCGGCGGCAGCTCGACGGGCTTCCGGGGGCCGAACAGGTGCTTGACCGTGCGGTAGAAGTGCGACGGGCGAGCGAGATCGAGCTGATCCGGCCACGGCACGGGCAGCTGCACGTTGGCCCAGTCGACAGGGTGTTGGGTGGAGTTTGCCGGCTCCAGATTCATGATGCGTGCGCCCCTTCTTCAAAACGAGTGGCGCATTCGATTGCGCCCTTGGCGCAGTATTTACGCGCCTTCGCCCTTCCGGCAAAGAGGGGGGACGACTAATCGGTCGCCTTTTTCAGGGCTGTTCCGTTGATGCAGTAACGAAGCCCGGTGGGGCGCGGACCGTCGTCGAACACATGGCCCAGGTGGCCCTGGCACTTCGAACACCGCACCTCGGTGCGCGACATGCCGTGGCTCGAGTCGGTGATGGACTCGACGGCCGCTGCGGAGGCGGGCTCGAAGAAGCTCGGCCAGCCGGTGCCGCTCTCGAACTTCGCGGCCGACTTGAAGAGCACCTGCCCGCAGCCCGCGCAGACATAGGTGCCCGGGGTGTGGTCGTCCCAATACGGGCTGGTGAAGGCACGCTCGGTGCCGCTCTTGCGCAGCACGTAGAACTGCTGGTCGGTGAGGATCTTCTTCCACTCGTCTTCCGACTTCTGCACCTTGCCTCCTTGCGCGGCCGGCGCTTTGACCTGAACGGGCTTTTCAGTAGCGGCGCACGACACCCAGCACAACCCCAGCAGCAGCAGTCTCATGGGGGCTTTACGGGCGATCTGCCGGCGTGGTTTCTAAGGTAAGTTGCGCGCGCGCTCGAGTGGTGCCAACCCTTCGAAACCACTCAAGGAACGGGAAAACATGTCCTTCACCCATCTGCACCTCCACACCCTCTATAGCCTGCTGGACGGCGCGATCCGGATGAAGGACCTGATCAAGACGGTGAAAGAGAAGGGCATGTCGTCGGTCGCTGTCACCGACCACGGCAATATGTTCGGAGCGATCGACTTCTACAAGAAGGCGAAAGAGGGCGGCATCAAGCCCATCATCGGCCTCGAGGCCTACGTCGCGGGGCCCAAGGGCCGCGAAGACAAGACCGAGAAGATCGCGAACCACCTCATTCTTCTGGCGAAGAACGAAGAAGGGTACGGCAACCTGCGGTACCTCGCGTCCACCGGGTACCTGCACGGCTTCTATTACCACCCGCGCATCGACAAGAAGATCCTCAAGGAACACAGCAAGGGCCTCGTCGGCCTCACTGCGTGCCTCGGCGGCGAAGTCACCAGCGCCTGCTTCCGCGGCGACATGGACCACGCGAAGCGCGCGGCCAACGAGTTCAAGGACATCTTCGAGCCGGGCAACTTCTTCCTCGAGATCCAGAGCAACGGCATGGTCGAGCAGGAGACCGCGAACACCAACTTGAAGCAGCTGTCGCGCGATCTCGACATCCCGCTCGTCGCGACTGCCGACGCCCACTACATCAAGCGCGAAGACGCGCGCGCGCACGAGCTGTTGATGTGCATCGCATCGGGCAAGACGCTGGCCGACAACAAGCGCATGAAGCACTCGACGGACAAGCTGTACGTGACCAGCCCCGAAGAGATGCGGGCGTTCTTCTCGGACGTCCCCGAGGCCGTCGACAACACGATGCGGATCTCAGACATGTGCAACGTCGAGCTCAAGCTCGGCAAGCCGATGTTGCCGACCTTCAAAGTCCCCGAGAGCCACACCCCCGACAGCTTCATGGCCGAGCTCGCCACGAAGGGCCTTCACGAGCGCTTCAAAGAGCTGAACTACCCGGTCGATCGCGAGCAGTACCTGAACCGCCTCGCGATGGAGATCACCGTCATCACCAAGATGGGGTTCGCGGGCTACTTCCTCATCGTCCAGGACTTCATCAACTGGGCGAAGATGAACAACATCCCCGTCGGCCCCGGCCGCGGCTCGGGCGCCGGCTCGATCGTCGCGTACGCGCTGCGCATCACCGACCTGGATCCGATTCCGTACAACCTGTTGTTCGAGCGGTTCTTGAACCCCGAGCGCGTCTCGATGCCGGACTTCGACATCGACTTCTGCCAGGACCGCCGCGACGAGGTGATTCGCTACGTCGGCCGCAAGTACGGCGAGAACAACGTCGGGCAGATCATCACCTTCGGCAGCTTGAAGGCGAAGAGCGTGCTGCGCGACGTGTGCCGCGTGTTCGGCCTGCCGTACTCGGAAGGCGATCGTTTCGCGAAGCTCGTGCCCGAGGTGCTGAACATCACGTTGAAGCAGGCGATCTACGGCGACCTCGAGAAAGAGATCGCCGGGGAGGCGCGCCTCAAAGAGATGATCGACAAGCCAACCAAGCTCACCGAGATCGACGGCAAAGAGATCACGACGAAGGACGTGCTCGAGATTGGGCTCGCGCTCGAAGGGCTACACCGCCAGGCCGGCCTTCACGCCGCGGGCGTCGTCATCGCCGACAAGCCGCTGTGGGAGTACGTGCCCGTCTACCAGCCGCCCGGCGAAAAGGTGCTGGTCACGCAGTTCGCCAAGGACGAGGTCGAAGCCGCGGGCCTGGTGAAGTTCGACTTCCTCGGTCTGAAGACGCTGACGGTGATCCAGAACGCGCTCGACCTGGTGAACCGTGGCCGCGCCGACGCCGACAAGATTCTTCGCGAGAAGATCCCAATCGACGACAAGGCGCTGTTCGATCTGATCAGCGCCGGCGACACGGGCGGCGTGTTCCAGATGGAGTCCAGCGGGTTCACCGAGATGGTGATCAAGCTGAAGCCGTCGTGCTTCGAAGACGTGATTGCCGCCGGCGCGCTGTACCGCCCGGGTCCGCTCGACGCGGGCATGGTTGACGTCTTCATCAACCGCAAGCACGGCCGCGAGCCGGTGGTCTACCCGCACCCGGCGCTCGAGCCAGTGCTGAAAGACACCTACGGCGTCATCGTCTACCAGGAACAGGTGATGCAGATTTCCCAGGTGCTCGGCGGCTACTCGCTGGGCCGCGCCGACCTGCTGCGTCGCGCGATGGGAAAGAAGAAGGCCTCGGTGATGGCCGAAGAGCGCGCGGGCTTCCTCGCCGGCTGCAAAGAGAAGAGCGTCGACCCGAAGGTCGCGGGCGAGATCTTCGACCTGATGGAAAAGTTCGCCGAGTACGGCTTCAACAAGTCGCACTCTGCCGCATACGGCCTGATCACGATTCACACTGCCTGGCTCAAGGCCCGGTACCCGGTCGAGTTCATGGCCGCGCTGCTGACCAGCGAGAAGGACAACACCGACAAGGTGGTGGCTTACATCGCCGAGGCGCGATCGAAGGGGCAGGAGGTGCTGCCGCCCGACGTGAACCACTCGGCGATGGCCTTCGGTGCGGTCGAAGGAAAGATTCGCTTCGGGCTCGGCGCAATCAAGGGCGTCGGCGAGGGCGCGATCGCCGCGATCCTCGAGGCCCGCGAGAAGGGCTTCTTCAAAGATCTGTTCGACTTCTGTGAGCGCGTCGACAGCCGCCGCGTGAACAAGAAGGTCGTCGAGGCGCTGGTGAAGGCAGGCGCTTTCGACTTCGAGAAGCGCGGCCGCAAGCAGCTGTTCGACACCATCGAGCGCGCCGTCGAGCGCGGCTCATCGAGCCAGCGCGACAAGGCGGTGGGCCAG
Organism: Myxococcales bacterium; assembly: GCA_038206395.1. Classification (GTDB taxonomy): domain Bacteria; phylum Myxococcota; class Myxococcia; order Myxococcales; family Myxococcaceae; genus JAGSPQ01. Next base: position 30,921 of record JBBRAX010000009.1, on the reverse strand, counting down.
GAAAGCTTGTTCGGCCTCTTCGACGCGGGCCCGAAGGGCAGCGGGGGGGGCCTCAAGAACGACTACGTGCAGGTCGAAGAGTGGACTGAGAAGGAGCGCCTCTCGCACGAGAAGGAATCGATTGGCTTCTACGTGTCGGGGCACCCGCTGCACGCGTACGACAAGGAGCTCAAGCGGTACGCGCGGCCGATCACGATCATTCAGCGCGCGCGGCGCGACGACAAGCTGACCATCGCCGGTGTCGTCGCCGCCCTTCGCGAGCGCCCGACCAAGACGGGCAAGCGCATGGCGTGGGTCACGCTCGAGGACCTGTCAGGAAGCGTCGAGCTCGTCTGCTTCCCCGGACGCGAGGCGGGCCGCAGCGTGATGGGCAAAGACGGCAAGTGGAGCAAGGGCGGCGCGCGTCCGGGCTACGAGCAGTGGGAAATCCTGCTCAAGAGCGACGAGCCGATTCTCGTGACGGGCACTGTGCAGATCAACAACCGCGACGAAGAGTCGCCGTCATCCGAGCTCATCGTCGAAGACATCCAGAGCCTGCGCGAGGTGCGTGAGAAGCGGGTGAAGCGGCTCGAGCTGCGGCTGAGCGCGGCGATGGCGACCGACGAACGGCTGCAGAAGCTCTCTGAGATCGTGAAGAAGCATGCGGGAGCGACGCCGATTGCGGTCGCGCTGCTGATGCCGGGCGAGGCCGAGGCGTTGATCGGCGGCACGCAGCTGAAGGTGCAGGTCAGCGACGAACTGCTCGAGTCGGTGAACCGCCTGTTTGGCGCCCGGGTGGCCGAGCTCGGTTGAACCGCGATGTGGCCCCCGTGACCACACGGGAGTAAGACCTCAGGCAATGCGAGCCCGGAAGTCGTGGTTGACCCTGCTGCTGGTGGCCCTGCTGCTGGTGGCCCTGTTGCCGGTGGCGGTCGCCGTGGCAGAGACACCCGCCGAGAAGCAGGCGCGTGAAGACCTCGAGAAGCAGCTGAACGCGATGGTGGCGACGCCGCCGACGAAGATCAAGATCGAGCTCGTCGGGCTCGATCAGCCGAACTACGAGCTCGTCGAGGCCAGCTTCAAGCTCGACGGCCGCAGCCTGCCGGTCGCCAACCTGAAGAAGCTGAACAGCGAAGGCGACCACCTCATCTTCCATGGAGATGTCGAGCCCGGGCAGCACCGCCTCGAGTCGCGCTTCGAGTTCCTGAACCGCACCAGCCAGGTCGTGTCTCTGGAAGGCGGCTACAAGTGGAAGCCCGGCTCTGACGTCTCGTTCAAGTCCGAGATGGGCATCGAGGTGCAGATCAAGGTGACCCCCGAGCTCAACATGGGCGGCGACATCAAGCAGCGCATCACGGTGAAGAGCCCCGCGACGGTGAAGATGCTCGCGAAGCTCGATGACGGCATGATGCCGGATCGGCTCGAGCGCCCCGTGATCGCAGTGGCCGAGGTCGATGCGGGCACGTCTTCCGCAGACGCAGGCGTGATGGTGGTGAAGGGCCAGACGGCGGCCGAGAAGGCGGCGGCTGCGGCTGAAGCGAAAAGGAAGGCCCGCGAAGATGCGCTGGCAGCGAAGCAGGCGGCCGCGGCGGAAAAGAAGCGGCTCGCCGACGAAGCGAAGGCGGCGCGGCTCGCCGCGGCCGAAGAGAAGAAGCGGGCCGCCGAAGAGGCGAAGGCCGCGAAGCTCGCAGCGGCGGACGAGAAGAAGCGTGGCGGCAAGCTGGTGGCGGTCGCGGCGAACCCCGAGCCAGCGTCCGTGGAGCCGGTGGCCGTTGCCGAAGTCGACGCTGGGTTGCCCGAAGTGATTGACGCGGGGGCTCCGGTGGTCGTCGCGATCGCTCCTCCTCCTGCGCCCGAGCTGGTGAAGCCGCCCGCGCCTGTCGAAGAAGAGGCCGGGTTCCCGATGCCGTTGCTGCTCGGCCTCGGCATCGCTGTCATCGGGTTGATCCTCTTCCTGGTGTCGCGCCGGAAGAAGAACCCTCCCGCCTGACATCCCCGTTCCTCGACGGCCCCGGGATGAACGGAAACGGTCTGCGGTCACCGCTGCCGGAAGTGTTCAATCTCGACCGTATGCCCGTCGCTCTTCACGGTGACGGCGCCATCGAGGTCCGTGCGGTGGCATCGCGCGCCTTCGGCGACATACCGATCCTCGACCTCGCGGTGGGGAAAGCCGAAGCGGTTGCGGCGGCCGACGCAGAAGACGACGTGCCGAGGCCGCAGCCTTCGCACGAAGGCCTCTGACGAGGACGTGCGCGACCCGTGGTGCGGGGCCTTGAGCACCGTCACCTCGCCGGGGTCGAGCAGCTCTTCGCCCGCCTCCTCGACGTCGCCGGTGAGCAGCATCGACACCTCGCCGTGCTGAATCTTCAACACCAGCGATTGATCGTTCACGCCCTCGAGCAGCAGGCGATCTTTGGGAGGCCCCAGCACCTGAAGCTCCGCTGCGCCGATGGAAAGAGCAGGGTGCCCCAGCTCGACCTCTTCTACCGCCGCGCCTTTCGCAGCCGACCGCACCGCGCGCATCAACGGCCCATCGCCTCCACCGGCGGGCAACCACAGCCGATCAACCGGCACTTGCGTCAACGCCGACGCGAGCCCCAGCGCGTGATCCGGATGCGGGTGGCTGAGCGCCGCCAACTTCAGTCGCCCGATGCGCTGCTGCCGCAAGAACGGGACGACGAAGCGGCGGCCAGTGTCGGTGCCGTTGGGAACTCCGCCGCCGTCGATCAGCGCGTGCTCGCCCTTCGAGCTGATCACAATCGCGTCGCCGTGACCCACCGACAGAAAAGTGACCTCGAGCTCCGCGTGCGCGGGCCCCACCACCGCGACCGCCAGGGCCGCCGGGGCCAACAGCGCCAGCCACCGCGTTCGCCCCTGCGCGATCGCGAAAGCCCCCAGCCCCAAAAGCCACGCGATCGCCACCCACGCCTCTGGCGACGGCACATCGACCGCCGCCAGCGGCATCTTCGCGAAGAACCGCGCGGAAGCCACCAGCAGTTGCGACGCATGGGCTCCGAGCCAGAGCACCGGCGTCGCGAGTCCGGGGGCCGCGATGAAGAGGGCCGCTCCGCCAGCGGCGAGCACCGTCAGCGCACCACACAACGGAAGACAGACGACGTTCGAGACGAGGCCCGCGACGCCCAGCCGGTGAAAGCTGGTCGCCAGCAGCGGCGCCGAGCACAGCGTCACCGCGAGGCTCGCGCAGAATGTCTGCAGCATCGCCTCGCGCAGCCGTTGAAGCCGCAGCCGCCACCCCGACGTCGTGCCCGGGCTCGGCAGCGGAATGCGCGTCGCCTCGCGAAGCGCTGGAGCCAGGAGGATGAGCGACAGCACCGCCAGAAAAGACAGCCGCAGCGACAGGTCGGCCACCGCCGAAGGAGTCACCGCTGCCACTGCGAGGGCCGCCAGCGCCAACGCGTTGAACGCGTCGCTGCGCCGCTGCACCGTCAGCCCAGCGAGCAGCAGCGACGTCATCACTGCCGACCTCACCGCCGGCGGCTGCCACCCCGTGAAAGCGACGTAGCCCCACAGCAAGGGGATCGCCGCCGGCGCCGCGAGCCTTCGAGCATCGATGCGCCGCAGCCTTCGCCACGGCAACCAGACGATGGCGCGCTTCAACACCAGCATCAGCACCAGCGCCAGCGCAGCCACGTGCAGCCCGCTGACCGACAGAACATGCGCGAGCCCGCTGCGCGCGAAGTCCTCTTCCAGGCCGTCGTCTAGCGTCGCGCGCTCTCCTGCTGCCAGGGTCAGGTACAGCGCCGCCGCGTCTGGCGTCGGCGAGACGCGCCGCACTGCTGCCGACAGGGCCGACCGTTCGACCCCCAGCCACGCCTCTGTGCCCGGCGGCGCGCTGAGCACCACCAGCCGATCAGCCGAAAGGCCCGCGCTGAAGGCCACCGCCCGCCGCCGGAGCCACGGCCCGCGCGAGTCTTCGCCGGGGTTTGACGGTAGGTACTCCACGCTTTTCAACTTCACCCGCGCCATCACCCGCTGGCCCGCAAGCACCGCCTTCGGCCCCTCGACGTGAAGAAGCACGCGCGCCCGCGAGGGCTGCCCGTCGAGGCTCGCCGACCGCAGCGTCAGCCGGGCCCCATCGACCCGCTCGACCTCGGCCTCGAGCCGCACCTCGCCCTTAACCGCCGGCACCGAGACAAGGGCCTCCAGCGTCGCCAGCGCGAACCCGGCCAGACCGAGGGCGAGCAGGAGAGAGAGCCAGCGCCCTGGCCCGCGCCAGCGCCAAGCGAGGAACCCGAAAACCGCGGCCAGCGTCAGGAATGGCCACCCAGAACCTTCGGTTGAAGGCCCAAAGGCGGCCCCAGACACGAAGAAGATGACCGGAAAAACCATTGGCCGGTTGCCAATGGAAGCCCACGAAATAACAGCAGAACGGCCCATTCCCCCACCCCCAACCCACCCGCCGAACCCACGTCGGTGGCGAGGTTAGTGGGTGTGGTCCATGGTGGTCAAGTTTGGGGTGTGGTATGAGCGGCACGAATTCATCGCGGAGGCAGTGACCCAAGTGCAAACGAGCTTCAAAACCGGTGACAAGGCCGTCTACCCCGGCCAGGGCGTAGGCGAAGTGATGGGCATCGAGCACACGGAGGTCGCGGGTCAACGTCAGTCGTTCTACGTCCTTCGGATCCTCGAGAACGGGATGCGGATCATGATCCCGATCAACAAGGTCGGCTCGGTCGGCCTCCGCGAGATCATCTCGGAAGAGGACGTGAAGCAGGTCTACGCAATCCTCAAAGAGAAGGACATCTCGGTCGACTCCACGACCTGGAACCGGCGCTACCGGGAGTACATGGAGAAGATCAAGACGGGCAGCGTGTTCGAAATCGCCGAGGTGCTCCGCGATCTCTACCTGCTCAAGGGCGACAAAGACCTCTCGTTCGGCGAGCGCAAGATGCTCGACACCGCGCGCAGCCTGCTGATCAAAGAGCTCTCGCTCGCGAAGGAAGTCAGCGAAGAAGACATCGAGAACGATCTGAAGAAGATCTTCACGATCGCCTGATTCACAAGCCAAAGCCCTGTATGACCACGCCCCGACCCGCGAAGCAGCGGCCGGGGCGTCTTCTTGTCCATGCTTGATCCCGACAACGACCAGCGATCGAACCGCATCGCCCTGCTCGAAGCGCGGCTCGAGCGGAGGCCCGCCGTCGGGGTGATGCCAATCGTCGCGGCGCTCGCCCTCGTGATCGCCGGCTGGGTGATGTGGACCCAGCGCGCCGACGTCTCGTACTTCTTCTCGTCACGCGAGCCGGTTCAGCTGGGCGTCGAGGGCGCGTACGGCTTCGACCAGGCCGCGACCAACCAGTACGCCCAGCTGCACGGGGCCCCCACCATTCGCGGCGCCTACGGCATCGAGGGTGAGCAGCAGTTCGTCGTGATCGGCGTCCAGAACACCCAGCTGCTGGTGAAGCGAAAGGCGCTCTCGACCGAGGAGTGGAAGCCGGGCACCACGCCGCCTCCGCCCGACCAGCGATCTTTCACTGCCGCTGGGCGGCTGCTGTCGCGCGAGGACGCGAAGCGGTGGGACGACGCGTTCATCAAGCATGAGAGCTTCGGCGAGCTGAAGCCGAAGTGGATCCTGCTCGAGGGCGCACGGCCGGGCGGTGACTTCGGCGCGATCGGCTGGTTCGGGCTCGTCGTCGCCTTTGCCCTCGTCAACGCCTGGCTGCTGGTGCGCGGCGTGGGCTCGCGGCTCAGCCGCCGCTAGTCTCCGAACGCGTCGTCGATCGCCTGGCTGCGCGACTTCGGCTCGGCCGCCGGCTTTTTCGCAGGCGCCGCCGCCTTCTTCTTCGGCGCCGGCTTCTCTTCTACGTCTTCGTGCGCGGCGCTGCCGCCAAGCTTCGCCAGCTGCGCCTTCGCGCGTTCGTTCTCGGGGTCGTGCTTCAGCGCCGCCTGGAAGGCGATCTTCGCGTTGTCGGTGTTGTCGTTCTTCACGTGCTGCAGGCCAACCAGCGTGTACAGCGTCGCCAGCTGCTTACGGATCTTGCCGCCGTAGACGCCCCAGCCACTGGAAAGCTGCTCGTCGAGCTTCAGCGCCTTCTCGAAGTTCTTGATCGCGGCGCCGCCGTTGTTGGAATTCACCGCGCCATCCGCCGCCTCGTAGACGCTGATGAACTCGGTGAGCTTGCCGGTGAGCTCCTTGTCGTTCGCCTTCTTCGCGGCGTCCAGCGAGCCTTCGGCGTTGCCCTTCTCGTAAGCCGACAGAATCGCCGCCTTCTTCGCGCTGGGTGACGCCTTCGGGGCCGGCGCCTCTTCGTCGTCCTCGGACTTCCGGGTCGAGGTCGTCGCCTTCGCGACCACCACGGGCTTCGGCGCCTCGTTGGCCATCGCCGGAGCCGCTTCTTCCTTCTCGACCGGCTTCGCGGCGGCGATGGCGGCCATCTTCTTCGCGATCGCGTCGTCGACCTGCTTTGCCTGCTTCACCTTGACGTCGTCGACCGCGATGTCCATCTCGGGCTCGGCAGCCTTCACGCCGCCCTTTGGCTGGATCTTCACCGGCGCGTTGTTGCCCACGCTCTTCACGAGAGCAAAGGCGAGGACGCCAGCGAGGCCGAAGCCCATCGCGCCGGCGAAGATGGCGACCTTCACCATGCTGCTCGACTTCTGAACCGGCAGCGGGTTCGCCCGGGTCGCGGGGTAGCCGACCGACGTCTTCATCGACGCCTTCTTCGGCGACATCTGTTTGTCCTTCACCGGGGCCGACGGCATCGACTCGCCCTTCGCGAGCGGGCCGCGCAGCTTCAGCAGCGCATTGCCCATCGCGATCAGGTCGCCGGGGACCACTTCGATCTCGGTCTCGATCTTGTTCTTGTTGACGAAGGTTCCGTTCTGGCTGCCCAGGTCCTTCACGAAGAACTGCTCACCGATGCGCTTGAACTGCGCGTGGCGGCGGGAAATCGACGGGTGCTGAAGCCGCAGATCGCTCACCGAGGCGCGGCCAATCACCAGCGCGCCCTGCTTCAGCTGCACCAGCTGCCCCGCACCGGGCCCGCGCTCGACGTAGAGAAACGCAGGCTTCGACGCCTCGGCCGCGCCGTAGCTCGCGCGCAGCTCTTCATCATGCTTCTCGGTGTCGAACACCGACGTCGGAATGTGCTCTTCGACCTTCTTCAATGCACGCCTCGCGCTGGTGGCAGGGTACTGGGTGACACGCTGCGGCCGCGGATCGTCAGCCTTGAGAATTTCGGCGTCATCAAAGGGCAGCTCTCCTTTCCGCGGAGCGCTGCGCTTGGGGTTCGAAGGCATGGCAACTCCAAAGCAAACGGTCGCGGTCACACTACCCGATCAACGCCCTCGAATGCTCCATAGGTTCCGCGCCCTTGGATCACCAGATCCTCAAAACGCGAGAATCGAAAGGTAGGCCTTCACCCACAAAAGTCAGGACAAAGACAAGGTGGGGCGCGTCAGGCCTCGGTACACTGGGGCAAAATGAGCGCGATTCGCGTCTACAACACGATGTCTGGCCAGAAGGAGCCGCTGCAGCCCCTCGTCCCCGGCAAGATTGGCATCTACGTCTGCGGGCCCACGGTCTACAGCTATGTGCACATCGGCAACGCCCGCAGCTTCACATCCTTCGACACGGTCGTCCGTTACCTGCGCTACCGCGGCTTCGCGGTTAACTACGTTCGCAACTACACCGACGTCGACGACAAGATCATCAACGCCGCGAAGGAGAAAGGTGAGCCCGCGCAAGAGCTGGCCGCCCGCTTCGTGCGCGAGTTCGAGGCCGACGCGAAAGCGATGCACCTGCTGGTGCCCGACCACTCGCCCAAGGTCACCGAGACGATTCCCGAGATCGTCGATCTGGTTCAGAAGCTCATCGCCAACGGCGTCGCGTACGAGTCACAGGGCGACGTCTACTTCGAGGTCGGCAAGTGGCCTGGCTACGCGAAGCTGTCGAAGCGGAACCTCGAAGACATGCAGGCCACCGAGCGCGCGGGCAGCGGCGAGCAGAAGCGGGCCAGCCTCGACTTCGCGCTTTGGAAGGCCGCCAAGCCAGGCGAGCCGTCGTGGGACAGCCCGTGGGGCAAGGGCCGGCCAGGCTGGCACATCGAGTGCTCGGCGATGGCGTCGAAGTTTCTCGGCCAGACGTTCGACCTTCACGGTGGCGGGCTCGACCTCATCTTTCCGCACCACGAGAACGAGATCGCGCAGAGCGAAGCCGGCTTCAAGTGCACCTTCTGCAACGTGTGGATGCACGGCGGCTTCCTCGACCTCGACGGGGCGAAGATGTCGAAGAGCCTCGGCAACGTCGTGCGCCTGCGCGACGCCCTGCAGCAGATCGACGCCGAAGGGCTGCGCTACTTCTTCCTCTCGACCCACTACCGAAGCCCGCTGGCGTTCTCGGACAAGTCGTTGGCCGACAGCGAGAGCCGCATGGAGTACTTCTATGAGACGCTTCGCAAGGTCGACGACCGCGTGGGCGGCAAGGACTTCGGCCAGGGCGCGCTGCATGGCGGGCCCGAAAAGTGGATCGCGCAGTTTGAAGAGTGCGTCGACGACGACTTCAACTTCGCTGGCGCGCTGGGGATCCTCTCGGGGCTCTTCGCGCAGCTGAACGAGCTGATGGACAAGCCCCCGGTGAAGGACAAGCCGATGGTGGGCCGCACGCTGCAGTCGCTTCGCGCGTCGGTGGTCCGCCTGTCGACCGTGCTCGGGCTCTTCGAAGACGAGCCGCTTTCGTGGCTGCGGCGCCGCCGCGATCGCCGGGTGAAGGCGGTGGGCATCGACGCCGACAAGGTCGAGGCGCTGCTGGCAGATCGAAAGGCCGCTCGCGAGAGGAAGGACTTCGCCGCGTCCGACCAGCTTCGCGATCAGCTGAAGGCGATGGGGGTCGAGAGCATGGACACTCCGCAGGGCACGACGTGGAAGGTGCTGGCCTGAGCAAAAATGGAGTAGACGCGGGCGATGCGAATTCTGCCCGCGTCGATGGTGTGCCTGCTGGCGTCAACCGCAGTTGCCGGCACCGACAAGGACGCCGCGAAGCTCATCACCGGCGCCGAGATGAAGGGCCACGTCGCCTTCCTCGCGTCTGACCTTCTCGAAGGCCGCGGCCCCGCCACCCAGGGCGACCTGCTGGCCCAGCAGTACATCGCCGCGCAGTTCGAAGCGCTTGGCCTCAAGCCCGCCGGCACCAACGGCACCTGGTTCCAGAAGTTCGATCTGGTCGGGGTCAACGGCAACCCCGAGATGCTCGCGTTCACCGGCCTGGCGAAGTCGAAGCTCGCGCTGAAGTACTCGGACGACTTCATCGCCGTCGCCGGTTCGCAGGCCACCTCGTCGAAGCTCGAGAACGCCGAGGTGGTGTTCGTCGGCTACGGCATTCAGGCGCCCGAGTACAACTGGGACGACTTCAAGGGCCTCGACGTGAAGAACAAGGTCTTGCTGGTGATGAACAACGATCCGGAAAACGACCCCGCGCTCTTCGCTGGGCGCACCCGGCTCTGGTACGGCAGGTGGGACTACAAGTACGAGAAGGCAATGAAGATGGGCGCTGCTGGCTGCATCATCATTCACACCACGCCTTCGGCGGGTTACCCGTGGCAGGTGGTGCAGACCTCGTGGGCGGGCGAGCAGTTCGACCTGCCGTCGAGCAACGCAGTGCCGCTGCAGATGAAGGCGTGGACCACCGAAGAGGCGACCCGCAAGCTGGTCGCGCTGGGCGGCAAGGATCTCGAGACGCTTCGCGCCGCGGCGCTGACCCGAGACTTCAAGCCCGTGCCGCTGGGCGTCACCGTGTCGACGTCCTTCAAGAGCGTCGTGCAGAAGAAGGCCACCGCCAACGTGCTCGGAATTCTTCCCGGCTCGGACCCGAAGCTGAAGCAGGAATGGGTCATCTACACTGCCCACCACGATCACCTCGGCCGCAAGGCGGGCGCGAAGCCAGGCGAGGACGACATCTACAACGGCGCCGTCGACAACGCGTCGGGCGTGGCGGCGATGCTGTCGGTCGCTCGCGCCATTGCGTCGCTGACGAAGGCTCCGAAACGCACCATTCTCTTCGCGGCAGTCGCGGCGGAAGAGCAGGGGCTGCTCGGCTCCCAGTACCTCGTCGAGCACCCCCCTGTGCAGGTCGGCCAGATGGCGATCGACATCAACATCGACGGCATCAACATCTGGGGGAAGACGAAGGACGTCAGCGTGATTGGCCTCGGCAAGTCGAACGTCGACCAGACGATCATCAAGTACGCGAAGGCCCAGGGCCGGGTGGTGAAGGCCGATGAGCTCTCAGACCGCGGCTTCTTCTACCGTTCAGACCAGTTCAACTTCGCCAAGTGGGGCGTGCCCGCGGCCTACTTCTCGAGCGGCAACGAGTACGTCGGCAAGCCCGAAGGGTGGGGCAAGAAGATGCGCGAGCAGTGGGAAGACGAGCACTACCACCAGCCTTCAGACCAACTGCTGCCCACCTGGGAGCTCAGCGGCGCCGTTGACGACGTCACCCTCTACTTCCAGCTGGGCGTCGATGTGGCCAACGCCCCGAAGATGCCGGCCTGGAACAAGGGTGACGAGTTCGAGGCGCCTCGCCTGAAGGCCCTGGCCGACGTCAAACCCTGACAGAACGCTGTCAGCATCCGCACCTGAACGGGCGTGCGCCGGTGCTGCGCGCTTGCTACACAACTTCGCCATGGGTGCCTTCGAGCTCGTCAGCGAGTACCAGCCGCAGGGCGATCAACCGAGGGCGATCGGCGAGCTGACCGAAGGGGTCAAGCGCGGCGACCCGGCCCAGGTGCTGCTGGGGGTCACGGGCAGCGGCAAGACCTTCACGATGGCGAATGTGATCGCCAACACCCAGCGCCCATCGCTGGTGATTGCCCACAACAAGACCCTGGCCGCGCAGCTGTACAGCGAGTTCAAGGGCCTCTTCCCGAACAACGCGGTCGAGTACTTCGTCAGCTACTACGACTACTACCAGCCCGAGGCATACGTGCCGTCGTCTGACACGTACATCGAGAAGGATTCGTCGATTAACGAAGAGATCGAGCGGATGCGCCATTCGGCCACCCACTCGCTGCGCACCCGCGACGACGTGATCATCGTCGCCTCGGTGTCATGCATCTACGGCCTCGGCACGGCTCGGGTGTACCTGGCGATGGCGGTGCGCGCGGCGGTCGGCGATGAGATCGGGCGCGACGCCTTCATCAAGCGGCTCGTCGAGTGCCAGTACGAGCGCAACGACGCCGACTTCCATCGCGGCACGTTTCGTGTGCGCGGCGACGTCGTCGAGGTCTTCCCCGTCTACGAAGAAGAGCGGGCCCTGCGCGTCGAGTTCTTCGGCGACACCGTCGAGAAGATCACCGAGTTCGACCCCCTGCGCGGCATTCAGCTCAACAACCTGCAGAAGGCCGTCGTCTTTCCCGGCAGCCACTACGTCACCGAGCCCGAGCAGCGCCGCAACGCGATCATCACCATTCGCGACGAGCTTCGCGAACGCCTCACCTTCCTCAAGGCCAACAACAAGCTCGTCGAGGCGCAGCGGCTCGAGCAACGCACGATGTACGACCTCGAGCTGATGGAGCAGCTCGGCTTCTGCAACGGCATCGAGAACTACTCGCGACACCTGTCGGGCCGCAAAGAGGGCGAGGCCCCGCCGTGCCTGCTCGACTACTTCCCGAAAGACATGCTCGTCTTCATCGACGAGTCGCATCAGACGATTCCGCAGATCGGCGCGATGTACCGCGGCGATCGATCGCGCAAAGAGACGCTGGTCGACTTCGGCTTCCGCTTGCCGAGCGCCGTCGACAACCGCCCGCTGAAGTTCAACGAGTTCGAGGCGATGGTGCAGCAGGCCGTCTACGTCAGCGCGACCCCTTCGGAGTGGGAGCTGACCAAGGCCAAGGGCGTCGTCGTCGAGCAGATCATTCGCCCCACCGGGCTCATCGACCCCGAGGTCGAGGTGCGGCCCGTCGGCAACCAGGTCGACGATCTGCTGGAAGAGATTCGCCTTCGCGCCAAGACGGGCGAGCGCGTGCTCGTCACGACGCTGACCAAGCGAATGGCCGAGGACTTGACCGAATACTACGCCGACGTGGGCGTGAAGGTCCGCTACCTGCACAGCGACATCGATGCGATCGAGCGCACCGCGATCATCCGCGACCTGCGCAAGGGCGTGTTCGACGTGCTCGTCGGCATCAACCTGCTTCGGGAAGGCCTCGACATCCCCGAGGTGTCGCTGGTCGCGATTCTCGACGCCGACAAGGAAGGCTTCCTTCGGTCGCACGTGTCGCTGATTCAGACCATCGGCCGCGCGGCGCGAAACCTGAAGGGCCGGGTGATCATGTACTCGGATCAGATCACCGACTCGATGAAGCTCGCGCTGGAAGAGACGCTGCGGCGTCGAGAGATCCAGACCGCCTACAACACCGAGCACAAGATCACGCCGGTGTCGGTGAAGAAGAACATCGCCGACATGTCGCAGTTCCTCTACGACGCCGACCCCGCCGCGCTGCCGATGGCCGCCGAAGCAGGCTCGGATCTGATCGAGCCGGGCGAGCTGAAGAAGCTCATCAAAGAGACTGAGAAGCGCATGGTCTCGTACGCCGACGAGACGGAGTTCGAGAAGGCCGCCGTCGAGCGCGATCGCCTGATGCTGTTGCGGGACATGGACCTCGGCCTCAAGCCTGCGTCGCGCGCCGCATTGAAGGAGCCGAAGGAACAGAGCCAGCAGCGCCCGATGGGCAAGCGCGCGCAGCCCCGGAAGTACTTCCGGAAGCGGTAGGCGATGACGCCCGAGCTCGAAGAGAAGATCGCGAACCTGCCCGCAAGCCCGGGCGTGTACCTGATGAAGGACGACGCCGGGCGCGTCATCTACGTCGGCAAAGCGGTCAACCTTCGCAGCCGGGTGCGGTCGTACTTCGCGCGTTCGTCTTCCGACAGCCGCGCCTTCGTCGCGCTGCTCGATGACTGGCTGGCGGACCTCGAGACGATGGTGGTCTCGAGCGAGAAGGAGGCGCTGCTGCTCGAGAACGAGCTGATCAAGAAGCACCGGCCGCGCTTCAACGTCCAGCTGCGCGACGACAAGACTTTTCTCTGCCTGCGCCTCGACATCACGCACCCCTACCCGCGGCTCGAGACAGTGCGCGCAGTGCGGACGGCGCAGCGCGAGACGACCTCGACGGTGGGCGATCGCGGGGCGCCGAAGCGGCGCGAGGTGACTGCCATCAAGGGCGTGCGGTACTTCGGGCCCTACGCTTCGGCCAGCTCGATTCGCGAGACGCTGCGGGTGGTGAACAAATATTTCCAGCTGCGAACGTGCACCGACTATGTGCTCGAGAAGCGTCGCCGGCCGTGCTTGCTGTACCAGATCGGCCGTTGCCCGGCGCCGTGCGTGCACCCGATTCCTTCCGAGGACTACCGGCAGAACGTCGACGCGGTGACCATGTTCCTCGAGGGCCGCAGCGGCCCTCTGCTCGACTCGCTGCGCGATCGGATGAAGACCGCGTCGGGGAGGCTCGCCTACGAAGAAGCGGCGCGGCTGAGGGATCAGATCATCGCGCTGCAGCGCAGCCTCGAGCGCCAGACGGTCGCCACCACCGAGGCGATCGATCAAGACGTCTTCGGCTTCTACCGCGAGGCCGACCGCCTCGTCCTCTACGCGCTTTGGGTCCGCGGCGGCCGGCTCAACGGCGGGCAGGCGTTTCACTTCAGCGGCCAGCAGTTCCCCGATGACGAGCTGCTGCGCTCGTTCGTGAACCTCTACTACGACGAAGAGAACTTCATTCCCGCCGAGGTGCTGCTGCCCTTCAACCCGCCCGACGGGGCCGACCTCGACGCGCTGGGCGACCTCTTGTCCGAGCGCCGCGGCACGAAGGTTCGCGTCTTCGTCCCCCAGCGCGGCGAGAAGGTCGACCTGGTGAAGATGGCGACCACCAACGCCGAACGCGCCGCCAGCGAGCGCAAGCGCACCCGCGAAGAAATGGACTCGGTGCTCGAGCGCCTCAAAGACCGCCTGCACTTGAAGCGCCTGCCCACCCGCATCGAGTGCTTCGACATCTCGCACTTCCAGGGCGCCGCGCTGGTCGCGTCGCAGGTCTCCGCGCTGGACGGCGAGCCCGACAAAGCGCGCTACCGCCGCTTCCACATCAAGACCGTGGTCGGCAACGACGACTTCGCCAGCATGCACGAGGTGCTCACGCGCCGGCTCAAGCGCGGCGTGGCCGAGAACGATCTGCCTGACCTGCTGCTGATCGACGGCGGCAAGGGCCAGCTGATGGCGGCCCACGCGGCGATGCGGGACGTCGGCGTCGAAGGCGTCGACCTGGTCGCTCTGGCGAAGAGCCGCGATCTCGAGGTGCCTGACCGCGACGCCGAGAGCCAGCGCAGCCCCGAACGCGTCTTCCTCATCGACCGCAAGGATCCCATCGTCCTGCCGCAGAACTCGCCCGAGCTCTTCGTGCTCACCCGGCTTCGCGACGAGGCCCACCGGTTCGCGATCACCTTTCAGCGCAAGACGGCCCGCCGCCGCGGCCTCGAGTCCGAGCTCGAACAAATTCCCGGCGTCGGCTCAGGGCGGCGAAAGGCGCTGCTCAAGCACTTCGGCAGCGTGAAGGGCGTGCGCGGGGCGACCATCGAGCAGCTGGGCGAGGTCGAAGGCCTCGGGCCCGCAGTCGCCGAACGCATCCACGCCTTCCTTCACGGTCACACCTCCGACGAGGGCGACGACGACGTGCGCGACGCTTCGCTGGAAGACGCGGAAGGTCAGCCCGCCGACCTCGTCAGCAGCTCTCTGACGCCGTCGACGACGAACTGAACCGCGATCGCTGCGAGAATCAGCCCGAACACGCGCTGGACGATCGCGATCCCCGACTGGCCGAGCACGCGCTTGACCAGGTGCGCTCCGCGCAGCAACAGCCAGGTCGCGATGAAGGTGATCACCACCGCGAGGCACACGGCGACCGCGTTGCCCACGCTGCCGTCGCCGCTGGACATCAGCACCATCACCGTCGCGATGCTGCCCGGGCCCGCGAGCAGGGGAATCGCCAGCGGCACGATCGCGATGTCGTCTTTCTCGGCGCCTTCCGCCGTCTCGGCCGGCGAGGTGCGCGTCTCGGCTTGGCGCGCGCGCACCATGTCGAGCGCCGTCAGCATCAGCAACATGCCGCCCGCGACGCGAAAGGCGGGCAGGGTGACGCCGAAGAGCTTGAAGATGGCGGCGCCGAACAGCGCGAAGACGATCAACAGCAGGCCGCCGGTGAGGCTCGCCCGCAGCGCCATCGATCGCGCCTTCTCTTTCGAGTCGTGCGCCGTCATCGCGATGAACAACGGCACCACGCCGATTGGATCCACGACGAAGAACACCGCCGGCAGCGCGAGCGCGAGCTGGTTCAGCATGCTCACACCGACAGCTTGAGCTTCCAGACCATCGTCAACGCCTCGACGAAGATCTTCCGGCTCATCTTCGACTGCCCGACCCGGCGATCTTCAAAGACGATCGGCATTTCCTTGATGCTGAAGCCGGCCTTCAACGCGCGGTACGTCAGCTCGATCTGAAACGCGTAGCCCGTGCTCTTCACCGCGCCGAGGTCGATCGCCTCGAGCACGGCGCGCCGGAAGCACTTGAAGCCGCCGGTGAGATCGCGAATGCCGACTCCGAGAATCGACCGGGCGTACAGCGAGCCGCCCCGCGAGATGGCCCGCCGCACCGGCCCCCAGTTCACCGTGCCGCCGCCGTCGACGTAGCGCGACCCCAGCACGAGATCCGTGCCGCTGATCGCCTCGTTCAACAACACCGGCAGGTACTTCGGGTCGTGCGAAAAGTCCGCGTCCATCTCGATGATGAACTGGTAGCCCGCATCCAGCGCCCAGCGGAAGGCGTGAAGGTATGCCTTGCCGAGCCCTTCTTTCTTCTCGCGGTGCAGCACCTTCACCCGCGGCTCTTTCTTCGCCAGCGCGTCGGCCAGGTCGCCCGTGCCGTCGGGGCTGTTGTCGTCGACGACCAGGATGTCGACCCGCGGCTCTGCAGCGAGCACTGCCGATGTGATCGGGCCGAGGTTTTCAGCCTCGTTGTACGTGGGGATGATGACGAGGGCGCTGTTCAAGACCGCGCGCGTTTAGCATCGCCCTGCAGACCGCACGACGAAAAGTGCTAAAGCCACGGAACGATGGCGGAGACGCTGGGGGCCTACGTCCTCGATAGACGAATTGGCGCCGGAGGAATGGCCGACGTTTTCCTCGCGCGCGGCCCCAATGGCGTCTGCGTGATCAAGCGGCCCCACTCGCACCTGTGCGCCAACGCCGAGTTCGTGCGCATGTTCCTCGACGAGGCGTCGCTGCTCGCCCAGCTCAACCACCCGGGCATCGCGCGCATCTTCGACCTCGGCCAGCAAAACGGCTCGTACTACCTGGCGATGGAGTACGTGCCGGGGTTCGACCTGATGACGATCAGCCTCGAGCACGAACGCCAGGGCGAGTTCATGGCCCCCGAGCTCGCCGCCCGCGTCGTCGCCGATGCTGCTGGAGCGCTGCACTACGCCCACAACGCCGTCGGCGCCGACGGCCTGCCGCTGAACCTGATTCACCGCGACGTCAGCCCCCACAACATCCTCGTCAGCACCCGCGGCGAGGTGAAGCTCATCGACTTCGGTGTCGCGCGCGCGGCGAAGACGATGCACCGCACCCAGGCGGGCCTCGTCAAGGGAAAGTACCCGTACATGTCGCCCGAGCAGATCACTGGCCAGCTGATCGACTGCCGCGTCGACGTCTACGCGCTGGGCCTCGTGCTCTACGAGCTGCTGACGAACGCGCGCGCAATTGCCGGTGAGCTCGAGGTGCAGCAGATCGAGAACGCCCGCCACGGCCGGATCAAGCCGGTCGAGCAGCTGCGGCCCAACATCCCGTCGACCCTTCGGAAGATTCTCGCCGGCGCGCTGCACCCGCAGCCCGAAGGCCGGTATTCCTCGGCAGCGGCGCTGCAGCGTGAGCTCGAGGGCTACATTCGCAACGATCGCCAGGTGGTCGGCAAGGAAGACCTGGTGCGGCTGTTCCGCGTGGTCGCCGCCGAGGCATCGCACCTGCCGCCCGAGTTCGAGCAGCAGCTGGTGCCGAAGCCGCTGCCTTCGCCCGAGCCGATTCCCCTCGACGACACGCTGATGGCGGGGGCGGACCTTTCACATCGCCCCACCGATCAGGTGCCGATCACCGACGGGCCTCCGAACAAGACGGCGCCGATGGGCACGGCCTCGCCCGTGCTGCTGCTCAAGAACCCCGTCGCGCCACTGCTGGGCGTCCACTTCGGCGGAGCGGCCGAGATCGAGCTCAGCCCCGACACCGACCAGTCGCCGGCCCACAAGGTCGTCAACGGCACCGACGTCGAGATGCGAGCGCCGATTCAGCTCACCACCCGGCCGCCAGAACCCGCGCCGACAGCGCAGCGCGGCTCGTCAGGAATTTTGCTCGTCGGCGCCGTGCTGGTACTCGCGGCTGCGGCCGTCGGGTACGCGTACTGGCCACGCGAAGGCGTCATCGTCCTCGAGCCGCCGATGCCTTTGCCCGAGCTCGCGGTCATCGATGCCGGGCCCGCTGCCGTGGCAGAGGTCGAGACGCCCGATGCTGGGGCGGAAGGGCCGCCGAAGGCCGTCGAGGTGGTGAAGCCGATGAAGGCCGCCGTCGTTCGCGTCACCGCGACCCCCGCGATGGAGGTCATCGCCGACAAGAAGTCGTGGGGCGTGACGCCTGTCGAGGTCGAACTCGCTGCCGGCAAGCACGTGCTCGTCTTACAGAACCGCGATCTCGGGCTCTCGCAGACGACGACGATGAAGCTCGCGGGCGGCGAGCGGCGCGATCACAGCTGGGTCGCCCTGCGCGGCAAGGTCCTGATCAACGTCGAGCCGTTCGGCAACATCGCGCTCAACGGCCGCGTCATCAAAAAGAACAGCAGCGTCGCCGAGGAAGACGTCTGGGAAGGCAAGTACCAGCTCACCGTCTCGAATGACGAGATGAAGAAGTCGATCACCCGCACGGTCGAGGTGAAGGGAAACCAGACCACGCAGGTGAAGGTGAACCTGCTTAACGAAGAGAAATGAGGGCCAAGACGGCGTCGGCCACCCGGCCCGCGGCTCCCGGTTCGCCCAGCGTCGCCCGAACCTCGTCGAGCCCGCGCAGCATCTCTTCCCGCGCCGGCCCCGACCACAGCGGCTCGAGCGCCAGGACAATCGCGTCCGGCGTCGCCTCGCGCTGAATGAGCTCGGGCACCACCCGCCGCTGCACCAACAGGTTCGGCAGACACACGAACGGGATCTTCAGCATCGCCTTGCCAATCGCGTACGTCAGCCCCGACACCTGGTAGATCGCCACCAGCGGCGTTCGCATCAACGCGGCTTCCAGCGTCGCCGTGCCCGACGCCACCACCGCCACGTCCGACGCCGCCACCGCTTCCGGCGCCTGCCCATCGAGGAAGACGGGAGCTAGCCCTTCGAAATCGAAGAGCCCTCGCGACAGGCCCGACGCCACCGGCACCACCAGTTGCAGCGTCGGCCGCAGCGCTTTCTCACGGCGCGCCACCTCTGCCAGCACTGGCACCAACCGCTTCAGCTCGGACCTTCGACTGCCCGGCAACAGCGCGAGCGTCGGGCGATCGACGTCGAGGCCCAGCTGGCGGCGGTACTCGGCGGCCGGCTTCAGCGGCGGCATCTGCTCGAGCACCGGGCTGCCCACGTACGTCGCGTTCACGCCGCGCTCGCGAAAGAACTTTTCTTCGAACGGCAGAATGCAAAGCAGCGCGTCAACGCGTTCCTTCAGCTGCGCGACCCGGCCTTCGCGCCACGCCCACGCCATCGGCGCGACGAACCACGCAACCTTCACTCCCTGCGCGCGCAGCCGCTTCGCGAGCCGCAGGTTGAAGTCGGGCACGTCGACCAGCAGCGCCGCCACCGGCTTCCGTTCTTCCGCCGCCCGCGTCAGGTCGCCCAGCACCTTCCAGATGCGAGGCACCTTCGGCAGCACCTCGGCGATGCCCATCACCGAAATTTCATGCGCGCCATGCACCAGCTCGACGCCCTGCGCCTGCAGCTTCGGGCCGCCCATTCCGAAGAACCGCAGCGAGGGGTCGCGGTACTTGAGCGCCGCCACCACCGCCGCCGCGTGTTGATCGCCGGACGCCTCGCCCGCGACGACCATCACCCAGCGCTGCGCGAGATCCACCGCAGCCGCGTACCGTCGCAGGCGATGCATGTAAAGTCCGCCGCCCTTGACCCGCCTCTGGCGCCTCGGCCGCCCCCACCTGCGCCTGCTCACCCTGTCCTTCGTCTGCATGGCGATGGTTGGCGTCACCACTGGGGCCTACGCGTGGCTGTTGGGGCCGGCGCTGCGCTTTCTGCTCACCGGCGGCACCCGGGGTCTCGAGCCGCTCTTCCGGTTCTGGCCCGAGGCCGCCGCCTGGCCGCGCGAGACGCTGCTGTGGTGGCTGCCTGCGGTGATCGTCGCGATCGGCGTGGTGAAGGGCGTCGGCTATCTCGGGCAGTTCTATTTCGTCGGGCTCTACGGCCAGCACGTCGTCGTCGATCTGCGGCGCGCGCTCTTTGCCCGCTACCTCGCGCTCTCACCGCGCCAGTCGTCGCAACAACGGTCAGGCGATCTGCTCAGCCGCTTCACCGCTGATGTGGCCGCCGTCGAAGTCGCCGCGACCTACGCGATGGCCTCTTGGCTGCGCGACACGCTGCAGATCGCGATCCTCGTCGCCGTCGCCGTCTCGCTGTCGTGGCAGCTGTCGTTGATTGCTTTGATCGCGGTGCCAGTTGCGATCTGGCCGGCTGCGGGTCTCACCGCCGCGCTTCTTCGGCGGGTGCGCGAGGCCCAGTCGGGGGTCGGCGCCCTGTCGGCCCAGCTGCAGGAAGGCATCGGCGCGCTGAAGACGCTGCAGGTGTTCGGCGCCCAGGCGCTCGAGCTGCGCCGCTTCGAGCATGGCGCGCGCGCGCTGCAACACTCCCTGTCTCGTGCCGCGTGGACCCGCGCCGCTGTTCCCGGCCTGATGGAGCTGCTCGCCGCCGCTGCCATCGCCGGCACGCTGCTCTTCGCGTTCTCGACCGACCTCGTCGCTCCCGAGGCGCTCGTTTCCTTCCTTGCGGCGATCATCCTCCTCTACCAACCCGCGAAGGATCTCGGCCGCGTCAGCCAGTTCGGCGTGGCCGCCATCGCCGCGCTCGAGAGGCTCGACGCCATCCTTGGCCTTCCCGCCATGCTCGACGAAGGCACAGGTGAAGCGACGCTGAAGCAGGCGGTCACTTTCGATGGCGTTCGGTTCGCGTGGGACGATCGTCCCGCGCTCGACGGCGTCGATTTTCAGCTTCGCGTCGGCGAGGTGACCGCGCTCGTCGGCGAGAGCGGCAGCGGAAAATCGACCCTCGCTTCGCTGCTGATGCGCTTCGAAGCGCCGCAGGCCGGGCGCGTGCTCTTCGATGGCGTCGACGTTCGCACCTCGACCGTCGCCAGCGTCCGCGCACAGCTCGCCCTCGTGACGCAGGATCCGCTTCTCTTCGCCGCGTCGGTGGCCGACAACCTGAGCGTCGGCCGGCCGAACGCGACCCGGACGGAAATCGAAGCCGCCGCCCGCGTCGCCGACGCCGACACCTTCATCGCCGCGCTTCCCCACGGCTACGACACGGTGCTCGGAGAACGGGGCGTCACGCTGTCCGGAGGCCAGAAGCAGCGCCTCTGTCTCGCGCGCGCGGTGCTGTCAGGCGCTCCGCTGCTGATCCTCGACGAAGCGACCAGCAACCTCGACGCCGAGAGCGAAGCCACCGTGCTGCGTGCGCTCGATCAAGCCGTCGCCGGCCGCACCGCGCTCGTTATCGCGCACCGCCTGAAGGCCATCGCCCGTGCCCACCGCACCGTGGTGCTGCAGGCGGGCCGGGTGGTCGAGCAGGGCACGCACGCCGAGCTGCTCGCCCTCGAAGGCACCTACGCCATGATGTGGCGCAAGCAACAGCTGTAGTCAGTTCCGGCGGTCTTCCCTCAGCTCGCGGTGGTCCTCGCGCTTCTCGCGGCGGTCCTGGCCGAGCTCGTTCCACCCCATGCGCATCAGCTCGGTGATCAGCGCGCGCGTGTGATCCAGCGACGCAGGGTCGACGCGATCGACGAGGCCAGCGAGCTCCTGGTTGATCGCCTTCACGCGCACCAGCGAGCCCGCCTCGACGCGCGCATCGCGGCGGTCATCGCGCAGGTCCCGCCAATCGTCCCTCGTACCGTCTCGCCCGACCTCGCGGCGATCCTGCCTCAGCTCTTTTCCGTCCTTGCCGAGCTCGACCTTCGTCTCGACCACCTCGCGCTCGACACGATTCTTCAGCTCGCGCGTGATCCCCATCAACGCCGGGCCATCGTTCCGCGCGCGCGCGGCGTCGAACCGCAGGAGCAGGTTGTCGAGGGCCAGCACGTCCCGCTGGTCGTCCCGCTTCTCGCGGTTGTCCTCCCGCAGCGCCTTGCGGTCTTGCGCCTTTTCGCGCACTTGAGCCGAAGCACAACCCATCGAAACCCACAGGCAACACACGAGAATGGTTCGCATACCGGTGTAAACACGGCGCCCCGCCACAGGTTGCGGGACACCCGTGAGAATCCTCTACATCCTTCTGAGCTACCTGGTGTTCGGCCTCGCGCTGCCCGTGCTCTGCCTGCACCGAAAGACGCGCGACGGCCTGCGCCAGCGCCTCGGCCTCTACCGCCCGGACGACTTCCCCGCCGATGGAGCGCCCCGCATCTGGCTTCACGGTGCCAGCGCCGGCGACCTGCTCGCGCTGTCTCCGATGATCGACCGGCTGCGGGCGCGCTACCCAGCGGCGCGCATCATCCTCTCGACGATCACCAACACCGGCTACCTGATGGCGAAGCAGCGCCTCGCCCGGCAGATCGACGCCGTCGTCTACGCGCCGTGGGATCTCTGGGGAGCCACCCGCCGCGCCGTCGCCGCCCTCAAGCCCGCGTTGCTCGTGCTCGAGTACACCGAGATCTGGCCCAACCTGATTCGCGCCGCCCATGCCTCGGGAGCGAAGGTCGCGCTCACCAACGGCCGCTTCTCACCCGCGACCATGGGCCGCTACCGCGCGCTCTTCACGCTCATCGGCAACCCGCTGCTGGACCTCGACCTCTTCCTGATGCGCCAACAGGAAGAAGCGGAACGCGTGCTGGCCCTGGGCGCTCCGGCTTCGCGCGTGCGCGTCACCGGCAACACCAAGTTCGACGCACTCGTGCCGCTGGCCGCCGTGGTCGACGCCGATCTTCGGGCCGCGTTGAACCTGCCCCCTGATTCCCGCGTGTGGATTGCCGGGAGCACCCACGAAGGCGAAGAAGAGCTGCTGCTTCAGGTCTATCAGAAGCTGCTCGGCGCTTTCCCCGACCTCAAGCTCGTCATCGCCCCGCGCTACATCGATCGCGCCCCCCGCATCGTCTCGCTGATCGAAGCCGTGGGCCTGGGTGCAGGGCTGCGATCGAACCGCAACCCTTCAGGCGCGCCAGTGGTGGTGCTCGACAGCATCGGCGAGCTCGCCCGCGCCTACCGCCTCGCCACCTTCGTCTTCGTCGGCGGCTCGTTCACCACCCGCGGCGGGCAGAACATCCTCGAGCCCGCGGCACAAGGGCGGCCGGTGCTCTTCGGGCCTCACATGGAAAACTTTCGCGACAGCGTGCAGGTGCTGATCGGGCGCGGCGGCATTCAGGTCAACGACGCCGACCATCTGCTGCGCGTCGTCACCGACCTTCTGTCTCAACCCGGTGAGCTCGAGTCGCTGGGCCAGCTTGCGCTCGCGACGATTCAACAGGTCTCGGGAGCCAGCGAGCGCAACGTCGATTGTCTGGTCGGCCTCCTGAAACCTGCGCCACACTGACGCCCCCGGTGCGAATCCTTCACACCCTCGCCAGCCCTGTCTGGAGCGGCCCCTCCGAAGGCGTCGCGCTCCTCGCCGCCGCCCAGCGCCGCCTCGGCCACGACGTGAAGGTCGCCATCGATCGCAAGCGCAGGCAGGTCACCAGCGAAGAGCCCGCGCTGCCGTACTTCCAGGAGATGGGCCTGCTCGAAGAAGACCTCGCCCTCGAGCTGTCGGTGAAGAGCTCGCCCGGCCGCATCTTCTACGACGCCCGCGCCCTGAAGCGCCGCGAGGCCGACATCATTCACTGCCACTTCACGCACGACCACGTCGTCGCCGCCTTTGGCCGCCCGCGCGGGGCGAAGCTGATTCGATCGATTCACGCCCCACGCTCGCTGCGCTGGAGCACTCCGCGCGCCGACGGGTGGACGGTGCCGACCGACGGCCTCGCCGCGCAGCTTGCGCCCAGACCCTGCCTCGTGATGCCCGCGCTGGTCGCCGAGAGCTTCAAGCCCCCGGTCGATCGCGCGGCGCTGCGCAAAGACCTGGGGCTCGAGGGCGAGCCGCTGATCGGAATGGTCTCGACCTTTCAGCGCTCGCGCCGCCATGAGGTCGGCATCGAAGCCTTCGCCCGCCTGCGCCAGACCCGACCCGGCGCGCGCCTCGTCCTCATCGGCGACGGCGAGCTCGGCGCCGTGCTTCGCGTCGGCGTCCTCTCGCGGCGCCTCGAAGACGCCGTCACCTTCACCGGCTACAAGCCTGGCCCCGAGTTCGTTCGCTGGCTGCAGGCCTTCGACGAAGTCTGGGTGCTGGGCCTCGGCAACGACTTCTCGGGCCGCGCCGCCGCCCAGGCCCGCGCATGCGGCGTGCGCGTCGTCTCGGTCGACGAAGGCGCGCTGCCGAGAATCGCCGACGCGCTGGTGGCTCCCGACCCCGACGCGCTGGTCGCCGCCTCGCTTTCGGTCGCGCGCCGCGATCTGCCGGTCTCGACTCCGGATCAGATCGCCGCCTCGGTCATCGCCCTCTACGATCGCATTCGCGCCGGCTGATGCGCACCTGGATCGAGCGCCTCTGGTACCCGAGAGGCGATCGCGGCCTCACCCACGCGCTCGCCGCGCCCCCGCTCGCCCTCGTGTCTGGCGCCTTCTCGCTCGTGGCCTCCGCGCGCGCGGCACTCGCTGCAGCGCCGACGCGCATCGACGGGGCCCGCGTCGTTTCGGTCGGCAACCTCACCGTCGGCGGCGCCGGCAAGACGCCCGCCGTCATCTTCCTCGCCCAGCTCGCGCAGCAGCACGGCAAGCGCGTCGCAGTGCTCACCCGCGGCTATGGCCGCAGCTCCACTGCCGCGGTCGAGCTCGAGGCTTCCGCGCTCGCGCCCGAGCCGCTCGCCGGTGACGAGCCGCGCCTCATCGCGACCCGCTGTCCGGGCGTCCGCGTCTACGTCGGTGCCGATCGCGTCGCCTCCGCCCGCGCCGCGCGCGCTGCAGGCTTCGATCTTCTTCTTCTCGACGATGGCTTTCAGCACCGCCGCCTCGCCCGCGACGCTGACCTCGTTTTGATCGACGACGCCGTCGGTCTCGGCAACGGCCGCCGTCTGCCGTGGGGGCCACTTCGAGAGAGCGCTTCGGCACTCGCGCGCGCGACGCTCGTCTGGCGCCGCAGTGCTGAAACCGTGGGCCCACCGCTTCACTCGAACGAGCTCCACGCCGAGCACCGGGTGCGCTCAACCTTTCCTCTCGCCGGAACGCCGGTGCTGGTCATCACCGGCATCGCGCGGCCGTCTTCCGTCGTCGAGAGCGCAGCCCGCCTGGGCGCCCGCGTCGTCGCGACCCGTTTCTTCGCTGACCACCACCGGTTCACTGCGTCCGAGCTCGCCGAAGCGAAGGCCGCGGCGCAGGCGCTCGACGCCACGCTGCTCACCACCGAGAAGGATGCCCAGCGAATGCCCGAAGGGTTCGCCCAGACGCTGATCGTCGACGTCGTCCTTCGCGATGGGCACGCCGCGCTTCACGCTGCGCTCGGGCTTGAGGGCCAGCACGGTGCGTGAGACAAGCCCCACCGTGTCGCGCGGGCTCCTTAAGCGGGTGAAAGCATTCTCGAAGGTCCGGGTGTTGGTCGTCGGCGATCTGGTCGCTGACCACTACCTCTACGGGCAGACCGAGCGGGTCAGCCGCGAAGCCCCGGTGCTGATTGTTCGCCACGAGCGTGAAGAGGTGAAGCCCGGCGGCGCCGCCAACGTCGCCGCCAACGCCCGCGCCCTTGGCTCTAAAGTCACCGCCCTCGGTTGCCTGGGCACCGATGCAATGGGCGACCTGCTGCACCAGT
Source organism: Myxococcales bacterium (assembly GCA_038206395.1). GTDB lineage: Bacteria > Myxococcota > Myxococcia > Myxococcales > Myxococcaceae > JAGSPQ01. The sequence continues at coordinate 5,818 of JBBRAX010000009.1, read as the reverse complement.
TGCTTCGCGCCCAGGGAGTCGGCGTCGACGCCGTTGCTGACCCGCAGACGCCGACGGAGACCAAGACCCGCATCCTCGCGGGCGGCGTGAGCACGACCCGGCAGCAGATGCTGCGCATCGATCGCGGCTCGGCCGGCACGCTTCCCGAGAAGACGCGTTCGAAGCTCGCGGCCCGGCTGACCCGCGCGCTCGCCACCTGCGACGTCGCGATCGTCTCGGACTACGGCGCTGGCGTCGTCTGCGACGAAACGCGCGCCGTGCTTCGCCGCTGGGCGGGGCAGGGCGGCCTCGTCTGCGCGGACTCTCGCTATGGCCTCGAGTCGCTGGTGGGGATGACGGTCTGCAAACCAAACGAGCCCGAGCTAAAAGCGCTGACTCAACTTCCCGTTGCGACCGACGCCCAGCTGTCGATGGCCGCCGCCGCCGCGATGGAAAGGCTCGATTGCCGCATCCTTCTCGTCACCCGTGGCCGCCGTGGGATGGCGGTCTTCGAGCGCAACGCCGGCCCGACACTGCTGCCCGTCTACGGCGTCGCCGAAGCCGTCGACGTCACGGGCGCAGGAGACACCGTCAACGCCGCCTTCGCGGTCGCTCTTGGCGCCCGTGCTCCTGCTTCGCAGGCTGCTGCACTCGCGAACATCGCGGGCGGCCTCGTCGTGCAGAAGCCGGGCACCGCGACGGTCAGCGCCGCCGAGCTCCTCGCCGAGCTGAAGAAGTGACCAAGGTCCGCACGCTCGACCAGCTGGTCGCCGAGCTCTCGCCACCGCGGACGAAGACCGTCGCCCTCGCCAACGGTGTCTTCGACCTTCTTCACGTCGGGCACCTTCGTTACTTGCAGGGGGCCAAGGCGATGGCCGACGTGCTGGTGGTGGCAGTGAACTCGGATGCCAGCACGCGCGCCTACAAGGGGCCGGGGCGCCCGGTGATCCCCGTGAACGAAAGGGTCGAGCTGCTCTGCGGGCTCTCTTGCACCGACCACGTGGTTGTCTTTGAAGAGGCCGATGTGCGCCGCATCCTCCGCGCACTCAAACCAGACATTCACGTCAAGGGCACCGACTACACGCCCGAGACAATCCCCGAGCGGGATGAGGTGCTGGCGTACGGCGGGCGGGTGGCGATCGCCGGCGACCCGAAGGACCACAGCACCACTGCGCTGCTCAACCAGCGTTAGTGCGACAACCCAGAAGTTCGTTCACGACTGGGGCGTCGATCCATCCCCGCTGACTTCGTGCTGCTCGGCAGCAACGCGCCGAAAGGTGCGCGTCGGTCGCGCGCCTCTTCATCGGGGCGCCTCGCCGGCCGAGCCATGAACGAGCTTCTGGGCTGTCGCGGCAGTCGCCTGGAACCGTGTCTCCCCTACCAATTTTCGCGGTTCTTCGGGCTTCGCCCATCGTTGCGGTCTGCCGCCGCCCCTTGATTCTGGCCAAACTCCTCGCGGAGATCAGCAAGGAATCACGGTTCCGGGGGCTTTGCGATTGCAGCGGCCGCGCGAGCGATCATCTGCTCGGTCGACCCGGCATCCGCGGTGAGGTCGACCATCTGGTGCGGCGGGTAGGGGTGGCCCCAGCGGTCGATGGGCATGTGAAGGAAGAGCGCGATGGTCGGCACGCCCAGCGCGACCGACAGATGCATCGGCCCGGTGTTGTTGCAGACGGTGAGGCCCGCCGACCTCATCAGCGCAGCCAGCTCATCAAGGTTGGTCGGCGGAGCGAGCACCGCGCCCGGCGCTCCCGCCACCACCGCGCTGGCCAACGCTTCTTCTCCGGGCCCCCACGTCACGGTGGGCGTCCGGCCGTTCTTCATCAGTGCCAGGCAGACGCCGATGAACACCTCTTTGGGCACCCGCCGGTAGTCGAGCCGGCCACCCGGGTTCACCACCGCGCCCGCAGCAGGGGAAGGGAGCGCAGCGCGGGGCTCGCGAAAGGCCATTCGCCGTGCGTCGCCCTCAATGCCCAGCGCTGAGAGAAGGTGCAGACGCTGCAAGAGCTCGCTCTGGGTGTCTGCGCGCGCGGTGACCGCGACGTCCATCAGCGCGCGGCCGGGGCCGACTGCGGGCCCGATCACCACTCCGTCTGCCGCAATCAGCCGCGAGATCAGCAGGGCAGTCACCGACGGCTCGGCCCAGTTTCCACAGTCGATCACCGCGTCGAACTTCTGCGCGCGCAGCTGCCGCACGCCCGGCGACCAGCGCCCCAGCCAGCGAAGCCTGTCGTCGTAGCCCCACAGCTTCGCGATTCCGGGCAAGCCGTCGAGCACCCGGGTGCACTTCGCGTGGGTGACGACGTGGACCTCGCGCCCCCCGAGCGCCGCGATGAGTGGCGTGGTGAGCAGCGCTTCGCCGACCCGGTTGTCGAGCCGCACCAGCAACACACGCTGCGCGGAAGAAAGCCTCGCCGTCGCCCTCGCCGCGCGACCCGGCCGCCACAGCAGCAGCGCCATCACCCAGGCGAGGGTCAACTTCAGGGCCCGCTCGAGACGCTTCATCGTGCGCATACTTCCCGATTGACCCTCGCGGCAAAAGCCTTCAGCGTCTCTGGATGATCAGGAGCATGACTGGCTTTGGCCTCGGCCGGAGCGCGATTGGCACGGAAGAGCTGACGGTCGAGCTGCGGTCGGTGAACCACAAGTTCTGCGAGGTGAAGGTGCGGCTGCCCCGCGAGCTCGCTGCCCACGAATCCACCATTGGAAAAACCATCAAAGATCGCCTCGCCCGGGGTGCCATCGACGTCACCGCCAAGCGCACGTCCCGCTCTGCCGCTGGCACCGTGCCCGTGGTCGACGTGGGCCTGGTGCGCGAATACCGCCGCGCTTTCAGCGAAATCGCGGCCGCCGCCGGGCTGCCTGACGAGGTTTCTCTGCGAGATCTGTCTTCGCAGTCTGGGGTGATGCGGCTCGAGGAACAGCAAGTGAACGGTGAAGACGCGGCCAAAGCGCTCGAGCAGGCGCTGGGGCAGGCGATTCACGCGCTGATTGCGATGCGCGAAGTCGAAGGCCGCGCCCTGGCCGCCGACCTCAAGTCCCGGCTCTCCTTCGTGGCGACGACGGTGGGCGAGATCGCGAAGCTGGCCCCGGTTTCGGTGGAAGAGCACCGCAAGCGCCTGCAGGAAAGGATTGCCGAGCTCACCCAGGGAATGGCGATCGAGCCCTCTCGCCTGGTGCAGGAGGTCGCTTTCTTTGCCGAGCGCACCGACGTGGCTGAAGAGCTGACCCGGCTTTCGTCCCACCTCGAGCAATTCGATACGCTCCTCGCAGAGAAGGAGCCCACCGGCCGAAAGATGGATTTCCTCGTTCAGGAGATGCACCGCGAAGTGAACACCACCGGCTCGAAGAGCCAACATCCTGAAATCTCGAGCCGAATCGTGGCCTTGAAGGTGGAGCTCGAGCGCGTGCGCGAGCAGGTTCAGAACGTCGAATAGGCCCAATGAAAGAAAAGACCGAAGAGAACGCGCTTCCCGCCCCAGGCATCCTCCTGGTGCTCTCGGCCCCGTCGGGCGCCGGAAAAACCACCCTCGCGCGTCGGCTGCTCAAAGACCAAGAGATGAAGAACGCGCAGTTTTCAATCAGCTACACCACCCGGGCGAGGCGCGGCGCCGAGCAGGACGGGGTCGATTACCACTTCGTCGACAACGCCACTTTCAACGCCCGCATCGAAGCCGGAGAGTTTCTTGAGTGGGCAGACGTCCACGGCGCCTTCTACGGAAGCTCGCAGGCGGTCGCCGACGAAGCCTTGCAAACCAATGGAATTGCTGTGTTCGACATCGACGTGCAGGGTGGAAAGAAGATCAAAGAGAAGCACCCCGACGCGGTCCTGGTCTTCATTCTGCCCCCGTCGCTTGCTGAGCTCGAGCGCCGGCTCAGGGATCGCGGCACCAATTCCGATGACTCGATCGCGGGAAGAATGCTGGCAGCTCGGGCGGAAATGGAAACGGGGACGCGGAGTTACGATTTTTTCGTGATCAACGACGACTTCGAGCGCGCCTTTCAGGAGCTGAAGGCGATTCTGATCGCAGAGCGGTGCCGTCGCGGCCGGGCTGACATCGGCGGCCTGAAGTTGCAGTCGACTTAAGCGCCCGAATTTACTGGTCGAAATCGAGATGCAGCAAAAAGCGACAACGGGGTGTTGACACTGGCCTCAATGATCCGTATTTACGCCGCCCCTTCGCGGTTCGAAGGGCTTGGCGGGCGGGTTCGGGTGGGGTTGTCGAGCTGAAATCCACTGGGGTTTCGGAGTCAGGGTCGAAAGATTTAAGCAGTCAGAAGGGAAGAAGTAGGTTAGTAGGGAAACACAGCAAGCAGTGGAAGGGCGGTCGCAGAAGTCAGCTTGAAGGGTCGAAATAAGGCCCTTGACTTCGAAGACCGGAATCGAATAAAAGCCGCTCGCCGGACAAAAACGGCAGACGGAACAAGCAGTTCGCTCTTTGAAAACTGGATAGCAAGCCTAAGAAGTACTGCGCAACCGCAGTAACTTTTTAAAGCACACTCGAGAGAAATCTCAGTGATGCAGTTGAACAGTCGTAAATCGCAACATCGCAAGATGTTCGGTGAAGCGCCAAGTTCAAATAAACCAAATCATTGGAGAGTTTGATCCTGGCTCAGAACGAACGCTGGCGGCGTGCCTAACACATGCAAGTCGAGCGCGAAAAGGGCAACCTGAGTAGAGCGGCGCACGGGTGCGTAACACGTGGGTAATCTGCCTCAAAGTTTGGGATAACCTTCCGAAAGGTTGGCTAATACCGGATAAGCTCACGAGGTCTTCGGACTTTGTGGGAAAAGGTGGCCTCTATTTATAAGCCATCACTTTGAGATGAGCCCGCGGCCCATCAGCTAGTTGGCGGGGTAACGGCCCACCAAGGCTACGACGGGTAGCTGGTCTGAGAGGACGATCAGCCACACTGGAACTGAGACACGGTCCAGACTCCTACGGGAGGCAGCAGTGGGGAATTTTGCACAATGGGCGAAAGCCTGATGCAGCAACGCCGCGTGTGTGATGAAGGTCTTCGGATCGTAAAGCACTTTCGACCGGGACGAACAACCTCTGGCTAACAGTCAGGGGCCTGACGGTACCGGGAGAAGAAGCACCGGCTAACTCTGTGCCAGCAGCCGCGGTAATACAGAGGGTGCAAGCGTTGTTCGGAATTATTGGGCGTAAAGCGCGTGTAGGCGGCTTGTTAAGTCGGGTGTGAAAGCCCTCAGCTCAACTGAGGAAGGGCGCCCGAAACTGGCGAGCTTGAGTGTCGGAGAGGATGGCGGAATACCCCAAGTAGAGGTGAAATTCGTAGATATGGGGTGGAACACCGGTGGCGAAGGCGGCCATCTGGACGACAACTGACGCTGAGACGCGAAAGCGTGGGGAGCAAACAGGATTAGATACCCTGGTAGTCCACGCCGTAAACGATGGGTACTAGGTGTTGCGGGTATTGACCCCTGCAGTGCCGAAGCTAACGCATTAAGTACCCCGCCTGGGGAGTACGGTCGCAAGACTAAAACTCAAAGGAATTGACGGGGGCCCGCACAAGCGGCGGAGCATGTCGCTTAATTCGATGCAACGCGAAAAACCTCACCTAGGTTTGACATGTAGGGAAAAGCCACAGAGATGTGGTGTCCTTCGGGGCCCTGCACAGGTGGTGCATGGCTGTCGTCAGCTCGTGTCGTGAGATGTTGGGTTAAGTCCCGCAACGAGCGCAACCCCTGTCGTATGTTGCCAGCATTAAGTTGGGGACTCATACGAGACTGCCGGCGTCAAGCCGGAGGAAGGTGGGGATGACGTCAAGTCATCATGCCCCTTATGTCTTGGGCTGCACACGTGCTACAATGGCCG
>JBBRAX010000008.1:0-165581 GCA_038206395.1 Myxococcales bacterium | reverse complement strand
GCTGCTGGTTCTCACGCTGCTGGTTCTCACGCTGCTGGTTCTCACGCTGCTGGTTCTCACGCTGCTGGTTCTCACGCTGCTGGTTCTCACGCTGCTGGTTCTCACGCTGCTGGTTCTCACGCTGGGCGCGCTCGTTCTCTCGGGCCTGGGCTTCGCGCTGCGCGCGCTCGGCCTGCACGCGGTTCGCTTCGCGCTGCTGGTTTTCGCGCTGTTGATTTTCGCGCTGTTGATTTTCACGCTGCGCCCGTTCGTTCTCGCGGGCCTGCGCTTCGCGCTGGGCGCGTTCGGCCTGGGCACGGTCAGCTTCACGCTGCTGTACCTCGCGGGCCTGCGACTCGCGCTGGGCGCGTTCGTTCTCGCGTGCCTGCAGCTCGCGCTGGGAACGCTCGATCTGAATCCGGCTGAACTCGCGCTGCTGCGCTTCGCGGGCGAGCAGCTCTTGCTGGGCACGTTCAGCCTGACGCCGATCGACCTCGCGCAGCTGCGCCTCCCGCTGTGCACGCTCGGCCTGGGCTCGCTCGTTCTCGGCGCGGCGGCCCATCTCTTCGCGCTGCAGCCGTTCGGATTCGGCACGTTCGCGCTGCAGGCGTTCGGCTTCACCACGGCGGCCCGTCTCTTCGCGCTGCAGCCGTTCGGATTCGGCACGTTCGCGCTTCAGGCGTTCAGCTTCACCGCGGCGGCCCGTCTCATCGCGCTGCAGCCGTTCGGATTCGGCGCGTTCGCGCTGCAGGCGTTCGGCTTCACCGCGGCGGCCCATCTCATCGCGCTGCAGCCGTTCGGATTCGGCGCGCTCGCGCTGCAGGCGTTCGGCTTCGCCGCGGCGGGTGTTCTCATCGTTGCGGACGCGCTCGGACTCGGCACGTTCGCGCTGCAGGCGCTCGGTCTCACCGCGACGGAGGTTCTCTTCGTTGCGGAGGCGCTCGGCTTCCGCGCGCTCGCGCTGCAGGCGTTGATCGGTTCCGCGGCTCGGAGGCTGCTCATCCCTCGACTGCTCTCGGGATGAACGGGGGTCGCTTCCGGGAGGCGGCTGATCCCTTCCGCGGCCGGCAGGCGGAGACTGATCCCGGCCCGAAGGCGGGGTGCGGTCGAAGTCGCGGCCCGGAGGCGGCCGGGCGTCGAAGTCGCGGCCTCGAGGCGGGACGTTGTTGGCGAGCTCGCGATCGCGGTGGTGATCGTACCGCTTGACCGAGTACGCGCGAACCGGAGCATGGCGCCGGGGCCGGTCGCCGTAACCGTACGAGTACGCAATCGGAGGGCGGGCCTCGTACGGGTCGCGACCCACGTGGCGAACGCAGCGCTCGCCGTTGATGATTACGTACACCTCGGTCTGCACGTAAACGTTCGTGGCGACCGGGTAGTAGTAGACGTCGTCTTCGTAGAAGTACTCGTCGCTGACGTACGGAAAGGCGTCGACCTCGACGTACGCGTCCGGAAGCGTCGAATGGACCTCGACGTACCCTTCGGATTCGACCTCGGTGTACACGCTGTGCGCGCACCCCGAGCTCAACAACAGCGCCCCCACCATCAGTCGCGATTTCAGGATCATCGGTGATCCCCCGACGCAGCGGGCCCGGCAAAAATTCAAGGCCTGTCGACCGTTCGCACTGGTTCCCGCGCCAAAGAAGTGACCTCAGGCGCCGGGGAAGTCCCAGAAGAGGCCGTACTGAAGCTGAATCGCTCCGACGTCGAAGCGCGACGGCTGGCCGACGTATCCCAGCTGCAGCGCCCAGCCGGCTGGCGCACGCCGGTACATCCCCAGCGTGAAGCCGATGCGTTCGGTGATCGGGCCTTTGAAGGCGATGCGCTGCGACAGCGAGGCGCCGACGACGAACTCGAACCGCGCCGTCTTGCGACCGTAGAGCAGGGTCAGCGCCCACTCGGCCTGCGCGGTCGCCGCGAGCTTCGGGCGCGCAGCGAACGCCGCGGCGCCGAGCACATCGATCGACAGCACGTGCTGCTCCGTCGAGACGAGCTCGTGCTTCGCCTCGAGCGCGAGGCCCAGCTGCAGCGGCCGTTCGGGCGACAGCGCCTGGGTCGCGATCTGAACGGAGAGCCCGAGGTCGGCGCCGCCCTGAATGCCGCGGCGCGCGTCGAGCCGCACCTCGGGAATCGGGATGCCGTCGGGGTACTCGCTGCAGTCCAGGGGGTTGCCGGTGAACGAGCCGCAGTAGCCCGCGGTCGAGACCTGCCCGCCGAGCCGCCAGGTGCCGTCGTCGACCACCGAGGCGGTCTGCATCGGCGTCACTGTCGCGCAGCCCCCCAGACAGAGAAGAAGCGCCGCCGCCCTCACAGGCCCAACCAGTCGAGCACCGAGGTGCGGAACGCGTCGTTGAAGATCGGAACATGGCCGGCGCCTTCTACAGTCCACAGGTCCGCGCGGCCGCGTGGCGGGCACCCTTCCGTCGCCGCACGCTTGGTCTCTTCTGCTGCATCGCCGAGAAAGTCAGACGTGCCGGCGGGCGTGAGAGAACCGCTGCAGCCATTGCTCGCGCCGAGCTGCGCGATGGTCTTCGCGGCCGAGGGATACGTGCCCAGCTCGGTCGAGCCGCCGTTGAAGGCGATGGTGTCGTCCTCGGTGCCGTGAATCGTGAGCACGTCGACGGGGCGGCCGGAAGGGCAGGGGGTGGAGGCGGCTCCGGCGAGAGAGACGACGGCAGCGACGATGTCGGGCGCGTCGCAGGCGAGGCGCAGAGCCATGAAGCCGCCGTTGCTGTGTCCGATTACGAAGACCCGCTTCGGATCCACGGCGTGGTTCGCCTTCACGTCGGCGATCACCTTTCGCAGAAAAGCGACGTCGTCAACCGCCGCGTGGTCGAAGTTGCAGCACGCGCCCAACGTGTTCCAGAACCGCTTTCCTTCGTGGTCGAGCGTGCCGTTGGGCAGGGCGTAGAGAATGCCGCGCGAATCGACATCGCGCGAGAACGGCAACAGCAGATCCTGCAGCTGCGCGTTCGCCGAGAAGCCGTGAAGCAGGACGATCAGTGGGCGCGGCCCGGAGCCCGAATTGGGGACGCGGAGATCGTACGGACGCCCGTCGACCACGCCGGCAGGGGCGCACGCAGCCAGCAGCAATGGCAACACAGCGGCGCGCAGCATCGAAGACGGGTACGTGCGGAAGGCGGGCATTGGTTTGGGGACAAGAAAAAAGCCCGGCTCGCGCGAGGCGAACCGGGCCTTTCTCGTCAGACCGAAGCCTGAAGAGTTAGCGGGGGTTGATCGACATCGGCGGGTGCATCGTGGTCGGGCACACCATTTCGAGCTGCAGGGTCACGAAGTGGGAGTTCGACGAGGCGACCTGGATGACGCCGGCCGAGGTGCACTGCACGTCCGTGTGATCCCAGAGCTTCGAGTCGGCCTTCTGAACGGCCTTGAGGCGCTCGTTGGCCTGGGTGACCAGCGCGTCGCGGTGCTTCTCGAGGGGCTCGACGCTCCACACGATGTCCGGGCCGATCGCGGCGCCGGCCGACATTTCAAAGCCCGACTCGGTGTTCGAGTCGTACTTCGGGAGGGCAAGGATGTACTCGCGCAGCGCCTTGAAGCAGGTGTTCGCGGCAGCGAAGCGGGCGTCCGGATCCTTACCGGCCGTGTCCGCCCAGATCTCAACCGCGCCGCCCGTCTTCCACTTCAGGTTGTCCTTCGAGAAGGGCACGTTGTAGTTGATGACGCGGTAACCGCAGCCGGGGCTGCCACCGATCTTCTTCAGGTCGGCAAACGCGGTCTGCATCTGGGCCGCGGCGGAGTCAAAGGTGCCGCCGTGCGCGTTGATGCCGACGCCCGTGGTGCCGCGATCCGGAACAACTTCGATCGCCGTCTGGATGCGAAGCTCGCGCTCGCCACGACCAATTGGGTTGCCGCTGCTGTTGTCGTACTGGCCGTAGGTCTTCGAGCCGCCGAGGCCGCCAACGGAGGGGAGGAGTCCGCCGCCGCCGCCGAGAAGGCCGCAGCCGGAGCTGGAGATTACGAACAGCAGGGAGAACGTCACCTGGGAAAGCTTAGGAAGGGTCATGGGCGCGGACCATACGTTCTGTTTTCCGGATGACGAGGAAAAAAGTCACAGCGGCGAAACGACACACCATCAGTCACTTCAACGTTTTATTGATCTCGTTCGAGAACTTTGCTTGTGGGATCGATGCGGGTGTCGCGGTGGCTGCGTTAGGAAATGCGCGGTCGCGAGTCCTGCCCGTCGACAGCACCGCTGGCCGCGAACCTGCACACGGCTGCGAGACATGAGAGCGATCTGGGTGATGGGGGCATTGGCGATCAGTGCGTGCGGTGCGCCGCCGAATGCAGGCGTCGATGCGGGCGTCGACGCGGGCGTGGGAGTGCCGGATTCCGGAACGCCGGGGGTCGTCGATGCGGGCGCTGTCGACGCGGGCCCGTGCGGCCTGAAGGCGAGCGCGGGTGGAAGCGTGATCACCGAAGGCGGCCGGCTGGCCCTCGAACTCGAGTTCGACGGGCCGGTGGTGTCGTGGTCGCCGGAAGTGACGGGCCTGGTAATGGCGACGAAGGTCGACCAGACGCACCTGGCGGTGAAGGCGCCGCACGGCGACCTCGCGCCGAGCACGGTGACGGTGGCCATCGAGTGCGCCGCGCGAAAGGGAAGTGGAACAATTCCCCTGACGGTGCACCGGCCCGAATGGAAGCTTTTGAAGAAATGGGTAGAGGTGACGGAAGGGCCTATCAACCGCGAGTACGGGGTGGGCTGGCTCGACAGCGGCGACCCGAACCGGCTGCTGGTGTTCGGCGGCTTCCACTACAAGCCGAAGCAATTCACTGCATCTTCGGACCTCTGGGAAATGAACCTCACCACCCAGAAGTGGGCCGAGGTGACGATGGCGAACGCGGCGCCGCAGTTCATGGGTGGCCGGGTCGCGGGGATTCCCGGGAAGCGCGAGGTGCTCTTCTTCGGCGGCGTGACGGGGACCTTCGACGCTGTGCCGCACCTGGATCGCTTCGAGTACGCGCCCGACAAGCTCAGCTGGTCGGCGGTGGTGGCGACGGGCGCGAGCACCGTCGGCGACTACCAGCCCGGCTTCGTCTTCGACAGCAAGCGCAACCGGTACCTCAGCTTCTGTGGACAATCGACCGGCTTCCACTGCGCGGTGCGGCGGCTCGAGCTGAACGGCACAGCGGCGGCGTGGGTCGACGAGCCGGTGACGGGCACCCAGCCGATTGGCCGCAGCGGGCACTTCTTCGCGTACGACGCGACGACGGATCGCGTGATTGTCTTTGGCGGCATGAGGTCGGGCAACGACATGCTGGGTGACACGTGGGCGCTCGAGCTGGGTGAGACGCCGGCGCGGTGGGTGAAGCTCGCCGACAACCCCGAGCTGAAGCGGCGCAACGGGGCCTTCGCGCTGGACGAGAAGAACCACCGCTTCGTCGTGTGGGGCGGGACTCCCGATGGCGCGTCGGCGGTCGACGGCATTCACGCGTTCGATCTCGATCGCGGGTTCGAGACGTGGCGAAAGATGGAGACGACGGGCACCGCTCCGGCGCCGCGTGCCTCGGGAATGGCGGTGGCGGATCCGGCGAACCGGCGGCTGCTGATGGGCTTCGGCAACAGCTCCACCGGCTACTACCCGGACCTCTGGTCGATCGACTACTGAAGCGTCTTGAGCACGCCCAGCGCTTCGGGCACGTGCTGGCCGACGTTGATCTGCGAGTTGAAGGCGTGCTGCACGACGCCTTGCTTGTCGATAACGTACGTCTCGCGGCCGTCGAGCAGGCCGAGCAGTGACGCCTTCACCCCGAACGCCTTGCGCACCTTGCCGCCGTCATCGCTGACGAGGGTGAAGGGCAGCCGGTTCTTGGTGGCGAAGGCCTTCTTGGACGACTGGCCCTGCGAGCTGATGCCGACCACCGAGGCGCCGGCCTGCTGGAAGTCGTCGTAGGCGTCGCGAAAGGCGCAGGCCTCGGCAGTGCAGCCCGTGGTGTCGTCCTTCGGGTAGAAGAAGAGGACCACCGGGCCGCGCTTCCACAGCGCGCTCAAGGTGACGGGCTTGCCGTCCTGGTCGTTCAACGTGAAATCGGGAGCGGCGTCGCCTTTCGAGATGGGCACGGCCCGTAGATGCCCGAGCCACGATTTCGTTGCGCGGCTACCCGGCCAGCGTGGCGCGCTTCGCAGTCAGAACCAGCTCGAGGTCCGTGTTCGAGGGCAAGGGGCTGCACCGCGACACGCTGGGCTCGGTGCAGGTGATTCGGCAGGGCGACGTGAAATGGATGACGGCAGGCCCGGGCATCGCGCACAGCGAAAGGGCGACGGTAGAGGGGCTCAAGTCCGGCGGGCGGATGATGGGGATCCAGATCTGGGTGGCGTTGCCGAAAGACGCGGAAGAATCGGCGCCGACCTTCGTGCACCACGCGGGGTCGACGCTGCCTCAGCTGGAAGACACGGGCGCGCGCGTTCGCGTGGTGGCGGGCTCGGTGTTCGGCGCGACGTCGAGCCGTCGCGAGTGCTGCTGTTTGGCGGCGAGCCGCTGGAAGGGCCTCGCCACATCTGGTGGAGCTTCGTCTCGAGCAGCAAAGACGGCATCGAGCAGGCGAAGGACGACTGGCGGGAGCAGCGGTTTGGCGCGATCCCCGCAGAGACCTAATTCATTCCGCTGCCCTGCGCTGCCGGCGGCCCCTTTCATCTGGAAGAGAAGTCGAATCAGCGCGCTTCCTTCAGCAGCTTCTCGAGGGCGGGCTGATCATCGCGGGCGAAGGCGTCTTCGGCGAGCAGGCTGTCGCGATCGCGGTAGATGCTGGCGAGGGCGATGATGCGGCCCTTGCTGCGGTAGGCGACGAGGCAGTTGCGGTCGTTGATGCTGCCGGCGACGTCGATCGCATCGAAGCCTTCGGCGTGCCCCGAGTAGTTGACGGGGACGTCGTAGTGCTGGCTCCAGAAGAAGGGGACGGCGCGGTATTCCTCTTTCTGCCCGAGGATGTTGCGTGCGGCGGTCTGGCCCTGGCGCTGGGCGACAACCCAGTGCTCGATGCGAACCGTGCCGCCGTCCGACGGGTAGCGCGCGATGTCGCCGGCCGCCCAGACGTCGGGCGCGCTGGTGCGGAGCAAGGCGTCGACGACCACGCCCTTGTCGACCTTCAGGCCCGCGGCTTCGGCGAGCGCGGTGTTGGGGCGAACGCCGACGCCCATGATCACGACCTCGGCGGGCAGCTTTGTGCCGTCATCGAGCACCACCTCGGTGGCGGTGATCGACGCGGGCTTGCGGCCGAGGTTGAAGGCGACCCCCTTCTCTTCGTGTAGCGCCTTGAGGAAGGTGCCGAGCTGCGGCCCGAGGACCTTTTCGAGCGGCAGCGTCTCAGGCGCGACGACGTTCACTTCGAGGCCGCGCTTGCGCATCGACGCGGCGGCCTCGAGGCCGATGAAGCTGGCGCCGATGACGACGACGCGCTTCTTGTCCTTCACGAGCGCCGCGATCTTTCGCGAGTCGCCGAGCGTGCGCAGGACGTGGATCGCGGCTGATCATCGTGACCGGGCCGTCGTAGCCCTGGCGGCGCAGCATCTCGACGGCGGCGTCGCCGACGGCTCCGGCACCAATCACGATCACGGACGACGGCCCCTTCGCGCCGGACTTCGCGGCGGCGCGGACTCATGCGGCGGACCCTACCAATGGATCAGCGCTCGATCGCCGTCACTTCTTCCGCTGCTCGGCGAGCAACACCTTCTCGTGATCGGTGGCGATGCGGACGCCGACGAGCTCCACATGAACGAGGCGGCCCGCGCCCCAGTCGACCTCGCCCTTCTTGCCGCGCTTGTCGACGTCGATCTTCCCGAGCGTGAAGACGATGCGCGCCTCGACGCCGATTCCCTGGCTCTCGCGAAACGCCTGTGCCTCGGCCGCGGTGGGAAAGGGCAGCGAGAACGTCAGCGGCTGCGCGCGCCACACCGCCTGCTGGCTGATTTCTTCCTCGTCATCGTCCGGCTTCGGCGGGCGCACGGCCTTCGCGGGCTGGCCCCAGGCGACGGCGAGCAGGCCGAGGCCGTCGACGCACTCCATCACCCCATCGACCTGCACGGTCATCGCCTTCTTCTTCGCGTTGTACTTCCGCAGCGTCACGCCCGAGTCGAAGGGCAACACGGCGACGAAGGTGGCAGCGTGATTCTTCGCGGCGAGCTCGGAGCGCCTGGCTTCGTTGGCGGTCTTGTCTGCGCCTTCGCCCGGCGTCTCGGGAAACAGCGCCCACATGCCCTCGGGGCACGGCTTCCCGGTCTTCACGCGCAGGTACGCCGGGTCGGCCCAGAAAGGCTCGAGCTTCGCGGGCTCGATCTTCGGCTTCCCTGCGTTGCGCTTTAACTCTTCGGCTTCCTCGAAGGCCTTCTTCGCTTCGGCGCGTGCCTTCTGCGCTTCGGCCATCTTCTTCTTCGAGTCGGTGCAGCCCGCGCCTACGGCCAGCACCATGCCCACCACCACCGCTCGTCCCCAGAGAGCCATCAGGGCAGGAACATACCCAGAGCGGTGGCATGCGCGCGCGCAACGACGAGTCGTTTCGCCATGGCCCGCCGCGATAGCCCACGGTTCGGCTAAGAGCCAACGCCAAGATGTCTGCTCTGCATGACGCGGTTCGCAAGGAAGCCAAGCCGGGGCTGTGGTCGCTGGGCGTGAAGCTTTCGCGCGATGGCGCAGTGGTCGAAGAGTCCCGCACCGCCAGTGAGATTGTGCTGCGCGTAAAGTCGCCCGGCCGCACGGTGGCGTGGCAGGTGGTGCTCTATCCGCCCGACGATGCGTGGGAGTGCAACTGCCCGGCGCACTTCGACCCGTGCGAGCACGTGTGCGCGGCGGCGATCACCCTCGAGCAGGCGCAGGTGCAGGGCAAGGCGGTGGTGACGGCCGAGAAGCGGTGGTCGCGCGTGGTGTACCGGTTCTCGCGCGTCGAAGGCGGTGGCCTGCAGGTGCGGCGGACCATCGCCGATGCAGCGGGCGGCGAGACGCCTCTCGAGACGAGCGTCGCGGTGCTGCTGGCGAACCCGGCCGAGAAGGCGAAGCTGCAGATCGAACAACACGATCTCGCGGCCGATCGCCTTCTCGATCGCGCTGTCCGCGGTGCGATGCCCATCGATCGCCTCGAAGCCGTGCTCACCGCGCTGGAGTCGGCGCGCACCGTGCTGCTCGATGGCGTGCCGGTGGCGGTCTCGGCGGAAGTGGTGCAGCCGCGCGTGCGCGTCGATGATCTCAACGGGCAGTTCGTGGTCTCGATCGTTCGCGACCCCCGCATCACCGAGCTGCTGGGCCCAGGCGTCGCGCTGTGTGGCGATGCGCTGTGCCGCGTGGACGACGCGAAGCTGCCGCCGGCGCGGACCTTCAGCGCCGACCAGCTGGGCGAGCTCACCGGCAAGGTGCTGCCCGAGCTGGCGCGGCGATTCCCGATCGAGGTGCGTAGCAAGCGGCTGCCGCCGATCAACCGCGACTTGAAGCCGCGCATTCAGCTCGAGCTCAACCAGGTCGAGCAGGGGCTGTCGGCGCTGCCGACGCTGGTGTACGGCGCTCCGCCGAACGTGCGCATCGATGCGGGGAAGATGGTCTTCCTGCGCGGGGCCGTACCGCTGCGCGACGAGGCGGTCGAACAGCGCCTCGTGCATTCACTTCGCGAACAGCTCGACTTGCTGCCGGGCCGGCGGATGACTTTTTCCGGCCCGGACATGGTTCGGTTCGCCGACAAGCTGCGGAAGTGGCGCGGCGATCTCACCGGCGATGCGGCGCGCGTGGTGAGCCCTGACCTGGTGCTGAGGCCGATGGTTCGCACCGAGGCCAACGGCAACGCGCTGAAGGTCGCAATCGACTTCCAGATCGAAGGCGGGCAGGGCGGCACGGTCGACGCGGCGTCGGTGCTGCGCGCGTGGAACGAAGGGCTCGGGCTGGTGCCGATCGAAGGCGGTGGGTGGGCCCCGCTGCCGATGAAGTGGCTCGAGCAGAACGGGCAGCGCGTGGCAGATCTGTTGGCCGCGCGCGGCGAGTCGGGGACGATCGCGAACCACGCGATTCCTCAGCTGGTCGAGCTGTGCGACGCGCTCGAGACGCCGCGGCCGCCTGGCTTCGAGAAGCTCGCCGAGATGCTGCAGAACTTCGACTCGATTCCCGAGGCGCCGCTGCCCGACGGGGTCACCGCCACGCTTCGGCCCTACCAGCGGCTGGGGGTCAGCTGGCTTCGCTTCCTCGCGCAGGCGCAGCTGGGCGCTGTGCTCGCCGACGACATGGGCCTCGGCAAGACGCTGCAGACGATCTGCGTGCTCGGCGCGAAGTCGCTGGTGGTGTGCCCGACCAGCGTGCTGCCGAACTGGGCCTCGGAGCTTCAGAAGTTCCGCCCGAACCTGAAGGTCAGCACCTACCACGGGCCCACGCGCGCGCTGGACCCCGCGGCCGACGTCACGCTCACCACCTACGCGCTGCTGCGCCTCGACGAGGCAGCGCTGACGGGAAAAGACTGGGACACCGTCGTCCTCGATGAAGCGCAGATGATCAAGAACCCCGACAGCCAGACGGCGCGGGCCGCTTTCAAGCTGAAGGGCGCCTTCCGCGTCGCGCTGTCGGGCACCCCGGTCGAGAACCGCCTCGAAGAGCTCTGGAGCGTGATGCACTTCGCGAACCCCGGCCTGCTGCGCGGGAAGAAGGAATTCGGCGACACCTGGGCGCAGCCGATCGCCGACGGCCGGGCCGACGCGGCGCAGTCACTGCGACGGAAGATCAAGCCTTTCGTGCTGCGGCGCTTGAAGCGCGACGTCGCCCCCGAACTGCCTCCGCGCACCGACTCGGTGATGCACGTGGTGCTCGATGATCGCGAGCGATCGATTTACGACGCGGTCTACGCGGCGACCCGCACCGAGATCGTCGGGCTTCTGCAGGCGGGCGGCAGCGTGATGAAGGCGCTCGAGGCGCTGCTGCGGTTGCGGCAGGCGGCGTGTCACCCGGCGCTGATTCCCGGGCAGCACGCGAAGGGCTCGTCGAAGACCACGGCGCTGGTCGAGGCGCTCACCACTGCCGCGGCCGACGGTCACCGCGCGCTCGTCTTCTCTCAGTGGACGTCGCTGCTCGATTTGATCGAGCCCGAGCTCGTCACTGCGGGCCTGAAGTTCGAGAGGCTCGATGGCTCGACGGCCGATCGCGCGGGGGTGACGGCGCGGTTCCAGTCGGCCGACGGCCCGCCGGTGATGCTCATCTCTCTCAAGGCCGGTGGTCTCGGCCTCAACCTCACCGCGGCCGACCACGTGTTCATGGTCGACCCGTGGTGGAACCCGGCCGTCGAGTCGCAGGCCGCCGATCGCGCGCACCGCATCGGGCAGGAAAGGCCCGTATTCGTTCACCGCCTCGTGTCCCAGGGCACGGTGGAAGAGAAGATTCTTCTGCTGCAGGACAAGAAGCGGGCGCTGTTCGAGGCGGCGCTGGGCGAAGGCACCGCGGCGGGCGGGCTCACCCGCGACGATTTGATGGAATTGTTCGCAGCCTGATGCGCCAGTCTTGGAGATCGTTGTGCCCCGTCAGAGCAGGACCACTCTTACCGGGGGTTTCACAATGAAGCGTTTCATCGCTGTGGTGGGTTGTCTCGTTTTCGTGGGTTGCGGCGTCGTGCCAGAAGAGGAGCTGGGAGAGAGCCGCGACGCGCTCAGCGCGCGAAACTCCGAGTTGACCTCGTTGCTCGAAAGATACGAGCCGACGACGACCAAGGCCTACGCCACCGAAACAGACAAGCTGGTCGCTGATCTCGAGGCGTTTGCCTGGGCAAATCCGAAGTTCAAGGGAGACCTCGACGCCTTCCTCGGCAGTCAAGATCGGGATCTCGTCATCACCGAGGTGTTCCAGCAAGTTCCTCCGCAGCCGGAGTCAGGGAACGAGAAGTGCCGCCGCAGCTACCTGGTCTGCCAGCTACTGCAGCGACGCCTATAGAAGCTGCATCATTCGTCAGTTATAGACGCGCGGAGTTGCAGTAAACACGGCCTTCGTGCATGCACGAAAAGTCCCGCCTGCTCGAAGCCGCCTTGCTCAGGCCCGCACCGCCTTGGTCCGGCTAGCGGCGCTGCTTTCGCGCGCCGTCGATCTCTACCAGCGTCATCTTGCGCAGATCATCGAAGCGAATCAGCTCGACCGCCAGATCCACCTGGTCGCCCACCACATCCATCACCGCCGCAATCAGATCGCCCACGGTGGTCTTCACGGTCTTGCTCTTCGAGGTCATGCCAGGACGCTATGCACCCCCTGTGCCGAACCCTGCTCCCGGGCATGGGGGGCAGCCGCCCAGCTCTCAACCTGAGGCACTTCGTCGCAACGGGTCAGCCAGTCCCGCGAATATCGGGGTTGTCGAGCTTGATCACCACGCCTTCGCGGGCGCCAAAGACCTCGACCTCTGACTGGTGGTGCTTCGCGCGCTCGACCCCCAGCGACACCTTCACGTCGACGTCGCGATCTGAGTGCATCGGGTCGTGGTGGGTGAGCGCGAGCTTCTTCACCCGGGCGTCGCAGGCGAGGTCGACGACGGTCGAGGCCCGCGGGTGGCCCCAGCCGACGCGCTGCAGGTATTCGTCGTCGGTGTACTGGGCATCGGCCACCAGCAGGTCGGCGCCGCGAATGGCTTTCACCAGGTCAGCGGGCAGCCGGCGCAGCGACTCGGGGTCGTCGACGGGCTGGTCGGGATCCTTGAGCTGCTGGTCGAGCTCGCTGTCGGTGGCGTACACGACCGAGCCGTGCGCGTGGTCGACGCGGAAGCCGACGCTGCCGCCCGGGTGCTTCTGGTTGAAGCGGCGGATGACGAAGTCGCCGACCTCGACCGCTTCGTCCTGAAACGACTTCTGCACCACCTTTGCCTTCAGGTCTGAGAACCGCACCGGGAAGTACGCGTTGTTCATCTGGCCCGACAAAAGCTGGTAGTTCTTCGCGTCGCCCTCGGGCCCGTAGACGCACAGCGTCGTGCTCTCGTGGTAGGCGGGCGCGAAGAAAGGGAACCCCTGGATGTGGTCCCAATGGGGGTGGCTCAAGAAGAGGTGAATCTTCAACCCGCCCGGCGGGGGCGCCCGCATCAGCGACAGCCCGAGCTCGCGCAAGCCGGTGCCCGCATCGAAGACGCACAGGGTGGTCTGGCTGCGGACCTCGAGGCACGACGTGTTCCCGCCGTAGCGCCGGGTGCGAGGGCCGGGCGTCGGGATGCTGCCGCGCACGCCCCAGAACCGCACGAACACCGGCATCAGGCCCCTTCCTGATACGTGAAGACGAAGTCTCCGATGTGAACCTCGTCTCCGTCGCGCAGCACGGCGGCGTGCACCTGCAGTCCGTTCAAGAGGATGCCGTTGCGGCTGTCGAGGTCTTCGATCGTGTACTCGTCGTCGATGCGGGTCAGCCTCGCGTGGGTGCGGCTCACGTTGTCGTTCTCGAGCTGGATGTCGTTGGCCGCGGCGCGCCCCATCGTCAGCACGTCTTTGTTCAGCACCAGGCGCAGGGTGTTCACGCCCGGGCCTTCGATCTGCTTGAGCATATGGGCGCGGCTCGCGCGCGGCCGAAAGCCGGGGACGCGCTTCAAGATCTGCGTCTGTGGCGCGTCGTCGAGCTCATCGAACGCGCCCGTCGTGCCGTGGCCCTTGCCCGCCATGGCGCCCAAGCTAGCAGAGGCCGCCTTGCGTCAGCGCACGATGACGTGTATCGAAATTGGCAGCAGGTTCAGCCGCGAGGAGCCCATCAATTCCGCCCACGAGTTCCTGCTCGCGATCACCATCGTTCTTGGTGTCGCGGCCGTCACCACCACTCTGTTTCAGTGGCTGAAGCAGCCCGTCGTCCTCGGGTACCTGATCGCCGGCCTGCTGATCGGCCCGCACGTGCCGTTTCCGCTCGTCGCGGATCTGTCGATCGTCCAGACGCTGTCAGAGCTCGGCGTGATCTTGCTGATGTTCTCGTTGGGGCTCGAGTTCAGCCTCGGCAAGCTGGTGAAGGTCGGTCCGACGTCGGGCATCACCGCGATCATCCAGTGCTCGTTGATGATCTGGCTCGGCTTCATCGTCGGCCGCGCCTTCGGGTGGACCCGCCTCGAGGGCATCTTCGCCGGCTCGATCATCGCCATCTCGAGCACCACCATCATCGCGAAGGCGTTCGACGAGCAGAACATCAAGGGCAAGCTGCGCGAGATCGTGGTCGGCGTGCTGATCGTCGAAGACCTGATCGCGATTCTGTTGATGGCGACGCTGACGGCGCTCGCGACTCCGGCCGGTTTGTCGGGCACCGCGCTGGCGCTGACGGTCGGGCGGCTGGCGGCCTTTCTGATCGGCCTGATCGCGATCGGGCTGCTGATCGTCCCCCGTGCGGTGCGTGCGATCACCCGGCTGAACCGGCCCGAGACGACGCTGGTGGCGAGCCTCGGGTTCTGTTTCGCGGTCGCGCTGCTGGCGATGCAGTTTGGCTACTCGGTCGCGCTCGGGGCGTTTCTGGCTGGCACGCTGATCGCCGAGTCGGGCGAGGCGAAGCAGATCGAGCACCTGGTCAACCCGGTGAAAGACGTGTTCGCGGCGATCTTCTTCGTCTCGGTGGGCATGCTGATCGACCCTGCGCTCGTCGTGAAGTATTGGGCGGCGATCCTCGTGCTGACGGTGGTGGTGATCGTCGGGAAGATTCTCAGCGTCTCGCTGGGCGCCTTCCTTACCGGCAGCGGCACGCGCGCGTCGCTGCAGGCGGGCATGAGCCTCGCGCAGATCGGCGAGTTCTCTTTCATCATCGCGGCGCTGGGCATCTCGCTGAAGGCGACGGGTGACTTCCTCTACCCGCTGGCGGTCACCGTTTCGGCGGTGACGACGCTGACGACGCCGTGGCTCATTCGCGCGTCGAGCCCGGTGGCGAGCTTCGTCGACCGGAAGTTGCCCCACTCGCTGCAGACGTTCGCCACGCTCTACGCGACGTGGGTCGAGAAGGTCCGTACGGCCCCGAAGAACAGGTCGCCGGGGGCCAACACCCGGCGCATGGTGCGGTTCTTGATCCTCGATGCGGCGATCGTGACGGTGATCATCATCGCCACCAGCGTGAAGGGCTCGAGCCTGTCGGCGCTTCTGAAAGGAAAGCTTGGGTTTGGCGACGGGCTGTCGCGCCTGCTGGTCATCGCAGCAGCGGCCGCGCTGGCGATTCCCTTCGCAGCGGGCGTGCTGCGGCTGGCGCGGAAGCTGGGCCAGCTGTTGTCCGAGGCAGCGCTGCCGCCGAGGGCAGACGGGAAGCTGGATCTCGCGGTCGCTCCGCGGCGGGTGCTGGTGGTCACCCTGCAGTTGGCGATTCTGCTGCTCGTCGGAGCGCCCATCGTCGCCATCACCCAGCCCTTCTTGTCGGGCTTCCCGGCGGCGCTCGCGTTGGCGTTGTTGCTCGTCGCGTTTGGGGTGACCTTTTGGCGAAGCGCGACGAACCTCGAAGGGCACGTACAGGCGGGCGCGCAGATGATCGTGCAGGCGCTGAGCATGCAGTCGCGCGGTGACAAGCCCGCGGTGCACAGCGTGTCCCTGGGCCACCTGCTGCCGGGCATGGGCGAGCCGACGACGGTGCAGCTGGAAGAGGCGCACCCGGCCGTCGGGAAGACGCTGGTGCAGCTGAACCTGCGTGGCCTGACGGGAGCGACGGTGCTCGCGATCAGCCGTGAAGGCGAGACGAACCAGGTACCGACGGCGCAGAACGTGCTGAAGGCGGGTGACGTGCTGGCGCTGGCGGGCACGGAAGAGGCGATCGCCGCGGCGAAGTCGGCGCTGACCGGCAGTCTCTGATCTGTTAGCTCCTCGCGCATGTCCCGCATCTACCGATCGCTACCCCCCAAAGGCACCCACCTCGGCATCGCGTACTCGGGTGGGCTCGACACCCGCTGCGCCGTGGCGTGGCTGGCCGAGCAGGGGATGAAGGTCCACGCGTACACCGCGGACCTCGCCCAGCCGGACGAAGCGAACCCGGCCGACATCCCACCGACGGCGCTGGAGCACGGCGCGGTCGACGCGAAGCTCATCGACTGCCGCGAGTCGATGGTGCGCGAGGGGTTGATCGCGATCCAGTGCGGCGCGTTTCACCTGCGGTCGGGCGGGCGCACGTACTTCAACACCACGCCCCTGGGGCGCGCGGTGACGACGACGGCGATCATCCGCGCGATGGCGGAAGACGACGTGCATGTCTTCGGCGACGGCAGCACGCACAAGGGCAACGACATTCAGCGGTTCTACCGGTACGGCCTGCTCGTGAACCCGCGGCTGAAGATCTACAAGCCGTGGCTCGACAACGCCTTCGTCACGGCGTTCGGCGGCCGGAAAGAGATGAGCGAGTACCTGGTGCGCATCGGCAAGCCGTACAAGGTCGGCACCGAGAAGGCGTACAGCACGGACGCGAACGTGCTGGGCGCGACGCATGAAGCGAAGGATCTCGAGCACCTCGACAAAGGAATCCGTATCGTCTCGCCAATCATGGGCGTGGCGTCGTGGAAGCCCGAGGTGAAGGTCGACGCGGAAGAAGTGACGGTGGGGTTCGAGCAGGGCCTGCCGGCGACGCTGAACGGCAAGCGGTTCGACTCGCACTTCGCGCTGTTCAAGGAAGCCAACGCGATCGGTGGCCGCCACGGCCTGGGAATGAGCGACCAGATCGAGAACCGCGTCATCGACGCGAAGAGCCGCGGCATCTACGAGGCGCCTGGCATGGCGCTGCTGCACCTTGTGTATGAACGGCTCCTGTCCGCGATCCACAACGAGAACACGCTCGACCAGTACTTCACCCTGGGCCGCCGCCTCGGCCGGCTGCTGTACGAGGGCAAGTGGTTCGACCCGGAAGCGATGATGCTCAAGGAAGCGCTGACGCGGTGGGTGGCGCCGTCGGTGACAGGAGCCGTCACGGTCGAGCTGCGCCGCGGTGAGGATTTGACCCTCGTGTCCACGTCCGCCGAGTACATGGCGTACGACCCCGACAAGCTGTCGATGGAAAAGGTGAAGGAGCCTGCGTTCACGCCGGAAGATCGCATCGGCGCGCTCGAGCTGCAGAACCTGTCGGTCGCCGACAACCGCGCTCTACTGCTTCACCACCTCGAAGGCACCCAGCGCCTCGGCGCCGGCGTGAACAGCCCGTCGCTCGGAACGCTGCTGGGCGCAGGGGACGCGAAGAAAAAGCAGTAGCCGTCAGACCTGCGGTCACTCGGTCGGGCGCCTTCGGCATTCGATCGAAGTCGATCGAACATGCGTCGAACGCACTGCATCAAACGCAGTGCGTCAAATCTTCGATCGAATTCGATCGAACAGGTGTTGCTGAGGATCCCCGGGCGGTTACCCCGCTGGAACTACGGGTTGATGCCGTACAAGGTGCCGCTGGCCTCGACGCTGTAGAGCATGTTGCCGGCGCCCCAGAGGAAGGCGGTGTTGCCGAACTCGGGCTGGCCGACGGGCTTCCAGGCGCCAGTGTTCGGGTCGGTGACGTACAGCCCGCCGTTGGTCTCGACGGTGAACAGCTTTCCGTTGAGGGTGGTCAGCGCGATGGTGTCCTTCCAGTCGCCTGGCTTGCCGATCGATTTCCAGGCTGCGGTGGCGGGGTTGATCTTGTAGAGGCTGCCGCTGCGCTCGACCGTGAAAAGCGAGTCGCCCGCGCTCACGATGACGACGGTGTTCGCGAACTCGGGCTTGCCGAGCTTCTTCCACCCGCCTGTGGCGAGATCCGTGACGTAGAAAACGCCCGACGACTCGACGGTGTACAGCTTGCTCTGGTGAATCGTCGCCGCGATGGTCTTCGACCACTCGCCCGGCTTGCCAAGCGTGCCCCACGTGCCGTCCTTCGGGTTGATCTTGTAGAGCGTGCCCGAGGTTTCGATTGTGTAGAGCGCGTCGGTGCCGGCGATCATGAACTTCGTGTTCGCGTAGTCGGCGCCGCCGATCTTCTTCCATGCGCCTGACGGAAGCTCGGTGGCGTACAGGTGGCCGCCCGACTCGATCGTGTACAGCGTCGTGCCGATCACTGCGCCGCCGCGGGTCTTGCCCCAATCGCCCGACTTGCCGATCTGCTTCCACTCGCCCGAACCAAATGAGACCGACGCCCAGACCAACGCCACCACTGCCGCGATGCGTTTCATCATTTTTTTTAAAGCCCCCGTTGACGGCTACTTCAGCGTGTTTGCGTACTCACGGATGAATGGGAACACGATCCTATTCACCGCGCCTGCCTTTGCGTTGTCCCACTCGAGGCTGAGGTGGTCGGCGTCCTTCACCACGAAAGTCACCGCCGCCATGTGGCTCGCCTTCGGGTCGGTGAGGTTCGTCACCTTCACCAGCTCGAACCGCAGGTGCGGCGTCGCCGTCTTCAACTTCATCGAGGGCTGGTTCCCTGAGTCGTAGTGGCTCATCACCAGCTCGTTGCCGTCCAGCGAGTAGATGGACGCCATCACGATCTTCGTCTTGTCGTCGCCCGTCATCGTCGCGAGCACGGCCGAGCCGTTGGCGATGACCCGCAGCTGCAGCGACGCCGCTTCCTTCTCGGCCTTCCAGTTCCCTTCGAGCTTCTTCAGCTGCTCGAAGGCGGCGCGGCCATCGACCTTCGCCGGGGCAGGAGTGGCAGCAAGCAGCGCGGCGACGAGCATCAGGGCGGTCATGGGGCGCGTAATCTTTCACGCCCGCCAACCCACGGCGAGAACTTGTGCCTACATCGGCGGCAGCGGTATGTCGCAGCTGCGTTTTCTTAGAGGAAAACCAATGCGCACACCTTTGCTTTTGCTGGGCATTCTCGCCGCACTGTCCTCATTTTCGTGCGGAGGGAAGACCAAGCTCATCGACACCGCCTGCCGCGAAGACTCCGCGTGTCCGGCCGGTGAAATCTGTGAGAACTTCAAGTGCGTCCCCGCCGCGTCGCGGGCGTGCACCAACGTCGTCGCGGGCAACCCCATTCTGCAGCCCGACCCGTACGCCATTCAGTTCGGTGAGATCGACGTGTCGACTCAGACGCAGAAGCTCACCATTCACAACATCGGCAACTGCACCCTGACGCTCTACGAGGCCAGCCTCGCCAAGGGCGCGACGTCTCCGTTTACCTGCGGGCTCACCACCGCGGTCTTCCCGATGGAGATCTTCCCGGGCCGCAGCCGTGAGTTCGACGTCACCTTCGTCACCGACAAGCCCGGCCGCCTCACCGACGAAATCAAGATCCTCAGCGACGACAAGGAATTTTCAGAGCTGCGCGTGCCGCTGTCGGTCAACTTCCTCGGCGTGCCGAAGCTGCAGGTGGCGCCCAACCCGGTGGACTTCGGGTACGTCGCCGTCGGCCGCCAGAACAGCCGCAACGTGCAGATCACCAACCAGGGCTCGGGCGTCGCGCCGATCACCGTCCAGACGATCGCGTTCTCCGACCCGGCAACGATGGACTTCGCTTTCGTCACCCCGTTCGTCGGGCCCCTGACGCTGAAGCCCGTGTCCACCGACTCGGCCTCGCTGATTCCGCTGGAGCTCCGCTACACCCCGCGCACGACCGCCAAGCACGCGATGGAGCTGCTCGTCGTCACCAGCCACGGCACCGTCAAGGTTCCCCTGGCAGGCAACGCCGAGACGCCGCCGCAGATGACCTTCAACCCCCCGATGATCAACCTCGGCAACGTGCCGCTGGGCGCCACCAACCTCGCCACCCTCACCATCAACAACATGGGCGGCGCACCGCTAAACGCGAGCCTGAAGTGGGGCGGCACCAACCCGAACACCGACCTCTTCACCAGCCCCACTGTCATCCCGCCCATTCAGGCCGGCGCGCTGATCGACATTCAGGTCGGCTTCACCGCCACCGCGATCGGCCCCGTCACCGGCCTGCTCAACCTCACCACCAACGATCCGGGCAAGCCGTCGATCACCATCCCCGTCACCGCCAACGGCATCGCGGGCGCCGGCCCCCAGGTCGTCAAGCTCGAGATGGTCTACGAGAACGGCACCGACAGCGTGTTCGACAGCGACGTACGCAACGTCGACATGACCCTCGAGCACCCCTTCGGCTACGTCTGTAACAAGCAGACGCCGAGCCCAATGAACTGGGGCACGTATGGGAAGCCGTCGTGGCTGGCCTTCGCTCCGAAAGAAGAGCCCGAGCGCATCGTGCTCGCCGACGCCACCACCGACGGCACCTACCGCGTGCAGCTGCAGTACGTCGAGAGCTGCGCTTCGGTGCCCACCGGCCTCCTCGCCGGCCTGCTCGGCATCTCGACCGAGCTGCTCATCGGCTACCTCTCGGGCGGGGTGATTCCGGTCAACGGCGAAGACGTCTCGAAGCTGGTCGCCCAGGTCTGCCTTTCGAACAAGAACTCGAACGCGACAGTCCGGGTCTTCGTCAACGGGATGATGGTGAAAGAGAAGACCGTCAACCTCGGCAAGCGCGGCGACAGCGTCTACGCGCTGGATCTCGAACGGCTCAACGGCACGTTCACCGCCAAGTGAGGAACCGAATGCTTCGCAAGGCGCTCTGGATCTCGGTGCTCGCGGTGGTCGGCTGCGGCGGCAACAAGCCTCCGACGATGATGGAAGGCCCGATGCGCCCGGCCGGGCTCTACGCCGAGCCGCCGCGCCTCGCGTACACGTGCGTCACCCCCGGCTGCGACCAGACGGTGACGACGCGGATCACGGTCAGCGGCGATCGCCGGGTCGCGATCAAGCGCATCCTCCTCACCGGCAGCGCCGCCAGCGACTTCTCTTTCGACACCACCGAGAAGCCGCCCTTCATCGTCGGCGCGGCGGTGAGCTTCAACATCGAGGTCAAGTACACGCCGAAGGGCGCTCCGTTGTCGGGGGTCGCCGAGCTGCGCCTCACCTTTACCGATGCCTCGGCCGAAGAGTCGCCCACGCGCCTCGACCCCGGCGAGCTGGTGGTTCCGCTCGTTCGCCGCCTCGTCGGCGAGCCCGTGCTGACGCTGAACCCGACGGTGCTGCAGTTCGGAGTCGTCGAGAAGGGGATGACGAAGACCACGCCGCTGAAAGTCACCAACACCGGCTTCGGCAACGTGGTGCTCGAGGTCTCGGGCTTCGACGCCGGCAGCGCGCCCGTAGTCGCGGTGCTGCCGATGATGCACTCGCTGGGCGCCGACGCAGGCATGGACGTGCCGGTCACCTGGTCGCCCACGACGGAAGGCTTCATGCGCACCTTGATGGAGGTCCAGGTCGATTCTCCGGGCGTCCCCAACGGCTTCATCAAGGTCGAAGGCACCAGCCTCACCCAGCCGTTGCTGGCCGTTGAGCCCGACGCGTTGATCGACTTCGGTGAAGTGGTGAAGGGCAGCCAGCGCACCATCGACGTTCAGCTGATGAACCAGGGCGGCCTGGGGCTGCGCATCGACAGCGTCACGTCAAACGACACCACCAACAACCTGACCAGCGGGTTCGATGCGGGCCTGCCGCTGAGCATCGCGCCGCTCGCGCGGTTCCCGATGTCGCTCAAGCTCAAGGGCAACAACCCGGGCGAAGTGAATGCGACGGTGAACTTCCTCACCAACGAGCCCGGCTCGGGCAGCCGCACCATCACGGTCAAGGGCACCATCACCGAGCCGAAGCTGACCCCGTCGGTGGCGGCGCTCAACTTCGGCACCGTGGCGCAGGGCTGGGTGGTCTCGAAGACGGTTGAGCTGCGCAACACCGGCTACGGCACGCTCACCATCAAGAATCTTTCGTTCGTCGCCGGCAGCAGCACGGTGTTCACCATCGTCGGCAAGCCAGCCCTGCCGCTGCAGCTCAAGCGCGATCAGCGCATCGCCTTTGACGTCGAGCTCGCCGCTTCTTCGAACCTGCCGATGTTCGCGGGCAGCATCTCGGTGGAAAGCGATGACCCCGTGACGCCCTTCGCCGAGATTCCGATGACGGCTTCCGTCGGTTCGTGCGCGGCGGCGTGCATCATCGCCAACGGCGTCCCCGACTGCATGGGCAACTCGTGCAGCCTCAAGAGCTGCAACGTCGGCTTCTTCGACACCGACAAGGCAATCGCCAACGGCTGCGAGTGCAAGGAAGTGGGTCAGGATCCCGGTGGCTTCTGCGCCGACTCGATCTACCTGGGCTCACTCAAAGACACCGACCACGCGAAGACGACCCACACCGGCATCATCCCGACCGCCACCGACATCGACCTGATTCGGTTTTATGCCGACGACGCGACGGAGTTCTTGACTGACGACTACAAGGTGAGGGTGCGGCTCTCGACCACGGACCCCGGCATTCAGATGTGCGTCTACCGGAACAACGTCGGTGGCCACTCGCCCGACTGCTTCTTCACCAACGAAGCGTGCCCGACCAACGGCTACTACGAGAAAGACGGCAGCTTCGGGACGTCGGACCAAGCGGATTACATCGTAAAGGTGTTCCGCACCGCGAGCAGCGTGCCAGCGTGCACGCCGTACACGGTGTTCATGTCGAACGGGTGATCTTCCACCTCGTCGACGCCGCCTCGTGGTCGAGGGCGCTGGAGAAGGGCGAGCACCGCCCCGCCAGCGTCGACCTCGAGGGCTTCGTTCACCTCTCGACCGTTGCGCAGGTCGTTGCCACCGCCAATCGCTTCTTCAAGGGGCGAACGGATCTGCTGCTGCTCCATGTCGACGACGCGCAGCTGCCGTCGGGGCTGAAGTACGAGGAAGGCGAGCCCGGCGAGCTGTTTCCGCATTTCTACGGGCCGCTCCCGCTCACCGCGGTCACGAAGGCGGCCCCTTTCCCCTGCGGGTCAGACGGCGCGTTCAGTGAGTCGTCACTCACCTGACTGCGGTCGACAAGCGCACCCGAAGCAGGGTTCACTCGCGCCTCGTCTCCAAACTCAAACCCGGAGCTTCCTCCGATGCCGAAAGTTGCCGCCCGCCAGACCGCCTCGACCACCAAAGCCCGCAGCCGCGACGTCGACGAGAAGCCGAAGGCGAAGACGCCTGCGAAGCCTGCCGAGACGAAGGCGAAGGGCTGGGCTCCGAAGGGCGCCACGGTCAGCGCGCGCGGCGGTGGCAGTGAGGCCGGCGGTGGTGGTGGTGGTGGTGGTGGCGGCAGTGGCACGGTGAGCGGTGGTGGCGGTGGCGGTGAAGCCGGCAACGGAAGCGTCGGTACCCGTCAGCCTGCGCGCCCCGCACCGCAGACCACCTACAGCTCGGGCGGCGGCGGCGAATAGCCGTCTTGCTGCAGCAGACCCTGGCCCACGCCAGCGCGCTGCCCTGGTACCGCAAGCACTGGGGCAACCGTTGGCGTGAGGTGAAGTCCGTCGAGCAGCTCTACCGACTGCCCACGCTCGACAAGCAGACGGCCGCGAAGCACTTCTCTGCGCTCGTCGTCCCCGGAATTCTTCCTTTCGCAGGCGTCGTCTCTTCAGGCACCACGCTGTCGAGCGGCCCGTTGTTGCTGGTGCCGCGCGTCCGCGAAGAGTCCGAGGCGATCTCTGAATACCTGCGCACCGGGTTCCGCGACTGGACGCCGCCTGTCGGCCCCGGCGTGAGCGCAGGGCTCGCCCTCGAGGTCCGCGCGATGCACCACGGCGTGCCGTCGGGTCCACCGCCTGCCGGCCGGCTTCGGATGCCGTGGACGTACACCCGCACTGCGTTTCGGCAGTTCAAGCAGCTGCTGGCCACGAAGCACGGTGGCAGGTGGATCACTTCGCTCGTCATCGGCGCCGGAGCGCTGATGCCGCTGACGATGGGCCTGCTCGACGAAGGAATCGACCCCGCGACGTTCAAGGTCCGCCTCATCGGCACCAACGGCTTCCGCGTCTCTCCGTTCTGGCGCGATCGGCTGCAGCAGCTGTGGGCCGCTGAGCTGTGGGACAACTTCAGCCTCTCGGAGTTCGTGCCCCACGCGATGCAGTGCCCCGCCTGCTCGTTTCACCACTGGGTTGGCCCGCCGCTGATTCAGGAGGTGCTCGACGTGTCGACCCTGGCGCCCTTGAAGAAGGGCGTCGGCGAGCTCACCCTGACCGGACTCTACCCGTACGTGCAGGCGATGCCGCTGATCCGTTACCGCACCGGCGACCTCGTCGAGCTCGGGCCCAGATGCCGGCAGGTCGGGCAGGTGGGCTTTCGCCCGCGCGGCCGCGTCAGCCAGGCGATTCTCGATGCCTCCGTCGAAGGAGACCCACTGCTCGTCAGCGGGCAAGACGTGCAGGAGCTGCTCGAGGCCGAGAGCGCGGTCGCGCGACATCCGCACCCCGTCGAGCTGCTCGGCCTGGTGAAGTGCAACGACCTCGGCGCGGTGAAGTACACGCTCGTCTCTGCGCGCAAACGCATCGTCCTCACCGTCGAGCTCCGGTTCGACCCCCGTGTCTTCGTCGAGGAGGCCCAGCGGTTTGCGGCGCGCATCGAGGCGTCGCTGCGCAAGCTCAGCCGACGGCTTCGGGCGGGGGCGGGAAGCCTGAAGATCCGCACGGTGCCGCCCGAAACGCTCACTGAGCCGTGGTCGAAATTCTGAGCTACCTTGCGCAGCCGTGAGCTCTGCCCAACACCACTACAAGTCCAACCTCCGCGACGTCTTCTTCAACCTCTTCGAGTTCCTCGACATCGGCAAAGAGGTGCTGGGCAAGCCGCCCTTCGCCTCGATGGACGAGCAGACCGCGCGCGACACGCTGAAGGCCTACGACGAGTTCGCCCGCACCCAGCTCGACCTGAGCTTCGCCGACGCCGATCGCAAAGGCCTCGGGTTCGACGGCAAGGGCAATGTCACGCTGCCTGCGTCGCTGCTCAAAGACATGGAAGCGGTCTACGCCGCCGGGTGGGATCGCCTGCCGCTGCCCGAGTCGATGGGAGGTGTCGGCGCTCCGCCCAGTGTCGCCTACGCGCAGTTCGAGATGACCGCAGGAGCCAACCCCGCCCTCGGCTACTACCTGTTCGGCCCCGTCATCGCGCGCACCATCGATCGCCTCGGCACCGACGCGCAGAAGAAGCGCTTCGTGAACGCGATCGTCGAAGGCGGGTGGGGCGGCACCATGGTGCTCACTGAGCCCGACGCCGGCAGCGACGTCGGCGCCGGCCGCACCCGCGCGAAGCCCGTCGGCAACGGCGTCTGGGAAATCGAAGGCACCAAGCGCTTCATCACCAACGGCGACTACGACTACCCCGACAACATCGTTCACCTCGTGCTCGCCCGCCCCGAAGGCGCCGGCCCCGGCACCAAGGGCTTGTCGATGTTCATCGTCCCCAAGTTCTGGGTCGACGAAGACGGCAAGCAGACCACTGAACGCAACGGCGTCTACGCCACCGCGGTCGAGAAGAAGATGGGCATCAAGGCCTCGGCCACCTGCGAGATGACCTTCGGTGCCGACGTGCCCGCGCGCGGCCTGCTGGTCGGCGAGGTGCACGAAGGCATTCGGCAGATGTTCCACGTCATCGAGCACGCACGCATGGCGGTCGGCATCAAGTCGATGTCGACGCTGTCGACCGGCTACCTGAACGCGCTGCAGTACACGAAAGACCGCGTCCAGGGCTCGGACCTGCTGAGGGCCGCCGACAAGACGGCGCCCCGCGTTCGAATCATCTCCCACCCCGACGTGCGCCGGATGCTGATGGCGATGAAGGCGAACGCCGAAGGCCTGCGCGCGCTCATCTTCTTCACTGCGTCGATTCAGGATCAGGTCGAGCTGCTCGGCGGCCACGGCGACAAGCGCGCCGACGAGCTCGACAAGCTCAACGATCTGCTTTTGCCGTTGGTGAAGGGCTACAGCTCGGAAAAGGCCTACGAGATGCTGGGCGTCGCGCTGCAGTGCTTCGGCGGCTCGGGCTACTGCCAGGACTACCCGATCGAACAGTACGTGCGAGACCAGAAGATCGACTCTCTCTACGAGGGCACCACCCACATCCAGGCGCTCGACCTGGTGTTCCGCAAGATCGCCCGCGACGGCGGAGCAACCCTTCAAGGCCTGCTCGGCCGCATCCGTCTGACGATCGAAGCGAAGGAAGGCGGCGAGGCGCTGGTACACGAGCGCGAGAAGCTGACCCGCGGCCTCGCTGACGTCGAAGGTCTCTTCGGCGCGATGCTCGGCAAGCTCGGCGAGTCGCCGTACCACGTCGGCTTCCAGGGCAACCGCATCCTTGCCGCGCTCGCCGAGTTGACGATTGGCTGGCTGCTCGTTCGCCACGCCGCGGTGGCGCAGAGCCGGCTCGGTGCAGCGACCGGCGACGACAAAGGCTTCTACACCGGGAAGCTTGCCGCCGCCCGCTGGTACGCGGACAACGTGCTGCCCGGCCTGACGCTGACCCGCAAGCTCGTCGAGGCCGGCACGCTCGAGCTGCTCGACTTGCCAGAGGACGCGTTCTGACCCACTTCAAGATTCCGCTGGCCGAAGGCGTGGTGTTGCCGCCCGCGATCACCGGGCCTGAGGGCTGCCTCGCTGCGACCGACGTGATCGACTCCGGTCACCCGTTGATCGTTGCCAGGGCGGCCAGCGTCTCGGGCACGCCGATGGAAAAGGCGCAGGCGCTGTTCGCGATGGTGCGCGACGGCGTTCGGTACGACTTCACTCCGAAGCTCGAGTCGCGCGACTCGTGGCGCGCGAGCAACACGCTCGAACGGGGCAAGGGCTTCTGCCAGCAGAAGGCGGTGCTGCTCGCGGCGCTGCTGCGCGCGGCTGGCATCCCGTCGGCGATCTGCTTCCAGCACATTCGCGACCACAAGCTGCTCGACACCCGCTTCGCCGCGCTGCTGCCCGACGGCATCATCGCCTTCCACGGCCTCGCCGCGGTCTGGTCGGGCGCGCAGTGGCTGCGCATCGACCCGTCGCTCGACGGCGGCCTCGTCGGCATTCGCCGCTACCGGCTCACCGAGTTCGACGGCGTGAACGAAGCCCTGCTGCACCCCACGGATCTCGACAGCCAACCGCACTTCGACTTCCTCGGGCACTTCGGCCCGTTCGCCGACCTTCCGGCCATCGTCACCGACGTCGGCGTGAAGATTCGCCCCGTCTGGGATGCGCTGCGCGACATCGCGAAGAAGACCAACGCGTCGATGTAGCGATCGTTTGAGCTCAAACGATTGTGCCGAGACGTAGGTAAACAATCACAATGCGCAAGGTTTTCTCTTCGTGTATTTCTGTCTCGTCGTTGAGGGTTGTTCCCCTTGTTCCCCCAAGCAGCGGTCAGCTGCAGCGCTGACTCACCAACAAAAACCATAGCGGTATCAGCCACTTTTCACGGGCACTTGGCCGAACTTCACCGTTCTGTCATCGGCATCGAACGCCGACATGTGGGCAGTGGGCTTTTTTGCCGCAGCGCCGAGCATGGTGTGGCGGGTTGGTTATTGTGGGTTGTCGCCGGGAACTGAAGAAGGGCGCTCTGGAAGACTCGAGAACAGCCGAGAACCAGATCAGCGTCTGCAGCACCCTGGAAACTCAAGCCGTAGCGGTCCACTCCCAATGCAATGCAGCGGTGCTTTCTCCTCGAGAGCCACGCGCTGCCGGAGGCTTGTTCAATGCGAAAGCTCACTTCGTTGTTCGGCGGTCTGCTGTACCTGCTGGTCGGATGTACGGGCGCCCTCGACTCTACGGCTGTCACTTCCGCTGCCAACGCTGCCGGCGACTCGGTGGTGCTCGAGCAGGCGCTGGTCGGCGCTCCGTCGGGCAGCATTCCCACCGGGCTTCCGGCAAGGCTTCAGGTCGGGTTGTTCGAAGACACCGGCACCACGTGGATGAAGAACAGCGCGATTCCATGGGACGTGCGGTACCGCTATTTCACCAAGGGCTGGGTCAACAACTGGGGCTGGAGCCCGAACGACGGCTCATGGGGCCTGCAGTACATGACGGAGTCGGCCGCACAGGGAATGGTGCCCGCCATCGCCTACTACCAGATGCAAGACGAGCCGGGCGGCGGCGAGGGCCAGCTCTACCAGAAGGTCCAGAACGCCACGACGATGCGCAGCTACTTCGCCGACTTCAAGGTGCTGATGGAACGCGCGCGCGACTTCAACAAGCCCGTGATGATTCTTCTCGAGGCCGACGGCTACGCCTTTCTCGAGCAGCAGTCGGGCAAGAACCCCAACGCCTACGCGGCCGTCGCCGCCACCGGCCTGCCTGAGCTCGCCGGATTGCCGAACACTGTCGCCGGCTGGGGCCTCGCATTCCTGCAGATCCGCAAGTCGGTGGGCGCGAACAAGGCCATCCTCGGCATTCACGTCTCGGGTTGGGAGTCGGGCGTCGACCTCTTCCACTCGTCGGTCACCGAGCCGCTGCAGCCGCACGTCGACAGCGTCTACAACTTCCTCTCGAAGCTCGGCGTCGCCGCCAACCAGACGGGCGCGACCTACGACGTCCTCGTCGGCGATCCGCTCGACCGTGACGCCGACTACTACCAGCTGGTGCGCGGTGAGAACCGCTGGTGGGACGCGTCGAGCACTGCGTCGATCAACTCGAAGAGCTTCAACCGCTACGCCGAATGGCTTCGTCTCTGGAACCTGAAGGCCGGCAAGCGCTGGGTGCTCTGGCAGATTCCCGTCGGCAACTCGAGCAGCCTCAACGTCTGCAACGCCGGCGCCGCGCGCCAGGGTTACAAAGACAACCGCACCGAGTACTTCTTCGGCAGCAGCGGCGCGGCGAACCGCGAGAAGTTTGCGACCAGCGGGGTTGTCGCGCTGCTCTTCGGCCGCGGTGAGGGTTGCCAGGCGACGCACACCAACGATCTCGATGGCACGGGTCAGCTGTACCTGCGCACCCAGGCGGGCGCGTTTCTCCAGGCCGGCGGCTTGGCGATTCCGGCGGGCTCCAGCGGCACCACGCCCCCGGTGATGGTCGATGCCGGCACGACGCCTCCGGTGGTGGTCGACGCGGGCGCCGTGACGCCTCCGGCGGCGGGCCAGATCTACGAGTTCGAGACGGGCACCCAGGGCTTCATGTCGCGCGGCGCGGTGTCGGTGGGGCTCCGCAGCACCACGACGCAGGCCTTCGCGGGAACCCACGCGCTCGCCGTGCAGGTCAACAGCGCAGCCGCGGGCAAGGTGCAGATTGCGGTGGCGAACCCGGCGGTGCCCCCAGGCGCGACGCTGACCTTCCACCTCTGGTTGCCGTTGGCGACGCAGGTCAACTCGGTGCAGGTGTTCGCGCAGGAGACGCAGGCCAACAACTGGCGGTGGAACGCACAGTGGCGTCCGGCCAGCGCGCTGACCCGCGGCGGCTGGAACACCATCACGTTCACGATGCCGTCGGGATCTGGTGCCGTGCAGAGCCTGGGCGTCGAGCTCGAGCTCACGGGTGCGGTGAACACCACTGCGTATGTCGACGCGATTGGCTGGGGCTCGATGGCGACGCCGACGCCGACGCCGACGCCGACGCCGACGCCGGTGCCGCCGGCTCCGATTCCCGCTCCGGTTCCAGATGCGGGCACGTCGACCCCGGGTCCGACTCCGACGTCGACGGGCTGCCTGAAGATCATGCCGCTGGGTGACTCGATCACGCTGGGCGTCAACGGCGGCTACCGCAACACCCTGCGCACCAGCCTGACCGCGAACGGTTGTGGCGTCGACTACGTCGGCTCGCAGTACGACCAGTACGCGGTCACCAGCGACAAGGAGCACGAGGGCCACCCGGGCTTCACCATCAGCAACATCGCGTCGTCGGTCGACGGTTGGCTCGCGGGTTACTCCCCCGACTACATCCTGCTGATGATCGGCACCAACGACATCGCCTGGTGGACGGCGGAATCGGCGTCTCAGATTGCCGACCGTCACGCGGCGCTGGTCGACCAGATCCTCTCCAAGCGTCCGAACGCGTGGGTCATCGTCGGGTCGATTCCGCCGATCACGTCGAACCTGATTGCCCCGAACAACGTCGATCGCGCGCAGCTGGGGCGCGACCTCAACGCGGGCATTCAGACGCGCATGGCCACGCGACAGGCACAGGGCAAAAGGGTGCGGTTCGCCGACGTGGCCGCGCAGCTGACGACTGCCGATCTGTACGACGGCGTTCACCCGACGCAGGCGGCGCACGCAAAGGTCGCGGCGGCCTTCTACTCGGCGCTGAACCCGGTGGTCTCGTGCACCGCCGCGACGACTTGCGGCCCGTGATGCCTTAGCGGGGAGTGACGGTCACCAGGCTTCCACAGCCATCGCAGTGAACGGTTCCCCCGTCGGCGTAACGCCCCGACGGGGGGAATTCTTTCGCTAGCTGGCAGCGCGGGCACACACCGGTCGTGCCGACCAGCGAGCTGCCTTCGCGAAGGCGGAAACCGGCGAGCACCAGGCCCGCCATCCCGAAAGCGGGCACGAGCACGAAGTGGGCGACCGGGATGACGATGCAGGCGATGCCGACTGCCCAGAGGACGAGCAGGGACAGGGCGGCGCGCGTGAAGCGATTGGCGGTCGAACGATCGAACACCCTGGCGACGCCGGGGGCTGAC
This sequence comes from Myxococcales bacterium, assembly GCA_038206395.1. GTDB lineage: Bacteria > Myxococcota > Myxococcia > Myxococcales > Myxococcaceae > JAGSPQ01. The sequence continues at coordinate 135,329 of JBBRAX010000008.1, read as the reverse complement.
GGTGAGCCGCTGAGGCTGAGGGTGACGTCGACGGTGCGCAAGGTCATGGCAGACGTGTATTAGCGAGTGCAGGGTGATGCGCATCAAGGCCTCAGAATGGGTTCGGCCAATCGACGGCGCGTATGCGTTTGGGTTGCGCGCCATTTCGCCCCAGCTGCCAGCCGTTGGAAAGTGTAGCGACATCGGGGACATCGCGAGAGAAGTGCTCGAGCCCGAGGCGGCGCAGCGGTTCGCGAAGAAGGTCGATCGATGGTCGGGCCCAGAGGATCTAATTGGGGCTGATCGCCCGTACGCCGGCACCCAGCTGACTTTCGAAGAGGTCGGGCCGCGCGTGAAGCGCTCGATGCGCGACATCGAGGCAACGCTGCGGGGCGTGGTGCAGGTGTCCCGTTCTGCGGTGGGGCAGACGGATTACCTGCTGCGCGATCACCACATGATCGACGTTGCGCTCTACCACTACGCCACCACTGGCACCTTGCCGCGGGCGCTGCTCCACGCCGACCGCCACAGCGATTGGTGCAAAGACAGTTACCTCGAGCAGCGCACGCCGGCCCAGGCGGCGACGTGGTGGAAGCTCTTCGAAGGGCTCAAGCGACCGGGCACGAAGGAGCCGGTGCTTCGCGACGACGCGGTGCACTTCGTGACGGGGCGCGCGGCGCCGAGAAAGGGCAGGGACATTCCAGGCGCCGTGTTCGTGCCGTCGTTGATGGAAAGCCGCGACTTCGGTTGGGAGGCGGCGCTTCGACGCGACGGAGCGGCTGCTGCCGACTGGGTATCGCTGGATCTCGATTACTTCCAGCCGTCGCTGCAGCTGCGCCTGGCCGCCGGGCTGGTGCGCGACGAGCGGTTTCGTCAGGCGCTGCGCGCAGCGTCGGTGCGGGTGTTCGTGCTCTCGCCGCAGTTCACCAGCGGCGGCGACAAGGTCGAGCCGTGGGTCGTGCAGGGCGGGCTCGCGTCGTCGCTGCGGCTGCTGAATCTGTTCACGGCGATCTGAAGCGCTGGCGTGGTGCCTGCGACGTGGGTCTCCTATGGGCCCTGCCGCCGTTCAGGCGGCGTAGCTGATCGTCCACTCGGACACTTCGCCTCGCACCGTGAACTCCACGACGTCGCCGACCTTCTTTCCCCAAATTGCCTTGCCGACCGGCGACGCGGGGGTGACGACCTGGAAGAAGCCGTCGCCATCGGGGCCGGTGAGCTCCTGGCCGGCTCCCACCGGAGCGAGGAAGAGCGTGCGTCCGCCTTCGCCGTCTTCGCTCTCGATCTCGACGACGGCGCCGAGGCCGATCTTCTCACCGCGGGTCAGCGGCTTCGGGCGGAACAGGTCCATCGCGTCGAGGTCGGCCAGGGCCGCCTCTTCACGGGCACCGATGCCTTTGGCCAGGTTCACGGCACGGTTGGCGCCGGTCTTGGCTTCGGTGCGCGTCTCGGCCGCCGTGCGAACCGCTTGATCCGCCAGCGAACGGAGCTTCTTCTCCAGCTGCTCGACCAGGAATCTCTTGTCCATGCCCGCAACGGTATGCGCGCGCGCCACCCAGGCAAGAATCCGGACTCGCTGGAAACCCTGCTCGGAAATTCCAGAGGACGCGGAAGGGCTGAAGGGCGTCTCTCGGCAAACGCCCCCGGCACTACTTGCTCATTTTCTCGCCGCGCTACGCAAGCAAGTCCGAGTTCCCCACTCTTGCGAGTCGACGCGACTACCTGCTGGTCTTGATCAAGAAGATGCTCGAGTTCGAGCTCGAGCGTTGCCCGACGGAAGCCGAGGCCCACGCGTTCTTGAGCCTCCTTCACGGCTCGGCGTCGTTGGTGGCAGCGGGAACATCCGCGCCAGCACGAACAGCTTTTCCGCATGTTCGACGTCTTTATTGGCGGACTGCGGCGCGAAAGTCGAAGCGACCCTGCTGCTGAGCCATCAGAATCCCGTTCGGTCTCGTACACGCAACCGCCCGCGCGAGCAGCTGCGGCTTCGTTCACCGAAAGTCCAGACCCTGGCTCGCCGTCGGAGGCCGGCCCCGAGCCTGCGGCGATGGGTGACCCTTGATACGGGCTACTTGCGAACGAGCTCGGTCGCCAGAAACGCTCCGACTTCCTTCAGGCCGGCCGAAGCGCGCTTGGCGCCTTCTACCGTCTCGAGCAGCCGCTGGGCCGCGTCGCTGGCGATGCCCGCCCGGACATCGGCGAGAACGAGAAAAGCGCTCCAGCCGGGGGTGAGCGGCGCGAGCTTCCCTGGGCGCTGAGGGCGGTTCTTGAGGCCGCTGGCCACCTTCTGCACCAGCCCATCTTCGTCGAGCTTCGCCTGCGTGCCGAGCAGCGCAGTCCACGCCGAGGCCAGCAGCTCGTCGAGAAGAGGCCCGTTCAGCGCGCGCTCGAGGCGCACCACGCCTTCTTCGTCGTCGATGCTGTGGGCCTCCGAATAGGTGGGCGCGAGCTTGGCGACCACCACGGACTTCGTGGCCAGGTGCGAGAGGCGGGGTGGGTAGCGCATGGCCACGCCTTATGTCACACGGAGAGCGGATGCCCCTGAATCCCGAAGACGTTCGCCGCTGCACCGCCATGCTCGAGGCGCTGGTCGCCGATCGCGGCCTCTTGACCGGAATTCCGGAAGTCGATCGCATCGCGTTTCTCGCCGCGGTCGGCCGGGTCGCCATCCCCGAACGCGACGACGAGGTCCGCCTCGCGAAGGCCGTTCGCCGCAGCCGAGCGCTCGCCAAGCGCCAACACGATCGCGAGGTCCGCGCCGCGACCGAGATCCGCACCGTGCGGCAGCAGGCGGTGTACGTCGCTCCACAGTTGATGTTGCCTGCCGACCTGCCGAAGTCCGAGCGCGTCCTCGAACAGCCCCGCCACTGTTACGTCTGCAAGGTCGAGTTCCGCCGCGTTCATTTCTTCTACGACGCGATGTGCTGCGACTGCGGCGACTTCAACTACGCCAAGCGTTTCCAGACCGCCGACCTGTCGGGCAAGGTCGCGTTGATCACCGGCGCGCGGGTGAAGATCGGCTTCCAGGCGTCGCTGATGCTGCTGCGCGCCGGGGCCGAGGTGATCGCCACCACCCGGTTCCCGAACGACGCCGCCGAACGGTACGCGCGCGAAGCGGACTTCTCGAAGTGGGGCCACCGCCTGCAAGTGCACGGGCTCGATCTGCGCCACGCGCCGAGCGTCGAGATCTTCGCCCGCCACATCGCGCGCACCCACGAGCGCCTCGACATCCTCATCAACAACGCCGCGCAGACGGTGCGCCGGCCCCCGGGCTTCTACCGCCACCTGCTCGAGAGCGAGCAGCGCCGCGTCAGCCAGCTTCCCGATGCTTCGCAGCCACTGCTCAAAGGCCACCGCGAGGTGCTCGACGCGTTGAATCCCGAAAGAGGAAACAGCCTCGTCCCGACCTGGCGCAGCCACGATCCGGGGCTGGGCATCCACTCGTCGGCCGCGCTGTCGCTGGTGCCGTACGACCTCGAACAGGCCGGCGACACGCACGCGCACCTCTTCCCGAAGGGCCGCCTCGACGCTGACCTTCAGCAGGTCGACTTGCGAAGCGTCAACAGCTGGCGGCTGACGCTGTCGGAGGTCGCGACCGCCGAGATGCTCGAAGTCCACCTGGTGAACGCGGTCGCTCCGTTCATCCTCTGCAGCAAGCTGAAGCCGGTGATGCTCAAAGACCGCGGCGAGCCGGGCCACATCGTCAACGTCTCGGCGATGGAAGGCAGCTTTTCGCGTGGCACGAAGACGGACAAACACCCCCACACCAACATGGCGAAAGCGGCGCTGAACATGCTGACGCTGACGTCGGCGCCCGACTACGCCAAGGCGAAGATCTTCATGAACGCCGTCGACACCGGCTGGGTGACCGACGAAGACCCGGTGCAGCACGCCGAACGGAAGATCGAAGAGCTCGATTTTCAGCCGCCACTCGACATCGTCGACGGCGCCGCGCGGGTCGTCGACCCGGTGTTTGAAGCGGCGCGCACGCGGCGAACGCCGTTCGGGCTCTTCCTCAAGGACTACAAGCCGACGCCATGGTGAAGCGTTACCTCGAGCTGCGGAAGAAGCGCTGGTTCCGCTGGTCGGCGGACCTCGCGATCATCCTGCTGATCATCTTCGTGGCGGGCCTCTGGCAGACGCAGGGCCACCTCAAAGGCGCGGCGCCGGACTTCGCGCTGAAGACGCTGGGCGGCAGCACGGTGTCGCTCGAGTCGCTGAAGGGCAAGCCGGTGCTTCTCGCGTTCTGGGCGCCGTGGTGCGGCGTCTGCAAGATGGAGTCGGGCAACTTCTCGTGGGTGCGCCGCCTCGTCGGCGATCGCGCGCACGTGCTGTCGGTGGCGTCGTCCTTCGACCAGGTCACCGAGGTGCAGGCGTACGTGGCGAACAACGGGGTCGACTACCCGGTGCTGCTCGATTCGGATCAGCTGGCACAGCAGTTCAAGGTCAACGCGTTTCCGACCGTGTACTTCCTCGACAGCAGCGGGCAGGTGAAGCGGTCAGCGGTCGGCTACACGACGACGCTGGGTCTGCTTCTTCGCGTCCTGCTTCCGTAGAGCAGCAGCGCGAGCAGCCAGAGAGACTCTGGCGCGGCGGCGCAGCCTGACTTCGGCATCGGCTCGGGCTTTGGCGGCTTTGGGCGACAGAGGCCGGGGTTGTCTCTCTCGGCGACGCAGCGCTCGGTCGACAGACACTGCGACGAGGTCGTGCAGGTGAGCTGGCAGGTGGCGTCGACGCAGGTTCCTTCGGCGCAGGGCTGGTTGGCGTCGCAGGACGCGCCGAGCGGGGGGCGGAAGAGACAGACGTGGTTGGTGCCCGAGCAGTACATCGCGTCGGGGCAGTCGCTGGCGACGGTGCAGCCCTGCGAGCAGAAGCGGCGGTCACCCTGGCGCGCGCAGGCGCGGCCCTGGCACTGCAGGTCCTGGGAGCACTCAGAGCCCAGCGCGATGCAGTCAGGGTCGCGGAAGGGGCAGACCCCTGAGGTGCAGATGCCGTCTGCGGCGCACTCGGGGTTGCAGTCGGGGTCCATCTTCAAGGTCGGGCAGCGCAGGTCGCAGCGGTTGTCGAAGGTGCAGACGCAATCGGGGTCCACCGGCGCGCAGCCTTCTTTGCAGGCGTCACCCACCTCGCACGTCGACGCCTCCCACTGCGCGCTGATGCCGTCGATCCACCCTGAAAAGGCATCGACGCGAACGTCGGACGCGGTGCCCTGGCAGAGCGGAAAGCCGACGAGGTAGCTGGCGACGCCGGCGACGAACTCTTCGTTGGTGTCTCCGGTGCGCATCAAGCCGGGGCCGCCGGAGTCGCCGTAGCAGACGCCGCTGACCTTGTCGGACGACTCGAAGTGAATCTCGTACGGGTAGACCTGAACGACGTTGAGGGTGACGTGGCGCTTCAGGTCAGCCCTGCCTTGGGGGTAGCTGTCGAGGCCGAAGCCGACGTGGCGAATCGCTGCTGCTTCGGCCGGAGCGAGCCGGTTGATTCGAATCGGCACCACGTCAGTGACGGGCTTCTCGAGCTTCAACAACCGCAAGTCGGACGAAGGCTCTACGGCGGTGTCGATGACGGCGACGGTGCGAAGCGGAGCGGCGGTGGCGTTGCCGAACTGGACCTTGCCGAGAGCGCCGGGCCTGGCCTCGCAGTGGGCGGCGGTGATCACCATGCGGGCAGAGATCAGCGTGGCGGAGCACGCGCCTTCTTCCATCTTGAAATAGACGACCGCGGGGTCGCCATTGTCGACGCTGCCACCGACGATCTCAGCGAGGGAGCGGCCGGCCGGTGGCGTCTCCGGCTCGACCGGGACACACGCCGCGAAAAGCAGGACCCCCACCCAGAGCCGCATCAATCATGGTTCTAGCTCAAACCAGCGGCCGACACCGGTGAGGCCCAGGTGATGGGTGGCGCGGGTGACGGCGACGTAGAGAGCGCGGCGCGATTGCGGGGTGGCGGGGTAGGTCGACGCCTGGGCGTCGGGCACGACCACGACGTCGAACTCGAGGCCTTTGACTTCCTGAACGCTGGTGACGGTGATGCCGGGGGTGAACTGGAACTCGCCGTCGAGGGCGAGGCGAACGGTGACGCCGTGGTTCAGGGTGCGCGCGACGGTGCGGGCGGTGGTGTCGGATCGGCAGACGATCGCAATCGAGCCGGCCGGATCTTCCGACTGGATCCGCCGCAGCGCGTGGGTGAGCCACAGCGAAAGGTGGCAGCCGTTGTCGTGAAGTGCGCGGGTGATTGCCGCAGCTGGGCCAGTGGGCATCGGCGCCTGCTGAATGAGGCCGCGGGCAAGGGCCACGACTTCGGGCGGGCAGCGGTAGCTGATCTCGAGCGTGGTCGAGACGTGATGGGCGGCCGAGAGCTCGGCCATGACGGCGTCCCAGCCGGCGAAGTGCGAGGTCGGGTCAACTTGCTGGGCGGCGTCGCCGGCGACGATGACGACGCCGTTGGGGTTCAAGCTGCGACCCAGCAGTCGAAGCTCGAGGGGGGCGAATTCCTGCGCTTCGTCGAGCAGCACGACGTCGTAGGTCGAGAGCGACAGTGGCTTCGCGCGCTGGCCAGTGGCGCGAAGGCGGGCGAGCTCGAAGAGGACTGCGTAGTCTTCGGGGTCGACGCTGCCGGCATCTTCGTTGGGGGTGCCGTCGTCGAGGCGGCGGCCGTCGACGGCGGCGAGGCTGCCGGCGTCGACGTGGGACCACTCGGTCTCAGACGGGTCGCGAAACTGAACGCGGGTGTGCATCGTCAGCTCTTTCACGGTGCGCTGGCCGAGCACGCCGCCAGACGTGGCGACGGCCTTTTCCATCCACATCGAGTCGCCGAAGAAGAGCTCCAGGTCGGCGCGGGTCGCGCGGGCCTTGCTGTGGCTTGGCCTGTCTTCGTCCTGGGCGGGGCTTGGGTGCTCGTCGGCGAAGTCACTCAAGGTGGCGGCGAGCGCACCGTGGCGCTTGAACTGAATCACTTCGGCGCTGGTGCCTTCGCTTTGCCGGTGGGGCAGATCGGGAAACGACTTTCGCGCGGCGGCATGCGCCCACTGGTCATACGTCCACACTTCGACGTCGCTGGCCCCGATGCGCTCGAGCATCAGCTGGGTGAGGCGGCGCAGGCCCTGGGTCGGCACCATCACCGCCGCGCGGAAGTCTTCGGGCGCCTGTCGTTTGAGCTCCAGCAATCGATGGAGCGCGACCGTCGTCTTTCCGAAGCCGGCCTCACCGAGAATCAGGGTGTGGGCGTCGGCGGATAGCTGGACGACGCGCTGCTGGGCGGGGTCGAGCTCGACGTCGAGGGGTGACCGAAAGGGCTGGCGGGCGGCGGGAGCCCGCGACTTGAGGTGCGGGTGGCTGGGCGGAACCTGCACCCACGCGCCGTCGCGGAGCTCGGCGGTGCCAGCCTCGCACTCGAGCCGAACGAGCTGGCTGTCTTTCCAGGTGACGACGTTCTTCTGAATCAACTTCCCGCTGACCAGGCGGTCTCCTAACTCGATCTCGTAGTCCTCGCCTTCACCGTACGCGAAGAAGACCTCGGCAAGCGGAGCGGTCTTCCAGTCGAGGGTCGAGACGCCGGGGTTGATGCGGGTCGCGCCGCCGATGAGCAGGTCGAGCAGGTGGCCCGAGGTCTCGAGCTTGAGGTGCCCGTAGATCGGCCCGACGGCGTGGACGTGAAGCGCCTGCTGTTCGGCGACGCGCGCCTGAAGTGAAGGAGTCACCGAACCGAAAGACCTCGACCAACGCGGCTAAGGCGACGATGCGGGCTTGCAGATCAGCAGCGTGTGGCTGACCCCGAGGTGGCGGTCGTCTTCGACCACCATCCCGGCCTTCTGGATGCAGCCGATGAGGTCGGGCGCCGAGTAGATGCGGCTGGTGCCGTTGGCCATCGCGGTGAAGTACAGCGAGGTGGCGTGCAGGCAGTACGCCGCGACGGGGTTGGGCTGGCGATCCCAGAAGGTGTCGAGGACGTAGACCCGGCCGTCTGTCGTCAGCGCTGCAGCAGCGCGCCGCAGCAGCGCGGTGATGTCATCGAGGCCGAAGCAGCAGACGAACTGGCTCATCCAGACTGCGTCTTGCTGGGTGGGAAACGGGCGGGAGTGATCGAGAAGATCCATCTCGACGCCATGGACCCGGCCCTCGAGGCCCTTTTCCTTCGCGTTCGCCATCGCTTCTTTCAGCTGCCCGGGGTGGTCGAGGATGGTGACGGGCACGTCGCCACCGATGATCATCGCCCACTTGCCCGTGTTGCCGCCGACGTCGAGCAGCGAGGTGGGCTTCCGCTCAAGCACGACAGGCTTCGCGAGCGGGAAGACCTGGTCGGAATAGAAGTGATCGAACTTGAACCAGCTGGTCTTCGCGGGCTCGGGAAGCACGGTGAGCGCTTCGTAGATGTGCGGCGCGTCAGACAGCGTCTTGAGGCCGACGGGGGTGCCCGTCTGCAGCGATTCTTTGAGGAACTCAGCGCCGCGGTAGTTCACGTCGGCGTTGAGATCCATGTGAATGCGGGTCATCGGGTCGTGCTCGACGAGCCAGCCGGCGGGGAGCAGGCGAAACTTGTCACCGCTGCGGGACATCAGCTCGAGCGCTTCGCAGCTGTCGAGCAGCACGCCGACCGCGTAGTTGCTGAGGTGGGTCTTCGCGCAAACGTCTTCGCGGGTCGCTCCGCCTTTTGATTCTTCGACGGCAAGCAGCACCTTGAGATCGCGGGCAGCCTTGGCCGCGTGAAACATCAGCGGGGCCCAGGCGAGCTTGTTGGCGGTCGCCCACGGCGCCATCGGGTCGGCGGTGTTCATGGGGGCCGCTTCTACGCTACGACCACGAAACTTCGAAGCGGAGCTTTCCCGTTTGCTCCCCGTGGGTTTCAACATCGATTTTTCCTACGGACTTCGTAATCTCAAACACGTATCGAATCGCGCCGCGCCAGAGGATGGGGATCCCTTCGCGAACGGGTTTTGGGTACTGCAGCTCGAGCGAGCCGTTCTTTTCGCCGAGCTTCGTCCAGTGCGCGGTGACAGGGCGAACGGCCGACGAGATGAACTGTTCGATGTGCGCGAAGAGCGTCTGCGGGGCCGAGCCGCCGGACGCGAGCAGCGCCTGCACCTGCGCCATCACCAGCGGGCCCATCGTCTCGGCGACGACGCCGTAGCCGACCTGTTCCACCGCCCGCTCGCCGAACTGTTCGTACACTTTGAGCACCAGGCTCTCGCCGTAGCCCGCGTCCCACCACGACAGCGGGGCGGGGCGCATGAACGCCGAACGCAGATCTGTGGGCAGCCCAACGAGAATCGCCTCGAGCATCCCCGCGTCGCGCACTGCCTTGACGAGACCATTCATGTACGCGGCGCTGAGCTCATACCCGGTGTCTGGATGCATGGGGCGCGGAGGCTACCGTGCCCTCGGTTGACTTTCTGGCAGAGAGCGAGCAATCCCACCTTGCCGCACACGCAGTATTTCAAAGGGGAAGTCATGGACAACGTCTTTACGAAGGCCGCAGGGGCAGGCTCGAACCGGAAGTTCACGCAGGGTCCGAAGGGGGCGCGGTTCTCGCCCTCGTACGGCGTGCGGAAGGGCTTCATCAAAGATCCGAACTGGCCGCCGGCCGAGTTCCCGACGGAAGGGCTGGCGACGTCGCGCCGCTTCCGCCGCATTCCGGCCGCGTTCGAAGTGCGCGTCGGCGACGGCGCTGTTCAGAAGGTGACGGGCAACCTCAGCTCTGTCGGCGTGATGTTCGCGATGGAAGGCGTGCTGGGCGGCCACACGGTGCAGGTGATGTTCGGTGGCCACACGGCCGCGGCGACGGTGATCGCGTCCGAGCTGAAAGACGGGATGTTCGTGTACCGCGCCCACTTCACCGACCTCGATGCGGCCGGTGAGATCTGGGTCGCGCTGATGAAGCTGAACTAACCCGGAAGCTGGGGCGGCTTCCGGTTCAGCGAAGCCGCCACGGCCAGCAGGATCGCGTTGGGCGAGAAGGCATTCAGCAGCGGCACCAGCTTGTACTGGAGCCCGTGGACGATTCTCCGCTTGCCCGCGTTCATCGCGTCGTACGCCTCGCGCGCGATGCCGGCCGGGGTTGCCATGCCCATGCCTGCGAGCTTCGACTTCTCATTGCCGGCGACGGCGATGAACTCGGTCGCCACCGGGCCAGGGCAGCTGACCGTCGCGGTGACGCCCGTGCCCTTGAGCTCGAACCACAGCGCCTCGGTGAACGAGTTCACGAACGCCTTCGACGCGTAGTACGTCGCCATGAAGGGGCCCGGCTGGAAGCCGGCGGTCGAGCCGAGGTTCAAGATGCGCCCCGACCTCCGCTGCACCATGCCGGGCAGAAAGGCGCGGGTGAGGCCGACGACGGTGGTGATGTTCACCTGCACCTGGCCGATTTCTTTGGCGGGCTCGAGCTCGGAAAAAGTGCCGTTGCTGCCGAAGCCTGCGTTGTTGACCAGGTAGTCGACCTTCAGGCCTTTGGCGTTCACTTCGGCCACGATCCGGTCGACCGCGGCGGGCTCCATCAGGTCGGCGGCGATGACGTGGACCTTGATGCCATGCGCCTCTTCGAGCTCGGCGCCGAGGGCTTCCAGTCGCTCCTTCCGCCGCGCGACGAGGATTAAGTCGTGCTTATCAGAGCCAAAAAGCCGAGCAAATTCCAGCCCCAACCCAGCAGACGCCCCTGTGATCAATGCCATTCCCATGAACAACCCCCTGAAAGACCCGTGAGTTAACGCGCTGTGTCGGAAATCTCCACTGGCGAACGTCAGATTGGGTTGCGCGATGGTTAATCACCCAATACTAACGAACTCCCAAAATGGCGCGGCCAAGGCAAATCACCGACGAACAGATTCTGCAGACGATGCGGAGCTCGGTGCTTCAGCATGGCCCGGCGGTATCGTTGGATGTGGTTGCCGAACAGCTGCAGGTGACGTCTCCGGCGTTGATCAAGCGGTTCGGCACCCGGCGCGCGCTGATGATCGCAGCCCTGAAGCCCCCGGAAGACACGGCCTGGTCGCGGCACCTCTCGAAGGGCCCGGATGATCGCCCTCTTGTGGAGCAGCTGGAAGACGTGATCACCAGCTTCTCGGAGTCCTTCAGCGAAGCGATGCCGTGCATGTTCGCCCTGCGCGAGAGCGGGATTCCCTTCAGCGAAGTCTTCCCTCGCAACGAGATCCCGCCGCAGGTGAAGTCGGTGCAGGCGGTGACCCGGTTCCTCGAGCAGCTGGCCGAACGCGGCCTTTGCGTCGATGAGGCCCTTGAAACGGCGGCGAGCGCCTTGATCGGCGCGATCATGAACCGGGCGATCAGCGCCCACTTTTCTCAGACAGTCTGGTCGACCCGCGACCAGCGCGAGTACGCGCAGCAGCTGTCGAAGCTCTTCACCCGGGCCCTCTCGCCCGACAACCGCAAGCCCCCACCCAAATGAACCGAATTCTTCCCGTTGCAGTCTTCCTCTTGATCGCTGGCTGCAAGAAGCCCGCGGAAGCGACGGCTGCGGCGCCGAAAGAAGCGGCCCCTGCCGCGCCGGTGAAGGTGCAGACGGAGGCTGTCGGCAAGGAGCTGATGCCGCGCTTCCTGACGCTCACCGGCAGCGTGCTCGCCGACCGCCAGTCGGAAGTGGCCGCGAACGTGGCGGGCCGCATCACCGCGACCTACGTCGAGCGCGGCAAGGCGGTGAAGCTGGGCGAGATGATCGCGGTGGTCGACTCGAAGGCGGCCGGTTTCTCGGCCGAGGCCGCCAGCGCCCAGTCGCAGGCCGCCGAGACGCAGGTCGAGCTCGCGAAGCAGGAATGCGCGCGCGCCGACACGCTCTTCTCGCAGGGCGCGATCTCGAAGAGCGAGCACGACCGGCTCAAGAGCCAGTGCAGCACGCAGCTGTTCCAGGCGAGCGCGGCGCGCGCGAACGCCAACCTGGCCGGCAAGCTGGCGGGTGACACGATCATCCGCGCCCCGATGGATGGGGTCATCGGCGAGCGCTACGTGAACGTCGGCGAATACGTGACCCCGGCGACCCGCGTGGCCAGCGTGTTCTCGGTGAACCCGGTGCGCGTGAGCATCAGCGTCCCCGAGCAGGCGGTTGGGGTGATCAAGGAAGGCCAGACCCTGGACGTTCGCGTGTCGTCGTACGACCGCGTCTTCCCCGCGACCATCCGCTACATCAGCCCGGCGCTGCGCCCCAACACGCGCGACCTGATCATCGAAGCGCTGGCTCCGAACGCCGACGGCGCGCTGCGGCCCGGCATGTTCGCCACGGTGCTGCTGAAGGTCGGTGAGGAAGAGCAGCCGACGGTGTCGTCAGAAGCGATCAAGGCCGACGGGACGGTGCGCCGCCTGTTCCTCGCGCGCGACGGGCACGCCTTCGAGATGGTGATTCGCACCGGGGTGGCGAAAGACGGCCGCGTCGCGGTGCTCGAAGAGCTGACGGACAAAGACAAAGTGATCCTCAACCCGCCCGCCGCGCTGCGCGACGGCGCCTCGATTCAGTAGCGAAAAGGAGCCCACCCAAATGCAATGGCTCGCTGAACTCTGCGTCAAGCGCCCGATCTTCGCGACGGTGCTCAGTCTCGTCATCCTCGTCGTCGGCGGTGTCTTCTATACGAAGCTCGGCGTCGACCAATTTCCGAAGATCGACTTCCCCGTCATCGTCGTCATCACCCGCCTGCCGGGCGCATCGCCTGAAGACATCGAGACTGAGATCTCGGACAAGGTCGAAGGCGCGGTGAACACCATCAGCTCGATCGACGAGCTCCGGTCGATCTCGAGCGAAGGCGTCTCTCAGGTGGTCGTCACCTTCAAGCTCGAGAAGGACGTCAACGTCGCCGCGCAGGAAGTGCAGCAGAAGATCAACGGGCTGCTCAGCGAGCTGCCACGCGGCATCGACCCTCCGATCGTGCAGAAGCTCGACCCCGACGCGCAGCCGGTGCTGTTCCTGGCGCTGAACGCGAAGGACAAGCCGACGCGGGAAATCACCGACATCGCCGACCGCGTGGTGCGCCGCCGGCTGGAGTCGGTGAGCGGCGTCGGCCAGGTGCGCTTGATCGGAGGCCGGCAGCGGCAGGTGAACGTGGCGGTCGACCCGGTGAAGCTGCGGGCCCTCGGGCTTCCGGCGGCCGAGGTCGCGCGCGCCATCGACGCGCAGAACGTGACGATGCCGGGTGGCCGCGTCGACACCAGCCGCGACTACCTGACCCTTCGCGTGAATGGCCGGGTCGAGTCGGTCGAGATGCTGAAGTCGATTGTCGTGCGTGAGCAGAACGGCCGCGCGATTCGCCTCGACGAAGTGGCCACGATCGACGACGGCGTGGAAGACGTCGAGACGTCAGCGATGTGGAATGGCGAACGCACGGTGCTGCTGACGGTGCGCAAGCAGTCGGGCACCAACACGCTGCAGGTCGTGGACGCCGTGAAAGAGCGCATGGAAGAGCTGAAGAAGGATCTTCCGCCTGACTTCGAACTGGTGATTCAGCGCGACGGGTCGGCGGTGGTTCGCACGGGCACGGACGCGGTGAACGAGCACCTGGTGCTGGGCGCGCTGTTCGCCGCCTTCGTCGTGCTCATCTTTCTCGGCAACGTGCGCAGCACGATCATCGCGGCGGTCGCGATTCCGACCTCGATCGTCGGCACCTTCGCCCTGATGTACATGAACGGCTACACGCTCAACACGATCACCCTGCTCGCGCTGGCACTGGCGGTCGGCATCGTGATCGACGACGCGATCGTCGTGCTCGAGAACATCTTCAAGCAGATCGAAGAGAAGGGCTTGAGCCCGAGAGAAGCGGCCATCGTCGGCACCCAGGAAATCGGCCTCGCGGTGATGGCGACGACGCTGTCGCTGATCGCGGTGTTCCTGCCGATCGCCTTCATCGCCGGTATTCCGGGTCGCTTCCTCGCGAGCTTCGGCGTGACGATGTCGTTCGCCATCGCGGTGTCGCTGTTCGTCAGCTTCACCTTGACGCCGATGCTGGCCTCGCGGTGGCTGAAGGCGAAGATTCCCGGCAACCACAAGAAGCCCCTGCTCGAGCGGGTGGTCGACAACGGCTACAAGCCGATCGAGCGCGCGTACGCCGCCGCGCTGAAGTTCGTGATGGCCCACCGGTGGATCGTGGTCCTCGCGTGCGTCGCGGCGATGGTGTCGATCGTCCCTCTGGGCAAAGCCGCGAGGAAGGGCTTCCTGCCGATTGACGACCGTGCCCAGTTCGAGGTGGTGGTGCGGCTGCCCGAAGGCCGCAGCGTGCCGGCCACCGAGTTGGTCGGTGAGCGCGTCGCTCGCATCATCCGCCAGATGCCAGAGGTGACGGCGACGCTGGTGACCATCGGCGACGACGAGCAGCGGACTCCGAACGTGGCGCGCATCTACGTGAAGCTGGTCGCGCCGGATCACCGGACGATCAGCCAGAACGCGCTGAAGGACGTCGTGCGTCAGAAGATCCTGCCCACGTTGCCGAAGGACCTTCGGGTGTCGGTGGCCGACGTGAACGAGTTCGGCGGTGGCCAGTCGACCGCGCGCATCCAGTACACCCTCGCAGGCCCGGACCTTCGCGTGCTGAACGACGCGAACACCAGGGTGCTCGAGAAGATCAGGAAGGTGCCCGGAGCCGTCGACGTCGACTCCTCGATGGTCGTCGGCAAGCCAGAGCTCAGCGTGTTCGTCGATCGTGCCCGCGCTGCAGACCTTGGCGTGCAGGTGGTCGATGTCGCAGCCGCGCTGCAGCTGATGGTCGGTGGCCAGAAGGTGTCGAGCTACGCGGAAAACGGAGAGCAGTACGACATCCGGCTGCGGGCGACCCCCGAGTTCAGGACCAGCGAAGACCAGCTGCAGCTGATCACCGTGCCGTCGCGCAAGGTGGGGCTGGTGTCGCTTTCAGAGGTGGTGAAGGTAAAGCCCACTGAAGGCCCGAGCAGCATCAACCGGTACCAGCGTGAACGGCAGGTGACTTTCATGGCCAACGCCGGGCAGGGGGCCAGCGACGGCGCGGTGGGTGACGAGATCAAGAAGGTGCTGGACGACGAGAACTTCCCCAAGGGCTTCTCGGTGAAGCCGCTGGGCCAGACGAAGCTGATGAGAGAGACAGGCCTCAGCTTCATCTTCGGGCTGCTCGCGTCGCTGCTCTTCATGTACTTGATTCTCGCGGCCCAGTTCGAGTCGTGGCTGCACCCGATCACCATTCTGGTCTCGCTGCCGTTGACGCTGCCCTTCGCGATCGCGTCGGTGATCCTCTTCGACCAGGCACTGGACCTGTACAGCTTCCTCGGCATCTTCGTGTTGTTCGGCGTCGTGAAGAAAAACGCGATTCTGCAAATCGACCACACGAACAAGCTGCGAGAGGCAGGGCTGCCGCGGGCCGAGGCGATCATCAAAGGCAACGTCGACCGCCTTCGTCCGATTCTGATGACCACGTTTGCTTTCGTGGCCGGCATGATTCCCCTCGTCACCGCCCGCGGCATCGGCTCGGGCTTCAACCGCGCGACTGCCGGCGTCGTCGTCGGCGGCCAGGTGATGTCGCTGGTGCTGACGCTGATGGCGGTGCCGGTTGCGTATTCGTTGCTCGATGACTTGTCTGAGTTCTTGAAGCGCATGTGGCGGAAGGTGATGGGTGGGGGCGAGGTCGTGTCGCCCACGGCGATCACCGAGGAGGTCGGAAAGTGAGACGCGCAGCGTGGTTGCTGGCCCTGGTCGCTTCGACCACGGCGTCGGCGCAGGTGACGCTTGAACAGATGCTCGACGCGGCTGACAAGAGCAACGTCGATCGCCGGCAGGCGGCGGAAGTGCGGCGCAGGTCTGAGGCCGAGTTCCGGCAGGCGTGGACAGGCTTCATTCCTTCGGTGACGGCCACCGGGGCGTACGTGCACAACGAGTTCCCGACGCTGCTGAACTTTGGTGGGCAGACGATCACCATCGTCCCCAGCGATCAGCTCGATGGCGTCGTGCGCATCGAGGTGCCGTTGATCGATGTGGCGCGCTGGTATCGCGCGGCGGCCACAGGCGCGGCGGAAGACGGCTCGGCCGAACGGGAAGAGCTGACCCGCGACCAGGTGCGCCGCCAGGTGGTTGGCAACTGGTACAGCTACGTCGGCGCGCTGGCGCTTCGCGAGTCGGCGAAGAAGTCGCTGGCCGCCGCGGAGGCCCAGGCAAGGCTTCAGGAAATCCGCCTCAACGCGGGAGCGGCGACCGAGATCGAACGCCTCCGCGCCAACGCCGAACGTGCGCGCAACCAGCAACTGCTGAGCGACGCCGAGAACCTGGTGGCGGTGGGGCGCCGCACGCTGAGGACGCTGGCCTTCCTGGACCCGGGAGAGGACGCGACGCTTCCGCAGGACGACTTCACGCCAGCGCCGGCGCTGGAAGAGCTCGAAGGTCGCATCGGCGAGCTGCCCGCAGTGCAAGCGGCCGAGAAGGACATTCTGGTGAACGAGCGGCTGTTGACCGCGCAGCGCCTCTCGGTGCTGCCGACGTTGAACGGCAACCTCACCGAGCGCGTCACCAACGCGACGGGCTTTGCCGGCCGCACCGGCTCTTTCAGCGCGGGCCTGAACCTGACCTGGCGCCTCGACGTGCCGACGTTCATGGGCATGCAGGTGCAGTCGGCCGGCCTGTCGATCGCCGAGCTCGCCGCCGAACGGACCCGGCTGCAGGCGAAGGACCAGATCAACACCGACTGGCAGCGGCAGAAGGCGGCCGTGCAGAAGGTCGTGTCAGCGGGCGCGCAGGTGGAAGCGGCGCAGCGCGCGGCGTCGGTCGCGCGCGATCGCTACGCGGTCGGAGCCTCGACGCAGCTCGACGTGATCCTCGCCGAACGCGACGTGTTCAGCGCGGAGTTCGGGCAGATCCAGGCCCGCACGGATCTCGCGTCGGCGCGCATCGGGTTGAAGATCAGCGCCGCCCTGCCACTGTTCGGCGGAGCCCCCGCGGCGCCGTAGTACAAGGCGGCGGTATGCGCCTGGGCCTGCTGGTTGCGTCGTGTCTGTTGGGATTCTCAGCGGTAGCGGAAGACGCGCCGCTGAGCCTCACCGCCTCTGATGGCACGGGCCTGAAGCTCGTGTCGTACGGGGCGAAGGCCGTCGTCGAAGATCCACTCACTTTCACCGAGCTGACCCTGGTGTTCGAGAACCCTCAAGACCGGGTGATCGAAGGCCAGTTCCGCGTCACGCTGCCCCGCGGCGCGACCGTGAGCCGGTTCGCGATGAAGCTCGACGGCCGCTGGCAGGAAGGCGAGGTGCTCGAGAAGCAGGCGGCGCGGCGCGCGTACGAGGATTTTCTTCACCGTCGCCAGGATCCCGCCCTGCTCGAGCAGGCCGCCGGCAACGAGTTCTCGGCCCGCGTCTTTCCGATTCCCGCCAGGGGCCGAAAGGAGCTGATCGTCTCGTGGTCGCACGCGTTGACCTCGGCGACGGCGCCTTTCGTGCTGCCGCTGAAGGGCCTGCCGAAGATCGACAAGCTCGAGGTGTCTGTTTCATCCGGCGGCGCCGTGCTGCAAGTGATCAGCAAGACGGGGTACGTGCCCGACAAGGATCTGGCGGTCGCTCCGCCCAGGGCAAATCGCACGGGCCTTCGCGCGGGCGATCTCGTGGTGACGCGAATCAAGGCCGTCGCGACGTCGACGCCCGAGCCGATGCCGTCGTTGTTGCTGCTGGTCGACACCAGCGCGTCGCGAGCGCTCGGCTTCAGCGCGCAGATCACGCTGGTGCAGCGGTTGGTCGAGAGGCTCGCGAAGGCGAACCCGGCGATGCCGCTGACGGTCGCGGTCTTCGATCAATCCGTCGTCGCCGTGCATGAAGGGCCGGCCAGTGGCTTCGGTGCGGCGGCAGTGAAGGCGCTGAAAGATCGCAAGGCGCTGGGGGCGAGCAACTTGAGCGCGGCCCTGCAGTGGGCGCTGGCGAAGAAGGCGGCGCGCGTCGTGGTGGTGACCGACGGCGTTTTCACTTCAGGGGACGTCGAAGGCGACCAGCTTCTGGCCGCCGTCGCGCGGCTGAAGGACGCGGGCGTTCAGCGGCTCGATGCGATCGCGGTCGGCGGAATTCGCGAAGAGGCCGTGCTGCGGCGGCTGGTCGCTTTCAAGCTGCCGAAGGCGGGCACGGTGCTCGATGGCGACCTCGACGTGGATTCGCTGGTGCGCAGGCTCGGTGAGTCGACGGTGGCGAAGGTCCCGATCACTGCTGAAGGCGCCAAGGTCGTCTGGCCGCTGGCGCTCGAGGGCGTGCAGGCAGGCGACGAGGCGGTTGTGGTGCTCGAGGCGGCGGGCGAGGCAAAGGTGATCGTCAAGGCTGGCGCGGTATCGGTGAACCTGGGCAACGGACTCGCAGGGGTCGAGAGGCCGCTGCTTCAGCGCGCGTGGGCGCAGGCGAAGATCCTCGCGCTGCTCGACCAGCAGGATCGCGCGGCCGATGGAGCGGCCCAGAAGCAGAAGCTTCGCGACGAGATCATTGCCCTGTCGGTGAGGCACCGCGTGCTGTCGCCGTACACCGCGCTGCTCGTGCTCGAGACGGAAGCGGACTATGCGCGGTTCAAGATCGATCGCCGCGCGTTGGCCGACATTCTCACTGTCGAGAAGAATCGGCTCGCGCTGCTCCATCGGGCGCCTGACGCGATCGTGTTGACCAAGGTGCCGCCTCCGGTCACGCCGATGATGCAGCCGAAGGCTTCGGCGGCGAAGGACGAGGCCCCTTCGCGGGGGATGGCCCCACCACCTGTCTCGAGCGAACCGCCGAAGGCCGCTGAGGCGGACTCGGAGGACGACTTCGACCAGGCGTTCGGCTCGGCAGAGCCCGAGAAGAAGTCGATGCCGCCGCGGTCGACGACGGCGTTCGCGCCAGCACCCGCTCCGCCGCCTCCGCCGCAGCTCGAGCGGATGGAACGCCGCCGGTCGGCCGTTGCGGAAGAAGAGGCGATGCCGACGTCGCGCGAGCCGTGGGAAGGGCCCTTCAAAGAGGTGATGGTCGCGCTGGCGGCGAAGCAGACACAGAAGGCGCTCGATCGCGCGCTCGGCTGGCGGGAAGAGCAGGCCGGCGACGTGCTGGCGCTGATCGCGCTGGGCGAAGCGCTGGAAGCGAAGGGCGATCTCAATCACGCGGCCCGGGCCTACGGCTCGATCATCGATCTGTTTCCGGGGCGCGCGGATCTGCGGCGCTTCGCGGGCGTGCGCCTCGAACGGCTGAAGGGCGACATCGGGCTTGCGCTGGCGGCCGACACCTTCGCGAAGGCGGCCGAACAGCGGCCGGATCATCCAGCCAGCCACCGGTTTTTTGCTTTCGCGCTGCTGCGACTCGGCAAGCCCGACCAGGCGTTCGCGGCGCTCGAGAAAGGCATCGCCCAGCCGAACATCGAGAACCGGTTCCTCGGCAGCGATCGGATTCTGCGCGAAGACTTGGGCCTCGTCGGCGCGGCGTGGATCAAGAAGGACCCGGGCGTCGCGGCCAACGTGCGCGAGCGGCTGAAAAAGGTGGGCGCAACGCTGGAAGACAAGCCGTCGGTGCGCTTCGTGCTCACGTGGGAAACCGACGCCAACGACGTCGACTTCCACATCACCGACGGCAAAGGCGGGCACGCGTTCTACTCGCAGCGCACGCTTCCTTCGGGCGGCGAGCTCTATGCGGACGTGACGACGGGGTACGGGCCGGAAGAGTTCACGATTCGGCTCGCTCCTGAGCAGCGGGCCTACCCCTACAAGCTGCGGGCGCACTACTACTCGCGCGGGCCGATGGGCTACGGCATGGGCAAGCTGCAGATCGTCGAGCATGATGGAAAGGGCGGGTTCCAGTTCGAAGATCGCCCGTTCGTGGTGATGGTCGACGGAGCCTTTGTCGATCTCGGCGAGGTGAAGAAGTAGGTAGCCGGCATGGACATCACCTGCGCCGCGGTCTCGATCGAAGGAAACGTCGCCGAGGTCGTGCTGACCGCCACGGGCAAGGCGAACCGCATGGGCCCGGAGTACTGGTCGCAGATGCCCGAGCTGTTCGCGCAGCTCGAAGCGAACGAAGCGGTGCGAGCGATCGTGCTGCGCGGCGGAGGCGAGCACTTCACGTACGGGCTCGATCTGCCCGCGATGGGCGCCGACCTCGCCCCGTTTCTCGACCCCACGTCCGGAGCGGCGGTTCGAATGAAGTTGCTCGAGGCGATTCGTCGGCTGCAGGCGGCAAACACTGCGGTCGCCAGGTGCCGGAAGCCCGTGATCGCGGCGGTGACGGGTTGGTGCATCGGCGGCGGCGTCGACCTGATCACCGCCTGCGACATTCGAATCTGTTCGGCGGACGCGAAGTTCAGCGTGCGCGAGGTGAAGCTCGCAATGGTGGCCGACGTCGGGACGCTGGCGCGGCTGCCTTCGATCGTGGGGCAGGGCGTGGCGCGCGAGCTCGCCTTCACGGGTGACGACTTCGACGCAGCGAAGGCGCTGAGGGTCGGCCTGGTCAGCGAAGTGCTCGAGAACCAGGCCGCGGTGGTGGCGGCGGCGAAGGCGCTGGCGGGGCGGATCGCGAAGAACCCTCCGCTGGTGGTGCAGGGAATCAAAGAAGTGCTGAACGCGGGCTCAGAGCCAGCGGCGGCGGCGAGCCTGGCCACGGTGGCGCTGTGGAACTCGGCCTTTCTTCCGTCGATGGACGTGCAGGAAGCCATCGGTGCCTTCATCGAGAAACGGGAACCTCGCTTCTCAGGGCAGTGATGCGAAAGTGCGGGCCCCTTGAAACCGCACATCGCTCACAAGTTCGGCGGCAGCAGCGTCGCGAACGCGCAACGCATCGGCAAAGTCGCAGACATTCTTCTCGCCCGGAAAGAACGCCAGGTCGTCGTCGTCTCGGCGATGCAGGGCGTCACCGATGCGCTGATTGGCCTTGTTCGCAAAGCGTCGACGCCTGATGGGGGCTGGGAGAAAGATCTAACCGACCTGGGCGAGCGGCACCGGCAGACGGCGGTCGAACTGCTGGGCGCGCAGGCGGGGCCGATGGTCGCGCGGCTCGAAGGCGAGTTCGCGGGACTTCGGGCGTTGCTGCAGGCGCAGGCGCTGGTTGGCGCGGTGTCGAACGATCTGCTCGAGCTGATCAGCGGGCTGGGTGAGGTGTGGTCGTCGCTGATGCTCGACGCGGCGCTTCGGCAGCGGGCGGTGGCCACCGACTGGCTCGATGCGCGCGAGGTGTTGGTGGTCGAGAAGACCGAGCTCGGCGCGCTCGTCGATTGGAATCGTTCGAAGGCCGGCCTCGAGAAGTGGAGCGCGGCGCGGACTTCCGAGCGCGTCATCGTCACCGGCTTCATCGCGCGCGATCGGTCGGGCCGCATCACCACGCTGGGCCGCAACGGCAGCGACTACTCCGGAGCGATCTTCGGTGCGCTGTTCGACGCCAGCGAGATTCACATCTGGACGGATGTCGACGGCGTGCTGTCTGCGGATCCGCGGTTGGTGCCCGAGGCGGTGCTGTTGACCGAGATGTCGTACTCCGAGGCCTGCGAGCTCGCTTACTTCGGCGCGAAGGTGATTCACCCGCAGACAATGGCGCCGGCGATCAGCCGGTCGATTCCGATCTTCATCCGGAACACGTTTGCTCCCGAGAAGCCGGGCACGCGCATCTCGGCGACGTCGGATGCGGGGCAGCCGGTGAAGGGCGTGACGACCTTCGGCGGGCTCGCGATCCTGAACGTCGAAGGCGCGGGGATGATCGGCGTGCCGGGTACCGCAGAGCGTGCGTTCGGCGCATTGAAGGCGTCGGGCGTGTCGGTGGTGATGATCTCGCAGGGCAGCTCGGAGCACTCGATCTGCATCGTGGTGCAGGAAAAGGAGTCCGAGCGGGCGCGCACCGCGCTGCTCGAGGCCTTCGCGCGTGAGGTGGCGGCGGGTCACATTCAGGACGTGAAAGTGATGCCGCGCATCGCGGCGCTCGCGGTGGTGGGCGATGGCATGGCCGGCACGCCCGGAGTCGCGGCCCGGCTGTTCAATGCGCTGGCGCGCGCCCGCGTCAACGTCAAGGCGATCGCCCAGGGCGCGTCAGAACGGAACATCTCGGTCGCGATTTCCGCCGAGGACGCCACGCGGGCGCTTCGGGCGGTGCATGCCGGTTTCTATCTGTCGCCGCAGACGCTGTCGGTCGGCGTGATCGGCCCTGGCAATGTGGGGCAGGCGCTGCTGCGGCAGATCGAGGCGTCGCGGGCGCGGCTGCTCGAGACGAGCAACCTGGATCTGCGGGTCCGGGCGATCGCGAAGAGCAAGACGATGACGCTCGACGGCAAAGAGGTGGCGACGGACCTCGCGAAGTTCGCCGATCACGTGCATGCCGAGCACCTGCCGCACGCGGTGATCATCGACTGCACCGCCGGGAATGCGGGCGCCGAGCAGTATGCGTCGTGGCTCGCGCGCGGGATCCACATCATCACCCCGAACAAGCAGGCGGGTGCGGGGCCGTGGGAAAGGTATGCGGCGATTCGCGCGGCGGCGCAGAAGGGTGGGGCTCGGTTCCGGTACGAGTCGACCGTCGGAGCGGGGCTGCCGGTGATTCAGACCCTGCGCGACCTGGTCGACACGGGCGACGAGGTGCTGGCGGTCGAAGGGATCTTCTCGGGCACGCTGGCGTACCTGTTCAACCGGTACGACGGGTCGGTTCGCTTTTCGCAGCTGGTGACGGCGGCGCGCGAGCTCGGGTACACCGAGCCGGATCCACGCGACGATTTGTCGGGGCTCGACGTCGCGCGGAAGCTGGTGATCCTCGCGCGAGAGAATGGGTGGCAGACGTCGCTGGATGCAGTGGAGCTCGAGAACCTGGTGCCGGCCGAGCTTCGTGGCGTCTCGGCGGAAGAGTTTCTGAAGCGGCTCGACGGGCTCGATGCGCCGATGCGCGAACGGCTCGAGCGCGCGAAGAAGAACGGCACGGTGCTTCGGTACGTCGCGCGGCTCGAGGCGGGCGGGAAGGCGAAGGTCGGCCTCACCGAGCTGCCGGCCAGCCACGCGTTCGCGCACATCCGGCTCACCGACAACGTCGTTCAGTTCACGACGCGGCGGTACCGCGACAATCCGTTGATCGTTCAGGGCCCGGGCGCTGGCCCCGAAGTCACCGCTGCGGGCGTCTTCGCCGACCTGCTCCGCATCGCCGCGACGCTGGGCGCTCGGCTGTAACGCCCCAGCCGAACCCAGGCGCTGCCAGCTGAAGGCGAGACTTGTGCTCGATGAAGCCGGATGCGCTCGGGATGAACCGGTATACCCTCGCCCTATGCGCCCTACGGCGACAGCTTTCGCTCCGGCATCAATCGGCAATGTCGCGGTGGGCTTCGACATCCTCGGGCAGAGCCTCGAAGGGCCGGGAGACCGCGCGACGGTGAGGCTCACCGACGACGGGCAGGTGCGCATCGTTCACATTCGCGGCGTGACGCAGAACCTGCCGTTGGACGCGCACAAGAACACCGCCGGTCGCGCGCTGCTCGGCATGGTCGCGAAGCGACGCGGCGTCGGCTTCGAGGTCGAGATCGAGAAGGGCATTCCGCTGGGTTCCGGCATGGGCGGCTCGGCGGCGTCCGCGGTCGCGGCGCTGGTTGCTGCGAACGCGTTGCTTCAAGAGCCGCTGAAGATGAACGAGCTCTACGAGCTGGCGATGGACGGCGAGGCGGCGGCCAGCGGCGCGCGGCATGGTGACAACGTGGCGCCGATGCTACTCGGCGGGCTCGTCATTGCTCCCGTGGAGGGCATGCCGGTGAAGCTCCCCATGCCGCCCGGCCTCTTCATTGCGCTCGTGCATCCGCACTTCGAGCTCTCGACGCGTACCGCGCGTGCGGCGCTGAAGGGCCACTACGACCTCCACGACTTCGTGAAACAGTCGGAGGCGCTCGCGCTCTTCCTCTCGGGCTGCTTCACCAGCGACGTCTCGCTGATTCGCCGCGGGCTTCGCGATGTCCTCGTCGAGCCGCGCCGCGCCTCGCTGATCCCCGGCTTCGCCGCGGTGAAGAAGGCAGCGCTCGACTGCAACGCACTGGGCGCCAGCATCTCTGGCGCGGGTCCCAGCTGCTTCGGGTGGTTCGAGGGCCGCGCCGATGCAGAGCGTGCGGGCGCGGCGATGTCGGACGCCTTCAAGGCCGCCGGACTCGGCGCCGACGTGCTCATCTCGCCCTGCGCCGGGCCCGCCGCGAGGGTCGAATCATGCGTTGTGTGAGCACGCGCGGCGGGACGCCCGTCACGCTGTGCGAGGCGATCGCGAAGGGGCTGGCGCCCGATGGAGGGCTCTATGTCCCCGAGCTGCTGCCCAGGGTTTCGATCACCGTGGGGGCTCTCGAGCTGAGCGGGGTCGCGCAGCAGCTCCTGGCTCCGTACTTCGTCGGCGAGCCGTTGCCGCTCGAGGACATCTGCCGCTCCGCCTTCACCTTTGACGCGCCGATGACTGCGCTCGGCGACGACTTCCTGCTCGAGCTCTTCCACGGCCCGACTGCGGCGTTCAAAGACTTCGGCGCGCGCTTCCTTGCCGAGAGCCTGAGCCGCCTCGGCGTGACGCAGACGATCCTCGTCGCGACCTCTGGAGACACGGGCGCCGCGGTCGCTGCCGCGTTCCACCAGCGACCCAACCTGCGCGTCGTCATCCTCTATCCAAAGGGCAGGGTGTCCGCGCGGCAGGCGCACCAGCTGGGCGCGTTCGGCGGCAACGTGCACGCCTTCCGCGTCAACGGTACCTTCGACGACTGCCAGCGCATGGTGAAGGCGGCGCTGGCCGACGAAGGCCTCAAGTCGAGCCTCGGCAGCGCGAACAGCATCAGCCTCGGGCGCCTGCTCCCGCAGATGGCGTACTTCGCGGCCGCGGCTTCGCGGTCGGGCGGTGAGCTGAACGTCGTCATCCCCACCGGCAACCTCGGTAACGCGCTCGCGTGCTTGATGGCGAAACAGATGGGCTTGCCGATCGGCCGCGTCGTGCTCGCGACGAACGCGAACCGCGTGCTGCCCGACTTCCTTCACACTGGAAAGTACGAAGCGCGCCCGTCGATTGCGACGCTGGCGAACGCGATGGACGTGGGCGCTCCGAGCAACGTCGAGCGTCTGCAGTCTTGGAAGCTGAGCCCCGAAGCCGACTGGGTCGACGACGCGGCGATTCGCCAGACCATCGTCCGCACCTGGAAAGATCACCGGGTCGCGATCTGCCCGCACACCGCGTGCGGCGTCGAAGTGCTGCGCCGCCTCAAAGAGCAGGGAGCCACCGGCCGCTGGGCCGTCGCCGCCACCGCGCACCCCGCGAAGTTCGAGACGATCGTCGAGCCGTTGATCGGCCAACGCGTCCCCGTGCCGGCCGCCCTGCAAGAGCTGCTCGATCGCGACTCGAACGCCGAGCCCCTGCCACCCACCGAGGCTGCGCTGATTGCGCGGCTCGGTAGCGCAGTCTGACGCGCTGCATTATCGTCCAGACACATTGCGTCAAAAACACGGACTCTACGACCCGGCGACCGAGCATGACTCCTGCGGCATGGGCTTCGTGGCCCACATCCGGGGCGAGAAGTCGCGGGGCATCGTCGAGCAGGCGCTGGAGGTCTTGATTCGGATGCGCCACCGCGGCGCCACCGGAGCCGACCCGCTGACGGGCGACGGCGCCGGCATTCAGCTCCAGCTTCCGCACCGCTTCTTCAAGCGCGAAGGCCTCAAGCTCGGCTTCCAGATTCCCCACCGCCGTTGTTACGGCGTGGCCCAGGTCTTCCTGCCCGCCGACGCGAACGAGCGCGCCGCGTGCGAAAAGACCTTCGAAGAGACGGTGGCCGCCGAAGGCCAGCGCGTCCTCGGCTGGCGCGACGTGCCGCACGATTCGTCGCACCTCGGTGTCGTCGCCCGCTCGGTGTTGCCGGTGATGCGCCAGCTGTACATCGGCCGGCGCCGCGTGGTGCCGAGCGCGTTCGAAAGGAAGCTGTTCATCATCCGCAAGCTCACCGAGAACAAGATTCGCGACAGCGGCTGCGACCCACTTGGCCGCTTCCACGTCGCGAGCCTGTCGGCCGAGACCATCGTCTACAAAGGCCTGCTGCTCCCCGAGCAGCTGCCGCGCTTCTACGGCGACCTCACCGACCCCGACATGGTGAGCGCGATCGCCGTCGTCCACTCGCGCTTCTCGACCAACACTTCACCGACGTGGGATCTGGCTCAACCCTTTCGCTTCATCTCGCACAACGGAGAGATCAACACGGTGCAGGGGAACCGGAACTGGATGACCAGCCGGCGATCGCTGCTGCAGTCGGCGAAGTTCGGCGGCAGCCTCGATCGCCTCCACCCGATCATCGTCCCCGGAAAATCCGACTCGGCGCAGTTCGACAACATGCTCGAGCTGCTGGTGCTCGGTGGCCGTTCGTTGCCGCACGCGATGATGATGATGATCCCCGAGGCGTGGGACGGGAACACCCAGATGGACGACGCCCGTCGCGCCTTCTACGAATACACGAGCTCGCTGATGGAGCCGTGGGACGGCCC
This sequence comes from Myxococcales bacterium, assembly GCA_038206395.1. Lineage (GTDB taxonomy): Bacteria > Myxococcota > Myxococcia > Myxococcales > Myxococcaceae > JAGSPQ01. The sequence goes on along the minus strand of JBBRAX010000008.1, from coordinate 108,988 downwards.
GGCTGCGATCACCTTCACCGATGGCAGCCTGGTCGGAGCCACGCTCGATCGAAATGGCCTGCGCCCCGCACGCTACGTCGTCACCGAAGACGACCGCGTGATCCTCGCGTCCGAAGCCGGCGTGATCGACATCCCTCCCGCGAACGTTCGCCGCAAAGGCCGCCTGCAGCCGGGCCGCATGTTCCTGGTCGACACCACCGAGGGCCGGATCCTCGAGGACGACGAGGTGAAGCACGAGATCGTCACCCGCTGGCCGTACCGCAAATGGCTGCAGCGAAATGTCTTCAGCTTCGAGGAGCTCGCCGACGCGCCCGCCCCGCCGGCGCTCGAGGGCGAGGACCTCGCGCGGCAGCAACGGGCGTTCGGCTACACCGACGAAGACCTGCGGCTGTTGATGGAGCCGATGGCGCAGGCAGGAAAAGAGCCGATGGGGTCAATGGGCAATGACGCTCCGCTGGCGGTGTTGTCGGATCAGGCGCCGTCGCTCTTCGACTACTTTCACCAGCTGTTCGCGCAGGTGACGAACCCGGCGATCGACCCGATTCGCGAGGCGCTGGTGATGTCGCTGGGCACCGCGCTGGGGCCCGACGGCAACACCTTCGAAGAGTCGCCCGAGCAGTGCCACCAGCTGACGCTGCCCGGCCCGATTCTCGACAGCTCGCAGCACGCCCGCATTCTCGCGCTGCGCGACGAAGGCGACTTCGAGCCCAGGGTGTTGTCGATGCTGTACGCCGGCAGCCTGGAAGACGCGGTCGAGAAGCTGTGCGCGTCGGCGGTGGACGCGGTTGAAGAAGGCACGGACATCCTCGTGCTGTCCGATCGCGGCGTCGACAGCACCCACGCGGCGATTCCCGCGTTGCTCGCGTTGTCGGCGGTGAACCAGCGGCTGGTGCGAGACGGCATTCGGCGCCACACCGGCCTCGTCGTCGAGACGGCCGAGGCGCGCGAGGTGCATCACTTCGCCCTGCTGATTGGCTATGGGGCGGCGGCTGTCACCCCCTGGCTCGCGCTCGACTCGGTGAAGCCGCTGGGGCCGAACGCGCAGACGAACTTCGTCCACGCGATCAACGAAGGGCTCTTGAAGGTGATGTCGAAGATGGGCATCAGCACGGTGCAGTCGTACCGCGGCGCGCAGATCTTCGAAGCGGTCGGCCTCGATCGCACGCTGATCGATCGGCACTTCAACGGCACGCCGTCGCGGCTCGAAGGCATCGGGTTGGCCGAGCTGGGCCGCGAAGTCTCGCTGCGCCACGCGCGCGGGTTCGGCCACGTCTCGGCGCTCGAGCTCGAGGTGCCGGTGACGGGCGGCCGGTACCAGTGGCGCCGCCGCGGCGAGCTTCACAAGTGGAACCCCGCGACGATCACGAAGCTGCAGCACGCGGCTCGCACCAACGACGCGAAGGCGTTTGCCGAGTACGAAAGGCTGGCCGATGACGAGGCGGCTGGGCTCTGCACGTTGCGCGGCCTGCTCGAGCTCGACACCTCGCGTCCGCCGGTTCCGATCGAAGAGGTGGTGTCGGCGGCCGACCTCGCGCGCCGCTTCGTCACCGGAGCGATGTCTTTCGGTTCAATCAGCGCCGAAGCGCACGAGACGCTGGCGATCGCGATGAACCGGCTGGGCGGCCGGTCGAACAGCGGCGAAGGCGGCGAAGAGCCGCGGCGCTACGTGAAAGACGAGAACGGTGACTCGCGCCGCAGCGCGATCAAGCAGGTCGCCAGCGCGCGCTTTGGCGTCACCACCGAGTACCTGGTCAACGCGGACGAGCTGCAGATCAAGGTCGCGCAAGGCGCCAAGCCCGGTGAAGGTGGCCAGCTGCCCGGCTACAAGATCGACGAACGGATCGCGAAGGTCCGCTGGTCGACGCCGGGCGTGACGTTGATCTCTCCGCCGCCGCACCACGACATCTACTCGATCGAAGATCTCGCCCAGCTCATCTACGACCTGCAGTCCGTCAACCCGCCCGCGCGCGTCAGCGTGAAGTTGGTCAGCGAGGTTGGCATCGGCACGGTCGCGGCAGGCGTCGCCAAGGCGGGCGCAGGTGGGGTCACGGTCGCCGGGTATGAGGGCGGCACTGGCGCGTCGGCGCTCTCGTCGATCAAGCACGCCGGCCTGCCGTGGGAGCTCGGGCTCGCCGAGGCGCACCAGGTGCTGGTGCAGAACGGGCTTCGCGATCGCATCCGCCTGCAGGTCGACGGAGGGCTTCGCACCTCGCGAGACCTCGTCATCGCTGCGTTGCTCGGCGCAGAAGAGTTCGGCATGGCCACCGCCGCGCTGGTGGTCGAAGGCTGCATCATGTTGCGCAAGTGCCACCTCAACACGTGCTCCGTCGGCATCGCGACGCAAGACGCCAGGCTGCGGCAGCACTTCGCGGGCACGCCTGAGCACGTGGTCGACTTCTTTCTGCTGGTCGCGAACGCGCTGCGCAGTCGAATGGCGCAGCTCGGCTTCCGGAAGTTCGAAGACATGGTGGGCCAGGTGCAGGTGCTGCGGCAGCGGCAGGACATCGGGCACTGGAAGGCGAAGCGGCTCGACCTGTCAGCGCTGCTGGCGAAGCCGAACGCAGGTGCGGACGCCGCTCGGCTTTGCACCACGACCCAGAAGAAGGACGTGTCGGATCACCTCGACCACCAGCTGATCGAGAAGAGCGCCGCGACGCTACTGGGTGGAAAGCCGGTGTCCTTTGAGCTGCCGATCACCAATGCGCACCGCGCGGTCGGGGCGATGCTCTCGGGGGAAATCGCGCGGCGCCACGGCAGCGCGGGACTTCCGGACGACTCGATTCGCGTGAAGCTCAGCGGTTCGGCCGGGCAGTCTTTTGGCGCCTTCCTGAGCAAAGGCGTCACGCTGGAGCTCGAGGGCGAGACGAACGACTACGCGGGCAAGGGCCTGTCGGGCGGGCGGCTGGTGGTGAAGCCTCCGCCGGGCAGCCGCTTCGTGCCGGAAGACAACGTGATCGTCGGCAACACGGTGCTCTACGGCGCGACGTCAGGCGAGGTCTTCATCGCGGGCCTCGCGGGTGAACGTTTCGCCGTTCGCAACAGCGGAGCGAAGGCCGTCGTCGAGGGCGTCGGCGATCACGGCTGCGAGTACATGACGGGTGGGGTGGTGGTGGTGCTCGGCAGCACCGGGCGCAACTTCGCGGCCGGCATGAGCGGCGGCCTCGCGTACGTCTTCGATCGCAGCCGCACCTTCCGGCAGCGCTGCAACCTTGAGATGGTGGAAATCGAGTCGCTGGTCGACGAGTCTGAGATCTGGCTCGTCTACGGAATGATCGAGAGCCACCTGCGGCTGACGGGCAGCCCGCTGGCGCGGCGGATCCTCGACAACTGGGAACACCTGGTGCCGAGCTTCGTGAAGGTGATGCCGACGGACTACAAGCGTGTGCTGCAGGCGCGGCGGGCGACGTTGAAGCCGAAACCGAGCCCTCCGCGGCTGCGTTTCGTCGGAGGCTCGGAGCACTGACATGGGCAAACCCACTGGCTTCATCGAATGGCCTCGCGCGCTGCCGCCGAAGCGTGACAAGCGTGAAAGGCTGAAAGACAGCAACGAGTTCACCGCTCCGCTGGGGCCGGATCAGTCGGTGAAGCAGGCGGGCCGGTGCATGGACTGCGGCGTGCCGACGTGCCACCAGGGCTGCCCGCTGGGAAACGTGATCCCCGACTTCAACGATCACGTGTTTCACGAACGCTGGCGCGCCGCGTGGGCGTCGCTGATCAGCACGAACAACTTCCCCGAGTTCACGGGCCGGCTGTGCCCCGCGCCCTGTGAAGCGGCCTGCGTGCTGGGCATCGATCAGGATCCGGTGGCGATCGAGTCGCTCGAGAAGGAGATCATCGAGCGCGCATTTCAGGAAGGCTGGGTGTTGCCGCGGCCGCCGTCGTCGCGCACGGGGAAGCACGTCGCGGTGGTGGGAAGTGGGCCGGCGGGACTCGCGGCGGCGGCGCAGCTGAACCAGGCCGGGCACCAGGTCACCGTCTACGAGAAAGACGACCAGGCCGGCGGCTTGCTGCGCTACGGAATTCCCGACTTCAAGCTCGAGAAGACGATCATCGATCGCCGGCTGCTGCTGTTGATCGCCGAGGGAATCACCTTCCGCACGGGCATCGACGTCGGCGGCGCGTACTCGTGGAAGCAGCTTGCGGCCGAGCACGACGCCACGTTGATTGCCGTGGGTGCGCGAAAGGCCCGCGAGCTGGAGGTCGCGGAAAGGAAGCTGACCGGCGTGGTGCAGGCGATGGACTTCCTCGAGGCGGCGAACAAGGGCGACCGCGATCGCGCGAAGGGAAAGAAGGTGATCATTCTCGGCGGTGGTGACACGGGCTCTGACTGTTTGGGCACGGCGCTGCGGCAGGGCGCGGCCAGCGTTCAGCAGATCGAGCTGCTGCCTGCGTCGCCGCCGCATCGGGTGACGCAGAACCCGTGGCCGCAGTGGCCGATGGTCTTCCGCACCAGCTCGAGCCAGGACGAGGGCGGGGTGCGGCAGTTCGGGCTGCTGACGAAGAGCCTCGAGGGGAAAGACGGCGCGCTCACTGCGCTGCACACGGTGGAAGTCGAGCTGCGCGATGGCCAGCTGCACGCGCTGCCGGGCACGCAGGCGCGGCTCGAGGCCGATCTGTTGTTGCTGGCGATGGGGTTCACCGGGCCGGACGCGACGACGCTGACGCAGCAGCTGGCGCTGGCGCTCGACGCGCGGGGCAACGTGAAGGTCGACGGCCGCTTCGCGACCAACGTGCCGGGTGTGTTCTGCGCAGGTGACGCGAGCCGCGGGGCAAGCCTGATCGTCTGGGCCATTTCCGACGGGCGGGAAGCGGCCCGGGCCATCGACGCCTTTCTGGTAGGCCAGCCTTCGGTGTTGCAGACTCGCGGCCGCGACGTGCCGTTTGGCGGCCGCTGACTACTTTTTGCCCTTCTTCCCCTTGGTCGGCATTCCCGCGTCCGGCACGCCGGCGTCGACGACGGCTGGCTTGCCTGCGTTGCGCAGCTCAAGCACGTAGTACGCGAGTGCCCAGCGATCTTCCTCGGGCAGGTGCTTGAACGACACCATCGCGGTGTCCTTGAGGCCGACCTCGAGGGTCTTGAAGAGGTCTTCGGGCTTGTCACCGTTTTTGAAGGTGTCGGTGGCGAAGTTGCGCGGCTTCGGGGTCAGCGCGACAGCGGCGGCGCCATCACCTGCGCCCTTGGGGCCATGGCAGGCAACGCAGTTGATGTTGAACGATGCCTTGCCCTTCTCGAGCAGCTCCTTCGACACCGGCGGAGCGGCCGCCACGGCAAGAGAAGCACAGAAGAAAGTGACGGCGAGGGTGAGCCTGCGCATGGGTGAAACCTCCGGAAGGTTGAACGCTCATAGAACATCTGAATTCAAACGCGGCTGAGTTTCGGCCGCCGCAGTAGAAGCAGCGCTAACAGCGCCATCGGCCCGCCACCCAGCCCGCAGCCACAGCCGCGCGGTGGGGGGCTCGGCCCGGGGCCCGCGTCGGCCGCGGCCATTCCGGCGTCGGCCCTGGCGTCTGGTTCGCCCGCGTCGGCCGCGAGCGCTCCCGGCAGGTAGCCCGACCACCACACGTTGCAGCGCTGCCCGTCGAACGCGGTGACCTCGACCTGCAGAAAGTAGACGGACGCCTTGGGCAGCACCGCCGGGTTGAAGCCGTAGGTCAAGGTGCCGCCGCCATCGGACGTGGGCAGGCCCTGGACGATCGTGCCGCCGGCGTCGGCTCCGTCTGACCAGCGAATGCTCACCTCGCCGACATCGTCAGGGTCGACGACGCGCAGGCGCAGCGCGAAGTTTCCGCCGTCGGGGTTCGGCTTCTCGAAGCCCTGGTTCAACACCCAGATCGCAGGAGGCAGGTTTCCGCCATCCGTTGGGTTCACCGTGATCAACCCCGTCGACGGCCGCATCGTCGTGCCTTCGATTTGATCCACCATCTCGGCGAACGGCTGGTAGCAGCCGGGCGGATACGCCGTGGCGTCCCAGACTGCGACGTTGGCCGGGTCGCTGACCTTGATGCCCACCGGCCCGAACTGCGCGTCCTTCGACGAGGGGAGGAAAGGCGTGATGCCATTGCGCGAGGCGTAGAGCGTGAGCGCGGCAAGATCGTTCGGGTCCGGCCCGTCGACCCACTGCACCGCGGTGGACCCGCCGTCAGTACGCGTGCCGATGCCCGACGGCGTCACGAAGTCGAAGGCGAACGTGTGCGCGCGCGCGACCAGCGGAAACAGCACCAGAATCACGACAGCGCATCTCATTGGGAAAGCCCGGCCTCGGTTGCCCGGAGCAGACAGGCCTGATACCGCTTGTCGACCGCCTTGGCGAACCAGGCGGTGGTCAGCTGCCGCTGGATCTTCGGCGAGTGGAGCGTGACGTCAGGAAGCCGCGCATACGCCGCCGTCTTCCGCTTCTGTTCCATGTAGACGCGCCGCACCGCCGCCCATGTCTTCGTGCCCTCGAGCCCCGCCTTCTTCTCGAGCCGCGCGTCGCGGCGCACCTGCGAGCCGCTGAGCCCGGGCGCGTAGGCTTGAGCAAACGCATCGAGGGCCGCCATCGTCTTTGTCGCGTCTGACCGCACGTCGCCCATCGCGTCGTAGCTGAGCAGGTCACCGTCCAGCGACAGCTTCAGGCCCGTCAGCGCTGCCAGCTGTTCCTGAAACGCGGCGTTGCGGCTCGCGTAGAAGCCCGCGTTGTAGTCGGCGAACCGGTAGCCCATCTCGTCGTAGCCGGCCTCGAAGCGCCAGAGCCGCGCGGCGCCGTACAGCAGACCTCCCCCGCGCGTGTACAGCTCGTCGCGCACCAGCGCCGGGTCGCGCTTGAGCTCCTTCGCGCGGGCTTCGGCGTACTGCACGCTGACCTGCATCGAGCCCGCGGTGGTGACCGGGTTTCTTTCCTGGAAGTCGCGCGTGTCGAAAAGCGAGGCGCCAAGATCCGCCGTCGCGAACAGAATCGGGTGCCGCCGTTTGTGCTCGGCCAGCAGGTCTCGATAGAGCCGATCGAGGTCCGCCTCGGTGCGCAGCCCATTGATCCGTTCGTCGAAAGTCTTCTTCGTGCCGGGCGCCTGAACGTCCAGCACCTCTTTCAAGAACGAAGGTCCCAGCGGCCCCAGACCCTTCGCCTTCTCTTCCAGCGCCTTGCGGGCGATGGCGGGCAGGTTGGGCACCGCGGGGTTGGCTTGGAACCCCGACTCCTGGTCAACAACCGCTATCACCGCACACGCATGAGGGACGTCGATGTCGAGGTTGTTCGTGTCGAGCGCCGCCACCAGATCGCGTGCCCAACCGTCCCTGTCCTTCACTTTGGACGGCAGCAGCTGCGCGACCTGGTCGACTTGAAGGCGCGCCCTCTCGACCACCGGCGGTGTGTGGACACAGCCGGTGATGAACAGCACCGAGAGCAGCGCGCGCTTCATTCCATCAGGACTTGTAATCCCAACCCGTCCGAATGTTGCGCTTCACGTCGTCGAACGAACGGCCCGTCTTGTCTTTGTCCCACTCGGTCTTCAGCTTCGTCTCGAGGTCGTTGTCCCACTTCGAGTACTTCGAGCCGTACTCCTTGTTCGCGCCATAGCCGTAAGCGACGGCCGGCTCGACCTCTTCCCACTTCGCGTTTTCCGGGTTCGGGGTGTTCGGACCAGGAATCGGCTCGTTGCCGACCGCCTGCTTCACCGTGTCACCGACGTCCTGATTCAGCTCTTTGCCCTTCGTCTTGCTGAAGTCGGCCTTCGTCTGTTCCCAGTCGCGCTTCAGCGCCTCCTTCGCGCGGTCCCAGCCCGAGCCGTGGGTCTCGTCCTTCCAGTACGACGGGTGCCAGGTCTGCTTCGCGTTGTTGTTCATCATGGGGTGAGACTCCTTTTTGAGGTTGAACGTCGGTCGTGCCCATTGCAAATGCCCGACCGATCGCCACGCAGAGGAAAGAAGGCGCCCTCACCCCTCCCGTCGTGGCCGTTTGTCCCGGGTGTGACGTTTTGCGTGTATCCATGCATCTCGATGAAGAGCGAACGCGTGCGTTGGGAGTTTCTCGCGGTGCTTTTGATCCCAATCGGGATCGGGGTTGGCGTGTGGGCCACAACGGGCGCTGAGCGCAAGCCCGAGGTGCCGCTGCCCGCGCTCACCGCCGGGCTGCTCGAGCAGCTGGCAGATGATCCTGCCGCACAGCATGAAGCGAAGGGCCTCTTCACCGCCAGCTGCGCCGCCTGCCATGGGGCCGAGGGGCAGGGCGCGGTCGGCCCCAACCTCACCGACGCCGCCTGGCTGCACGGAAGCGCCCCGCTGCAGATCCATGCGTCAATCACCACCGGGTTTCCAGACAAGGGCATGGCCCCTTTCAAGAACCTGCTGGGTGAACGGAAAGTACGGCTGCTGGCCGGCTACGTGTTGACGCTGAAGGGCAAAAACCTGAAGGGCAAGCCGCCCGAAGGCGTCACCGAACCTTGAGCGCGATCTTCTCGACCTCGTCGAGATCGCGCACGAAGTTGGCGGCGAACTTCAGCAGGTCGAACTGGGTGATCAGCCCGACCAGCTTCCCGGCTTCGTCGACCGCCGGCAGGCAGCCATACTTGTTGTCGATCATCTGCCCGAGCGCCTCGAGCAATCGCGTCTGCGGCGTCACGGTCGCGAGCTCCGTCACCATCACGTCACGCGCCCGCACCGCCAGCCCCCTCTCGCGGGTGCGATCGGCGAACACCTTCAGCAGATCGCGGTGGGTGATGAGGCCGATCAGCGTCCCCGTCTCGTCGACCACCGGCAGGTGGCGGATCCGGCCGCGGTTCATGAAGGTGTCGGCCTGGGCAAGGTTGTCGTCTGGCTTGAGCGTGATCAGCTCGCGGGTCATCAGGTCTTCGACGAGGAACATGGGGGTCAGTACTTCTTCAGCGCGTCTTCTAGAGGCGCCTTGTCGGTGGTGGCCAGCTTCTTCGTCCAATCGATCACGCTCGTTTGCCAGCCCATGCCGGTGAAGTTCGGGCCGAGGTCCTTGCCTTCGATCTGAAAGCCGTCGCCGCCAAAGTAGAGGTAGTCGAGCGTCGCGACTTTGTATTTCTTCGAAGGGTCGAGCTTCGCGCCCTTCGCGTCGACCCAGGCGGTGCCTTTCTTCTGCGCTCCTGCGACGCGGGCTTCGGGGTTGTCGAAGGCGGCGATCACATCGGCGCCGCTGAGGGTGGCGACGACCACCGAGTTCTCGAACGGAATGACGTCGTACACGCTGGCCTTGGTCAGCTTCCCTCCGGCGAGGCCCTGGCGCATGCCCTTGCGGTTGACGAGCCCGAAGTCGGCGCCCGTCTGCTCGCGAATCGCCGAGGCGAGCCAGACGCTCATCGCGGGGTCCGTCTGGCCGAGGGTGCCTTTCAGGAATCCAATCTCTTCACCCAGCGCGGCGTCGCGGCGCGTCTTCCACCCGTCGACCAGCTTCGCCAGCTGCGGCTCGGGCGGCGCGGAGCTTGAGTCATTCACCACCTCGAACGCCTCGCCCGCGACGTTCGCGAGCTTCTTGTCGGCACCGAAGGTCAGCTTCACCGCGACGTAGTCGTTGAAGTGGCGGCCCGGGTAGGCGAGCACCGCGGTGCCGGCCTTCTCGCCGAAGGTGCCTTCACACGCGCGGCCAGCGACGACGGCGAGCTTCCAGTCGGGGTGCTTCTCGACGATGGGCGCCAGCGCCGCGAGGCAGTTGTCGGTGATCACCACGATCGCGTCGGCTTTGGCCGCCTGCGCCAACGCCACCGCTTCGCCCAACGCCGCCTCGTCCTCGAGCACGTCGAAGCCCGCGCTGCGGCCCGCCATCAGCGTCGTCACCGACTTTTTGCTGGTGAGTCCGATCACCGCGACCTTCATCCCTCCACGAACGAAGAGCTTCATCGCCTGCAGGCCCATCGCCTTTGCGCCGTCGTCCTTCGCGCGAAGGTCCGCAGCGAGGTATGGGAAGCCGCCTTTCTGCGCGTTGGCGACAAACTGCTCGCGGCCGAAGTCGAGCTCGCGGTTGCCAAAGGCCGACGCGGCGTAGCCCATGTAGGCCATCGCCTCGGCAGTGGGCACCGAACGGAAGTACGACGAGATCGACGCACCGTTGCCGTTGTCTCCGGTCGAGAGCACCAATGTCTTTGCGTTGTCACACGCACCTGCCCCGTTCTTCAGCGGGCCTGCGCAGTGCCCGTGGAGCTTCACCCAGCGGGCGAGCAGCTCGGCAGCGCCGCCACGGCTGACGCCTTGATCGTCGGGGTTCGGCAGCAGGTAGCCGTTCTCGGCGCCGGTGATCAGCAGCGTCAGCTCGGTCTCTTTTGCTGGCGGCGGCGCAGCGTCCGGCACCGCGGCTGCCTCGGGCTTCGGGCAGGCAGACAGGACGAGCAGCAGGTAGGCGAAGACGAGAATGCGCGGGGCCATGCGCGGCCCCTTACTACGGCGCGGCGTCGAAGAACCCTAAGGATCTCAGGCACGGCCTCGCGCCGCAGCGTCACGCGGGCAGGTCGAGCAGCGGCGTCTTCATCACCCGCTCGACCCAGCCGTTCTGCGCGCCGGCGCCCCCTGCCGCCGTCGCCTTCGGAGCGTCCAGCAGCGCCTTCAGCACCCGCGGCACCTGGTACGGATCGTCAAACGACTCGACGGCGACTTCCGAGAACGGAATCCTCAGCTGCCCCGCACACGACCGCACCGAGTTGCCGCGCGCGCCGGCTTGAGTGACCGAGACCATCACCGCCATCGCGGCGACGTCGTACCCGCAGTCCTTGAAGACGCGCGCGAACTGATCGCCCGCCTCGCCGGCTTCGTCACCGACCACGATGACGACGAGCCGCGTCGACGGCTCGAAGCGCAGGCCCGCCTGGTGAAGCGCGCGAACGGCCGCGGCGTGAACCGTGCCTCCGCTGGCCTTCACGTTCTGCAGCATGTGCTGCACGCCAGCGCGCGACGCGGCCTTCGGCTTCAGCACCGTGCCCATCGTGTCGAAGGTGGCGACGTGCAGCTTGTCGTTGGGGAAGCCCGCGAGGATGCGCGAGAGGGCCTCTTTCGATTTTTCGATCGCTCCTTCCATCGAGCCCGATTTGTCGATCAAGAACATCACCTGCACGTCGGCCTCGCTGGTCGCTTCCTGCACCGCCTTGCGCGCCGCGTTGTCCGACGCTTCTTCGAGCTTGGCTCTGAGGTCCTTGTTCTTGACGTTCCTGGCGATGTTCAGCGCGCGCTGATCGGTCGAGGTGGCGACGGCCGCTTCCCAGCGCTTGCGCACTTCGGCGTCGGCCATCAGGCCCAGCTCTTCGAGCGTCGGCGTCATGATGCGCAGGTCGCGATCCGACAGCGACGGCAGCAGCGCGACGAGGATCGCGGGGGTGAGCCCGATTTCCTTGGGCAGCCGGCCGACGACTTCTTTGTACGAGAGCCGCTGACCTTCGATCATCTCGCAGATCTCGGCCTCGCTGAGGCCGTCGAGCCGGTTGCTCTTGGCGAGCTTGAGGCCGGTGAGGCCGACGGTGCGGTGACCTGCCGCGGCCTGCTTCTGCTTCCAGCCGAGCAGCTCGAAGAACGCAGGGCTCTCGGGCTTGTACCCGGCCTTGCGGGCGATGGCCTTGATGGTCTCTTTGAAGCCCGCCTTCACCAGGCCGGCCAGCAGGGCGGGGTTCTGTTCGCGGTGCTGCAGCCACTTCTCGGCCGCGCGCTTCCACCGGCCGACGGGCGCCTTCTTCGACCCGGGATCCGCGAAGCCGGCCTTGCGGTTGAGCTCGGCGATCTCGGGCGTCTCGAGCAGCTCGGCCACGCGCAGCACTGCCTTGGGCGTGAGCATGCGCGTCGACTTGCGCTCGTACTTGAGCAGCATGGCCTCGCCGATGCGGCGGAAGTCGTCGTCGTAGAAGGCCACGGCACCGTCGTCTTTCACGGGCTGGCCCGACCGGTTGTGAACGAGCATCAGCGCCGCGCAGGCGACCTTGAGATCGCGCCAGTCGGTTTGCGTCAGCGCGTAGCTGGCGAAGTGCGCCATCAGGTCGGGGTTGAGCGCGTTGATCTCGAGCAGCCGCGTGTAGAGCAACCGCGCCGCGTTGGCGTGAAGGCCGGGCAGCACCGGCTTGCTGTTCTTGATCGCGGGCTGGCCTTTCTTCGGCTTCGGAAACCAGACGTTGCCGACCTCGACGCCTGGGCGGTTGTGCCAGAGGTGCGCCGACGAGCTGAGCACGAGGTCCAGCAGCTTCTCGGCGGGTCCCAGCTGCGCTTCGGGAAGTGCGACTTTGTGGGCCATGGCTTCGAATGTCTCCTCAAGGGGTGTACGGCGTCATGACAATTCTGGCGGCGCCTTCCTGACCCTTAAACTTCTACAGGCGTGTCCGGGGTTACAGTTGACGACCATGAACGACGAAGAGAAGGGGAAGAAGATCCTGCACGCGGTCGAGCGCATCGTGACGTCGTCCGAGGCGATCAAGATGACGGTCGCTGCCGCTCGCGAGAAGGTGGAAGAGGGCCTCAAAGGCGCTGCGCTTCGCGAGGCGACGGCGAACGAGCTGATTCGCAGCTACTCGAACCGCGCCGCGATCGCCGGCGGAGCTTCAGGCCTTCCCGCCCTCATCCCCGGGTTCGGCTCGATCGCTTTGGCGATCGGTGGCGGCCTCGCCGAGCTCACCTTGTTGCTCAAGTGGGAAGTCGAGATGGCGCTGGCCTTGAGCCACCTCTACGGCTTCGACATCGATGATCCGCGCGAGAGGCAGCTGGGCTTCTTGATGGCCAGCGTCGGCACCTATGACGCGAGCGGGAAGAACTTCTTTGTCGACGCGATGCAGGTCGAAGGCACCGCGCTGTGGAACTACGCGCCGCGCGCGGTCGGCCGCATGGTGGTGAGCGCTTTCGCGATGGTTGCCGCGATGTACCTGTGGCGCGGGCTCATCAAGGCGGTGCCTTTCGTGGGCATCGGCGTCGGCGCCTCGATGAACAAGGTGCTCACCCGGCGCGTGGGGAAGCGCGTGATGCGCGACTGCGCGACCCGCCGCGAGCTGATGGCAGACGGCCCGGTGCCTGCCACTGCTTCGAAGCCGGCGAAGAAGAAGGCAGCGAAGCCACGGAAGCCACGCGCAACCGCAAAGAAGGTGCCGGCGCCCCGTGCCGCCGATGACTTGAACTGACCCTGCCCTCCGCCGCCCTCGTCCAAACCCATTCGATCGAAGATCGTGACGCATCGCGTCGAACTTGTGGCCGAGCACCAGGCTCAATGCGCCGCGTCATCGGCCGCCGCTGTTCTCTGAATCAACCCCCTGCCGTTGCGACCTTTTAGGTCTTCGATCGAATGGGGCTGAGGGGGTGCTCCAGTCCTCCGAGGTTCCAGGTGAACCCGGCAGGTGCAGTGGGCGTGGGCCCAGGCCGTTGAAATCGCCGGGGCCGGGCATGGCACCCGCGTCGCGAACAACAACCCCGCGCAGGCGTGTGGACGTGGCGGATCAGGCGATCAGCGAGCTGAAGGAGCCGAAGATTCGGCCAGTACCAGAAGGACACCAAGCGCTACGACCGCATGATGTCGATCATCCGGTAGCTTTAATCAGGGCACGTCCCAGGCACTGGTCAGCCGCACGGCCGAGATGCCGCCGCCGCTCTCTGTCTGAAGCTCGAAGAGCTGCGCCGCCTGCGAGACGTTCACGTTGGCGGTGCCGCTGTTCGGGTCGATGTTCGTCAACCCCAGCGATTGAAGCCCGCTGCCGCCCAGGCGCTTCCACCCAAAGATATATGCCTTGGTGATGCCCGCATCCGGCATCGGCGCGAAGTCGACCTTCGCGGTCGGCCCCGCGGCGTTGGTGACGGCGGTGATCTTCGGCAGCACCTGCGGCGTCGGAATCACGTTGCGGTAGAGCAGGGTGCCCGCGGCCGACACGACCTCGAAGCTGAGGTAGCGGCCCGCGGTCGGCACCCAGACTCCGGCGTCCGAGGCTCTGAAAGTTTTTCCGACGCCGGGCGTGAGAAAGAAGCCGCCCAGATCGCAGCCGTTCACCCGCGCGCTCACCGCCGGCACGTTGGGTCCACCGTCGCTGCCGAAGTCCGAGACGGTCAGCTCGACGGACGATTCCCTTCCGCCGTCCTTCACGACGAACCTCGCATAGGCGCTGTGCTCATTCGCCGCGGTGATGCCTGGCAGCGGCAACAGGTTCACCAGCGGCGGAGCCGTCATGAATCCGGCCGGCGTGCACGGCATCGGCTGCTCGCCAGCCGTTCCACCGCCCGCGCCACCGCCAGCGCCGCCCCCGCCCGCGCCACCGCCGGAACCTCCGCCCGAGCCGGCACCCGAGGAACCGCACGCCGCCAGCAACGCCACCAAGACGAGAGAGAATCGCATCGCCGGTGCATACCCCGCCCCTCACTCCAAAGTGTCGGGATTCCTCGCGAGGTCGGTGCGGATTGGAATCACCGTTAGCAAACGGACAAAAGCCATGATGAAAGCGGCCCCACATGGGCGTCTACGAAGAAGGCAGCAGGGTCTGGCCGCAGCTTGGCCTGTCTGAACCCGAGCTCGAGAAGTTCCTCGCCGGCCGCGAGCCGACCGAGCCACCGCCATCGGCGGATCTCTTTCTGGCGTGCGCGTGCGTGCTCGGCCGGCCGGAAGCGCTGGAAGCGCTCGACAAGAACGTACTCGCGCAGGTGCCGGGCTGGGTGTCGCGCATCGACGGCTCGCGGGACTTCGGCGACGACGTGGTTCGTTCGGTGCGGGCGCTGATGCTGGAAGGGTCGGCGCCGCGGCTGGCGTCGTATGCCGGCAAGAGCCCGCTGGATGGTTGGGTGCGCGTCGCCGCGGTTCGGGTGGCTTTGAAGCAAAAGCCCCGGACGCCAGCCGAGCCGCTGCCCGAGGTCGACTTGAAGCCCGCTGCCGCGCAGGCACTGGAAGCCGTCGTCGCCGCTCTGGATCCGGAAGAGCGCGGCTGGCTCGAGCTCTGTTACCTCGACGGCCTGTCGATCGAACGCATCGCCAGTCTGTTCGGCGTGCCGGCGTCGACGACGTCCCGCCGCGTTGCGGGTCTCGAAGAGCACGTGCTCGTCGCGTTGCGCGAGCGCCTGCAGCACCACCTTCGCTTGCCGCTGGCCGAGGTCGATTCGTTGGTGAAGGTCGTCCGCGCGAACCTGCCGGGGTGTCTGGGCAAGGCGCTGGCGGCCTGAGCTACAGCAGCCCGCGCGCCTTGATCTCGAGGTACGCGTTCACGGTGGCGGCGCCGAAGGTCTGCGCCCCTGACCGGACGACGCGGGCCCCGGCATCTCGCAGCCGCGCCGCCGTGAGCCGGTACTCGTCTTCGAGCTTCACCGCCACCTGGCGATCGAACGCCGCCTCGACATCGGCGGGCACGCTGTTCGCGACGCGCTGAAGATCCTCATCCAGCAGACACGCGACGATCGGCAAATGCCGGGGCACCAACCGCAACGTCCGCTTCACCAGCGCCGCCGACGTGTCGGCATCGAGCAGCTCGGTGAACACCACGACCAGCGATCGCTTCCGGCCGCGAGAGAACGCGAGGTCGATCGCCGCGCCGTAGTCGCTTTCCTCGAGCGTGGCCTCGACGCGGTACAGCAGGGCGCAGATCGCCTTCATCGCCTCGGCGCCCTTCGTCGGCGGCAGCCACGCCTTCATCCCGGCGCCGAACGCGAGCACGCCGACGAGATCGCCCCGATCCAGCGATACCTTCGCCACGCGCAGCGCCGCATCGACCGCGAAGTCGAGCTTCCGCCGCGACGGCGGCCCTTCCGTCTCGCCCGCCATGTGCCGCCCGCAATCGATCAGCAGCAACACCTGCTGGTTCTTCTCGGGCTGGGTCACGCGGACCATCGCCTTTCCGCGCCGCGCGGTGGCCTTCCAATCGATCGTGCGGCGGTCGTCGCCGGGGCGGTACTCGCGAAGCGACTCGAACTCGCGACCTTCGGCCGGGCGACGCACCACCCGCTTCGCATCGTCGTCGCGCGCGCGCGCCAGCTGCAGCGCATCGCGGCTCAGCACCGTCAGATCTGGGTAGACCTTCACCGCGTTGACGATCGGCACCACTACCTGCCTCGCGCAGAGCCCCCACGGGCCGTACAGCTTCGCGTGCAGGGGGCCCAGCGTGAGATCTCCGCGCACCCGGGGCGTCAGCTTCCAGGCCACGGTTTCTGCGATGACGCCGCGATGCCCCTCGGCGATCGCCGACGCCGGCACGCCGTCGGCAAACTCGCCCTGCACGCCCTCGGTAAATCGAAGGGTCACGCGCGTCGGTACGCCCGCCGAGATGACGGGCTCGACCTCGCGGCTCACCCCGACAGCGCGGGGCGCGCGGAAATAGTCGACGACCGCCAGCACGAGCACTGCCACGTCGATCGCGAGCCCGACCCAGAGCCAGGCTGGGTTCACCACCGCCAGGGTTGCCGGAACCATCGCCGCCGTCGCGAGCGCCGCCGCGCGCGGCAGGGGCACGATCACCGCGGCACTTCCACCTTCTCGAGGGCCTGGCGAATCACCTCGTCCGCCGTCAGCCCTTCGACCTCGGCTTCCGAGGTCAGCATCAGCCGGTGGTTCAGCACGCTGCGCGCGACGGCCTTCACGTCATCCGGCGTCACGAAAGCCTGTTCCCGCAATGCCGCCCGGCCCTTTGCCGCGGCCAGAAGACTTTGCGCAGAACGCGGAGACGCCCCCAGCTTCACCCGCGCATTTCCCCGGGTGCTGCGCACCAGCGCCACTGCGTACGCAATCACGCTGTCGTCACATCGAACGGTCGCGGCTCCGTGCTGCAGCGCCTCGAGCTCTGCCAGCGTCAGCACCGGCTCGATGGTCGCCGTCTTGCCCGCGCGCTGATGGAACGCGGCGAGCATCGCCTTCTCGGCTTCCGCGTCGGGGTAGCCCACCCGCACGCGCATCATGAAGCGATCCAGCTGGGCTTCGGGCAGCGGCCAGGTGCCTTCGAGCTCGACCGGGTTCTGCGTCGCGACGACGAAGAACTGGGGCGGCAGCCGGTGCGTCTCGCCGTCGATCGAGACCTGCCTCTCTTCCATCGCCTCGAGCAGGGCGGCCTGTGTCTTCGGCGGCGTGCGGTTGATCTCGTCGGCGACCAGCACCTCGGTGAAGATCGGCCCGCGCACCAGAAAGAAGGCGCCGTCGTTCGGCCGGAAGACGCTGGTGCCGAGCACATCGCTGGGCATCAGGTCGGGGGTGAACTGCACGCGCTTGAACTTGAGCCCCAACGCAGCGGCGATCGATCGCGCGGTGAGGGTCTTCGCGACGCCGGGTACCCCCTCGAGCAGCACGTGGCCCCGGGCGAGCACACAGGTGACCAGATCCGCGAGCACGTCGCGCTGGCCCAGCACCACGCGCGACAGTGCGTCTTCGAGCCGCTGAAGCGCCTGCGCCATCAGCGCGGCTTCTCTTTCAGGCCCATCAGCGTGCCGCCCAACATCACCACCGACATCAGCAGGGCGATGTACACGCCGGCCGAGGGGCTCGAGACCCAGCGTTCGAAGTTGCCGATGGGCGAACGGGCCATCGTCGTGTCGAGCGCGAGCTTGATGTAGACAAGGCACCAGACGATGCAGAAGCACGCGCCGCCGAACTGAATCAGCCACGGAATCAGGGCGTGCAGCGCGGGCATCACCTTCCGAACGCGGATCACGATCGCCACCAGGATGATCAGCGTCACGCCGAACACCGCGGCGCCCAGGCTCATCAAGCCGAGCACCTCGCCTTCGGTGATGGTGTCCTTCCACGGAAAGAAGCAGGAAATCAGGGCGCTGAAGGCGCCGATGAAAGCCAGCTTGTCCGCGGTGGTGAGCTCTGAGACGAAGCCTTTCACCTCGCCCCAGAAATCCTCGGGGTCGACCATGTGGTAGCCCGACGGCGTCGCGCGCGCGGGAGCAGCCCTCGGCTCATCCTTCACCCGCCAGTCGGGCCGCACCTCGGGCGCTTCCTTGAGCATGCGCTGCGGCGCCTCGGGCATTCCCTGCCCACCCGGCCTGTCTTTCTTCACTGCCGGCTTCACGCCGGTGTTCCCGGTTCGCCGCGGCGGAGCGCCGGTGTTCGTCGCCAGAGGCCGCCGCACGGTCGGCTTCTTGCCCGCCGCAGGGCGTTTGCTCGGAGCCGCGCTCGAAGGTTTGTCGAAGAACGAGGGGTCGACCACGGCGTCGCACTGTGGGCAAATCGCCACGCCGTCTGCCACTGCCTCGCCGCATGAAGGGCACGTCATCGCGCCTTCGATTGTGTGGGCGCGGCAAGGTGCGGTCAACGAGTTAGGCTTTAAGAATGCTGGATCCGCAGGTACGAGTTGCCCTATCGAGCGCGTCCCTATGCGCTTGCTCGTGCTGTGTCTGCTCGCTGTCGTGGTCGGCTGCTCGTCATCAAAGAAGTCCACGAAGGCCGAGCCGAAGGTTCCCCCCGAGCTGGCGCAGATCGCCGACCTGGAAGATCGCCGCAGCCTCGGCGCCGAAAACCAGCTCTACACCCTGGCGCGCAGCCACAAACTGCCTGAGGTCCGTTCTCGTGCGCTGGTGGCGCTGGGCCGCATTCAGGATCCCGAGAGCACCGACACCATTCTCAACGCGCTGACCGACGAGTACCCCGAGGTTCGCCGCGAGGCAGCCTTCGCCGCGGGGTTGATTGGGCTGTCATGGCAGAAGCTGCCCGAAGCGCAGAAGACGAAGCTGTCGACCGACCTCGTCGGCTTCGAGACGGTGGAAGCCGACCCTGGGGTGAAGTTGCTGCTGATCGACGCGATGGCCCGCGTCGGCGCGCTGCCTTCGGCCGAACGGCTGATCGACCTGCTGGCCACCCCAGGGGACCCGCAGGCGCGCGCGGCGATTGGCCTTGGCATCAACGCCCGGCTGCTCGCGCCCGCCCCGCTGCCTGCCCGCGCCTTCGCTGCGTTGGCCTTGCTGATCAAGAAAGAGAATCCGCCCGCCGTCCGTTTCGCCGCTGCCTATGCGCTGGCGGCGTCGAAGAACGCAGTGGCCCGCTACAACCTGCTGCTCTGCGCGCAGGACGAAGCGGCCGACGTGCGTGGCGCGTGTGCGAAGGGCCTGGGCGACGTGGGCACCGACATCGACGCAGTGACGCTGATGAAGCTGCTCGACGATGGCGATTACCGCGTGGTGGTCGAGGCGACGCGCGCGCTGGCGAAGCTGTCGGGTCGCTGCAAGGCCGCGTGCCCTGCGAACACCGCGCTCTCGAGCCTGAGCTTCCGGGCAGAACGGCTGATCAAAGGCGACACCGCGGGTGGAGCGCAGCCGCTGCTGGCGCTCGCCCAACAGGGCCTGGGAGCGAACGGAAAACCGGTGCTGGTGGCGCTGAGAGATCAGCTCGTGGCAGGGCAGGGCGCCGCGACGGATCCGAAGATCAAGAAAGACATCGCGAACATCGAGTGCCGCCTCGCGGCCGCGATCGATCGCCTCACGGGCACGCTCAAAGAGAGCCTGACCTGCGGCGCCGGGCAGATTCCCGAGCCGCAGCGCCTCGCGCTGGGCCTCACCGAGCTGTCGGCCAACCCGGCGAAGGACCCCGCGAAGCGCGTCGAAGAAGTGGCCGCGTACCTGACCCATGGCGACAACAAGGTGAAGATCGCCGCCATCGCGGCGCTGGGTGAGAACAAGAACGCCGCCGCGGTCGAGAAGTTGAAGCCGTTTCTGACCCACTCGGATCCGGTGGTGGCGAGCAACGCGGCGACGGCGCTGGCGAAGATCGGCGACAAGGCCTCGATTCCGGCGATCCTTCCTTTGGTGGCGAGCGGGTTCAGCCAGGTGGAGGTCGCTCCGGCGATTGCGGAAGCGGTCGCGCTGCTGGATGCGAAGGAAGCGATTCCCGAGCTGCAGAAGTGGCTCACGTCACCACAGGCGACGGTGCGCGACTCGGCGGCGGTGGCGCTGACGAAGCTGACGGGCGCTGCGGTGATTGCGGCGCGGGTCGAACGGCCGTTGAACCTGGTGAAGAACGCCGAGATCCCCAAAGACGCGGTGCTGGTGGTGAAGACCGAGAAAGGCGACTTCGAGCTCAAGCTCTACACGCAGGACGCGCCGCTGACGTCGGCCAACTTCCTGTCACTGACGAAATCGAAGTTCTTCAAGAACCTGACCTGGCACCGCATCGTCCCCGACTTCGTCGCGCAGGGCGGCGACCCGCGTGGCGATGGCGAAGGCGGCCCCGGCTACACGATTCGGTGCGAGATAAACCACCGGCCCTTCAACCGCGGCGTGGTCGGCATGGCGCTGGGCGGCAAGGACACGGGCGGCAGCCAGTTCTTCGTGATGCTGGCGCCGCACCCGCACCTCGACGGCAAATACACCACCTTCGCCGAGGTCACCCGCGGCCAGGAAGTGGTCGACGCGCTGCTGGAAGGCGACCGGATTCTCGAGGTGGGTCCACCTCCTCCTCCCCCCGAGGAATGACTGAGGGCCGCCTTCGGTTAGCATTGACGTATGCCCAAGGCGCTGCGGCGGTTCCTGATGATGGTGTTGACGCTGGCGACCGCGCTGGTGTCGTTGCTGTTGTTCATCCTCGGGTTCGGCAAGGCCGACCTGGGCGAGAAGTGCAGCCTGGATGAGGACTGCAAGCCGCGGCTGGTCTGCGGAAAATCGGCAGGCGCTCCGTACTGTACGAACGCTTGCGACGTGACGGCGCCCGACACGTGCGTGAAGGGCTACAGCTGCGAGAAGGGGCTCTGCCTCAAGGAGTAGGCAGCGTCTGGGCGAGCTTGATCATCGCCAGCCGCATGCGGGTCTTCACGGTGCCCAGCGGCGTGGCGGTCGCGGTCGCGATCTCGCTCTGCGACAGACCTTCGAAGTAGGCGAGCTCCAGGGCCTTGCGCTGCTCGGCCGGCAGGTCGGCGAGGGCGGCCCGGACCCGGGCGCCCAGCTGCGAGGTGCCCAGCAGATCTTCCGGAGACGGCTTGCGCGCGGGCTCGACGAGCGACGCGGCGTTCACGATGCGATCGCGTGCGCCGCGCTTGCGGAGCAGATCGATCGCCCGCGTGCGAACCATGGTGCCGACCCAGCGATCAGGCGCGGCGCGCGAAGGGTCAAAGCGGGTCGCGCTGCGCCAGACTTCGACGAAGGTGTCCTGCAGCACTTCTTCGGCTTCGGCAGGATCCTTGAGAACCTTCAGCGCAATCGCATACGCGCGGGGTGCGAGCTGTGCGTAGAGAGCGCGCAGGGCCTCCTCGTCTCCGAGGACGATCCGGTCGATCAGCGCCTGGTGATCTGGCCGCTCCATCCGTGTGCGGGTTCCCAGGGACCTCTAGAACTTCTTCACGGGTCTTCCGGCGAGGTAGCGTTCAGCCCTGCACAGATGCAAGGGATTCCACCGATCGCCCGGAAGGAATGCTCGGAGCTGGAATCAGACTGCTGCATTTCGCCCCGCCAGAACTCGGCGCCGCTGGAGTCGCGGTACGCACCCTCGAGCACGAAGACTTTTTCGTTGCCCAGATGCGGGTGCGAAGGAAACTCGGCGTCGGTGTCGAGGAAGACGATCGCGGCGATCTTCATCGACGCCTTTGGCCCCGGCGTCACCGGCAACAGCTTCACGCCGGGCGCCAGACCCTCGCCCCAGTCTTTCGAGTTCCGAATCTGCTCGATCAACGAGAGCGCCTGTTCGTGGGTCAGGTCGTAGAGCTGCTGAAGCTGCGGCGCGAAGTGAGTCATGCGATCCGTCGCGCGAACCTGCTCGAGCAGCGACGGCAGCAGGGCGAGCGGCAAGGGCACGGGCTCGACTCCTTCCAGCAGCGCATCCACAAGGGCGCCCTTCAGCCCGGCAGCCTCGCCGGCCTTTCCTTCTTCGAGCAGGGCGGTGAGCTCTGCCATCACTTCGTCATCGCCGGGCTGTCTCAAAACGCACCACCGTAGAGCCGATACGCGCCTGGTGTCCCCCTCGGATTCAAACCGAAGGCATCAAAGGTTTACCCGACCATTTGCTGCGGTCTTCGTCTTCGAGTCTCTCGACTTGTCGGCGAATGTCGTTCCAGTCGCCGTCGGGGATCTCGAGGAAGGCCTGGACGAGCGCGGGGTCCAGCTGGCTGCCGCCCACCCGGCCAATTTCCGATTTCGCGATCTCGAGCGGGCGCCCCTTGCGGTACGGGCGGTTGGACGTGATCGCGTCGAGCGCGTCGACGATCGAGAAGATGCGCGCGCCGACGACGATGTCGCTGCCTTTCAAGGTGCGCGGGTAGCCCTTGCCGTCCCACCTTTCCTGGTGCTGGTAGACGATCTGCGTCGCGTCCTTCAGGTACGGAATCGCGCTGAGCATCCGCATCCCGATTTCCGGGTGGAGCCGCATCTCGACCCACTCTTCAGGAGTGAGCGGGCCGGGCTTCAAGAGAATGGAGTCGCGAACACCAATCTTGCCGATGTCGTGAAGCAGCGCGCCCTGGCCAATCATCTCGAGCTCGTCGCCGTGGATGTTGACCTTGTCGGCGAGGCGCTTCGCGTACAAAGACACGCGACGCGAGTGCCACTGGGTCTCGGTGTCGCGGTAGTCGAGCGCGCGCACCATGCCGTCGAGCAGGCCGTTGGTGCGTTCGATCACCGCCGCTTCGAGGTGCTGGTTTCGCTGGTGGAGCTCGGCCGTCAGCCGGCGGTTCTCGTTCATCAGCCGGTAGTGCTCGACCGCCTGCCGCATCACGGTGGTCAGCTCGCCCAGGTTCCAGGGCTTGGACAGCAGCCGGTAGACCTCGCCCCGGTTCACCGCCTCGAGCGCGACCTTGAAGTCGGCCGCCGCGGTCAGCAACAGGCGCACCGCGTTCGGGTTGGTCTGCTTGAGGTGGCCCAGCAGCTCGATGCCGTTGACGTTCGGCATCATGAAGTCGGTGATCACGACGTGAAAGCCCTGTTCTTCCATGGCCTTATGGGGGTCAGTGTGCCCGACCACCTGATGCCCTTCATTCTGCAGAATGCGGGTCAACGCCTGGAGAATCAAGGCGTCGTCGTCCACCACCAGGATGCGAATCATGTGAGGCCCCAAGCGTAGTCGCGGAATCTTGGTTCTGGATAGGGTGGGAGTGGTCGTCTATCGTCCGTACACAAGATGGCGAGGCCTTCCGCGGCGGGGAGCCGGCCAGCGTCGAGTGATTCCGAACGCGTGCCGGTGGTGGTGATGGGCTTGGGTTTCATCGGGCAAGAGATTGCCCATGCTGCCTTGCGCTCTGAAGAGCTCGAGCTGATCGGCGCGATCGACTCGAGCCCGAAGCTCGTCGGCAAGAAAATCTCGGAGGTGCTCGGGGTTCCGGCCGGCACCTTCAAGGTCTCGGCGGACCTGGCGACGGCGGTCGGGAAGCGAA
This sequence comes from Myxococcales bacterium, assembly GCA_038206395.1. GTDB lineage: Bacteria > Myxococcota > Myxococcia > Myxococcales > Myxococcaceae > JAGSPQ01. The sequence continues at coordinate 85,786 of JBBRAX010000008.1, read as the reverse complement.
AGGGCGTCGTCCTGCTCCACGCGACCGGCTCGAAGCTGCCCCAGGTGATGGAGCAGCTGCTCGAGGCGATTAAGCTTGGGCTGTGCGTAGTGAGCACGTGTGAAGAGCTCGCGTTTCCGCACTTTCGCCACCCCGAGCTGGCCGACAAGCTCGACTTCGCGGCAAAGAAGGCGAACGTCAGCATCCTCGGCACCGGCGTGAACCCGGGCTTCGTGCTCGATCGCCTCGTCGCCACGCTCGGGCAGGCCTGCGGGCCGGTGCGGCACGTGAAAGCGGTGCGCATCGTCGACGCGCGCACCCGCCGGGAAGCGCTGCAGCGCAAAGTCGGCGCCGGCCTGACCGAAGACGAGTTCTTCAAGCTCGTCGACGCCGAACAGCTGGGCCACGTCGGCCTCGCCGAAAGCGCCGCGTTGTGTGCGCTGGGGCTCGGCCTCGACTGCGACGACTACGAAGAAGAGATCGCACCCGTGATCGCGGAAGAAGACATCACCGGTGGCGCGTTTCCGGTGAAGGCCGGCAAGGTCGCGGGCATCTTCCAGAGCGCCGTCGGCCTGCAAGACGGGCAGGAACGCGTGCGGCTCGAGCTCACGATCGCGGTGGGCGCCGAAGACGCGGGCGACACGATCACCCTTGAGGCCGACCCGAAGGTGACGGTGAAAATTCCGGGCGGCGTCGCGGGAGATCGCGCGACGGCGAACACGGTGGTGAACGCTGCTCCGAGAGTGAAATCTGCCGAGCCCGGGTTGTTGACGGTGCTCGAGCTGCCGGCTGGACGCTGATCGACGACGAAGGAGAAGGGGGAAGATGCTCGACAAGAACGCGGTTGGAAGAACCACGCCGCCCACGCTGAACGAGATCGAGAAGGGCGCCATTCGCCGGTTCGCCGAGGCGTTGGGCGATTACAACCCCATCTACTACGACGAGGACTATGCGCGCGCGTCGGGGTTCTTGAACGTGGTCGCTCCGCCGTCTTTCCCCTGCGCGTTTGCGACGGGCGCCGACCTTCGCGAGCTGCTGGGCGTGCCGCTGCGCAGCCTTCTCAATGCTGAAGCGAGCTTCGAGTACGAACGTCCCATCGTCGCGGGCGACCGCCTGCTGGTGACGTCGCGGGTGGCCGACGTGCAGGAACGCCCAAGCAGCACCGGCAAGATGGAGATCGCGGTGCTCGAAGACGAAGGGCGCGACGAGCAGGGGAAGCTCGTCTACCGGATGCGCCGCACCCTCGTGGTGCGCGGTGGCAAGGAGAACGGCTGATGCCCCCGCGCAAGATCTACTTCGAGAACGTTCGCGTCGGTGACGAGCTGCCGGCGATGGCGAAGTCTCCCGTCGATCGCGTGCAGCTCGCGCGCTTCGCCGGAGCGACCAACGACTTCAACCCCCTGTACGTCGACGAGGTCCACGCGAAGAGCCTCGGGATGCCGTCGGTGTACGCACCCAGCCTGTTGGGGATGAGCTTCCTCGGGCAGCTGGTCGGCGACTGGGCCCGCGGCGCGACCTTGAAGAAGTTCAACGTCAAGTTCATCAAGATGCTCTGGCCGGGCGACACCCTGGTCTGCAAGGGCCGCGTCAGCGATCGCCATGGCGACGGCGGCAAGTACTTCCTCGAGCTCGACGTCTGGGCCGAGAACCAGAAGGGCGAGCTGGTGCTCAAGGGCCAGTCGACGATGCGGGTCTACTTCTCGAGTGAAGACGAGAACCGCCAGAAGGCCGGCCAGCCGCCGCTGCTGGTGCAGGTGCAGCGCGAGAGCATTCTCGCCAGGCCGCCCGAGGTCGCTGCGAAGCAGAACAACTCCGGCAAGGCTCCAAAGAAGAAGGCGGCGCTGGCGAAGGCGAAGGCCAAACCGAAGCCGAAGAAGAAGCCCGCACCTCCCGCGAAGAAAAAGAAGAAGAAGTAGACGATGGCCGAGCCGCTGCAGATCACCGCCGAGTCGCTTGACGGCTTCTCGATGCTCGAAGGCGTCGGCTTGAGCACCCGGCGCGACCTGTTGGCCTTTGCCACGCGCCGCGATCTGGGGGCGGGCGAGGTGCTGATCGAGCAAGGCACCCAGCGGGCGAGCATGTGCCTCGTCGTCAGCGGCGAGCTGGGCGTGCACCTCGACAGCCTCGAGTCCGAGCCGGTGGCGGTGATTGGCCGCGGCGAAGTGGTGGGCGAGCTGTCGATGCTCGATGGCAGCGAAGCGTCGGCGTGGGTGGTGACGCGCCTGGCCAGCGTCGTGCTCGAGGTGAAGGAAGACGACTTCTGGCAGCTGACCAACGCAAGCCACCCGTTCGCGGTGAACCTGCTGATCAAGCTCGCCTCACGGCTGCGCGCGAACAACGCGACGGTCAGCCGCAACGTCCAGAAGCGTCGACAGTACGAGCGGGCGGCGATGTTCGACGGGCTCACGGGCATTCACAACCGCCGCTGGCTGGATGAGACGCTGCACCGGATGGTGCGCCGCCACGAAGGGCTGGGCGGGCCGCTGGCCGTGTCGTTGATCGACATCGATCACTTCAAGCAGTTCAACGACCGCTTCGGCCACGCCGCCGGCGATCACGTGCTCACCTCGGTGGCTGGGTTGCTCGCGAAGAACTTGCGCCCCACCGACCTGGTCGCGCGCTTCGGCGGCGAAGAGTTCGTGATCATCTTTCCCGATACCCAGGTCGACGCAGCCACCCAGGCGGCCGAACGGGTTCGGGTGGCAGTGGAACAGGCGGCGCTGGCCCTCCCCGACGGCAAGCCCCTTCCACAGGTCACCATCTCGATGGGGATCGCGGCCTTTTCCCCCGGTCAGACGGTGCCCCAACTGCTCAAGGCCGCGGACGCTGCGATGTACGGCGCCAAACAGTCGGGGCGGAATCGAATCGTCGTCGCCAGCTGATTATGCCGCACTGCGTTGAATTGGAGTTGACGCCAAAATCAACGTCGAACATAGATAGGCGCGCCACCCCTTCGAACCGGAGCGCCCATGTCCGCAGGCATCAACCGTTACCAGATCGACCTTCGTGAGCTTTCTTTCGTCCTGATCGAGCAGTTCGGGTACGCAAGCATCGCGGGGCAGGGGGCGTTCGCCAACTGGGGCACCGACGAAGCGAAGGCGGTGCTGAGCGAGACCTACCGGTTCGCGCGTGAGGTGCTGGGGCCGCTGAACGCGTCGGGCGATCGCGAGGGCTGCAAGGTCGTCGACGGCCAGGTGATTACGCCGAAGGGCTTCAAAGAAGCGTGGACGAAGCTGTACGAAACCGGCTTCAAGACGGTGTCGGTCGACCCGGCGCACGGCGGCCAGGGCTCGCCCCAGATGCTGTACGTGCTGGTGGAAGAGATTCTCTCGGGCGCGAACGTCGCCTTCAACATGTACCCGGCGCTGTCCTGGGGGGCCGCCGAGCTGATCGCCGCTTGCGGTACCGAAGCGCAGCAGAAGCAGTTCGTCGAGCGCATGCTCAACGGCACCTGGGGCGGCACGATGTGCCTCACCGAGCCGCAGGCGGGCAGCGACGTCGGCAGCGCGAAGACCAAGGCCTTCAAGCAGGCCGATGGCACCTACAAGATTCAGGGCACGAAGATGTACATCAGCAGCGGGGATCACGACCTCACGGGCAACATCGTTCACCTGGTGCTGGCGCGGACGGAAGGCGCTCCGGCGGGCACGAAGGGCCTGTCGCTGTTCATCGTGCCGAAGCTGAACATCAACGCCGACGGCTCGGCCGGAAAGAGCAACGACGTCCAGGTCGCTTCCATCGAGCACAAGATGGGGATCAACGGCTCGGCCACCTGCGTGCTGCAGTTCGGCGAGGACAACGCCTGCGTTGGAGAGCTCGTCGGCTCGGTCGAGAACGTCGGCATGTCGCAGATGTTCAAGATGATGAACGGGGCCCGCATCGCGGTCGGCCTGCAGGGCCTCGCGCTGGCGAGCAGCGCCTACTTCAACGCGCTCGAGTACGCGAAAGACCGCAAGCAGGGCGCGAACTTCAAGTTCTGGAAGGACCCGAGCAAGCCGCGCGTCGCGATCATCGAGCACCCGGACGTGCGCCGCATGCTGCTCGAGCTGAAGGCCGTGACCGAAGGCATTCGCGCGCTGGTCGTGAAGCTGGCGATGCACAACGACCAGGTGCAGCTGCTGCGCGGCAAGGACGACGAGAAGGCCTCTTACCACCAGGGTCAGGTCGACCTGCTGACCCCGCTCGTGAAGTCTTACGGCTCGGAAGAGGCGTACCGGCTGTGCGGCCTGGCGATCCAGGTCTACGGCGGCGCGGGCTTCCTCAAAGACTGGCCGGTTGAGCAGTACGCGCGCGATTCGAAGATCTTCTCGATCTACGAGGGCACGAGCCACATCCAGGCGATGGACCTCGTCGGCCGCAAGCTCGGCCAGAATGGCGGGGCGAACTTCCAGGCCTTCATGGGCGACATCTCAGCCTTCGTCGATGCCAACCGTTCGCATCCGAAGTTCGGCAAGGATGTCGAGCTGCTGGCGATCGCGTCGGAAGCGGTGATGGGCGTGGCGATGCAGATGCTGGGCTGGTCGCAGACGGACAAGTCCACGCTGGTGCCGCTGAACGCAAACCGGTTCCTCGACATGATGTCGCGCCTCGCGGTCGGCTGGCTGTCGCTGGACGCGGGAGTGAAGGCGGAGGCGGCCTCGGCGAAGCTCAAGGCAGGCGATGAAGACGTCGCCTTCTACGAGGGCAAGCGGGCCGCCGCGCAGTGGTACGCACGCAACGTGATTCCGCAGATTGAGTCGATGGCGAAGATGGCGCTGTTGGAAGACAACTCGCCCGTCGAGATTTCCGACGCCGCCTTCCGCACTGCGCCGTAAAGCCCGTACATCCCGAGAGAAGTCGAGGGATGAGCCTCCTCGGTGTTCACGGGGCGACGGCCGGGGCGCCCCACCACCAGGTCAGAGGCTTCGACGGCTGATCCACGCGGTCCGCCGACAGCAACCGGAACAGCTTCTTCGGCAGCGTCAGCCCCGTGTCTCCAAGCACAGGCCGCAGGTGACGCGCCTGCACGTACGCGGTCACGCTGGCGCCGACGCGGAAGAGCAGGGCGATGGTGTGCGCTTTGACACGTTGCAACGGCCCGAGCCGCGCGAGCTCGCGAACCAGCAGCTCGCGGACGAGGCGAATGTGGCGGGCCTCGTCGCGCAGCAGCTTCCGCATCAGCGACTTCGCCGCCTCGTCTGTCGTGCGGGTAGCCATCGCTCCGTAGAAGAGGCAGGCCATCACTTCGATCGTGTACATCTGCACGAGCATCGTCGGGCGGGCGCGCGCGAGCTTGAAGAGCCGCTGCACCCAGAACGGCTGACCGAGCTGAAGGCCGTTGGTCTCGAAGTGGTCGCTGATCATCGCGGCGTGGCCCGCTTCTTCGGCCGCGTAGGACTCGAGCAGCCGCCTTTCTTCCGGGTCGCAGGGCAGGGCGAGCAGCCGCGCGACCGACGGGGCGGCCTCGTCTTCAGCGAAGAAAGAAGAAGAAAGAAAGGTGCGGACGATGTCCTGCTCGGTGGCGGCCATGCGGGGGGCAATCGCAATGGCTGTGCCCTGCCAACGTGCCTTACGGGCGTGGGTCTCTGCGCAGAACCGCGCTCACTCGACGGTGGCGGTGAGCTCGAAGCTGCCGCCGGCTGCGCTGCGGGCGTCGACCACCACCAGGTACGTGCCCGCCTTCAGGTTGGTGGCGACCAGCGTCGAAGCGGCTGTCATTGCTCCGTCATCGTTGCAGGCCAGCGCGGCGGCGCGGCTCGGCTCGCTGCAGTCGGGCAGAAGGGTGAGCACCGTGTCGAAGCCGGTGCCGGGGCGCAGCGTGGTCAGCGTCACCTTTGCGGCGTCCTTCGCGAGCACCAGGCGCGCGACTGCTTCGGGCTGCGCATGCGGATCGTTGGCGGCGCAGCCCACCGGCGGATCCCAGAGGCTCACGCCCTGCGCCATGCCGGTGGCGGAAAAGACGCCTTTGGCGGGCTCAATCACCGGAGCGGCTTCGCACTTCTTGGTGCGGGCAAAGGCGCTCGACTGGCAGGTGCTGGACGCGCCGGCTATGCCGGGGGTGCAGCTGTAATCGGTGATGCACGTGTCGAAGCCGCGGCGGTCGCACGGCTGGCCGTTGGTGCGCGGCGGCGCGGGAGCGAGGGGCGCCACCTTCGCCAGGCCCTTGCGTGACGACTTGTCGTATGGCTCGACCGAGACCTGGGCGACGAGCCCGCCAAAATTGATCGACGTCTGCAGCAACACGAAGAACTTCCCGTTCGCCGAGGCCGACATCGCGTCGACGTCGAAGAAATTGCTCTCGCCCTGCCCGTCGTTGTCGAGGTCCAGCTTCAGCGGCAGGCCCTTGCTGTCGAGGAAGCCGACCCGCACCTTCCAGAGGTCATCGTCCGGGTCCACGCCTTCGACCAGGACGCGCGGCCCATCGGCCGACAAGAAGTAACCGACGCGGTCGATTTCCGGAGCGACGCCTTCCTGGCACTTGGCGGGCGAGCCACTGCACCCCAGCCCGTCTTCACACCGATTCTCGAGGTAGTTCTTGTCGCAGCCGCTGCCCAGCGGCAGCACCGCCAGCGCCTTCACGTCGGCTGACTTCGCCGACGACCGCATTCCTTCGTGATCCACCAGCTGGAGCTCGACCGAAGAGACCGCGTCGGGAGTCAGGTCTGGAAAAGTCACCACCGCCGTAAACGCCGCCTTCTTGTCGACCGGCAGATCGAGCGCCATCACCGATTCTGCCGAGTCCAGCTTGCCGTCGAAGTCCGTGTCGAACGTCAGCAGCGGCTGCCCGTTCTTTCCCGTCAACTTCACGAACAGTTTCGTCACATCGCCGTTCGCGTCCGTGCCCTTCGCCGAGAGCCGCAGCACCGTGCCGCTGCGGCCCACTGCGAGCGCCGAGGCCTCTGTCAGCACCGGCGCTTCCTTCTTTTCCGACAACACCGGCGGCTGATCGACACCGCCGGTGCTCCCCGCACTGGAGCACCCCACTGCACCCAATATTGCCAACACGACGAACGAAGTGCGCAGCATGGGAGCCCCCTTTTTTACGGTGACTACAGCTCGCAGTTGCTCATCGTGCCGAGCACTCCGATGTCGCCCGAGCCGGCGCCGCAGTCGATGACGTTGGTGCCGCCGCCGCCGTCGATGGTGTCGTCGCCCGCGTCGCCGTTGATGACGTCATCGCCGCCGTTGCCGCTGACGGTGTCATTGCCTGCGCCGCCAGAGATGATGTCGTCGCCAGCGCCGCCGTTGATGACGTTGTCCAGCGCGTTGCCAGTGACGATCGAGTCGGCGCTGCCGAGGTCGAGGTTCTCGACGTCGCCCTTCACGTTGTCGCCCTCGGCGGCCGCGCCGTCGTTCGCCGTCACGCCGTCCATCGTGACGAACAGCGCTGCGCTGCGGCCTGAGTAATCGACGCGGTCGATGCCCGTGCCGCCGTTGAAGGTGTCCGCGCCGTTGGCCGCCGCGCCCTCGAGGAAGACGTCATCGCCTGCGCCGCCGTTCAGCGTATCGCTGCCGGCGCCGCCGGTGAGGCTGTTGTTCGAGGCGCTGCCGGTGAGGGTGTCGTTGCCCGCGCCGCCGATCAGGTTCTCGACGTCGGCCTTCACGTTGTCGAGCTCGCCCGACTCGCCGTCCAGCGCGACGCCGTCGATCGAGACGGTGACGGCCAGGGTGCGGCCTGCGTAGGTCGCCGTGTCGACGCCAGCGCCACCGTTCATCGTGTCGCCGCCGCTGGTGGCCGCCTCTTCGTCGAACGTGTCGTCGCCCGCGTCACCGTTGAGGATGTCCGCGCCAAGGCCTCCGATCAGCGTGTCGTTGCCGTCGCCGCCGTTCAGCGTGTCCGCGCCAGCGAGCCCGGAAAGGACGTCGTTGCCGCCACCGCCGTTCAGCGTGTTGGCGTTCGCGTCGCCCGTCAGCGTGTCCGCCTGGGTGCCGCCCGTGATGCCTTCGACGTCACCGAGGATGTCGTCCGCCTCGCTCGCCTCGCCGTCGTCCGTCGCGCCCGCGCCGATGCTGGCCGTGATGGCCTGGGTGCGCAGCGCGTAGCTGACCAGGTCGGTGCCGAGGCCGCCGGCGAAGGTGTCGCTGCCGCTGGTCGCGGTGCCTTCGTTGAACGTGTCGTTGCCGTCGTTGCCGTAGAGCAGGTCGGCGCCCGCGCCGCCGGCGAGGGTGTCGTTGTCTTCGTCGCCGGAGATGCTGTCGGCTCCGCCACCGCCGGTGAGGACGTCGTTGCCCGCGCCGCCGTAGACAGTGAGCGCGCCGAGGTAGGCGGTGCCGGTGCCGAAGCCGCCCGCGCCGGTGAAGGTGTCGGCGCCGGCGCCGAGGCTGACGACGAAGGACTCGACGTTCGCGAAGCTGATGTCCTTGCTGGTGTCGGTGTTGATCGCGATGCCGGTCGCTCCGAAGGCGATGGCGTCGGCGTTGGCCGAGCCGCGAATCTTCAGCGCGTCGCTCACGCCCGCGCCGAGGTCGACGTCGATGCCGACCGACGTGGCCGAGCCCGTCGCGAAGGTGCCGTTGATGAAGTCCAGTATCACGGTCTGCGCACCGGCCGCGGTCTCGACGATGTTGATGCGGCGAATGTTCGCGGCGGTCGCCGTCGAGCACGCCACGCCGTTGACGAGAATCGCGTTGTCGACGACGCGCTTGCTGATCACCGCGACCTCGGTGTCGGCGACCGAGACCGTAGCGATGCCCGTGCCCGAGACGAAAGCACACGGCGTAGCGAGGGCCGTCAACGCACCGTCGGCTTCCGCGACGCCACGGAAGTCCGGATTCTCGGGTGTGGGCTGGTAGGGAACGCCGCACGCCTGAAGAAGAGCGGCGGTAAAGGCAGCGACCCACTGGCGGGTCTGCTTCGTGATTTTCATTTTGGTGGCTCCGACGGGTTTGGGGTTGAGACTCATCGGCACAGCCGTGCCGCGAAGGAGCCAAGAGCAAGGTTCAATCCACTCAACTCCGCCGCTGGATCCGCGAGGTTGGCGGTCACCAGGGGTGGGTCATTCGCGGCGACCCGAGTCCTGCCGCACCCGGCTCCTTCAGCCCGCCTGAAACGTGCGGGCGCGCGAGACCTTGCCGCAGAGGTACGGCAACCAACCTCGGTAGAGCAGGATTCCCTTCGGCCACCGGGCCATCGCCCGAAACCAGGAATTGCGGATCAACCGGCGCAGGCCTTTGGCTTCCTTCGCGCGCACGTCGTCGGGGCGTTGATCGATGAGCGCGTCAGCCGCCAGCACCACGCCCATCGTTCGCGCGTGCTCGGCGATCAAGGGGGTGTAGCGAGGCGGGTACCAGTCGGCGAAGGCGTCGTAGAGCGCGCGGATCTTCGCGGGCGTCTCGGGGCGTGGCTCGGCCTCGTACGACAAGCCCACACAACGGCGCAGCACGGCCTCGAGCGTGGTGAGGCGGGGCAAGCCGAGCAGGGCGATGCGGGCGATCAGGCGGCGGGCGTTCTCGCGCAAGCCGTCGATCTCTCGTCGGCAGGGCTCGTCGCGCGCGTAGACGCACTCGGTGCGCTTGCCGAGGCGGCCCGCGAGGTAGAGATCGGTGGGCGTCTGCAGCTCGCGCGTCAAAGTTTTGACGTCGACGACGTTGAGCTTCGCGAGGCCCTGGAAGGCGAGCGTGACGGGCGGCAGAGCGGGGGCGATCAGGCGCCCGGCCTTCGACACGCCCAGGGCCTTCAGCGCCTGGTCGAGGTCGTCCACCACCGCGAACAGATCGGGAATGCTGCCGGCGCGGGCAGTGGAACGTGAGAGGCAGCTGCCGAAGAGGACCAGAGATCTCAGCTGGCTGCCGAGCGCGCCGCGAACGGCGATGAAGGTCGCGGTCATGACGCCTTCCTCGTGGCGACCCGGTTCCAGACCGTGCGGTGAATCGCCTTGCCGATGGACGTCATGCCGAAAGCGAAGACGTGCCGGCGCAGCTCGTCGCCGAGGCCTCCGCCTTCCGAGAAGAGCCGCCCCATCCAGTGCGACCAGCGCACCAGCTCGCGGTTCGCCGGGCCGCGAATCGCCTGGTACTCGGCGAGGCCGCCGTCGAGCGTCGCGTCATCGGCCCCGCCGGCGATCAGCGGAGCGACGAGCTGCGCCAGTGCCGCGCCGTCTTCGATCGCCATCGTCATGCCCTGGCCGGCGGTCGGGTTGGTGACGTGCACCGCGTCGCCGATCAGCGCTGCGCCGCGATCGATGTAGCGGGTCGCGTGGCTGCGGTGCAGGCGATAGAGGTGCGCGCCGCGCGGCACGGGCTTCATGCCGGTCAAGATCGGCGCGCGCTCGCAGATCGCCGCGAGCTTCTCTTCGGTGGTGCCCGACTGAAAGATGGCGCGGTGCTCTCTGTGAACGAGCACGGCAGCGCCGACGGTGGTGCGGGTCTGCGGCATGGTCATCACCGCTCCGTCGGGGTGAAGGTCGAGGCGCATCGCGTCCTCGTACGCGGCAGGGCGGTCGACCTCGATGATGTAGTAGCCGGTGTCGTAGGGCACCGAGAGGAAGGGGATGCCGAGCTGATCGCGAACGGCGGAGTTCGAGCCGTCGGCGCCGATCACGAGCCGCGCAGTCACGGTGGACTCGACGCCGTCGGCATCGACGATGCGGACGCCGGTGACGCGGCCGTTGAGGCGGGTGAGCGTGCGAAGCGAGGTCCGATAGCGGAAGTCGGCGTGGCCCGTCGCGCGCGCGGCGTCGGCGAGCGTGCGTTCGATCTCGGGGTGGGGCAGCACGAGGTACGGCGAGCCGTCGGGGCCGACCAGCGGCGCCTCGAGAATCAGGCCGCCCTTCGGGTGGAAGATCTGCTGCTTGCTGACCGGGTTTGCGCCGGCCGCGTAGAAGCGATCGAGGGCTCCCCACGTTCTGAGCAGGCGCGTCACGGCGGGCAGCAGGCTGTCGCCGCGGTTGATGTTGCCGGGCCCTGGGCGGCGCTCGATCACCAGCACCTTCACCGGGTGCGCGTGGGTGAGGGCGAGCGCCAGCGCGGCGCCTCCGACTCCGCCTCCTACGATCAGCACGTCGACGTCCATGACGACTCCTTGTGGCTAGAGGTGGTCCAGCATTCCCATTGCGGCGACAGTGGCGTTGAAGCCGAGCCAGCGGGCGGCCTCGAAGGGCACGCGCGGCGGGTCAGGGCGGTACCAGGGCAGATCTTCTTCCGCGGTCTGATCGCAAAGAAGCCGGGTCACCCACGCACCCGAAGCGATCGACAACGCGACGCCGTGGCCGCACCAGCCGACGGCGTGGATCACGGCTGGGTTCTGCGACCAGCGTGAGATCGCGGGAAGCGCGTCGGCGACGTAGCCGATGACTCCCGTCCAGCCGCCGGCGACCTTCAGCTTCGTGGGGAAGGTGGCGTGCAGCTCGCGCTCGAGTGCACGCAGCGGGGCGTCTGCGTTGTCCGTCAGTGAGCCACCCCACTGGTACCGCGGGGCGCCTCCGCCGAAGACGATGCGGTTGTCAGAGGTGAGGCGGAAGTAGTTGAAGACGCGGCGCGCATCGAGCACGCCTTCACGGTTCTTCCAGCCGAGCGCATCCAGGTTCACCGGATCCGTCACCAGCACCTGCAGGTGCACGGGCAGGATCCGCCCGTGCAGCACCTTCAGGTTCGACGTGTACCCGGCCGTCGCCAGCACGACCTGGTCGGCGAGGACTTCGGTGGGGCCCGGTGCATCTCGGGAGAAGCCGAGGGGCGATGCAGCACCCGGGCGGCTCATCCCTCGACTGCTCTCGGGATGAACGGAAATGCTCTCGGGATGAACGGAAATGCCCTCGGGATGAACGGAGAGCCGCACGGGGGAATCGTGGCTGATCGACTCCACGCGCGCCCCCTCGAAGATCTCGCCGCCCAGCGCGACGACGCGAGCCGCCAGCGCCGCCAGCAACTTCCCCGGGTGCAGCGTGGCGGCATCGGGAATCAGCACCGCGCCGGTCGCCTGCGTAAGCCGGATCCGCAACGACAGCTGCGCCGCATCGAGCACCTGCCCCGGAAGTCCGAGCGCCGAGAGCGTCGACGCGAGCTCCGCGAGCCTCCCTTCCGACCCACTGCGGCCTACGACGAGCTGCCCCCCGCGCACGAGCTCACACTCAATCCTTTCCGCTTTGACCAGCGCCTCGACGTCGTCCACCGCCTGCAGCGTCGCGCGATACAACGCCGTCGCGACCTCTGCTCCGCGCGACTTCACCAGCGCCGGCAGGCTCTGCCCCACGCCAGGCCCGAGCATGCCGGTGCTGCGGCCCGAGGCTCCCGCACCGACGCGGCTCGCCTCGAGCACGACCACCTTCGCGCCGGGCCGCCGCATCAGCAGGTGGTACGCCGCCGACAACCCCGCGAGCCCACCCCCGACGATCGCGACGTCGCACCGCATCGAGCGCTCGAGCCGCGGGAATGCGGGCGGCAGGGCAGCCGACCAGACGGGCGCGATCCGCATCATGACGGCCGCCTCCAGATCTTCCCGTCGACGAAGTAGTGGTGAAACGCGACGCCCCAGCCGAGGCCGAGCAGCACGTTTCGCATCAAGTCAGACCCGGCGATCGCGACGCCGAGCACCCGCGGCACGTACCAGACGACCCCGAGGATCAACCCGAGCACGAGATACCGCCCGAGTCCGCCAGCCGGCGTGCGCCCCTGGCCCTTCGCGTGATCCCAGACGATGCGGTGGTACTGCAGGTTGTGAAACACCGTCAGCGTCGCGGTGATCGTGAGCAGGTTGTCGAGCAGCGCGAAGACCAACAGGTGAAAGGCGATCACGATCGCGAGCAGCAGGTGCCGCGGCCCGAACCGAAAGCGCGCCCGCACCATCAGCGCCGCGAGGAGCCCCGTGCCGGCGAGCCCAAAGCCGACGTCGAGCGCCACACGCAGCCCCGGCAGCCAGTCGGCCGGCAACATCACCGGAAGCCCCGAGTGCGCGAAGGCGTCGGACAGCGAGAAGCGCAGGTACGGATACAGACAGCCGACCCACAGCGTGAGCGTCTCGAGCCGGCGCTCGAACCAATCGGTCGCCTTCGCTTTCCGGCGGTAGAGCGCGAGGAAGCCGTGGTGCTGGCGGACGAGGTGGAAGTACGCCCAGACGTAAGCGAACAACAGGAACGCCCGGAACAACCAACCGGCGTGGCCGAGCTGCGACGGCCCCGGAGTCAGCGCGAGCCAGTCGACCAGCGCGACCGCCGGCCCGATCAGCACCAGCGCCCACGCCCAGCGCCCTGCCTGCTTCGCGCGCGAATGGGTGAAGGTGCCCGCGACGTGCGTGCCGTCGAAGAAGATCCCCCACAGCAGCACCGCGATCACCGCCGGGTGGAAGGCCGCATAGTTGCCATCGGTGAGCTTCGGCCCCAGCGCGAAGAACGCGAGCAGCGCGAGCCCCGCCACCACCGAGCCCTGCAGCCACAGCAGGTCGTCGCGGCGCGACACGATCCACCCCGTTGGCGTCTCAGCGAGCGACAGGTCGGCCTCACGCAACACGGGCCACCTCCTCACGAATCGACGCCGCCAGCTGCAGCGCCGGCGGCCCCAGCAACGTCAGCCCGCGCGGGTCACAGCGCAGCTCGACGGGCGTCTGCGCCATGCCCAGCTCGCCATCGAGCGGAACCGGCAGCGCCGCGCCATCGGCCTCGATGCGCACCCAGTTGCTCTTCGCCATGATCACTTCCTCGAGTCCGCCGTGCGTGCCCTTCAGGATGCGCGGGAAGTTCGCGAGCAGCTTGAGCCGCGCGGTGCGCTTCACGATGCAGATGTCGAGCGCCCCGTCGTCGACGCGCGCCGACGGCGACACCATGAAGCCGCCGCCGTAGCTGGTGGTGTTCGTCACCGCCGCGAACATCACCTCGCCCTCGTAGCTGCCGCCTTCCCACGACAACCGCACCCGCGGCGGCGCGTAGGTCATCAGCGCCACAAGCGCCGCGTAGATGTTGAGCGCCTTCGACCGCGGCAGCCACGAGCCGTAGATGATGCGCAGCGCCGTCTCGTCCAGGCCAACGCCCGCGACGCAGCAGAAGCGACGCGTTGGTCCACAGTTGACGAGGTCCACGGTCCGCGGCGTGCCGTGGGTGAGCACCCGAAGCGCCTCGCTGATCGTCTTCGGCACGCCACAGTTGAACGCGAAGTCATTGCCCGAGCCGACGGGGATGAGGCCGATCGGCACCCGGTTGGGCCCCGTGATTCCTGCGAGCGCGTGCGTCACCGTGCCGTCGCCGCCCGCGAGGCCCAGCGCGTCGAGGTCTTCGTCCTGGGCCTCGCGCACCAACTGGGTGAGGTGGCCGGCCGAGCGGCTCTCGACCCACTCGAGACCGGCAGCCATGGCTCCGGCCCTCTGCAGCGCTTTCCAGGCGCGGCCCGATCGCGCGCTGGGGTTGACGATGACTTTGATTCGCTTCGTGCGCATGCGGGGCCTCAGACCGAACGGGTGAGCAACAGGAGGTCGACGATCGCGCGCACCGACAGCGGCCGGCAGGCGACCAGCTCGGGCTCGACGACGTCGGGGATCCACTTCCGTTTGTACTCGCGCTGGCTCTGCGCCGGATAAATCGCCGAGCCGTAGCGGCCGAGCATCCGCAGGACCCACGAGAGAAACCGGCTCGCCTGCGGCCCTTCGTCGCCGTCGACGAGGAAAGGGGTGAAGCCGAAGTGCAGCCACTGGGCGCCTTCTGCCGCGAGCCTTTCCATCGCGAACTGGTTGCAGAGCTCCATGCAGCCGACTGGCGCATCGGGCACCCGCCGGGTGAGGTCGTGAAGCCAGCCGGGCCGCGCGCCGTACGCGGGGACATAGGTGATGAAGCCAATCATCCCGCCGCTGGCGTCGACGACGGCGAACACGCGGCGGTCGACGTGCTGCGGGCCGCCGAGCTCGCCGATCATGAAGTCGAGCTCCTTCTTCTGCTTCTCTTTGAGCCAGGCGCCGCTGATCGCCTCGATGCGCGCGAAGGTGTCGCGATCGTCTGGCAGCTCGCGGCCGACCTCAAGCACGCGCAGGCCCGCCGACTTCGCGCGCTTGATCTTGTTCCGCAGGTTCACCTTCTTCGTCCCCGCGTACGAGTAGCCCGTGAGCTTCACGCCGTACGTCGAGCCGAACTTGTTGACGGTGAAGCCGCGTGCGCGAAACAGGTCGCCCTGCGCTTCGCGAAGCTGCACCGCGATCACCTTGCGGCTCCGGGCGGCGGCCTCGCCGAGAAACGCGTCCAGCAGCGGGCCCTGCGCGTCGTTCGCCGCATGGACTCCTCCGAAGAGGACGAGGTGGTTGCCCTGCTCGCGGTACGAAACGAAGCCGGGCTGGCCCTGAAGCGTGAACTGCTGGTTGCGCGGCGAGAGCGCGAGGTAGCCCGACGGGTGATCGATGGCGAGCATGGGTCAGGCCTCCTTCGCTTCGAAGGGCATCGAGGTGGGTTTCCAGGAATTGCCGAACAGGCCGCGATCGATCGACAGGTGAATCGGCACCGCGAGCATCGCCCACTCGAAGTG
The DNA here is from genome assembly GCA_038206395.1 of Myxococcales bacterium. Taxonomy (GTDB): domain Bacteria; phylum Myxococcota; class Myxococcia; order Myxococcales; family Myxococcaceae; genus JAGSPQ01. Next base: position 70,393 of record JBBRAX010000008.1, on the reverse strand, counting down.
GCCAAGCGCCAGCGCCCAGAGCGCCACGCCGCAGCCCGCGACCAGGTAGCTGTGGGTGAGGTTGTAGAGGTGGTGAAAGACGGCGGGAATCGGACGTGGGCCGGCGCGGCGCTGGGCGATCGCGCCGGGCAAGTAGCCGACGAGGTCGATCGCAGCGAAGACCAACAGCGCGCGCGGCCAGTGAATCGCGCCGAAGTTCAGCAGCGCCAGCGCCGCCGCGACGGCGAGCAGCGCCGCATGTTCCCTCCGCGCCCAGGTCGAGCTCTTCACAGACCCGCCTTCGCGATCAGCCGGCCGTGCTCGACGTCGATGCTGTGGTGAATCATCGCCACCTGCTCGCGGTATGGCGTCTGCGAGATCAGCCTCCCAGGCGCGCACTCGGTGCTGGCAAACAGGTCGCGGTGCTGGCGAGCAACCACCTCGAACACGCCGACGAACTTCTTTACGTAGTACGCGAACACCTCGGCCATCGCCGCGCGTGCCCGCTCGCAGAGCTTCGTCACCTTCGCGCGCCGCGCTGGGTCGTCCTTCAGCAGCGACGCGACGAGGCTCGCCCCGAACGCGCAGTGCCGCGACTCATCGGCGAAGGCGTTGTGAACGGCGAGCGAGAGCCAGGGGTCGACGTTCTTCCAGTAGCGCTCTTCGTACGCGTACAGCGAGAACGCCATGCCCTCGAGGACGAGGTTCATCAGCGTGAGCCCTTCGATGAACGAGCCGGCGTCGGCGACCTCGTAGCAGTGCTCGAGAAAGCGCTTCAGCGGAGGAATCAGGATCGCGTCGGTGCCTTCGGTCGGCGACAGGCCGGCCGCGGTGCGCGCGTGCTCATAGCGACGGCGAAACACCTCGTAGTGCCGCGCCTCGTCGATGGTCTGCTGCGCGCAGAAGTTGAGCGCGTCGAGGCTGGGCGCCCGGCGGGTCAGCGCTCCAGAGACCCGCAGCGACGCTTCTTCGAACACTACGAAGAGCGACAGGTCGAGCCGGTGCACCTCGGCCAGGGGCTGCGAGCACAGCAGCGCCTCGGGCAGCGCCTCGCCGATCTCGGCCAGCGACGCTTCTTCGCGCGCCCACTGCAGCTGCGGGACACGCCGGGTCCAGCCGGCGATGGAAAAGTCGATGCTCATGCGTGGCTCCGTTTGGCGGGGATGCGCGCGGCGATGGCGGCCGCGGCGGCGAGTGAGACGGCGAGCAGCAACAAGGTGCCGGGCAGGGCGGCGCCGGCGTTGACGACGACGCCGATGGCGAGCACGACCAGGCCAATCGCGAGCGCGCGACCCACCAGAGGAGACCGCCCGGCCTCGGCGAAAGGCGCGCGCTCGCGCACCCAGGCGGCGGCGGCGTAGAGCACGGCGGCCGCAGCGGCAGCGGCGAGAATCGCGGGCTCGAGCGCGTGGCCCACGATCACGATCGCGGTGAACCCGATCGACAGCGCCAGCAGCAGCGCCAACACCTCGCGCGGCACCCGCGTCTTCGGGTCGAGCTTCGCGAACACCTTTGGCACCGCGCCCTGCGACGCCAGCGCCTGGGTGAAGCGCGACATCGCCAGCAGCGCGCCGTTGAAGGACGTGAAGGACGCGAGGAGGCAGAGGCCCACCATCGCGACCAGCGCGAGGGTCGAGCCCGTCTGCTCGGCGATGGCCAGCTGCGGCACCAGCGTCTGGGTCGGCGGGTAGGCGAGGCACGAGAAGCCGAGGGAGACGATCGCGTAGACGCCGGTGAGCGCCGCGACGGTGCCGAACAGCCCCCTGCGAATCGCCAGCGGCGTCGCATGCTCGGCCTGCGAAGTGACGAGCTCGAAGCCCATGAAGAGGAAGATGCCGGTGCCGATGGCGCCGACGAACGCGGCCAGGCTCGGCGCCGCAGTGAAGAGCTTTGCGGCGAGCTCTCCGCGCTGCCCGGCCTGCACCACCGAGACGACGGAGAGCGAGACGAGCCCGACCACCAGCGCGATCGTCGCGAACGCCTGCGCCTTGAAGCCGACCTGGAAGCCCGCGCGACAGAACGCCCAGGTGCCGATGAGGAAGATGAGCGCTCCTGCGGCTTCGGGCAGGCCCGGCAGCACCTGCGCGAGCAACGTGCCGACGATCGTCGCCTCGACGCCGACGAGGAACAGGGTGAGCAGCAGGTACGGAATCGCCAGCGCGAGCCCCGCGCGGCGGCCGAAGCCCTTCGAGAGCCAGGCGAGCAGGCCCGCGCCGCTGGGGATCACGGTCGAGAGCCGGCCGAAGATGCGGGCGAGCAGGGCGCAGATGCCGCCCGCGATGGCGACGGCGGCGACGGCCCAGAGGCCACCGACCGCGCTCTCGATCTGGAAGAGGCCGATCGCGCAGACGCACGCGATCGCGGTGCCACACCCAGTGGTGATCAAGGCCCGCGCGTTCATTCGGGGCAGAGCCTCGAGGTGAGGTAGTCGAGGCGAATGAAGTCGGCCTCGGGGCCGCGCACGGTCAGGTCGCCGAACAGGTAAGGCTCGTTCGGGCCCTGGCGCAGCTCGAGGATCTCGCAGAGCGTCCGCGCGTCGGAGGTGATCACGATGTCGCCCGCCGTGCCCGAGACGCACGCGGTGATCCGGCCTGAGGTGATCTGCAGCGCGATCGAGTCCCCCGTATCGCTCGCGACGAGCGCGATGGTGCGGCTCCAGTCGGCCTGCTCGGCGACCAGTTCTTTCCGGGCGTGGTAGGCGGCGCGGAAGTGTTCAGCGGCCTGAGCGAGCGGGCTCATCGCGCCGCCTCGAGCTGAATGTCCTCGCTGCGGCGCGCGCGGAACCTCACGTCGAGCAGATCCAGCGGCGGCTCGGCGAGGCGGAACCCGTGGCGATCTGCCAGCGCCATCACCTCGTCGACCTCGGCCAGCGCCACGTCGTCGCCGATGCCGTGGTGACGCGTCGTCCCCGCGAGCGCGAGCAGCATCGTCTCGGACAAACACGCGAGCTGGATGCCGGCCGGCAAGCCCTGAAGGTTTCCAGGCCCAAAACGAAGGCTGCGGTCGGGCAGGGCGACGAGGCCGCCGTCGATCACCGTCAGATCGCGCCGCGAGCGAACGCGCGCCGAGACGTCGAAGGGCCGCGCGACGTCGCAGATGATCGTCCCTGACCGAAGCGGCGCGGTGTCGAGCACCGGCCGACCCGCGCCGCTCGCGCTGACGATGACCTGGCAGCGGTGGAGGCGGTGGGTGTCGGTGGCGAGCTCGACCGGGCAGCCCAGGCCATTCGCGAGCGCCTCGAGCGACGCGGTGCCACTGCTGGGGTTGCCGACCAGCAGCAGCTTCTTCGGGCGGGCGCGGCCCATCAGCTTCGTCACCAGCGCGCCGACCGAGCCCCGCGCGCCAACGACGGCGACCTCGAGTTCCTCCAGCGCGAGCCCGCGGCGTTCAGCGACCCGCTTCGTCGCGGCGAAGGCCATGCCCGCGGTCAGCGCATTGCCGGTGGTGATCGCCGGGCCAAGCCCGAGCACTGCCTGGCCGCGGCGGCTGTACGGGGTGGTGAAGCCGCCGAGGCCGACGACCTTCGCTCCGAGGGCGTGGGCGAGCTCGACGCCGCGAATGATCGCCGGCTCGACGTGCTTCCGGCCGCGGTGAAGCATCTGCTCGGGCAGCATGCCGATCGAGACGATGTAGCCGCGCACGGTGGCGCCAGTGGCCGAGCGCAGGGTGGGGGTGCGAATGGTCGCTCCGAAGGGAAGCTCGGCGGCGAAGGCGCTGTAGTGCTCGAGCTCTTCGGGTGTCAGGCGCGCCAGCGACGGGTCGGTGAGCACGCGTTCTTCCGCGCGGGTGTAGTGGGCGAGGAAGGCGAAGCTTCCGCCCGGATCTTTCTGAGGCAGCGGCAGCCGCACCGCTCTCGGCGTCACCCGGTCGGGGCCGATCGCTTTGAGCGCGCGGAGGATCACGTCGGACTCGTTGCGCGCCAGCCGTTCACAGACTTCGCCGATGCCCGCGAGCAGCGCGTCGATCTGCTCGACCGTCACGATCAACGGCGGCGCGACCCTCAAGACGTTCGACCCGCCCAGCGTCGGCAGTACCAGCACGCCATTGCGTTCGGCGATCGTCGACGCGACGGCGTAGGCGTAGAGGCCCTGGTGCTGCAGGTACGACCTGAACATCCCCGCGTCCGCGTCCATCGTGCGCAGCTCGATCGCGCCCAACAACCCCTGGCCGCGCACTTCCGCGATCACCGACGGGTGGCGCGCGGCCAGCGTGGCGAGACCTGCTTGCAGGTGGCGGCCCGTCAGCGAGGTGTCCAGCGACTGGAGCTGCTCCAGCACCGTCAGCCCGACCCGGCACGCGACGTTGTTGTTCGCGAAGGTCGACGAGTGCTTCAGCGCAAACGTCTCGTCCCAGAACTTCGCGTTGGTGAGGCACGCACCCAGGGGAAACACGCCACCGCCCAGCGCCTTCGCCACCAGCAGAACGTCGGCCCCTTCACCCGCGAACAGCTTTCCCGTGCGGCCGAGCCCCGTCTGCACCTCGTCGAGAATCAGCGCCGCGCCGTACTGCGTGCACAGCGCCCGGGCCTGCGCGAGGTAGCCGGGCGGAGGCAGGTGCACGCCGCTCTCTCCTTGAATCGGTTCGAGGATCAGCGCCGCTGGCGCGTGCGCCGCGAACGCGCTCGCCAAAGCGCCGACGTCACCAAAGGGCAGATGCACGAAGCCTGGCGCGACCGGCCCGAACCCTTCCGCGTGGTGGCGCTGCCCCGTCGCCGCGAGCGCGCCCATCGTCTTGCCGTGAAAGGAACCTTCGGCCGAGAGGATCACCTGCCGCCCGGTGCGCGCGCGGACGAGCTTGATCGCCGCCTCGACCGTCTCGGCTCCCGACGTGGTGAAAACACAGTGCGAGAGCCCGCCCCCAGCGACGCGCACCAGCTCGGCCGCCAACGCCTCGGCCCAGGGCGCGCGGTACGGCTGCACCATCGCCGGCTCCTTCGCTTCCAGCGCCGCGCTCACCGCCGCGACGACGGCCGGGTGGTTGTGGCCGAGCGCGAGCGCGCCGTACTGCGCGTAGCCGTCGAGGAACCGGCGGCCCTTCTCGTCGAAGAGGTACGCGCCCTCGCCGCGGACCCAGGTGCGATCCATGCGGCACAGCGTCAGCAGATCCTTCAGCGTCGGATTCAGTGCCCGGTCGTTCACGGCCCTGGGCTTGAGCAGTGCGCGTGCCATGGCCGACAGCCGCGGAACCTCACCAGTTTCGAGAGTGGCATGCGCGTTCGAATGCGCAGTGCGCTAGTCACCCAATTGTCATGTCCGTTCATCCCGAGAGCAGTCGAGGGACGCTGCTTGCGCAGGTGCTCGCGAACCCGGATCTCGACGGGCCGCGCCGCGTGATGGCCGACTGGTTGACCGAGTTGGGCAAGCCGCGCGGCGAGTTCATCAGCGTGCAGTGCGAGCGCGAGACGGCCGAGCCCGGCAGCGAACGCTACGGAGCGCTGTGGGCGCGCGAGAAGGATCTTCAAAAACGCTACGCCGCCACGTGGACGCCGTTCTTCAAGAAGCTGAGCCCGCGTCCCGAGTACACGTTTCGCCGCGGCTTCCTCGAGCACGTGAAGTTGCGCGGCCTGCCGGGGCTTGCGGCCGCCGTGAAGCGGGTCGTCGAAGCCGAGCCAGTGACGGCGCTGACGCTCGACCAGGTACAAGACCACCTGAACGAGGTCGAGGCGCTGTTGCCGGCGATCGCGCGGATTCGTGCGCTCGAGATCGTCGCGTACAACGTCGAGGCCGAGCTCTTTCGCATCCTGAAGAAGAAGGCACGCTTCACCGAGCTGCGCTGGCTGCGGGTCGGCTACTTCGGCGGCGACGAGGGCGCGCGGCTGGTCGCCGAGACGTCATGCTTCGCGACGGTGCGCCAGCTCCACCTCTCGCACGGCTCGATCTCAGACGAAGGCGTGCGCCACCTCTGCACGCTCACCGGGATCGAGCACCTCGACCTCTCGAACAACCGGATCACCGACGCGGGAGTCGCGCTGCTCGTCGCCACGAAGCACCTGAAGTCCGTGTCGCTGTCGGCGAACCCGCGCATCACGAAGGTGGGCCGCGCGCTGCTCGACGAACGCTTCGTGCGCACGTCCTCGCGCAGCGGCTGAAGTCGCGGCGCAGGTCTGGCCCGGCACGGCGCCTGTATTGCCCTCGAGTCGTGCCCAACCTCATCCGCGCGATCGGCGCCGTCGCCCTGACCGTCGTCTACGTCGGCTGGAGCCTCGTCCGCCTTCGCTTCGGCGCCGACCCGGCGACCATCTTTCCCGGCCCGATTCGCCGCTATTGCCTCGTCACCCTGCGCTGGCTCGGAGTCACGCTTGAAGTCGAAGGCAACCTGAACCGGCCCGGCTTGATGATGGCGAACCACGGCTCACTGCTCGACGTCTTCATCTTCGGAGCGCTCTGCGAGCAGCCCACCACCTTCGTGGTGAAGAAGGAGCTCGAGCGCGCGCCGTTGGTCGGTTCCCTGCTCACCGCGTGCGGCCACGTGCTGTTGGATCGCGACCACGCGGTGCGGGCGATGCGAGAGCTGCGGCGCGTCTCGGCCGTGCTCGCCGAAGGAGGCCGGGCGCTCATCTTTCCCGAAGGCACCCGCCAGCCCGACGGGGTGCTCGGCCCCTTCCGCCCCGGGCCCTTCGTCATCGCCGCGCGCGCGAAGGTGCCGATCATCCCCATCGCGGTCGTCGGCGCCGCCGCGCTGCTGCCGAAGAACCTCTTCGCGTTCCGGCCCGGCGTCATCCGCGTCGTCGTGCTCGACCCGATCGACACCAAAGACTGGTCAGACGACACCAGCGAGCTTCACGCAGAACAGGTTCGCGCCGCGATCGCCGCCGGCCTCACCGCCGCGCGAGCGAAGTCCCTTCCATTCGCATCGCGGCCCACTGCTCGTTCAGCTGGGTCCGCTGAGCCACCAGCCCATCGAGCTCGAACGTCTTCATCAGGTGGCCGATGATCCCGCCGCCCACGCCGAACACGAAGGCGACGCCCACCACCACCGCCAGCGCGAGGCCGACCGTGTTCAGCGTCGGCGTCAGCGAGCCCATGCCCAGCGGCGTCGTCACTGCGACCACCGGGCTCTGGCCATTGACCACCGGAGCAGCCAGCAGAAACGCCGGCGTCGCCAGCAGGTAAGAGATGACCCGCAGGCCTTTTGTCCACCCGGGGGCCGAGGTGTCGAAGCTCAAGATCTCGACGTTCAGCTCGTTCACCTGGCGGCTCAGATCCAGCTGCACCCGAAGCGACGACGTCACCTGGCGAAGCTCCGACAACTCCTGCAGTTGCCCCGTCCTGTCTTCAACGTAGAGAGGAGGCGGGGGCGGCGGCGGAGGGAAGTCCGAGTCCACCTGCGCACACGCGAGCGCCACAATGAAAGAGAGCATGACTGTCGCTTGTGCAAGGGCATCGCCACCCACAGTGGAGTAGATCCGCGCGCCGTGGCTCCGCTCATCGTCCTCGCCAGCGCGGCGATCGTGTTTCCGGTGCTGTTCTTCGTCCCCGCGCCCTACGGCCGGTACCTGCGCAGCGGCTTCGGCCCCACGATTCCGTCGCGCCTCGGCTGGTTCGCGATGGAGCTCGTCTCGCTCGTCCTCTTCGCCTGGGCCTTCTGGACGATGAGCCCGTTTCACCACCAGCCCGAGGCGATCTGGGTCGCGTCGCTGTGGCTGCTTCATTACACCCAGCGCGCGCTCGTCTTTCCGCTGCTGATGAAAGATCAAGGCAAGCAGAAGCCGCTGCTGACGGTGCTGCTCGCGGTGGCCTTCAACTCGGTGAACGCGATCAGCAACGGCGCTGCGATCGCGCCGCGGTCTCTGGACGTGAAGGTGGTGATCGGTGTGGTGCTGTTCTTCACTGGCTTCGTGATCAACCTCCACGCCGACGCGGTGCTTCGCAGCCTGCGGAAGCCGGGCGACACCGGGTACTCGATTCCGCACGGCGGCCTCTACAAGTTCATCAGCTGCCCGAACTACTTCGGCGAGATCCTGGAGTGGGTCGGGTTCGCGATCGCCGCGTGGACGCTGCCCGCGCTCGCCTTTGCCGTCTTCACCTTCGCGAACCTCTTCCCGCGCGCCGTCGCGCATCACCGCTGGTACCGCGAGAAGTTTCCCGACTACCCGAAAGACCGCACCCCGATCATCCCCTTCGTGGGGTGACGAGGCCCAGCCCCCTCAGCATCCGCCACGCGGGTCAAAACACAACGCATCGGGGTCATTTGTGGCCCGGCTGTCGCTCTTGACCCGCCACCGCCTGCGTCCTGCGCCTCAAAGGTCAAGAGGTTGGAGGCGTCCGAGGACTTGAACCAGACGGAACGGCAGTTGCTCATCGAGGTGTCGGAGGCAGTGAGCCATGGGTGATCTGATGATGTTGGTTGCGTACGTTCGGCACACCCGACTATCGGCGGTCAGACAGGCCCTTCGCGGACTCTCCGTGAGCGGCTGGACTGAGAGCGCGGTCGTCGGGCACGGTAGTGCAGCTGCGGGGCATGGCGTGGAACATGTCCGCTTCGAGCTGGTGGTCGCGGCGCACCGCGCGGACGCCTGTCGCGCGGCAATCGTTGAGGCCGCCCATACGGGAGTCGACGGAGATGGGCTCGTTGTGACGCTGCCGGTGCGTGAGGTCGAGCGCATCAGCGACGAATCGTTCGGTGGCCCCGCGCTGCGTGCTGCCCAGTAGGAGCGGCCTGGTTCACTGAAGTACTCGAGCAGCGCAGCGCGATCGACCGCATCGCCAGAAGGTTCAGGTGGGGCGGAACCCGCTCGAGCGAACTCTTATGCCCGAGCCCAGTTCTCGACTCGCAGGCTCTTGACCCCCTTGAACTCGCGAACATTGTCGGTGACCAGCGTCAGGGCTGCTGAGACGGCGTGCGCGGCAATCAGGGTGTCGAATGGACCCATTCGAATTCCCCGGCGAGACAGCGAGGCGTGAATCGTTCCGAAATGGGCTGCCGCCTCTTCATCGAACGAGAGCGTCTGCACCCTCGACCGGAACACGACCAGCTTCTCCATGTTCAGCCCTCGCTGGCTGCTGTGCTCCACGCCGTAGGACACCTCTCCCACCGCCATCAACCGGGCGCAGCGGCTCGATGACACCGGCGCGCCGCAGTGGGGCGATGCGGGCGTCGTCTGGTCCACTGGGCAGCTCTCTCAGAGCACCGGTGGCAATGCGCCGGACCTCGTTCAACCCGTCAACGCTGGCGACGGAATCATTGTCGGCTACGTCCACGCGTTCGCCGTCAAGCTACAGCGGCTGAGGCTCGACGGCACCCTCGGCGGGGCGCTTCCCTTCGATGGCGGCTCAGGCGGCGGCGGCTCAGCGGGTGGCTCGGGTGGCTCGGGCGGCGGAAGCGGCGGGCTGGTCTTCGACGGCGGGCTTGGAGGCAGCGGCGGCGGAGGCGGCTCCACCGGCGGGGGTTGCAACTGCGCCACCGGCCCCGGTGCAATCGCCTGGGTCGCGCTGGCCCTGGTCGGCGTCGTCAGGCGCCGCCGCAGCTGACTTCAGGGCGCCGGCTGCCCGCTGCGTTCTCACTGCGATCAGCCCCTTCGTGGGGGCTGCTCAGTCATCCGGTATCAGTTGTTTTCGCGCACGCCGATCGCCAGCTGCGCGAGGCCCGCGCCCTTCGCCATCTCCATCACCTCGACGACCTTGCCGTGCGACACGCCCTGGTCGGCCTGGACGATGACCAGCGTCTCAGGGTTCTTCTCTCGCGCGAGGTCCAGCGCCTTCTTCAGCTCATCGGTCGAAACGACATCGCCGCTGAGCACGATGCGCCCGTCTTCGAGAATCGCCACCGAGAGGTCTGACGCCTTCGCCTGCGCATCGGCCGCGCCGCCCTTCGGCAGGTTCACCTTCAGCCCGGCCTTCGCCGCGCCGCCGTTCGCGTTCACGATCACCGAGCTCGTCACCATGAAGATGACGAGCAGCACCAGAAAGATGTCCGTCAGCGGGGTGATGTTGATCTCGGCGAACACCCCGTCGCCTTCCTCTTCACCGCCGGGAATCTTGCCGAGCGCCATCGCCTACGCCCCCTGCACGACAGGCGTGGCCACTGGCTGCGGAGGCGTCTGCTCCCCGCTGCTCGCCGACGGAACCACCCCGTTCACCGCGCGCTCGCGCAACAGCTCGACGAACTCTTCGGAAATCAGCTTCAGCTCGACCGACAGCTTCGCCAGCCGCGACTGGAAGTAGTTGTAGAAGATGACCGCCTCGACCGCGACGATGATGCCCGCCGCGGTCGCGACCAGCGCTTCGCTGATGCCGCTCATCACCGCCGCCGAGCCGCCGCTGCCGCCCGCTTCCACGTCGAGGCCCAGGTCACGAAACGACTTCATGATGCCCGCGACGGTGCCGAACAAGCCGACGAACGGAGTCACCGCTCCAATCGTGCCCAGTACCCACATCTTGCTCTTCAGCTTCAGCGCCGTTTCCTGCCGCACCCGATCCACCGCCGCATCCAGGCTCGGCCCCGTCGTCTTCGCCGCCCGCTGAAACCCCGCCCGGAAGATGTCCGCCACCATCGCCGTGCTGCGTTCGGCCGCTGATCTCGCCGCCGCCACGTCTCCGCGCAGCAGATGCCCGGCAATCACCTGGCCCAGCGCCTTTGCCTGCGAGCTCACGCCCCACAGCGCAATCAGCCGCTCGATCGCGACGAAAAGCGAAAGAACCGACGCGGCGATGATGCATGCCATCGTGATTCCGCCCAGCCGCACCATGTGAAGGAGTTCGTCGGAGGTCATGTGTGTTGCTGTTAATAGCGGGATTCAAGTGCTCTCTGCCAACCCATCGTTCGCCCTGCTTCTTCCGCTGGCCCTGCTGTTGGCCGGGTGCCCCCACCGGGTCGACTTCGGGCCGGCCGGGTTGCCCACCTCGGCCGAAGACCTGCTGAAGCGCATCGAAGTGGCCGAAGCCGCCGTCATCGGCATCAAAGGTGAGGCCAAGCTGAAGCTGCAATCGCCCCAGACCAACGGCAGCGTCACCCTCTTCGCCGCCGTCTCGCAGCCCGCGTACATCCACCTCGAGCAGCTCGACTTCTTCGGCAAACCCCAGGGCATCCTCATCTCTGACGGCGTCACTTTCGGCCTCTACGACGGCCAGGCCGGCAAGTACTTCCACGGCCCTGCCACTGCCCAGAACGTGGCGAGGTTCGTGCCGATTGCCGTCGCTCCGGCCGAGCTCGCCGCTCTGCTGCTCGGCCGCGCCCCCCGCATTCCCCATGAGTCCGCAGAAATGAACGTCGAGAACGACGTGGTGACGCTCACCCTCAAGAAGGGCGGGGTGACCCAGACGCTCACCATCGCCCCACCCAGCTACCGCGTCGGCAAGTCCACCGTCACCGGCATGAGCGCCTATGACCTCTCGTTCGAGAACATCGAAGACACAGGCGCGCTCACCTACCCACGCCGCGTCGTCCTCTCGTCACCCCAAACGTCGCTGCGCATCGAGCTCAACTACAAAGACGTCGCCCTCAACGAAACGCCCGACCTCACCCTCTACGAGATGACCCCGCCCGCCAACGTTCCCAGCGTGGAAGTGGATGCGGCCGGCATTCCGCGCGAGGGTGCAGGCCCATGACGCGCCGACTGCTTCTCGCCACGCTGCTGCTGCTCGTCGCCTGCAAGGACAAGAAGCCCGTTGCGGCCGCGGAAGGGGTGAAGCCGACCGCCGGGTGGCTGAAGGGCGAGCTGCCCCCCGAAGTGTCGAGCGGCACGCCGGTGTCCGGCGGCACCTTCACCATCCGCGTTCCGTCCGAGCCGCTCGGCCTCAACCGCCTTCACGATCAACAGGTCGAAGGGATGATGGCCCGCTACACCGTCGGCGCGCTCACCGAGACGCTGGCCGAGCTCGATCGGCAGACGCACCCGAACTACGCGCTGAAGCCACTGCTCGCCGAGAGCTGGGAAGAGAGCCCCGATCACCTCACGCTCACCGTGAAGCTGCGCAAAGGGGTGAAGTTCCACAACGGCGACAAGCTCACCAGCAGGGACGTGAAGGCGACGTTCGATGCCATCTTGCTGCCCACGAACCTCACCAACTCGCTGCGCAGCAACTTCCTCGACCTCACCGTCGCCGCGCCCGACGAGCTGACGGTTGTCTTCACCACGAAGGTCGCCCACTTCCTTCACCGCAACAACGTGCTCGCCGCGGTGCCGATTCTTCCGGCCAGCGCGCTCAAAGGTGACTTCAACACCCTCGCGATCAACCGCGCCCCCGTCGGCACCGGCCCCTTCCGCTTCGTCGCCTGGGACACCGGCAAGTCGCTGACCTACGCGCGCAACGAAGAGTACTGGGGCACCAAGGCCCTGGTCGACAAGGTCGTCATCCGCTTCGTCAAAGACGAGACCGTCGCGACCCAGCTGTGGGAACGCGGCGAGTTCGATCTGATGACGCGCATCCAGCCCAGCGTCTGGCGATCGATCGAAGCGCCCACCGCTGCCGACGCCTGGGCGATCACGGGCTACCACCGCATCAACTTCATCGAGAACTACTACTCGTGGATTGGGTGGAACCAAGAACGCCCGTTCTTCTCGGACGCGCGCGTTCGCCGCGCGATGACGATGCTCTACCCGGCCGAGAAGGTCGCGAAGAACATCGACATGGATCTCGAGCTGCCCACCACCTGTCCTTATTACCGGTTGTCCGAGTCGTGCGACTCGACGATCGCGCCCATCGCGTACGACCCGAAGGCCGCGCGCGCGTTGCTCAAAGAGGCCGGCTGGGAAGATCACAACGGCGATGGCGTGCTCGACAAAGACGGCGTCGCCTTCAAGTTCACCTTCCTCTCCAACCCCCACTCGGTGAAGTTGGGCAAGCTCGTGCCGCTGCTGCAGGAAGAGCTGAAGAAGGCCGGCATCGAGATGGACGTCGAGAAGGTCGACGCCGCCCAGTACGTCGGCCGCCTGCGCGCCCACGACTTCGACGCCGCCAGCCTCGGCTGGAACAACAACGACGTGAACACCGATCAGTTTCAGGTCTACCACTCGACCCAGGCGAAGGGCGGCAGCAACTTCACCTCGTACGCGAGTCCGCGCGCCGACGGCTTGATCGAAAAGATCCGCGTCACCTTCGACGACACCGAACGCCGCGGCCTCGAGCGCCAGCTGCACGCCGTCCTCTACGAAGACCAGCCGTACACCTTCCTCACCAACCGGCCCCAGCTCGACGCGATCAAGACGCACGTTCGCGGAATTCGCCCGTCGCTTGCCTGGTACGACCTGCGCAGGGTCTGGCTGCTGCCCCCGTCGGCGAAGCCGTAAGCGATGCGGCCGTACCTCGTGCGACGGCTGCTGCAGATGGTGCCGACCTTTCTCGGCATCACGCTGCTGACCTTCGCGATCTCGCGCCTGGCCCCTGGCGACCCGCTGCAGCTCGACACCGAGTCCGCCTCTGCCGCTGGCCAGGCGGCCGCTGCCAACGACGCCTTTCGCGCCCAGCACGGCCTCGACCTGCCGCTTCACGTTCAGTATTTGCGCTGGCTCGGCAAAATTCTCACCCTCGACTTCGGCCGTTCGCTTCAGGACCACCGCCCCGTCGTCGAGAAGCTGGCTGAGGCGCTGCCGCAGACGCTGCTGCTCGCGTCCGTCTCGCTGCTGCTCGCCTACCTGCTCGCGATTCCCATCGGCGTTCACGCGGCGGTTCGCCCGAAGTCGAAGGTTCGCCGCGGCGTCACCCTCACCCTCTACCTGCTCTACGCGATGCCCACGTTCTGGGTCGCAGTGATGCTGCTGCTGTTGCTCGGCGACTTCTTTCCGTTTCAGGGCCTCGAGTCTTCTGGCCATGACGCGATGTCGCTGCCCGGCCGCGTCCTCGACACCGCGTGGCACCTGGTGCTGCCGGTGTTCTGCTTGAGCTACCCGACGCTCGCGGTCGTCAGCCGGCAGGTGAGGGCGGCGATGACGGACGCGCTGGCCCAGGACTATGTGCGCGCCGCCCGTGCCCGCGGAATTCCCGAGCGCAGCGTCATCTTCAAGCACGCGCTTCGCAACAGCCTGCTGCCCGTGGTCACCATGCTCGGCCTCTCGTTGCCGCATCTCATCGGCGGCAGCGTCGTCGTCGAACGCGTCTTCGGCATCAACGGCATGGGCCTGCTCGCCTTCGAGGCGATCTCGCTGCGCGACTACCCGGTCGTGATGGCGATCTGCACCCTCGCTGCGCTCGTCACGATGGTCTCGGTGCTGGTCGCCGACCTGCTCTACGGCCTCGCCGACCCCCGCATCCGCGTCGGAGCCGGCTCCTGATGCGCCGGCGCATCCCTCTGCGCGGTCGCCTCGCCCTCACCGCCGTCATGCTTCTCGTCCTCACTGCCGTCGGCGCCGATCTGCTCGCCGCCCATTTGCCGCTGGCCGTCCGCGTCGACGGCACGACGTACTGGCTCCCAATCTTCCGGCAGCCCGTCGCCCTCCGCGGAGCGACCCAACAGCAGCTCGCCACCACCGCCGAGTGGATCTGGCGCACGCCCGTGCCGTGGGGCCCGAACCAGACCTTCGCGGCCAACGCCGTCATCGCCGACACGCCGCCGCCCTGGGGGCCAGACCTGCAGCACTGGCTCGGCACCGACGAGCTCGGCCGCGACGTGCTCGCCCGCCTCATTCATGGCGCCCGCGTCAGCCTTACTGTCGGCTTTCTCTCGGTCGCGATCTGCGTGTTCATTGGCCTGCTGCTGGGCGGCCTCGCCGGGTACTACGGCCGCGGCGTCGACGCCGTCATCTCGCGCATCACCGAGATCATGATCACCTTTCCGACCCTCTTCTTCGTCCTCGCGGTGCTCGGGCTCTTGCGCATCTCGTCGCTGACCCCACTCGTGCTCGTCATCGGCTTCACCCGGTGGACGGACATCGCCCGGCTCGTGCGCGCCGAGGTGCTCAAGCTCAAGGGCCTCGACTTCATCACCGCCAGCCGCGCGCTCGGCCTTTCCGACGCCCGCATCCTCGTGCGGCACCTGCTCCCGAACGCGCTGTCACCCGTGCTCGTCGCCGCCACCTTTGCCGTCGCCTCGGCCATTCTGATCGAGAGCGCCCTCTCATTCCTCGGCCTTGGCGCGCCGCCCCCTACCGCAAGCTGGGGCGAGCTGCTCACCCAGGCCCACCGCTATTTGACCCACCCCGGCGCCTGGTGGCTGGCCATCTTTCCCGGCCTCTGCATCGCCGTCACCGTGCTTGCCTTGAACGAATTGGGAGAAGCTTTGAGGGGTTTGCTCGACCCGCGCGCGTAACCCAGTACAATCACGAACCTTCAATGGCATCGATCAAGCTGGGCGACTTGCTGCTGAAAGCCAAAGTGCTCACCGAGCAGCAGCTCACCAATGCGCTCAACGAGCAGCAGAAGTGGGGCGGGCGGCTCGGTGAGATCCTGGTGCGGATGAACATCCTCACCGAAGAGATGCTGGTGAAGGCGCTGAGCAAGCAGCTCAACGTCGTCGCCGTGAACCTCGACTCGATTCAAGGCGTGGCGCCGCACGTGCGCGCCAAGATTCCTTCGCAGGTCGCCCGCGACCTGAACGCGCTGCCGCTTCAATTGCGCGACGACGCCAAGACCCTCGTGGTCGCGATGTCCGAGCCGCAGAACCTCGGGCACATCGACACGCTCCGTTCGGTGTCCCGCTGCCGGATCATGCCGCAGATCGCCGGGCGGTCTTCGATTGCGCGCGCGTTCGGCCGCTTCTACGAAGGCGAAGGCGACCCGTCGGATCTCGAAGGCTCTTTCAAGTTCGTCGATGCGCAGGGCAACACGGTGGTGAAGCAGCAGGACAAGATCACCCGCCCGCCGAAAGCGGGTGATGCCCCTGCCGCGAAAGCGCCGCCGCCCGACGAAGGTCCCCCGATGACGACGCGGCTCGCCGGAGGCGGGCGCGTGTCGATGGCCGATGCGCCCGTGCAGGCGCCGTCTTCGTTGTCACCGGCCGAGCAGTTGGTGCAGATCGAAGAGGCCCAGCGAAAGGAAGTCGCGGCGCTCAAAGGCATGGTCGAGCTGCTGATCGAAAAGGGGGTCTTCTCGCGCGAGGAGTACCTCGCCAAGGTCCGCAGGTAGTCCGAAGCGAATGAAGAGAAAGCTCGGGGAGCTGCTGATCGAAGCCGGCGCTGTGACGTCCGACGACGTCGAGTCAGCCCTCGCCGATCAGAGCGCCGGTGAGCCCAGCCGCATCGGAGACCTGCTCCTCTCGACTGGCAAGATCACGCCCGCCGCGCTCGCCCGGGCGCTGGCGCTGCAGCACGAACTGCCGTTCGCGGATCTCTCGTATGTCGCGCCAGAAGCGTCGGGCCTCATTCCGCTCGAGTTCCAGCGCGCCCACCGCCTCGTCCCTTTTCGGCTCGATCGTGAGGATGGCTCGACCCGCGTTCACATCGCGCTCGCAGATCCGACGCTTCACGAGGTGGTCGACGAGCTCAAGTCTCAGCTCAAGCGCGCGGTGATCGTTCATGTCGCAGCGATCGACGACATCGAGAACGTCCACGCCGCCCTCGCCGGAGAGAGCTCGGGTGAGCCGGTGGTGATGGGCGAGGTGCTCGAGGAAGAAGTGCTCATGTCTCTCGACCCGGCGGTGACGGCCGAGATTTCCTTTCCGGAGGCGCTGTCGGCTGAGTTCCGGGTGCCTGCGAAGCCCGGGCCGTACGAGTTTCCCGGCACGCCCGCGCCGCTCACCGACAACTTCGACGAGCTGACCTTCGACGAAGAGATCTCTGTCACCGCCGAACCCGCTGCGAAGTCGGTGACCGAGGAAGAGCTCTTCGGTTCCCTGGATCTCGAAGGGCCGCCCGAGGTGGCGCCGCTGTCGATGGATCTGGCCGATGAGATCGGAAGGCACGACCGGGCGCCGCCCGCGCAAGACTCGCTGGGCTTCTCGGCGCTGTCGGCTCCGCTGGGCGATGCGGCGCGGGCGCCTCCATCGCGGCCCGCTCCCCTCCCGCCGGATCCAGTGGAGCTCGCGCCCGAGCGCTCGCTGACCTCCGAGCCCGAGCTGCTGCTGGAGGCCGAGGTCGTGATCGAGCCCGGGCCAGTGCCAGTGGTGAAGGTGCCGTCTTTCGCGATTCCCCCCGACGTCCCGGTCGAGCCGCGCAGATCTCCCGTCGAGCCGCTGCGGCGCCCGTCGGCGGCGCTGGGTCGCATCGCGTTGAAGCGTGTCGCCGTGAATCGGGAAGGCGTCCAGGTCGCGGTGCCCGAAGCGGCCGCTCCGCCGCCCGTCTCACGCCCGAAGCCCGCACCGCCACCGATCGTCGAACCGAAGAACCCCGATCTCGATCTGCCCGAGTGGATGCGCACGCCGGACCCCGCGCTGGCTGCGACTCCCGAGGCCGGCGCCCAGCTGGTCGCTCTGCTCGAGCGCGTCGAGAGCGGCTCGATTCCGCCTGGGCCCGCAGTCGCTGCGGTGTTCCGCCTGCTCGTCGAGCGCCGCGTGCTCGATGAAGCCGCGCTGATCGTCGCGCTCGAAAAGCTCTGAGCAACCGCTGCCACCCGTTGGGGACCTCGGCGGCCGGAGCTCGGAGGCCACGGTCACCACTGGAGCCCCCGAATGGGCGCTCCTCACTGGTGTCGGTGGCCTCCGCCTTCCGCAGGCTGCAGTCACCACTGGACCTTGAGCTGCACGACGCCGGGATGAAACCACCGTGGCGGTGATGCGGGCTGCCGATCGTCGAGACCCCAGGCTGCGCTCGCCGTTCATCCCGAGTCTGAGGTTTACTCCGCCGCGATGCCGCCGCTGCTCGACGTCGATCACCTGACCACGGGGCGCACCTCCGGCCCGGTGCTGGTCGACGGCGTGTCCTTCACCCTGGAGGCGGGTCGAATGCTGGGCCTGGTCGGCGAGTCGGGCTGCGGCAAATCACTCACCGCGCTGTCGATCATGGGCCTGCTGCCGCCAGGGCTCGAGCGAAGGGCAGGGCAGACGCGAATTCTCGGCAACCCGATCACCGCCGCCGACCGCGGCCGCCAGCTCGCGATGGTCTTCCAGGAGCCGGCCGCCGCGCTCAACCCCGTGCTCACCATCGGCGCGCAGATCTCCGAGACGCTTCAAGTCCACCTGAAGCTTGATCGCCGCGCCGCCCGCGACCGCGCCATCTCGCTGATGCGCGCCGTCGGAATCGCCGACGCGGCCGAACGCTTCGACGCCTGGCCGCACCAGCTCTCGGGCGGCATGCGCCAGCGCGTCCTCATCGCCGCCGCGATCGCCTGCGATCCCCGCATCCTCATCGCCGACGAGCCCACCACCGCGCTCGACGTCACCGTTCAAGCGCAGATCCTCGCGCTGCTCACCGAGCTCAAGCGCGACCGCGGCCTCGCCGTGCTCCTCATCACCCACGATCTCGGAGTCGTCGCCGAAGCCTGCGACGACGTCGCCGTGATGTACGCCGGCCGCATCGTCGAACGCGGCCCCGTCGATCAGATCCTTCTTCGCCCCCGTCACCCGTACACCGCCGCGCTCCTCGCCGCGCGCCCCGGCCTTTCCACCCGCGGCCACCCACTCGAGGCGATCGCCGGCACCGTGCCCGCGCCCGATCAACGCCCGCACGGCTGTTCCTTCGCCGAACGTTGCGGACGCCAGCAACCCGACTGCCTCACCACCGACCCGCGCGGCGACGCCTTCGCCTGTCACCACCCACTGTGAGCGCCCCCTTCGTCGAAGCGACCAACCTCACCGTTGGCTACGACTCGGATGCGGGCCGGGTGCGCGCCGTCGACGGCGTCTCCCTCACCATCTACCGGGGCGAAACCCTGGGCCTCGTCGGCGAGTCCGGCTGCGGCAAGAGCTCGCTGGGCCGCGCGCTGCTGCAGCTGCTGCCCATCGAGAGCGGCTCGGTGCACTTCGACGGAACGCCGCTGCAGACGCTCTCGCGCCGCCAGCTGAAGGCCCTGCGCCCGCGCATGCAGCCCGTCTTTCAAGATCCAATCGCCGCGCTCGACCCGCGCATGGGCGTCGGCGACATGCTGGGCGAAGCGCTCGCCGTCCGAGGGGACGCAAGCCCTTCACGCATCGCCGCCCTGCTCGAGCTCATCGGGCTTCCCCCCGACGCTGCCTCTCGCCGGCCGCACGCGTTCTCGGCCGGCCAACGCCAGCGCCTCTGCATCGCCCGCGCGCTCGCCGTCGAACCAGAGTTCCTCGTGCTCGACGAGCCCGTCAGCGCGCTCGACGCTTCCGTGCAGGCACAGATCGTCAACCTGCTGGTCGACCTGCAGCGCACCCGCAAGCTCACCTACCTCTTCATCTCGCACGACCTCGGCGTCGTCGCGCACCTCGCGACCCGCGTCGCCGTGATGTACGCCGGCCGCATCGTCGAGCTCGGCCCCACCGAAGCCGTGCTCAGCCGCCCGATGCACCCGTACACCCGCGCGCTCATCGCCTCGCTTCCCGCCCGCTCACCTGTCAATCGCGGCCAGCGCGTGCCCCTGCCCGGCGAGCCTCCTTCTCCGCTGCGCCGCCCGCCCGGCTGCGCCTTTCATCCGCGCTGCCCCCTGGCAATTCCGTCTTGCCGCACCGACGTGCCCGCGCTCGAGTCCGTCGGCCTTGATCACAGCGCCGCCTGTCCGGTCGTTTCTTCGAAATAGACGTGAACACGACCGGCGCGGATCCCAACAAGGTCGCTACTCGCTGCCGGGACGCGTTACAGAGCCGCTCGGCGGCTCGACGTCAGGGTGCCCTGCTAGGTTTTGGACCGAGATGCTCGAGACGCTAAGAATCAAGGGCCTCAAATCCATCGAAGAGGTCGAACTACGTCTCGACGCGCTGAATGTCGTGATCGGCCCTAACGGTTCAGGCAAATCGAATCTGATTGGGGCGTTCAAACTGCTTGAGCGCATCGTCTCAAAGAGACTGCAACTGACGGTCGGTGAAGCTGGTGGAGCCGATCGGTTTCTCTTTCACGGTCGAAAGAGGACCCCCGAGGCCGAGCTCTATTTTGGCTTTGGGTCCAACGCTTACGACGTCACTCTAAGGGCCGCCGTGGGCGACACTCTGATCTTGGCAAAAGAGGGCGCCCACTACGCCGGTTACGCAAATCTCGAGGACTTCCAAGTGCGCCTTGCCTCGGGCAGCAAGGAGAGCGGGCTCCTCGACGAGGTCGAAGCGGATCGCGGCGAGGTGTCCAAGTACGTCTATCGAGAAATAATTCAGTGGGTCGTCTACCACTTTCACGACACGTCCGATTCGGCGCCCAGCAAACAAACTGGGGATGTCGACGACAATCGAGCTTTCAGAGCGGATGCGGGCAACTTGGCCGCCTACCTCTTGATGCTCAAGGAAACGTCGGTCGCCAACTATCAGCAGATCGTTCACCACATTCAGCTCGTTGCGCCGTTCTTTGAAGACTTCACGCTTCAATCGTCGAGAGCGAACAGTCGAAAGATCAAACTCGAATGGCGGCAGAAAGGCTCGGACGCCTACTTCGATGCATTTTCTCTTTCGGACGGAACGCTGCGTTTCATGTGTCTCGCCACCCTGCTCCTTCAACCGAAACCACCGTCGTTGATTCTTCTTGATGAGCCGGAACTAGGCCTGCACCCCGCGGCCATCCAAGTGCTAGCGGACATGCTCAAAGCGGCCTCGCGAAAAGTGCAGCTGCTCGTGGCAACCCAATCCGTCACCCTGCTCAACCAACTTTCGCCAGAGAACTTGATCGTCGCCGAGCACGACGGGACTCGTACGAGCTTCACCCGTTTGGACGACAAGATAGCGCCCAGGCTTCTCAACGAGTGGCTGGAGGAATACGCCATCGGGGAACTTTGGGAGAAGAACGTCCTTGGCGGGAGACCCAGAGGATGAGGAGGCTCCTGGTTCTCGTCGAAGGACAATCCGAAGAAGCATTCGTTAACCGCATTTTGGCCCCGCACCTCCTCGGGCACGGCGTCGCTGTGACGCCGACCATCTTGGAGACCCGTCATCTCCCCGGGCGTCCAAGGGACAAGGGCGGCATCACATCTTGGGCGAAGGTGAAACGAGACCTTCAGCATCTCCTGCGGGACTCAGATGCGTGGACAACGACGCTCTTTGATTTCTACGGACTCCCCGCTGACTTTCCTGGTGTTGCCGAACTGGCAGGATTGCCCCTCACCGAACCCCGAAGCCGCGCCGCGAGCGTGGAAGCGGCTGTAGCTCACGACCTGAAGGGCCCCGAACGGTTCGTCCCCTTTCTTGCCGTGCACGAGTTCGAGGCTTGGGTGCTGGCACACCCCAGGGCCGTCGCGGACCACTTCGGCAACCAAGCACTTCAGACTTCGCTTGAAGCCGTTCTGGAAGAGTTCGAGTCCGTCGAGCACATCAATCATGGACCCGCAACTCATCCGTCCCGCCGGCTGGAGGCGATGATCTCTCAGTACAAGAAGGTTTCTGATGGCCCAATCATTCTTGAGAAGGTCGGGCTCGCTTACCTTAGAACCCAGTGCACGCATCTCGATGAGTGGGTGACGCGCCTCGAGTCGATTGCTTGAAGTTCTGGCTCTCTCACCACCACGCCGACGAGCTCGACCGCACCTTCAACCTCGGCGGCGTCCACGTCTGCGCGCGCTGCCTCGGCACCTACCCCGTGCTGTTCGCCGCCATCGCATTGCAGTTCAAGCTCCACGCGCCGCTCGACCACCCGCTGGACCTCCTTTTCTCACTCGGCTTGCTTGCCCCCGCGCTCATCGACTGGGCGTACGGCCGCTTCCGCCCCCACGCCTTTTCCAACGCCTGGCGCTTCTTCACCGGCACCCTGCTGGGACTTGCGTTGGGTCGAACCCTGTTCATTCACCTGCAGCGGCCCTTGCCGTTGCCGCTGCTGCTGCAGCTGGGTTTGGTGATAGGAGTGGCAACGCCTGTCATTCTCGCAACTTACCGGCGATTTTCGCGAAAGTAGATCACCGCGGCCGGCCACACGTTCAACCTCTGGTAACAAAGGAATGAAGTTTGGGACCTGAGACGAGCGATGAGCTGCTGATGCTCGCGTTCAAGTCGGGCGACGCCCGGGCGTTTTCTACGCTCGTCACGCGTCACCGCGGCTCAGTCTTCAACTTCATTCTCCGTTACACGAATCACAAGGCGCGGGCCGAAGACCTGCTTCAGGAGACGTGGTTGAAAGTCGTGAGATCCGCAGGCGAATACCAACCGAAGGCCAGGTTCACCACCTGGGTCTTCACCATCGCGAGGAACCTCTGCGTGGACAGCGCGAGAAAGGAGAGCTACCGAAAGACGGACTCCCTCGACGCGCCCGTCGCGGGCGATGACGCCGACGGCCGCGCCCTCGGGGAAACCGTTCAGGATCTAGACGGCGCCTCGCCCGATCGCGCCGCCCACAACACGCGCCTTCGCCCGATGATCGAGCAGGCCGTTCAAGCCCTGCCCGACGAGCAGCGCGAGGTCTTCCTGCTTCGCGAGTACCACGGCATCGGATTCAAAGAGATCGCCGAGGTCACGGGCGTTAACGAAAACACGGTGAAGAGCCGAATGCGGTACGCGCTGGAAGGTTTGCGAAAGAAATTGGGTGAGCTCGGCGTCGACGGAGAAATGACTGAAGGGAGAACGGTGGCCTGAAGGGCCCCGACTGACAAAGACCATGGCAACCGCTTCCCACCAATACGAGGACAAGCTCCTCGACTTCGCCTACGGCGAGCTGCCTGCCCCCGAGGCAAGCGCGGTGGAATCGCACCTCAAGTCGTGCCGCCGCTGCAGCCAGGCCCTCGCGCAGATTCGCGGCGTCCGCACCACCATGGCCGCCCTTTCGCAAGAGCCCGCGCCGATCGCTGGCCTCGAGTCGCTGCTCGCCTACGCCGAACAGGCCGCCGCGCGAAACGCGACTGCTCCGAAGGAAGGAATTCCCTGGTGGCGCCGCCTGGTCGCTCCGCTTGCCGGTGCCTGCGCGCTCGCGCTCGTCGCCGTCGTCGCCGTGAAGACCCAGCAAGACGGGGGCCTCGAAGAGTTCTCAGCTGAGAAGGCCGCGCTCGAGGCCAAGCCCCGGCGGGAATCAAGGCAGGCCCCCGTCGCCGCCGCGCCCGCTCTGCCTGCCGCCGAGCCCGCGCCCGAACCGAAGGCCGAAGGCGAAGCTGCTTTCGCCCAGGGCGACAACCGACCCACGCCACAGAAGGTCGCCGAGAAGATGAAGGCCGGGAAGACCTCGGGAGCGCTGCGCCGCGCCAACGGCTGGGACACCGCGCCCAACGACGCCCTCGCCAAGAACGGCAACGAAGACGGCTACTCCCAGCAAATGGGCGCCACCGCCGGCCCGAAAGACGCCCGCCAGCAGGCGCAGCGGGCCGACCTGGGCAACGCCGTCGCCGCCGCGAAGAAGTCGGAACAGGAAGCCCCGGTGGCCGATTTCGGCAACGCCCGTGGTTCGTACGTGCAGGAGAAGAAGGCGAAGGCCCAGGCCAACAAGGTTCAGGAAGTCCTGGCCGAAAGCGCCGACAAGGCCGACCGGGACCTCGACGCGAAAACCCCGCCCATGGGGCTCTCGACCGCGCCGGCCGCCAAGCCTTCGGCGCCCCCGCCCACGCCGAAGACCGCACCCAGCCTCGGCGTCGGGCTCGGCAGCGCTGGCGGCAGCGCGTCCACCGGCAGCCCCTACGGCGGCGGCGGCAGGGGCGGCCTCGGCACCCGGTCGCCCAGCACCTACAAGCAGGAATCCGCCCGCGCCGCCGATGATGAAATTGCCGAGCGCGGCACCAGCGATCTCGCCGATCGCAAGCGCATGGAGAAAGACGTTCAGGCCGAGGCCCGCGAGCAAGACCTGGCCGCCCGGGGTCCGCTCGAGGCCGCCCGCGCCGCCGGCAACGCGGGCAACCGCCAGGAAGAAGTGAAGCAGGCGCTGGCCGTCCTCCAGACCAACGTCCAGGGCTCCACCCGCGCCGAAGCCCTCAACCGCCTCTGCCTTGCCCTCGAAGCGCTCGACAACGAGGCCCAGGCCGACAAGTACTGCAGCGCGCTGATTCGCGAGTTCCCCAACAGCACCGCCGCGAAGACGATCGCCAGCCGCCGCAACGAGAAGCAGCGCGAGTCGCCGAAGCCCGCCCGCAAGAAGTTCGACTCTGAGAGCGCGTCGCCCGACTCGCGCGTCGAGCCCGCGAACCAGCCCAAGCCGGCGTCGGCCCAGTAGCCCCCCTCGAATTCCTCGCCCAGCCGCGACTGCACCGCGCTGCCCGTGCTTAGAAACGCCCCGTGCGCCCCCTTGCTCCGCTGGCCCTGGCCGTCTTCGCTGCCTGCAACACCCCACAGCTTCAGACGTCTTTCACGCTGAAGACCGACGAAGCAAAGGTGCTCGTCACCACCTCGCCCGTTTCCTTCACGCTGCAGAACGCCGCCGGCGCCGCGCTGCTGAAGACCACCGACTTCACGGCCACCATCGACTACCCCACCTACGTCGAACAGATTCTTCCCGGCTGGGATGGCTACAAGGCGATGGAGTCCCCCTGGGCCCACGCCACCAGGCCCGCCCGCATCGTCAGCAAGACGGCCACCGCTGCCGTCCTCGCCTTTGAGCTCGACGGCGCCGAAGTCACGCTCACCCTCACGCTCACCGGAAACCTCTTCGACGCGACGACGTCTTTCGCCGCCCTCGACGGCGGCCCCGCGCCGCGCTTCAACAAGTCGGCCTTCACCTTCGCGCTGCCCGCCGACGAGCATTTCTTCGGCTTGGGCGAACGCTTCGCCACCGTCGATCACCGCGGCTGGTCTTTGTACAACTGGTCGGAAGAGGGTGGCCTGGGCGGTGGAGAGTCGGCGCCCGTCAGCGCCACCAACCCGTACCCGAACGGGCCGTCGATGACGTACTTCCCGGTGCCTTTCTTCTTGTCGACCCTCGGCTACGCGCTTCACCTCAAGGCCGACGTGCGCAGCGAGTTCCACCTCGGCAGCGAAGCGCCCGACGCCTGGCGCCTCGCCGCCCACTCGCAGGGCTTCGCCTTTCGCGCCTACGTCAACGATGCGCCTGCAAAGAGCCTCGACCAGTTCACCCGCGACACCGGCCGGCCCATCATCCCCGCGCCGTGGGTGTTCGGCCCGCGCCGCCGCATCGGCAACGGCAGCACCGTCGACGGCGTCCCCGAGTGGAAGAAGATGCGCGAGCTGAAGATGCCGATCACCGCAGTCGACGACGCGGTGCACTTCCTTCCCGCACGCAGCGAGCTCACCCGCGAAGCCGAGCTCGCCGGCTGGACGTCGACGATGCACGCCAACGGGTTCAAGGTGATGGGCTACTACAACCCGTTCGTCGCGCAGGACCACCCGATGGCCGTCGCCGACTACGCGTTCGGGAAAGAGAAGGGCTACTTCGTCAAAGATCCGAAAGGTGAGCCCGCGCTCGCATTCTTGATCTCGGGCACGCCGCTGAACGTGGCGATGATCGACTTCACCAACCCCGAAGCGGTCACCTGGTACAAATCACTGCTCAAGCGGGCGCTGGCCCTCGGCTACGACGGGTGGATGCACGACTTCGGCGAGTACGTGCCCCGCAATGGGCGCTTCTTCGACGGCCGCCGCGGCGATGAGCTCCACAACCCGTACCCGATGCTCTCGGCGAAAGCGGCGCGCGAGGTGCTGCAGGAAGAGAAGCCCGACGATCACCTCTTCTTCGTCCGCGCCGGGTGGACAGGGTCCCAGGCCTTCGTGCCCGCCGTGTGGGGCGGCGACGCCGAGTCCACCTTCGACGAGACCCAGGGCCTGCCTTCGGCCCTTCGCGGCGGAGTGAACCTGGGCCTCACCGGCGTGCCCTACTGGGGCAGCGACGTCACCGGCTTCAAGTGCCTCACCGACGCACCGAAAGACAAAGAGATCTTCATCCGCTGGATCCAGCTCGGGGCCGTCAGCCCAATCATGATGGACCAGAACGCCTGCTCGAACCCGATCGAGCGCCGCGCCAAGTGGCAGCTGTTCGCTGACGAACAGACCATCGACGCCTGGCGCCAGATGGCGAAGCTCCACACCCGGCTACAGCCGTACTTCCTCGTCCTCGCCAAAGAGGCCAACGCCACCGGCATGCCGCTGATGCGCCACCCGCTGCTGACTCACCCGAAAGAGCCGGCCGCGCTCAAGGTCGACGACGCCTTCTTCCTTGGGCCCGCGCTCTACGCCGCTCCCGTCGTTCGCCGCGGAGTGACTACCCGCAAGGCCTGGCTTCCTCCCGGCCGCTACGTCGACCTGATGGATCGCACCGTCTACGAGGGCGGCGCCGAGGTCTCGATGCCCGCGCCTCTCGACAAGCTGCCCCTGCTGCTCGTCGCCGGCCAGCTGCTGCCGATGCTCGACCCTTCGGTGCAGACGCTCGCCCCAGCGACGCAAGCAGGTGTCGTCACCGCCGCCTCTGTCGCCGGCGTGCTCGACGTCGTCGCCGCGCTCGCTCCCGGCCAGTCGGCCACGCTGACCCTCGCCGACAACACGGTGCTCACCGCTTCGCGCGACGCGACCACCGAAGATCTGCTCACCGCCGCCACCGACCTGGCCACCTGCGACGGCTGCTTTCTTTCTGAGGCCACCCGCCTGCGCATCAATTCCCGCGGCCTCGCATCGACCCACGGCGTCCGCGTCACCACCTCGGGCAGCACCCGCCTCATCCGCTGGGATCTGAGCTTGTTGCCCTGATCGGAAACGAGGCTTACAAAGGAAACCTTTTTTCACGCATTTCCGGCCGTAACTCGCCGTAATTCTTGGTCGTACTGGTCCGGATGACGGATGCCACCGCAGCCCCGCCCGTTCCGATAATCCCTTCAGTGAAGACGCCGCCCAACCCCGCGCAGCTCGAGTCCGGCCAGGCGGCCGTCGAGTCGGCGATCATCATGCCGCTGATGGTCTTCATGTGCCTGGGCATCATCCAGCTGACGATGATCCAGCACGCGAAGCTGATGACCGAGTACGCCGCTTACCAGGCCGCGCGCGCCGGCATCGTGTGGAATGGGAACAACGAGCGCATGCACGACGCGGCGATCGTCGCGCTGCTGCCGACCATGGGCCGCACCGACAGCCTCGTCAGGCTCGGTGAGACGTGGCTCAAACACCAGCTGTACGACGCCGCGCTCTCGCAGCTGTCGTGGGGCGTCGGCCCCGACATGAAGTCAATCAACGGCGCCAACCTGCTCGGCTTCATCCGCGTCGACACCGTCAACCCCGCGTACTTCACGCCCATCGACAACATCTGGAAGCTGCGCGACGGCCTCAACTGGAAGGAGCTCGACTTCGATGGGGCCGACGCGTACCCCGAGGTTCCGAACCTCGAGCAGAAGATCGCCAAGTTCTTCAACCTGCCGCTGCCGGACAACCAGGAAGAGGTCTACCGCAAGGCCACCGTTCTGCAGATTCGCCTTCGCTACTGGTACGAGATGCGCGTCCCCTTCGCGAACTGGATCATCTTCCTCAGCTGGTACGCCGGGAACTCGAACGTCGCGCTCTACGGTTCCATCGACCGGTCGACCACCAACAAGCAGAACATGCTCGGCAAGTCCGGTGACGTCTCGGCGCTGGCGGCGCAGGGCAAGGGCATCAAGCAGCAGAAGGGCTTCGACACCGTCTACAAGCCCGAGATGCTCGTGCTCTGGGGCCTGGCCACCGGCTCGATTCCGCTGCTCTCGAGCGTCGTCGGCAAGCGCTACTTCCTGCCGCTGACTGCCACCTACTCGATGCGGATGCAGTCGAACTTCCACCGCAAGTGGATCATGCACCTCAACCCCTCGTGGGGCCTCTAGACACCATGTTCACCCGCACCCTTCGCCACGCGATGCGCCGCCGGGAAGGCCAGGCCCTGGTCCTCGCGTCGCTGATGGTCCTGATTCTTTCGATCGCGGTGCTCGCGACCATCAACCTCGGCCACAACATCAACGAGCGCGTTCGCCTGCAGAACACCGCCGACGCCGCTGCCTATTCGATGGCCGCGATGGAGGCGCGCGCCTTCAACTTCTACGCGTTCAGCAACCGCACCCAGGTCTCGCACTACGTCGCCGCGATGGTCTGGCAGTCGATGTTGTCGTTCATGTACTTCCTCGAGGCCTTCTTCGCCGATGCCGTGGGGGTCGTCCTCACCGCCAACCCCTGCGGAGATCCCGACGGCTGGAAGTGGGAAGCGATCTGTGCCGGCCTCGAGGCAATTCCGTACGTCGGCCCAGTCTTGAAGGCCCTGTTCAAGGGGCTCGAGGCGATCAAGCAGATCATCAAAGGGGCCGCCCAGGCGATTCAGGCCACCCTCAAGGCCACCAACCCCGACTACTTCATCGGGCAGATCGTCATCCCCGGCCACCGCATCCTCAACAAGGCGCTGGCGGCGCTCGCGCAGGTCACGCTCTACGGGACGATGACGCACGTCCTCAACACCTCGAACGACGTCATCGTCGAGAATGATCCAAACATCGGCTCGTGGGGCAGCCGCAGTGTCAGCGGCGCGCTGTCTGCGTGCATCCTGAACCGCGCCCACATGAAGGAATCCGGAGTCTCGCTGCTCGCCAACCCGACCAACCTCTTCGACACGCTGCCGGTCGCCAACAGCGAAGAGACCGACAAGATCGCCCGCGCGAAACGGTCGATGGGGAAGATCGCCAACGCGACCCGCTTCGCCTGCGATCGCGAAGGCAGCGGCGGCAGCGCCTGCGGCCCCGGCTGGGTCACCGATCGCCGGCCGGGGCAGATCATCCCCCTGCCATCCAACTTCGGCATCATTCGCGACATCCTCGGCAAGCTCGACTGGAAGTGGGGCCAGACGAAGATGCTCAGCTACAACTTCAGCGTCGGCAAAGAAGGGTCGAACGACCGCAACTACATTCGCGACTGGAAGAACGACCTGCCCAAGCGCCCGATCACCGACCTCACCCAGGGCGACGCGATCGGCTCTGACGACATCTACTCGATCAAAATCGGCCCGGCCGAGCTCAACCTCGCCGTCTTCAAGCTCGTCAACCCGCTGTCGTGCCGCGACGACGAGAACCCGCTGAAGTGCTGGGGCGACAACCGCAAAGACCGCGACAGCACCCACCCGTTTCGCAACACCGTGAAGCCCAGCATCTGGGCGATGAGCAAAGAAGAAGACCCGACGGGGCAGGGCGGTGGCATTCACTGGCGCCTGGTCACCCGCAGCGGCGTCAGCGGCAGCCAGCAGTCGGACCTGCCGAACAAGAGCACGGGCGGCCTCTTCGGCGGCACCCCCAACGAATACCAGGACCTCGGCCTCAACATCTGGTCGAAGCCGATCGTCGAGACGTTCGCCTTCGACATCAAGACCGAAGTCTGGGTCGCGAACGTGCGCCCGATTCGCGATGGCAACCACCCGTGGGAAGGCCTCACCCACTTCCCGCACTTCGAGCCCGGCCAGTACGGCGCGCCCTGCGGGCAGGGCCTCGGCAGCGGAGGCGACCCGAGCATCACCGCCGCCGCGAACCGCGCCCAGGAATTCAACCAGCCGTCGACGTGGGTGATGCTCAACAAGTCCGCCGCTGAAATGCTCAACCCAGGCGATCAGACGGGCGCCGGCAGCAACAAGCCCGCGCTGCTCAACGACACGGGCGCGATGACCTTCGCCTTCAAGCAGCCCACGAAGCTGACGATGGACAACACCCGGAAGGATTTCCTTCTCTTCAAGGGCCTCAACGTCATCTCGCGCGGCCAGACCTACTACCACCGCCCCGGCAACTGGGCCGAGCAGCCGAACTTCTTCAACCCGTACTGGAAGCCGCGCCTCGCCTCGGTCTGGCAGGGCCGCTACGCGGTCCCGTTCGTCAACAACCTCGAGGGCGCGCTGCCCGGGCCGCTCAAGCAATTGCCAGCGAAGATCCTGACCCACTGACCATGCGCACCCGCTTCCGACCCAGAGGGCAGGCGATCACCGAGTTCGCGCTGGTGCTGCCGGTGATGATCGTGATCTTGCTCTACAGCATGTACTTCGTAGAGCTGGTGCGCGCGAAGCTGAAGCTCCAGGAAGCCAGCCGCTACGTCGCCTGGGAAATGACGAGCTACACGCTCGACGACTACGGCAAGGCGCAGCACAATAAGGCCTTCGACACCGCGAAAGAGGCGTCGGTGCTCGATGCGGAAGACAAGTACAAGGACCTCGAGTCGATCGACAACCGTTCGCCCGGCGACTTCATCGTCGGCTACGCGAACGTGAAGACGAAGATCACCTCGCTCGACGCCCCCGCGATTACCCAGAACGTCGGCCCGATTCCGGGCAACCAGTTCATCGACCAGCTGCTCGGAGTCCTCAACGGCGGCGCCAGCACCGTGCACAGCTTCTTTGGCTTCAACACGAAGGGCAAAGTGCAGGTCGAGGTGTCGATGCAGCTCGACAACCGGATCTTGCCCCGCCACTTCCTCGACGAGAATGGGGGCTTCTTCAAGGCCGACGTCTGGGGCGGCCGCAACCTGCAGAACCTGACGTTGAAGAACAAGTTCACGCTGCTCGCCAGCGGTTGGGCCCTGCCCGACGGCGCCGACGCCGAACAGCACACCGAAGGGCCGGGTGGCCCGCGTGCAGGCGTTCACCGCGGCGGCAGCGACCAGGGCATCTACACCCAGGTCAGCCGGATGAGCCTGCTCGGCGCTCCGGCGAAGCTCGGCTCGATTCCCGGCTTCAACCAGATCATGGGCCTGATCGGGAACTTCGTCCCCAACCCGATCAGCTCGGTCTACGTCGTCTCGCACAACTACTTCGCAGCAGGCGAGGGCGGCATCAAAGACCGCAAGTGCACCAACGACCCGACCCACGGGGCGCAGTGGGGCATGAACAACCTCGAGCACGAAAAAGGCAACGACGGGCCAGGCCTCGATCACGAAAAACGCAAGTGCTACGACACCGCCCCTTTCCGCGACACGTCGAAGTACGACGACTCGCAGTACCGCGCCATCTACCGCGATCGCGGCCCCTTCTTCATGGGCTGCAAGAACGCGCAGGCCGACAACCCTTCCGAAGCCGGCGTGCCTTCCAACTCCGGCAAGGACAAGCACAACAAGAAGTACAACTGTGAAGGCTGACGGTGAGAGCGCTTCTCCTGGGTCTGCTTCTTCCGCTGGTTGCTCACGCCGAGCAGCCGCTGCCCGTCTACCCGGGCACCTTCCCGACCCGCATCGGCAAAGATCTGCTCATCAGCGGCGAGTACTACCGCCTCGCGTACTTCCAGACGGCAGATCCGCTGAAGCAGGTCGCGCGGTATTTTCAGAAGCAGTGGGTCGACCAGGGCTACCCCGTCACCGTCGACGGCGACTTCAAGAACGAGGGCGTCGTCTCGGCCTTCTACACGCGCGAAGGGCTCGTCCGGTCGATCGTACTCACGCAGCACGAAGGCAAGACGCTGGGCTTCGCCGTACTCAAAGACGTTTGGGTGCGCGAGCCGTTGAGCAAGGCCCACAAGCTTCCGCCGCTGGAAGGCGCGCTCTTCAGCGAAGACCTCGTGCTGCGCGACGACAGCGGCGGCACGCAGGCGCGCTCGTCTCTTCTCGAAGGCACCGTCGACGAGCTCCAGGCCCGGCTCGCGAAGGGCTTTAATGAGAAAGGCTACGCGCTCATCCGCGACACGCGGGTGAAGCTCGACGGCAAGGTTCAGCGCGTGGTCGAGTTCTCGCGCGGTAAAGAGCAGGCGGTGGTCGGCTTCATTCAGCTCGAGCCAAAGCTGGTCGCGATTCAGCAGACCTGGGTCGGCAGCGATCGCCCGGACGCGGTGCCGAACGACGAAGCGGTAAGGGCCGCGCGTGAAAAGGCCGGCAGATGATCGCGCTGCTCGCCCTCGTCCTCGCCGCCGGCCCGGTTCCCGCGCTCAACAGCCCGGTGGGACAAGCGCTCACCGAGCCGCTGAGGGCCGGAATCACGGGAGGAAAGGTTGGCGAGTGGGCCACCTTCCGTATCGACGGCGGGCCCGAACGCGTTCATTTTTGGCGAATTGCTGTGGTCGGTGAAGAGACCGACAAGAAAGGCCGGCCTGCTTGCTGGCTCGAGCTCGACATGGGTCAACACCACGCGATGAAGGCGCCGCTGATGCAGCTGAAGATGCTGGTGGCCCGCGGCGTGGGCATGAACGCCGATGGCGTGACCCGGCTCTTCGTCGCCGTCGGCACCGAGAAGCCCAACGAGCTGACCGAAGAGGCGGTCGCCCAGCTGTTGGCCGCGGACGCTCCGAAGAAGAAGGGGCCCGCTGCGACTGGCAAGCTTCCGATCGAGCTCACCACCACCGCGGGCCGCCCGAGCCAGCTGATGACGCTGGCCGGCACCGTGTCGGCGACGCCCGTCGAAGTTCGCTTGCGCAGCACCGTCGTCAAGCGCGTCTGGGTCAGCCCTCAGGTGCCGCTGCTTCACCTCGCCAAGATGGAAATCCCGGCCATCGGTCACAGCATCGAAGTGCGCGACTACGGCATCAACGCCCAATCACAGATGGTGCTCCCGCCCGTGGGAGCTGCCAAAATCAAGCTTGAGCAGTACGATGACCTCGCCATCCCCTAAAGAGCGCCCATGAACCGACCCATCAAATCCTTTAGAAAGCGTCTGTCGCGCGGCCAGGCCATGGTCGAGTACTCGATGCTCAACTGGGTGTTGATCGTCGGCCTCGTGCTCGCCTGCGAAGTCCGGATGATTCCCGTTTCGAAGGGCGTGATGGGCGATGGCAGCCAGCAGAAGAACCTGATCGAGCTGTTCCTCGAGGCGTACCAGACCTACTACGACTCGTATTACTTCGTGCTGAACCTGCCGTTCCCGTGAAGTCGGCCGACGCCGCTTCACCGGTGCTCCGCGCTTTTCATTTGCTGGTCTTCCTCGGCTTCGCCGCCGGGGCGATCGCGGGCATGTTGCCTGAGCTCCAGCAGCTCTTCACTGCGCTCAGCCACAAGTACCACTGCGGCACGATTCCTTCTCCGCTCGGTACCGCGTCGGCGATCGCTGCCTTCCTCGCCAGCGTCACGCTGCTTGTCTACCTGGCGCGCGGGCGTTCGGCCCCGCTGTGGATCTCAGGTGTGGTGCTGGTCGCTTTCGTGGTCACGCTCTGGCAGCAGTCGTACCCGTTCTCTCGGCGCAGCACGCCAGGCGCGAACCTCGCGATGCTCGAGGTCGCCAAGCAGCTTCACGAGGCGAAGCGCCAGCAGCTGCAGGAAACGGGAGCCGTGGACACCGACGGAGCGGCGTGGGCGGCGGCGCTTGCGAAAATCGAAGCCGATAATCCCGGCCTTTCTTCCCCATTTCGCAAACGGTCTTTTGCGGTGCTGCCGTGGCGATTGGAAATGATCGCGAGCGAAGATCTTTTCCTCGTCGACGCAACGCCCGGAACTTTCACGGTGTTCGTCCCGAAAGACGCAAGCCGCTTCACGATCACGATGATTGGGCTCGATCCTGAGCACCAAACGGTGCGTTTGCGCGACGATCAGGGCGAGGCTTTCTCTCTAAAAGGTGCGTACACGCCCGACACCCGAAACTAAGAAGCGACGTCCACGCAGAACTCCTTTTGACACCTTCGTTCAGTGACCAGTACCATTCGCCCGCCTCTTCACCCTCACAACCCCACAGTTCCGTTCGGAGAATCCCCCAATGCTCAAGGGCAAGACTCCTCTCATCGTGGCGCTGGTGCTCGGCC
This sequence comes from Myxococcales bacterium, assembly GCA_038206395.1. Classification (GTDB taxonomy): domain Bacteria; phylum Myxococcota; class Myxococcia; order Myxococcales; family Myxococcaceae; genus JAGSPQ01. The sequence goes on along the minus strand of JBBRAX010000008.1, from coordinate 36,965 downwards.
TGTTCGCCGGCATCGTCGCGTACTCCGCGATCAAGAAGAAAGAATCTGACGTTCGCCGCGGCTGGAACCTCGTGCCCGTCGTCGTGGCCGCGGTCGACATCTCCGAAGGGACTGTCGTCACCTTCGACATGATCTCGCAGCGCAGTGTGCCCGAGCAGTTCGTCACGTCGTCGGTGGTCAAGCCCGACTCGGCCAGCTACGTCGTGAACCAAAAGGTCCTCGTGCCCGTGCAGGCCGGTGACCCGCTGCTGTGGAGCCAGTTCGAGACCACGAAGGCGGCCGAGCGGCTGTCGACCAAGGTCCAGAAGAAGGCGCGCGCGATCACCATCGACGCCGGCAAGGCAGTTTCCGTCGGTGGCTGGATTCGCCCCAACGACCACGTCGACATCATCGGCACTTTCAAGGATCCGCAGACCAACGAGAATGTCGCCGTCACGCTGCTTCAGAATGTGATCGTCCTCGCGACCGGCAAGATCACGGGCACGACCAACGTGAACCTGATTCCCGAGAACCAGCGCGACTACAACAACGTCTCGCTGCTCGTGATCCCAGAAGAAGCGGAAATCCTCGTGCTCGCGCAAGATCTCGGGTCGCTGACGATGTCGCTGCGAAACGAAGACGACGTCGACGTGATCGAAGAGCGCGGCCGCGCGACGATCAACACGTTGCTCTCTGGCGAGCGCACCCGCGTTCTTCAGCAGAAGCGCTTCAACACCATTCAGGTCATCCGCGGCGCCACCGGTAGCGACGCGAAGGGCGCTACGGCTCCCACGCCGTAAGCAGTCTCTCTCAGAGCCCCAAGGAGCGATCAGCGAATGCTTCCAGCCATCGTCCTGCTCCTGGTCACCGGCTCGGTCTTCTTCTTCAGCCTCGTCATTTTCGGGGTGATGTCGAAGGCGTACGAGCAGTACCAGGAGCGCTACGTCGTCAAGTCGATGAACGACTTGAGCGACATGTTCCTCTTCATCGACCCGCGCCAGATGCTGGTGCTGAACATCGCGTCGATGTGTCTGCTCGGTCTGTTCAGCTACGTCGTCATCAACCCTCTGGTCGCCGTCGGTGCGACGATCTTCGGCTTCTTCCTGCCGATGATAATGGTGAAGCACTACCGGAAGCGCCGCATCAAGAAGTTCAACACCCAGCTCGTCGACGCGCTCCAGGCGATGGCCAACGCCTTCAAGGCCGGCCTCACCTTCCAGCAGGCGATCGAGCACGTGTCGAAGGAAGCGATGGCGCCGCTGAGCCAGGAGTTCGGGCTCTTCGTGAAGGAAGCCAAGCTCGGCGTTCCGTTGGAAGAGGCGCTGGTCAACATGAGCAAGCGCGTGGGCAGCGACGACCTCGAGTTGGTCGTCACCGCCACGAACATCAGCCGTCAGCTCGGCGGCAACATGGCCGAAATGTTCGAGACGCTGTCGACCACGATCCGTGAGCGCTTTCGGCTCGAGGGCAAGATTGACGCACTCACCTCGCAGGGCAAGCTGCAGGGCTGGGTCGTCGGTTCGATGCCGCTCATCCTCGGCATGGTGCTCAACTACATGCGGCCCGACCTGATGCAGCCGATGCTCGACCACATCTTCGGCTACGTGCTCGTCGGCGCGATCGTGGTGATGGAAGTTCTGGGGATGCTGATCATTCGCCGCATCGTCAACATCGACATCTGACGGAGATTACGAACCGTGCAAGAAGCCCTGACGACAGTACTGATGGTGGGCTCGGCGATCTTCGCAGCTGGAGCGATCGGCTTTCTCGCGGTCGGCCTCTACTCGAACGTCTTCGAGCGCTTCATCGTCGAAGTGAAGGAAGAGTCGGCCGGCGGTATGGCCGGCGCAGGCAGCGTCGTCGTGCGCAAGCTCGGCACGGCCAACCGCCGCTTCATGTGGCCTGGCTACGAAGCAAAGATGCGCCGCAGCCTGATCAAGAGCGGCGATCCCAAGGGCTACAAGCCGGAAGACATGATGGCCCTGCAGGAAATCGGGTTCGTCGTGGGCCTGCTCTTCGGGATGATCGTCGTCAACGCGATCGGCTGGAACCTGGCCGCCTCGCTGCTGGGCGCCCTGATCGGTCTTTTCTACCCGATGATCTGGATCAACGATCAGGTCAAGAAGCGCCACCTGCAGATCAGCCGCGCGCTTCCCTTCAACCTCGACCTGCTCACCCTGTCGGTCGAAGCCGGCCTCGACTTCACGGGCGCGCTCGCGAAGGTGGTCGAGAAGGGCAAGGGCGGCCCCCTCCGTGAAGAGCTGCAGATGGTCTTGAAGCAGCTCAAGATGGGCAAGACCCGCGAAGAAGCCCTGAAGGACATGATCGCCCGCGTCGACCTTTCCTCCCTGACCCAGTTCGTCACCGCGCTCATTCAGGCCGACAAGATGGGCACCAGCCTCGGCAAGATTCTGCGGATCCAGTCGACCCAGCTGCGCATCGACCGCACCCAGCGCGCGGAAAAGCTCGCCAACGAAGCGCCGGTGAAGATGCTGTTCTCGCTGATCGCCTGTATCTTCCCCACGGTCTTCATGGTGCTCTTCGGGCCGATCGTCTTCGCGTTCATGTTCGGCAACATCGGGGGTTAGTGGCGCCGCGCCAGTTTCAAGATGGCATTTCAGCTGCTCATTGCTCGGGGCAACAGCGAAGGGCAGCAGTTCGTCGTGGTTCAGCCGGTGGTTCGCATCGGGCGGGACGACGACAACGACGTGGTGCTCTCGGACTCCGGTGTCTCGCGTCAACACACGCGGATCTTCGACAAGAACGGGCGCCCGTTCGTTGAAGACCTCGGCAGCTCGAACGGCACGCTGCTCAACGGCGAGCGTGTCGTTCTTCCCCGCGAGCTCAGGTCCGGGGACGCGCTGGCCATCGGCTCGGCGCTGATCAACTTCGTCGAGCTCGAAGAAGACAAACGCCCCGGGCTGGTCCCCGGGTTCGGCAAGGCCGGCATGCTTCCGCCGCCACCCGCGCGCACCGACGAGGACATCGTCACCGCCTCGGGCGAGGAAGAGCCGATGGTGCCGTGGGAAACGAAGCCGAAGAAGCTGATGTACGAGGAAGAGGCCGAGGTCACGGCGCCGGTGGGCCGGCCGCTTTTCGCTCCGGAAGACAACACCCAGCCGCTGGGCAAGCCGCTGATTCCGCCGCTGCCGGGCATTTCACCCGAGCGCCGCAAGCTCGAGCCTGACCTGCCGCGGGGCAGCGGCGACTCGGCCACCTTGAACGCGCACGACCCGCGCAAGGCCGAGCTCGGCGCTCCTGGGCAGCCTTCTCCGTCGTTGATCAACGCCAGCGTGCTGAAGCGCGTGCCCGACGTCTCCGAGCAGAAGACGGCGATGGCGCTGCCCGACCTCGACCCGGTGGTTCGCCGCATCGAAGGGCCGACCAACATCGTCGCCACACCGCAGGCCCCGTCGATCAACAAGCTGCTGCTGACGGACGCTGAAGCGTCGTCGAACTCGCTCGCGCCGCTGGATTTGACGGGCAGCGACTTCAAGGCGTTCTCTGAGCCGACGGTCGCTGACGCGAAGCCCATCGACGACGTCACCGACGAAGGGCCCAGGCTCGTGCCCCGCGCGCCGCTGCCGATGTCGCGCCCGATGACGGACGCGATTCCGGTGAAGGAAACGACAGCTGATCGTTCGCGCCGCCGCCGCATCGCGAACGAGAGCCTGGGCGCCCAGGCTGCCTACTGGTGGACGAGCCTCCCCACGAAATCGCAGGCGATCATCACCGGCGTCTGCTCGCTGATCGCGACGATCGTGATCATCAGCCTCGTGCAGGTCTTCCGCCCCGAGGCCGGGGTCAGCCTGCCGTCCGAGCCCGATCGCCTGCACATCACGTCCGAACGCATTCGCCATTCGTTCGGCCTGGGCGACGGCGTCGACTACCCGCGGGTCGACAGCAAGCAGTTCAGCTTCGACTTCGTCACCCCGACAGACGCGGCGATTCTCGTTCACTACCTCGCGCAGGACATCGATCGCGACGAGGTGGCGATCATCGTCAACAACGCCGAGGTTGCCTTCGTGCCGCCCGACATTGGCGTACCCGACCGCGAGATCGAGACGCTGATTCCCCCGCGCGTGCTCAAGCGCGGCGAGAAGAACACCCTCGTGTTCGACAATGTGAGGAACCCGCCCAGCAAGGAACGTTGGCGCGTCGGCGACATCTGGCTCGAGCTGTTGCCTGTTCCTCCCGCGAGCAGCGCCGAGGCGATCAAGCGCGCGCGTGACCTCGCCCGGCAGGCCGGCCAGCTGTACGCCCAGCGCGACGTCGGCAGCGAAAACGTCTTCCGGTCCTGGAAGGCGTACCGCCAGTCGTGGCAGCTGTTGCTCGTCGTGCCGGAAGAGCAGCGCGCCACCCTCTTCGACCAGACCCGCCGCAAGGCCGACGAGATCGGCATGGAGCTCGACCGCCAGTGCGGCGCGCTGATGCTCGAGGCCAAGAAACAGATGGAGCTCAAGAACCCCGAGCGGGCGAAGGAAATCTTGCTTGAGGTCGCGCAGTACTTCCCCACCAACGAGCACCGCTGCCACGCGCTGGCAAACGAGAAGCTCGACGAGTACCAGCTGTAAGGCCATGGCGCCCCCGAACCGCCCGCCCGTACGACGCACCAAGGCCGCCGCGCCGCCGCCGCGCTCGGACACCGTGCCCGAACAGGAGCTCTCGGTGTCTGCGCCCGGCCGCCGCCGCGTCACGCGTCGGCCCAAAGAAGTCGAGGTGAAGAAGAGCAAGGCGCCGCTGGTGATCGTGCTTTTGCTGTTGGTCGCCGTTGCCGGCGCCGGCTACTGGAAGTTGAGCCAGAGGCCGGTGGTCGCTGGGCCGCCGGATCCGTCGATCGCCCTGGGCGAGAAGCTGGGGAAGCTCTTTCAAGACGGCAAGAACCTGGTTCGCCAGGGCAAGTGGTCCGAAGCGGGGGCGAAGTTCGACGAGGTCCTCGCCGCTGACCCGAACTTCCTCGAGGGCGCGGTGAAGACGTACGCCGCGGCCGCGGCGAAAGAGATTCCGAACCAGAAGCACTTCGACGCCGCGCAGCTCGCGCTCGAACGCAACGAGGTGGGGACCTGCGCCCGCGAGCTGGCGCAGGTCTCGGCCGATACACAGCAGGTGGTGCGCCGCGACGCGCTGCAGACGAAGCAGGCCGAGCTCTTCAAGGCGCGGATCATCGAAGGGCAGGGGCTCGCAGCCTCCGGTGGTGACGCGAGGATGCGAAAGCTCAAGGCGCTGGCGGAAGACCTGCTGATCGCCCGCCCCGACGATCGCGATGCCAGCGAGCTCAAGTCACGCGCCGACTCGGCGCTTCGCGTGAGGGTCGTCGAGAAGGTCGAGATCCCCAAAGACGACCCCGCACTGAAGGTGCAGACGACCTACGCCAGCGGCGATGCGGGGGGCGCTTTCACCGCCGCCCAGGCCTGCGCTGCCGAGTCCGAGTCGTGCCGCGCGCTGGAAGGAAAGATGAAAGACCTCAACGCGCTGCTCGCGAAGATCGAGAGCCTTCAGCCCCCGGAGCTCGAGAATGCGCAGCGGCTCGATCGGCAGATCGCGGGCGGCCGCAGCTCACCCCAGGGCAAGCCGATTGCCACCCGCATGGGCACCGCGTTCTACAAGAAGGCCTCGGCCGCCCGCATCGTGGGCGACTGGCCCCAGGCGATGGTCAATGCTTTCAAGGTGCTCGACGCCGATTCCAGCCACAGCGGCGCGCAGACGATCGTCAACGACGGGCGCGAACGGGCCAAAGACCTCTATCTGCGCTGCTACCAGCTGAGCCAGAGTGAGCCCGAGGCCGCCAAGCCGCTGTGCACCGAAGTGAGCGCGATGCTCCCCGCCGGGGATGCCTACCGTGAGAAGTCGGACAAGGTACTCAAGGGTTTGAACTCTCGTTGAACCCCCCTTGGCGGCAGATGACCAAGGCTGTCACAATCAGCCAGTTGGACGCTTCGAAACAAAGGGTTTAGCCGAAAATGCCCCCTCCTCCTCCCGCACGCCGCAGACCGACCGGAGTCGCCACGCCCGCCGCTTCCGGGGCGCCGAACCGCGCCCGCAGGGCAACAGGGCAAGCGCCCCGCGTCAGCGCTCCTCCGCCCGCTTCGCAAAAGCTGATGTGCATGGCCGGGCCTTGCGCCGGCCAGGAGTTCACGCTCGAAGGTGACGAGGTGGTGATGGGGCGGTCGGCTGACAACGCGATCGCGATTCCCGACACGTCTGTCTCGCGCAAGCACGTGTTGCTGCGCCGCACGCCCGAAGGTTGGGCCGCCAGCGACATGGGCAGCGGGAACGGCACGATGGTCAACGGCAGCTCGATTGCCGAAGAGACGGTGCTCAACAACGGCGACACGATCGCCATGGGCGACACCGAGCTCCAGTACGTCGATGAAGCAGGGGCCGCTCGCCCGGCGCGCCGCAACTCGACTGGCGTCGACATGGGCGGTGGACGAAGGCCTGTGGTGCGCAGCTCGAGGCTTCGCAACCAGGAAGACCCGGACAAGAAGGCGAAGAAGAAGAAGCTGATGATTCGCATCGGCGCTGTCAGCGTCGTGCTGCTGGCGGGCTTCGTCGGCTACAAGATCATCGACACCAAGCGCCGCGAAGCCTCGAACGCCAATGCCGAAATCGAGCAGCGCACCACCGAACAGCTTCGCGCGATGAACCAGGACGCGCGCAACCTGATTCGCCAGGGCAAGTGGGCCGAAGCGAAGGCGATTCTCGAGCAGGTCCAGCTGGCCAACCCGGGCTTCGGCGGCGGCACGGTGCAGCAGTACATCGCGAAGACCGAACAGGAAATTCCGAACGAGCAGCACCTGAAGAAGGCGGCCGAGTTCGTGAAGCTTGGGCAGGTCAGCGAGGCACACAAGGAGCTCTCGCAGGTGACCAGCGACACGCTGCAGACCGAGCGCCGCGAAAAGGTGCGGTCGGATCTGGACGCGAAGATCGAGAACAAGCTGCGCGATGCGCGTGACCTGGTGCCGATGACCAGCGACATGGCGAAGATGAAAGAGCTGCTCGCGATGTCGAACGACATCCTCGGTGCGCGGGAAGAGAACCGCGACGCGCTCGAGTTCAAGGACTCGGCGGCGAAGGCGATCGATCGGCTCGAGCACCCGTACGTGCCGCCGACTGTGCCGAAGACCCCGTGGGTTCCCGTGCAGTCGCTGTTCGCGAACGGCGATCAGGCCGGCGCGCTGGCGATGGCCAACGCGTGCGCGGGTTCGTTCAAGCAGTGCAAGCAGCTGATGGGGCAGATCCAGGAGTTCAACGAGAAGAACAAGAAGCTCGAGAGCCTGGGCGCCAACGACCTGCTCGGGTTGCTCGAGCTCGACCGTCGCATCACGGGCGGCCCGGCCAGCGCGCTGTCGAAGCCGATCGCCACCCGCGTCGTCACCGCGTACTACCTGAAGGCCACGGCGGCGAAGTCGAAGAACGAGTGGGGCCAGGCCGTCGAGTACGCGAAGAAGGTGCTGCTCGCCGACCCCGGTCACACCGGCGCCCAGGCGATCATCAGCGAGGCGCGCGGCCAGTCGAAGGAGGCCTATTTGCGCGGCTACCAGCTGAAAGACGGCAGCCCCGACGAAGCGATCACCTTCTTCAAGCAGGTGATGCAGATGACCGTGAAGGGCGACGAGTTCTACGAGAAGGCCAAGTCGCAGCTCGACAAGCTCAAGCAGTAGCCTGCCGATGAAGCAGCAGGATCTCTTCGGGCCGGCAGCGGCTCCCGTTCGATCGGAGCCCGCCGATTCGACGCCCCCTCCTTCCGAGCCTGAGTGGGTTCGTGCGGGGGCGCTCGCGGCCGGGCCTTCACTGCCGGTGGCTCCCGTTAATCCGGCTCCGCCTCCGCCTCCGCCTCCGCCTCCCGCTCGTGTCGCGCAGGCGGCTCATCCTTCGACTCCTCTGGGGATGAACCCAGGGGCCCCGTTGAAGGTGGAGCCGCTTGCCCGCTCGGCGCCCGGGGTGCCCACGTGGCGTCGCGAGGCTCCGCAGAAGAATGAGCCGAAGGTGCTCACGGTCGGGCAGCTGACGCGGGCGATCAAAGACGCGCTCGAGCCGATGTTCTTTCGCGTCGTCGTGCGCGGAGAAGTCTCGGGCTTCCGAGGCCCGAACGTCCGGGGGCACCTCTATTTCTCGCTGAAGGACGACGTGTCGTCCATCGACGTGAAGGTCTGGCAGACGACGGCGGCGCGGATGAAGTTCGCGTTGAAAGATGGCCTGTCGGTGGTGATCGAAGGCAGCCTCGACCTCTATGAGCCGTCGGGCCGTTACTCGATCATCGTTCAGCGCATCGACCCCACAGGCGTCGGCGCACAGGCGCTCGCCTTCGCGCAGCTGAAGCAGAAGCTGATGGCCGAAGGGCTGTTCGGCCCGAACCGGAAGCAGCCGCGGCGCCCGCTGCCCGTGTTGCCTCGGCGTATCGGGGTCGTCACCAGCGTCAGCGGCGCGGCCCTTCGCGACTTCCTCAAGGTCCTCCACCGCCGCCACCCGCGGTTGCCGGTGCTCGTCGCCGATGCGCGCGTGCAGGGGGACGAGGCGGCGCCGGAAATCGCCCGCGCGATTCGAAGGCTGGGCCGCCAGAACGTCGATGTGATCGTCGTCACCCGCGGTGGCGGCTCGGCCGATGATCTCTGGGCCTTCAACGAAGAGCTCGTCGCCCGCGCGATCTTCGAGTGTCCCGTGCCCGTCGTCTCGGCCGTCGGTCACGAGGTCGACACCACGCTGGCCGACTTCGTCGCCGACTTCCGCGCGCCGACGCCCAGCGCCGCCGCCGAAGCAGTCGCTCCCGTGCTGGCTGACCTGCAGCTGGGCCTCGCCACCGCGCGCGCGCGACTGCGCAAAGCCGTGGAACGGAAGATTCTCGAAGGCGCGCACCAGCTCAAAGGGCTGCAGGCCGACCTCGGCGACCCGCGCCGCGGCCTCACCCAGCACCGCCTCCACCTCACCGAGCTCGCCGAAGAGATGCGTACCGCGCTCGAACGCACCACGCGCGATCGCCGCGAAGACTTGCGCGAGCTCAACGCGAAGCTCCAACAGCTGCGGCCCCAGGCCCAGCTGCTCGCCACCCGCAAGGCGCTTCACCAGCTCGCCGCCCGGCTCCAGACCGCCGCCAGCACCACGTTCCGCCGTGAGCACGTCGAACTCAACCACCTGCGCGAACGCTTGCACCATGCCTCGCCGCGCCCTGCGGCGCATGCCGCCCGCGGAGCGCTGCAGACGATGAAGGGCCGCCTGCCAGCGCTGATGAGAGGCGCCATCGCCAGACAGCGCGTCGCCCTGTTCGCGCTGAAAGCCCGCCTGCCCGTGTTGATGAAGGCCTCGGTGGCGCGCGAGCGGGCGTCGTTGCAGGCGCTGAAGACCAGGCCTGCGGCGTTGATGGGTTCGGCCCTGGCGAGGGAACGTGCCGCGCTGCACGCGCTCGAAGGTCCGCTGGAGGCGATGAGCCCGCTGAAGGTGCTGCTGCGCGGCTACGCGATTGCCCAGCGCGTCGAAGACGGCCGTGCGGTGCGGTCGGCCGACGAGGTGAAGCCGGGTGATGGCCTTCGCATCAAGCTTCAGAATGGCGAGGTCGACGCGACGGTGACGGGCTCCCGGCAAACGACGTATACACAGCCGCGTGACGACCAGGACGACGGACAAAGCTGAGCGGGGCACCAGCGGGTATGGCGAAGTCGTCGCCCGCCTGCAGGAGATCGTCGAGTCTCTCGAGGGTGGCACGCTGTCGCTCGAAGCGTCGCTCGAGAAATTCGCCGAAGGTGTGCAGCTGGTGAAGCGTGGCGAGAAGCTGTTGGCCGAGGCCGAGAAGCGGGTCGAGCAGCTGCTGTCGGATGACGGCCGCACCGCACCGCTGCAGGCCGCGCCCGAGTCGCCCGCTGCGCCTGCAGCCCCGAAGCCCCGCGCATCGGCGCCGAAGCCCGACGAAGACGTGCCGTTCTGATGGCTGCCTTCGATTTCGAGGCGTGGCTCGCAACCCAGCAGGCGCGCGTCGAGGCGCTGCTGGCCGGGCGGATGAACGCGATTGGCCTGCGCACCCCTGCGAAGCTCGCCGAGGCGATGCGGTACTCGCTGCTGGCCGGCGGCAAACGGCTGCGCCCCGTGCTGGTGCTCGCGTTTTCGGACGCGACGGCGCAGGCGAGCAATGGCGGCGGCGAGGCGGCCAACGACGCGGCCTGCGCGGTCGAGATGATTCACACCTACTCGCTGGTGCACGACGACCTGCCCGCGATGGACGACGACGACCTGCGCCGCGGTCGGCCGACGAGCCACAAGGTGTTCGGCGAGGCGATGGCGATTCTCGCGGGCGACGCGCTGCTCACCGACGCGCTGGCCCTGGTCGCCACCGGAGATCGCGCTGACGTGCGCGCGCGCCTTGTCTCCGAGCTGGCGCTCGCTGCGGGAGCCGGCGGCATGGTCGGCGGCCAGGTGATGGACATCGCCACCGATCGCCCGGCCGAGCTCGACTACCTGGTGAAGCTGCACCGGCTGAAGACGGGCGCGCTGCTGAAGGCCTCGTGCCGGTTGGGAGTGCTCGCCGCGGGAGGCAACGCCGCCGCGCTGCAGGCCGCCCAGATCTACGGCGACGCCATCGGCCTCGCGTTTCAGATCGCTGACGACGTGCTCGACGTCACCTCGACCCCCGCCCAGATGGGGAAGCCGACCAAGGCCGACGCAGGCGCCGGGCGTCACACTTTCCCCGCGGTCGTCGGGCTCGAGAAGTCGCGGCAGCTCGCGCAAGCCCACGTCGACGCCGCGCTGGCGGCGGTGCGCGCGCTGGAGCCCGAGGCGGGGCCGCTGGCCGCTCTTGCGAAGTACACGGTGGAGCGAACGCATTGAACGTCGGGCAGGTCGATTCACCCGCCGCGGTCCGTGCACTGCCCGAGGATCAGCTGCCCGCGCTGTGCGCGGCGCTGAGGACGCAGATCATCGAGGTCTGCGCGCAGGTAGGCGGTCACCTGGGCGCCTCGCTGGGGGCCGTCGAGCTGATCGTGGCGCTGCACCGCACCTTCAAGTCTCCTGTCGATCGCATCGTCTTCGACGTCGGCCACCAGGCGTACGCGCACAAGCTGCTCACCGGCCGAGGCCCGCGCATGCGGACGCTGAGGCAGGCGGGCGGCATCGCTCCGTTTCTGGACCCGGCCGAGAGCCCGCACGACGCCTTCGGCGCGGGCCACGCATGCACCGCGGTGTCGACGGGTCTTGGAATTCTCGCGGCGAAGAAGCTCAAGAACGAGCCGGGGCAGGTGGTGGCGGTGGTCGGCGACGGCGCGCTGACGGGCGGCCTCACCTTCGAAGGCCTCAACAACGCAGGCTACGGCGAGCTGCCGCTGAAGATCGTGCTCAACGACAACGGCATGAGCATCTCGCACAACGTCGGAGCGGTTCCGCGCATGCTGGGCGAGCACTCCCGGGCCTTCTTCGAGGCGCTGGGCTTCACCTGGCTCGGGCCCACCGACGGGCACGATCTTCAGGCGTTGCTCGAGGCCACGCGAAAGCTGTCGAAGTCGCCGCGGCCCGCGGTGCTTCACGTGCGGACGCAGAAGGGCAGGGGGTTCGCTCCCGCCGAGGATGACGGGCGCACGCGCGGCCACGCGATGGGGCCGTACGAGCTGCGCGATGGAAAGTTGGTGCGGTCGCGCGCGGGCCAGCCGACGTTCAGCGACGCCTTCGTCGCAGCGCTCGAAAACGCGATGGAGAAAGACCCCAAAGTGGTCGCGGTGACGCCGGCGATGCTCGAAGGCTCGTCGCTGGTGGCGCTGAAGGCCCGGTTCCCCGATCGCGTCTTCGACGTCGGCATCGCCGAACAGCATGCGGTCGCCTTCTGCGCCGGGCTCGCCCACGCAGGCGCGAAGCCGGTGTGCATCATCTACTCGACGTTTCTGCAGCGCGCGTACGACCAGGTGGTGCACGACGTCGCGCTGCCCCGGCTGCCGGTCGTCTTCGCCATCGATCGCGCGGGGGTCGTCGGCGCCGATGGGTCGACCCACCAGGGCGCTTACGACATCGCCTTCTTGCGCACGCTGCCGAACGTCGCGGTCACGGCGCCCGTGTGGGGTGAGGACCTCGACGGGCTGCTGGACGCCGGCCTGTCGGCGAAGGGTCCTTTCGCGATTCGTTTCCCGCGCGGCACGCTGCCTCCGAACCCAGCGGCGCCGTCGAGCGGGGTCGGCGCGCGCTGGCTGCACCGCGCCTCCTCGTCAGCGCTGACCTTTCTCACCCTCGGCCCGCTTGCGCTGCCTGCGCTCGAGGCCGCAAGGGCAGACGGACGGTGGTCGGTGGTGGACGTGCGGTCGGCCGCACCGCTGGACGAGGCGGTGGTGCTCGAGGCGGCCGCTGCGGGCGCGCTGGTAACGGTGGAAGACGGCACGGTGCGCGGAGGCCTGGGCGGCGCGGTGCTCGAGCTGCTCGCCGCGCATCGCACTACCTGCCGGGTGGCGACGCTGGGACTGCCGGGCGACCGCTTTCTTCCACACGGCGAGGCGCGAACGCAGCGGGCGCAGCTGGGCCTCGACTCAGGCGGGCTGGCGGCGGCGGCGAAGGGGTTGCTCAAGTGAAGAAGGAACGCGTCGACGTGCTGCTGGTCGAGCGTGGCCTCGCTGAGTCGCGAACGCGCGCGCAGGCGCTGATTCTGGCGGGGCAGGTGGTGGCTGGCGATCAGCGCGTCGACAAGCCGGGCGTGCGACTGCCGGTCGAGATCGAGCTGCGGCTGAAGGGCGAGGTGATGCCGTACGTCTCGCGCGGTGGCCTGAAGCTCAAAGGGGCCATCGACCACTTCAAGCTCGACGTGAGCGGGGCCGTCTGCGCGGACATTGGCGCCAGCACCGGCGGCTTCACCGACTGCCTGCTGCAGGAAGGCGCGGTGCGGGTCCACGCGATCGACGTCGGCCGCGCGCAGCTGCACGAGAAGCTCCGCCAGGACTCGCGCGTGCTCTCTCGCGAGCGGGTCAACGCCCGCAACCTCACCGACGAAGATCTGCCCGAGTTGGTCGACGTGGTGGTGATCGACGTCAGCTTCATCTCGCTGAAGCTCGTGCTGCCTGCCGTGCTGCCGAAGCTGAAGCCGGGAGGGCTGTTGATCGCGCTGGTGAAGCCGCAGTTCGAAGCCGGGCTGGCGCACGTCGAGAAGGGCGGGGTGGTGCGCGACGCTGCCGCGCGTTCGGCAGTGATCGAAGACATGCGCCGCTTCGTCGCCAACGCCGGGCTACTCGAGGTGGGGTGGGTTGATTCTTCCGTGCCCGGCCCGGCTGGAAACGTCGAGGCGCTGTTGGTGGCGCGGAGGCCGAAGTGAGCAGCGAAGACTTCCGCCGCACGTATCGAATGCAGCTCACGACCCGCGAGCGCCGCGAGTGTCCCTGTGGCTGCAGGCAGCGCTTGCCCTGGTTCGCGGGCGAGCTCAATGGCCCTCTGGGCCTGCACTTCTTCGAGGCGGCTTTCGTGCACCGCGAGGGCCAGCGCCGGCTGCTCGTCGCGCTGCGCGGGCCGCTGCTGAAACAGCAATGCGCGGCGTGGGCCTTCAGTGGTACCGGTGGGCAGACGACCTACCAGCCGGCGCCGGTGGTCGACCCGGCGCTGCTGCAGTCGATGCGTCCGGGCGTGGTGACAGATCCGAAGGCGCTCGCCGCGATGTTCGCGCTCATCGACGTCCTGCTCTTCAACCAGCCCGACGCGGCGATTCACCTCGCGGGGCCGACCGAGGCGATGCGCCAAGCGCTCGACTTCAGCTTCCGGTTGCCCGACGCGCTGCTCGCGGTGCCCAGGGGCGAACGGCAGATCAACGAAAACTTCGCGCGGCTCGAGGCCCGGCGGTTCGTGCGCGCGCTGCTGCCGCTGCCCGTGCTGGGCGGGGAAGACTTCCGGGTCGGGCTCTGGTTCGAGGTCGACGAAGCAGGCTTCGTCGCGGTCGAGCGGAGGGCCAACGGCGGGTTGACTGGCACCGTCGACAACGGGTTCTCGCTGCAAGGCCAGGCGATCGCGGGCGTGTCGGGCCAGCTGCAGCTGGACGCGGGCCGCCCGGTGCCGACGGTTCGTGATGCCTCGGCGGCGTGGCTTCAGCAGGCGATGCGCGAGGTGCGTTCGTCCGACGAGCATTTCGCGCTCGTGCGGGAGATCACCGACTCGTACCTGGCCGCGCAGGTCGCGCGGTCGCGAAAGTAGCTACTCGCCGCCGTCGGGCGGAAGGTTGGCGCCTTTCCGGGTGCGGTACTGGTTGAGCGTGCTCGGCTTCACCAGGTTCGGGCCGACGCGCAGCCAGGCGTTGTTGCCGTCGTCGACGGCGACGTTCAGGGCGTTGAGCGGCGTCTGCCCGCCGCCGCCCAGCGTCAGGCGCCAGAGCTCACCCGAGGCGGGGTTGTCGATCGCGATGATCTCGGTCGGGTACTTCGCGTTGCTCGCCCCGTTGAGAATGTAGAAGTCAGAGAGGTTTCCCTGCTGCGCGGTGAACGTCTGCATGCTCCCGCTGGGTTTGATCGGGAAGTTGAAGACGTTGATGATCTGCCCGTTGGTGGCGTTGAGGAAGTAGGTCTTTTTCGCTCCGACGGCGGCGATCATCGTGCCGTTGGCGAAGGGAATCGCGGCCTCGACGACGGTGTCGAGGGTGGGGCTGAACCAGCTGCCGGCGCCGCCCGAGAGGCAGCCCGTCGCGCTGTCGCTGGCGCACGCGGCGACGCCCGAGGTGGTGCGCATGCCGGTGGTGACGTTCTGGTACGAGAAATAGACGATCTTGCCGTCGGCGCTGAAGATCGCGGTCGGAAGCTTCGGGGTGTTGAACTCACCGAACTCGATCGTGGCCACCGTCACTTCCGAGAGCTTCACGCCATTGGCGTAGTTGAATCGGCTGACGGTGATCTGGCCGCTGAAGACGCCCAGCGAGCCGACCCAGGAAACGACGCGGATCTCGCCCTGGCTCACCACTGGGTTTCCGATCATGATTCCGTTCATCTCGGTCTGGTAACTGATTCCGCTGGGCTCTCGGGACACGCGGTAAAGCAACGGCACCGGCATCGCCTTCGAGTCCCACGTCAACGCGTCGCCATCAGGTCCCACGCCAAGAAATCGCACCTCGCGTCCGGTGAACGACCGCTTGATGTTGAGGTCGGCGGTCGGGCTGGAGTCGAACGAGTAGAGCCCGACATTCGGCTCGAGCAACCAGCGAATCCCCGTGGCGGCGTTCTTCTCGCTGATCGTGGAGTCGTACGAGCAGTTGAGGGGCGGCGAGGGGTTGAAGCTGACCGCATTGCCCATCGTGTCGAAGCGCGCGATCGTCGTCTTGCCGGTGGAAAGGCCGACGCAGCCGATGAAGGTGGTGGGCACGCCGCCCGTGCCGCCTTCGGCGATGAACGCGTCGGGCAGGGCGCTCGCGTTGGGCGCCACCGGGCCCACGACAGACTCGACGGGCAGGTATTGCAAGGTCAGGCCCAGCGACTTCCCCTCGCGGCCGTCGTCACACACCCCGCGCGCGACGAGGTTCAGGTTCGCCGCGATTCCAGCCGTCTGGTACAGCGGGTCGAACAGCGAAGGCTGCAGGTCAAAGTCGAAAGGCACCTTCGGGTTGTCGAAAGTGATCAGCCGCCGCGTGCCTTGAAGAATCTCGACGCCGACGACTTTCGTGCAGCCCGACACCTGGGCGCGAAGCTTCAGCGTCGGTGCGTAGACCACCGCGTCGTTCGAGGTGAGGAAGACCTGGGGAGGATCTTTCATCCCCCCCCCGCCGCCACCTGCCGAAGCCGAATTCGACGAGCACGCCGCGCAGAAAGACACCGTGGCGAGCAGCAGCGCCCACCGCGGAACCGCCAGAGACTTTGTGGACATCGGTTACCTCTCGACGACGATGAACTCGACCCGGCGGTTCAGCTCTCTGCCTTTGGCCGTCAAGTTCGGGGCGACCGGCCTGGTGTCTCCGAAGCCTACTGACTCCAGCCGCGATTTATCGATGCCCCGGGAGATGAGGTAGTCCGCGACCGAGCGGGCCCGATCTTCCGAGAGCTTCTGGTTCTTTTCCTTCCCACCCTTATTGTCGGTGTGGCCCTCGACTTTGATGCGTTTGACGTTGTTCGCGATGATCGCGTCGACGACCTGGTCGAGCAGCGAGAAGCTGTCGCCGAGAATCGTGGCCTTGCCGAACTCGAAGTGAACCTGCTGAAGGATCTCGATCTTGTCGTCCTTGAAGACGACGAGAATCTTCTTCGGAGCAGGCGTGAGGTCGAAGGTCAGCGCCATCAGGCCGCCGGCCGGAATCTGCACTTCGCGGGTCTGCGCCAGGTAGCCGGGCGCGGTGACGTTGACGGTGTAGGTGCCGGCCGGGGTCTCGACCTTTACGGGCGCCGGGTTCGCTTCGCTGGTGCCGGCCGTCTGCGGCGTCGGGCCCCCGAGGAAAGCAACGGTGGAATTGATGGGTTTCTTCTTCGACGTCACCGTGAGGTCGAACACGCCCTTCTTCACTTCCGACTGCAGCAGGATCTCGATCTTCGCGTTCTTGCCGGACTCGAGCTTCAGTTCCTGGTCCATCTCTTTGTAGCCATCGCGCGAGGCGTGCAGCTTCACCGGCCCGGCGGGCAGCTCGTGGGTGATGAACTTGCCGCTGGGCGCGTCGGAGGCGACCGGAGGAAGCCCTGCGCCGACCATCGCGACGATGACGCCCGGAATCGGCTTCTTCGTCTCGGCGTCGAGCACGGTGCCTTCGACCTTGCCCGTCTTCGGGGCCGCGGCGACCTTCTTCTCGAGCGTGCGCTCACGAATCGTCTCGACGAGCTTCGTTTCGCCGCGCTGGAAGGGGTCGATGTTGAAAGACGCGCCGAGGAGGAAGTTCCAGGGCGGGGTGGCCGGCACGCCGAGGCCGACCGAGCGGATGAGGCCGATGTCGACACCCAGGATGAAGGTCAGATCTTTCACCGCCGTCACCTTGAGCCCGAGGCCCAGCGTCTGTGGCATCGCGGCAGTGATCTCGACCTTCGCCGCGTTCGGGCCGTCGAGCTGGCCGCCCGGCACGCCCAGCGGCAGCCCCAGCTGGTACTCGAGGAAAGGCGAGACCCACGGCAGTGGCACCTCGAGGCCGACGCCCAGGTTGAAGCGGTTGTACCGGTTGAGGCTCAGCGCGAACTCTTCCGACGCGTTCGGCTTGCTGGTGCTGAGCAGCTGGCCGCTGTTGTCGATCGTGAAGCCAAGGTTCAGGTGGAGGAGCGCCGGCAGCTTCGGGGTGATCGCGCGGAAGTCATAAGCGGCGATGATCTGCGGCTTCACGCCCACCGCCCAACGGTCGACTGACTGGTTGCCGACGGCCGAGAAGGTGAGCATGCGCACCTCGGCGCCTGCCCAGAGGCCCTTCACGAACTCGCGCGACGCCTTGATCCCGATGTTCAAGTCTCCCAGCGCCTGAATCAGGTTCGGGGCAGTGCGGTTGTTCGTGTTCGCAGCCGCGGCGTAGCCAATGAAGAGCTCGCCCCAGCTGAACGGCTGAAAAGAGACGCCGAAGGTGCCGGCCGAACGGATGTTGATCGCGTTCAGCACTGGAAAGTCGGACTGGTTGAAGTACTCGCCGAGCATCGAGAACCGAAGGATTCCCTGCGGCCCGAGGCGGGCGCTCGAGACGTGGAGCAGGCTGACACCGACGCTGCCGACCGCGATCCGCGAGTTTGCCGGATCCAGCAGGTCGTTGTTCCACGTGCCGTCGCTGTGGGGCTCGGTGCCGGCCAGGTACTCTTCTTTCTTCGAGACGATCGGCAGCTTGTCGGCGTCAGGGGCCGGCTTGCCGGTGACGTTGGCGGTGCCAGGCTGTGGGTTGACTGGAATCGGCTCACCGCGTTCGGCGGCGCGCAGCCTTTCTTCGGTGCGGGCCTTCGCAGTCGGGTCGAAGTTGTCGCGCGACGGGGCGGGCGCGATGTCGGGCGTCGTGTTCCGCGCAGGAGCAGGCGGCGCGGCGACCGGGGCAGGCGCAAGGGCCGGGGCGGGACGTGCAATGGGAGCGGAAGCCGGCGTGCCCGCATCGACCACCGGCCGGGAAGAGGGCGGGGCCGACGGGAAGTTGGACCACTCGTTCTGCGCTGCGGCAGTGAGGGGCAGCAAAAGGCCGACGAGAGCAGAGAGTAAGCGCATGAAGTCTCGTGTAGGTGAAGGCGAAGCGCGCGCACTATAGCGAAGCATCAGAAGCGCGCACGGGCTCGTTATAGTGGGCAGCTCAAGTGTCAGCGCTTCGCATCCTCGTCGTTGGCGGCCGCCCTGCTGCCCAGGTGGTTCGCCGCCTGGAAGCCAGGGGCTATGTCTGCGTGGCGGCGACCCCCGCCCAGGCGGTGCCTGCCGCCGACGCGCTGCAGCCCGATGCGGTGGTGCTGACGGGCCCGTGGAGCCAGGCGCACCAGACGGTCGCGAAGCTGAAGCAGCGGCCGCAGCTGCGCACGGTGCCTTTCCTCGCCGACGCGCAGTCGGGAAAGGTCGCGCCCGGCCTCGAGGTCGACGGCATTGCGCGGTCGGACGCGGCGCTCGAACGCAAGCTGGTGACGGCGCTGCGCGCGCGAGATCTGATCGCGAAAGAAGCGCTGTCGCGGCACCGGCTCGAGGTGCTGCTCGAGATCACGCAGCTGGCCTGCGACTCGCGCGACGCCGAACAGCTGCTGGTTCGCACCGCGCTTCGCCTCAAAGAGGTGCTGCCCTGCGAGCAGGTGTCGGTGCTGATGTTCGATGACGGGCCGCCCGTGCAGTCGCGCCTGCTCGACCCCGTCACTGGTAGCCAGACTTCGGTGGATCTCGCGCTGTCTCCCGCGATGCGAAACGCGGTCGCCACCCGCACCGCCACGCAGGCCGACGCGACGCTCGTCCAGCCGCTTGCCGACTCTGACGAGGTGGCTGGCGCGTTTCTGCTGCGGCGCGAAGCGGGCGGCTGGTCGAACGACGAGCGGGAATTCATCGCCGCGGTCGCGGGCGCCGTCTCGCGATCGGTGCGCAACACCCGGCTCTACGACTCGCTGCAGGGCCAGCGCAGCGCGCTCGAGTCGGCGTACCTCGACCGCTACCGCGAGCTCGCCGATGCGAACCGGCGCCTGAAGGCAGCCGACAAGCTGAAAGACGAGATGCTGGCGTTGGTGAGCCACGACGTGCGCGCGCCGCTGAACGTGCTGCTGGGCCATGGGCGGCTGCTGCTCGACAGCAAAGAGCTCCACGACACGCAACGCCCGTCGGTCGAGACGACGGTGCGCATGGGGAAGAAGATCCTCGGTCTGGTCGAAAGCCTTCTCGACAAGGCGCGCACCGACGGCCGCCCGCTGCGGCTCGATCGCGGCATCTGCGATCTGTCGCAGGTCTGCAAAGAGACGGTGGAAGAGCTGCAGATCCTCGCGCAGGAACACGACGTCGTGCTGCAGGCCGAAGTGCCGATGTCGGTCGACGTGCTGGGCGACGAGCTCAAGCTGCGGCAGGTGCTCCAGAACCTGATCACCAACGCGCTGGCGCACGCGAAGGGCGCGACCCGGGTGCTGGTGCGGTGCACGCCGACGCGGCAGGTCGATGGCGCGGGCGTGAAGGTGGTGGTCGAAGACGACGGCGTCGGAATTCCCGACGTGCAGCTGCCGCACGTGTTCGATCGCTACGCACGCACGGGCCTGGGCCTCACCATCTGCCGCGACTTCATCGGGCTGCACGGCGGGGAAATCTGGGCCGAGCGCGCGAACCCGAAGGGCACCGCTTTCGTCTTCACGCTTCCGCTCGAGCCGGAAGAAGAGGTGCTTCGCGAAGAGCACCTGGCGCCGATGGTGTTGATCGCCGAGCACGACGCGCAGCAGCTGCAGCTGTGCCAGCTGTCGTTGCGCGGGCACTACCGGGTCGAGGTGGCGAAAGACGGCGAAGAGGCAGTCGAGAAGGCGCTGCGGCTGCTGCCCGACCTGGTGCTGGTCGACCTCTTCCTGCCGAAGCTCGACGGCCTGCAGACGATTCGGGCGCTTCGAGAGCGGCCCCGCACCGCGAAGCTGCCGGTGATGGTGATCTCGGGAAACAAAGACCTGGGCGAGAAGGTTCGCGCGCTGGACGTCGGGGCCCTGGACGTGATGCCCCGCTCTTTCGACCCGGGCGAACTCTTGAACCGCGTGAAGTCGGCGATCAGCCGGCGTTCACGGCCGACCGCGGCGATCGCGCACCAGGTTCAGCCCGGAAATGATCCGACCACCGGCTTGTTCGACCAGCTCGGAGTCATCACCCGCCTCGAAGAGGAGCTGTCGCGATCCAAACGCTATGACCGCCCGCTCACCATCGCGGTGCTGACGCCGACGATTCCGCCAAAGGAAAAAACGGCGGCGTGCGCGGCCATCGTCCGTAACGAGCTGCGCACACCCGACGTGCTCGGCCACCTCGGCAATGGGGTGCTGGTGGTGGTGCTGCCCGAGACTCCGCTGGAGCCGGCGCGCGGCTTGACGGCGCGGCTGTGCGGCCTGCTCGAAGCGCAGGGCGTGGGCTATTCGGTGCGGCTCGACGCGCTTCGTGGCGATCAAACGGCGGCGGCGGCCCTCGAGTTGTTACTGGCCTGACTGTGATGACCTACGCCGCGATCCTCACCGTCCTGTTCGTTGCCGCCGCTGCGCCGAGACGGCCGGCGGTGGACCTGGCGGCGATGCGCGAGGCGATGAGCTCGACGCAGGAACCCAACGAGCAGTTCTCGAGCGCGGCCAGCTACGCCCACTTCATGCGCGCCCGCCTCGCGCACCACGAAGGCGATCACCGGGTTGCGCTGGACGAGCTGCGATTGGCGCTCGCCTCCGACGACGCGAACCCTTTTCTTCTCACCCAGCTGGCCGAACAGTACGCGCGGCTGACCGAGCTCGACCGGGCCGAGACGACGCTGAAGAAGGCGCTTGAACGCAACGCCAACTACCAGCCGGCGCAGCTGCTGATGGGCCGGGTGCTCTACGAAGGCCAGAAGGTGACGCGGGCGAAGGCGCACCTGCAGCGGGCGATCAAGCTGCGGCCGCGCGACCCCGACGCGTACCTGGTGCTCACCCAGCTGTGGCTTGATCAGAACAAGCCCGACGAAGCGGTGAAGGTGGTCGAAGAGCTGGCCCTCGCGCTGCCGGGCGAGCCCGTTGGCTACCGCCGCCTGGGCCTCGCGTTGGCCGAACGCGGAGACCAGGGCCGCGCGGAAAGGTTGTTGCTCAAGGCCGTCGATCGCGATCCAGGCGACGTCGAGTCGTGGGTAGCTCTGGCGAACCTGCTCGAGGTGACGAACCGGCTGAAGAAGGCGGAAGAGGCGTACGCCGCCGCGCTGGAACGCGACCCTGAGAACCGCGACGTGCTCCTCTCGGCCGGGCGGCTGGCGCTGCGGCTCGACGCAGGCCCCCTGGCGAAGGCGTACTTCGATCAGCTGCTGGCGCTGTCGAAGGATCCCGAGGTCGCGGTGAAGGTCGCCTTCTCGTACCTGGCGATGCATCGGCTGGCGCAGGCGGCCGAGGTGCTGGACGCGACGCGCGCGACGTATGGCGAGCCGCGGCTGCACTTCTACGCGGGCCTCGTCCATGAACGGATGAGGTCATGGGCCAAGGCGGCCGATTCCTATGCCGGCGTCGGACGCGAATCGGGCGAGCTCTTTCACGAGGCGCGGCTGCACCGGGCGATCGCGCTCTCGTCGCTTTCGCAGCACGGAAAGGCGATCGAGCTGCTGAAGAAGGGGCTCGATGAACGGCCCGACTATGCGGCCCTGATTCCGGCCTACGCGCGGGCCCTCGAGCGGGCCGGGCAGGTGAAGGAAGCCGAAGGGCTGCTGGCAAAAGCGGTGAACGAGAAGCCGGCCGCGGAGATCTTCGAGGCCCTGTCAGGCCTGTACGAAAGGGGAGGCCGCCTCGGCGATGCGGTGAGCCTGCTGACCCAGGCGCTGCGCAAGCGGCCCAAAGACGAGCAGCTGCTGTACGCGCTGGGCACCGTGTACGAACGCAAAGGCGACACGCCGCGATCGCTGGAAAAGATGCGGGCAGTGCTCGAGGTGAACCCCGAGAACGCGAACGCGATGAACTTCATCGGCTACGTGCTGGCCGAGACGGGGCAGAACTTCGAAGAGGCCGAGAAGCTTCTGCTGCGGGCACTCGAGCTGAAGCCCGAGAACGGCAGCTTTCTGGACTCCCTGGGCTGGGTGTACTTCCGCCGCGGCGAGACCGAGCGCGCGGTCGAGACCTTGCAACGCGCGAACGCCGTGTCGCCCAATGAGCCGACCATCAACGAGCACCTGGGAGACGCGTGGGCGAAGGCCGCGCGGAAGAAGGACGCGGTCGAGGCCTACCAGCGCGCGCTGAATGCGATCAAAGATGATCCCGAAGTCGCCGAGAACAAGGGGCAGCGCGGTGGGCTCGAGAAGAAATTGAAGGCGCTCGAAGAGAAGTAGGACTAAGTCGTTTGGCCGACCGATGACGCGCCGCGATGAAGGCTTTTTCTCCGCGAGGGACAACACCCGCCTCTTCTGGCAGACGGTGCTGCCCGAGGCCGAGCCCGCTGCTTTCCTGGGGGTGGTGCACGGCTTCGGCGATCACAGTGGCCGGTACCGCCGCTTCATGGACGCGATGGCCGCCGACGGCTTCGGGGTGATGGCGCTCGACTACCGCGGCCACGGCAAGGCCGATGGGCGCCGGGGCTACTGCGCGAAGTGGACTGACTACCTCGATGACATGGAAGTCTTCTGGGCCCGGCTTCGCGGCATGGCGCAGGGCAAGCCGACCTTCATCGTCGCCCACTCGCACGGCGCGCTGATGGCGCTGCACTGGGTGCTGCAGCGCAAGCCCGAAGGGCTGAAGGGCCTGGTGCTGACGTCGCCGTATCTCAAGCTCGCGCTCGACCCGCCCTTGCTGAAGGTCCTGGGCGCGCGCGCGATCGGCACGATCATCCCCTGGCTGCCCGTGCCTACCGACATCCAGTACGAGCAGCTGTCACGCGACCCCGAGTGGCAGAAAGAGACGAAGGACGACCCGCTGTACGGCACGAAGGCGACGCCGCGGTGGTTCGTGCAGAGCACGCAGGCGCAGGCCGACCTCGCGGGCCGCGGCAAGGACGTGACCCTGCCGATCTACGTGGTGGCGGGCGAGGCAGACCCGATCGCGTCGACGCCTGCGAGCAAAGCGTTCTTCGACACCATCGCCTCTGCCGACAAGACGTACGAAGCGCGCGAAGGAATGCGTCACGAAGTCCTGTGTGAGCTCGGCAAGGAAGCAGTGTGGGCCGAGATCTCTCGCTGGATCTCGGCCCACCGTTGACCTACAAGCTTGAGGCCCTGAGGGAGGGGCTTTTGCGATCATGGCGAACGATCAGACCAACATCATCGGCAAGGGCATCACCATTCGCGGCAGTCTTTCCGGCGGCGGAGACCTGGTGATCGAAGGGCGCGTCGAGGGCCAGATCTCGCTGAAGAATCACCTCACCATCGAGACCAGCGGCCGCGTCGAGGCCGACATTCGCGCGGACGAGCTCACCATCAACGGCGAGGCGTCGGGCAACATCGATGCGTCGGCCCGGGTTTCGATCAACAACAGCGCGCGCGTGCAGGGTGACGTGAAGGCGCCCCGCGTCGTGATCGAAGATGGCGCTGTGTTCAACGGCACCATCGAGATGGACGTGAAGTTGCCGGACGACATCTGATCTTTTTTCCCGTTCATCTATTTCTTTGAGTCAAGGGGACCATGGCCAACACCATCATCGGCAGCAGCATCGTGATCGACGGCGAGATCTCGGGTGACGAAGATCTCGTCATCCAGGGCACGGTCAAAGGCAAGATCAGCCTGAAAGAGAGCCTGTTCGTCGAAGGGTCGGGCGTGGTCGAGGCCGACATCGAGACGCAGAACGTCGAGATCGCTGGAAAAGTGACGGGCAACATCGCCGCCAGCGACCGCGTCGAGTTGAAGACGGAGTGCCGCGTCGTCGGTGACATTCGCGCGCCGCGCATCCTGATCGCCGATGGGGCGAGCTTCAAAGGCAACGTCGATATGGACGTGAAGGAGCGCTGAGCCGATGCCCGCAAAGGAGTTTTCAGCCAACAGCACAGGCAGCTCGGAAAACACCGTGATCGGACCTTCGATTCTCATCAGCGGCAAGCTGACGGGCGACGAAGACCTCACCATTCGGGGGCGCGTCGAAGGCGAGGTCAACCTCACCCGCACCTTGATCGTCGAGCCTTCCGGCATCGTGAAGGCCAACGTCTCGGTGAAGAACGCGATCATCTCGGGCGTGGTGGTCGGAAACATCGCCGCCACCGAGAGCGTCGAGCTCACCCAGGAAGGCCGCATGGTCGGCGACATTCGCTCGCCGCGCGTGATCATCGTCGACGGTGCCAGCTTCCGCGGCCAGATCGACATGGGCGATGCGTCGCCGCGGGCTGAAGGTGCCGCTCCGCGTCCGGCGATGGTTCGCGCCACGGTTCGTCCGGGCATCAGCAAGCCGGCAATGGTTTCGAGGCCGGTGGTTTCGGCGCCGAAGCCAGTCAACGTTACGAAGGTCGAAGGTACCCGCCCCGCACCGCCGCCTCCTCCTGCACCGCCGGTGCTGGCTGAAGCGGGCAAGAAGAAGGTGCTGGTGAAGAAGAAGAAGTGAGGCCTGCTTGTCTGACGTCGTGAACCCCGAAGTTGAGCCTGAGGCGCCGGTTGAAGCACCCGTCGTCGCGGTGCCTCCGCCTCCGCCGTCGGCGCCCGAGCCGCCGCGCAAGCACCACGTCGCTCCGGCGCTGGTCGCGCTCGATCGGGTGGAAATCGACGAAAGGTTTCGCGTTCGCGCCCAGGCCGAAGGCGACATCTCAGCGCTGGCGACCGACATCGCGCGGCTGGGTCAGCTGTTTCCGGTCGACCTGCGGCTGAAGGCGCCCGACAAGTTCGTGGTGCTCACCGGCTTCCGGCGCGTCGCTGCCCTGAAGTTTTTGCAGCGCGAAAAGGTGCTGGCGCGGCTGCACACGGATCTGTCGGACGACGACGCGACGCTGCTTGCGCTGGCCGAGAGCATTCACTCGCAGCCGGTGGCGAAGGCCGAGCTGGCGGCGTACCGCGAGAAGTTGCTGATTGATGGGCGGCTCACCGCGGCCGCGCGAGACATGCTCGAGAAGGCGCTGCAGGACGACGACGGCCTGGCGCCCGAGGAATACAAGGAAGAGGCAGATGGCGACGACGAAGAGGTCGACGCGGACGAGCTGGCCAGCGACGTGACGGGCCGCCTGGGTGAGATCAACCAGGACCTCGCGCTGCTCGCTGACGTCTTCGGCGATCTCGACGAGACGCGTCGCTCGGAGTTGCTGAAGCAGCTGAAGTACTCGAGCCAGCTGGTCGAGTTCCTCGAGGGCGGCAAGTGAGGGTGGCGGCGGCGTCGCGCGAGCGGCTGCTGGCCCTGCTCACCGAGAAGTCCTTCAAGAAGCAGAAGATCGTCTTGTCGTCGGGCAAAGAGTCCGACTTCTACATCGACTGCAAGAAGACGGCGTTGCTCGCCGAAGGCCACTTTCTCGTCGGCAGCCTGTTCTTCGAAGCGATTCGCAGGGCCGCTGCTGACGCGGTCGGTGTCGGTGGCCTCACCATGGGCGCGGACCCGCTCGCGTCGGCGGTCGCGCTGGTCAGCCACCAGCAGGGCCACGGGCTTCACGCGTTCTACGTGCGCAAAGAGCCGAAAGGCCACGGCACGGGCCAGTGGATCGAAGGCCTCGGCGCTTTCGAGAAGGGCGCGAAAGTGGCGATCGTCGAAGACGTGATCACGACCGGGGCGAGCACCATCAAGGCAATCGAGCGCGCGCGGGCCGAAGGGCTCGAGCCGGTGGGTGTGTTCGCGCTGGTCGACCGAGACGAGGGCGGCAAAGCGGCGGTCGAGAAGACGGGCGTGAAGGTGAACGCGCTCTTCACCCGCCAGGATTTCCCCGCGTGATGCCGCTGCCGTGAATAGGGAAATGACCCGGCGCCTCTGGCCGGCGGCAGCGTTTCACTTCTTCTTCATCGGCGCTGTGGCGATGCTCAAGCCCGCGGCCAACGCGCTGGTCATCTCGCGCTACCAGTCGAGCGCGCTCCCGTGGCTCTACATCGGTGGGGCGGCCTTCACTGCGCTGATCGCCGCCGCCAACGTCACCGGCTTCTCGCCGAAGAAGGTTTCACCGCCGAACATGGCCTTCGCCGGCGCGGCGGTCGCGCTGATGCTTGCGGTCGGCCAGCGGTTCGGAATCGCTGAGCTCTCACTGGTTGGCTACATGTTCGCCGAGGTGTTCGCGACGTCGATGTCGCTGAGCTTCTGGGGCGCAATGGGCGATTCGTTCGATGCCCGCGAATCCCGCAAAGTGTTTCCCTGGATCAGCGGCGTCGGCATGTCAGGCGCGATCGCGATCGGCCTGCTCGCCCAGGCGGCGGCCGGCATCGGCGGCGCGACGGCCCAGCTCTTCGGCAGCGCGCTGTTGATGACGCTCGCCGGCATCGCCTTTCTCTGGCACCGATCGACGCTCGAGCCACAGCGCATCTTTACGGCCAGCTCGAACCGCGACGCCGCGCGCAGCTACCTGAAGAACCACCGGTACCCTTGGCTGTTGGGAAGCGTGGTGCTCGGCTTCTCGGTGTTGTCGATCTTGTCCGACTTCGTGTTCCGCCAGCGCGCGGGCGCGATCATGAAAGAGGCCGAGCTCGCCTCGCTCTTCGCCTCGGCGCAGGTGTGGACGGGCGTCATCTGCGTCGTCTTCCAGCTCTTCCTCGCCGAACGCCTGCTGCGCCGCCTGGGAATCCTTCGCTACCTCGCGCTGGTGCCGGTCACCCTGGGCGCGCTCGCTGTCGTCTCGTGGCTGGTGCCGTCGGTGTGGTCGGCCTGGGCGCTGAAGCTCTTCGAGGGCGCGGCCAGCTTCTCGCTGCTGCCGGTCGGCTTCCTTCTTCTTTACGCCCCGCTGCCTGACGACGTGCGCGACAACATGCGCAAGGGCATCGACGGCTTCCTGCGCAAGGGCGGCTCGGCGGTGGGCGGCTTGCTGCTGCTGGCGATCGTGCCGTGGGCCCCGCCGAGCCTCCTGCCTTTCCTCGTCGTGCTGCTGTGCGTGCTCACCGCGGGGGCGTTGCTGCGGTTGCGGCCGCTGTACCTCGAGGCGCTTCACGCGCGCGTGTCAGGCGCCAAAGACAGCGTCGAGCTGGACGTGATGATGCTGGGCGAGGCGCTGAAGTCGCGGTCGCCCGATCGCGTGCTGCGCGCTGTCGATCTGCTCGAGCACGCCACTGCCTCGCTCGAGCCGCACGTGCGCGGGCTCTTGAGCCACGCCGACGAACGCGTGCAGGAACGCGGGGTGAAGGTGCTTGCGCAGCTGGGCCTGAAGACGGCCGGCAAAGAGCTGGAAGCGCTGGTCGCCGAAGGGATGCGACGCCCGCGCGACGAGGCAGTGTGGGCGCTGGCCCGCCTGCACCCCGACCGGGCGAAGGTTGTGCTGCCCCCGCTGCTCAGCAGCTCGGACGTGGGCGATCGCTGCGCGGCGATTGGCGCGCTGCTGTCTTTCGTGAAGGAAGAGCACGTCTCGCCCGCGGCGCAGGCGCTGGATGCGTTGCTGAAGCGCGGAGCGAATGCCCCGACGATGGAAAGGCGCGAGGTCGCCAAGCTGCTCGGGCGGCTGAAGGACGAAGGCCTGGGGCAAGGGCTGGGTCGGTACCTCGAGGACGCCGACGGCACGGTGCGGCGGGTGGCGATCGCGGCGGTGGGGGCAGGGCAGTACACGAGCCTCGCTCCGCGGCTGCTGCGTTTTCTGACCTGGCCGGAAGATCGCCGGGCGGCGCGCGAGGCGCTGTCGGCGCTGAAGGACAACGCGGTGCCACTGGTGGCGCACGCGCTGGACGATCGCAGCCGTTCGCTTCAGCTGCGGTTCCAGCTTCCCCGGGTGCTCCGGCAGATCGGCACCCCTGCCGCCTTCGACGCGCTGCTCTTCTCGAACGCGATCGACGACGCCTTTCTGCACTACCGCGTGGGCGTGGCGATTTCCCGCTTGCGCGATGATCACCCCGAGCACCCCGTCGATCGCCAACGCGTGCTCGACGCCCTCGGCCGCCGGCTCGAGACGTGGCGCCACCTCTCGCAGACGCACGTCGATTTGAAGGCGGCGCTGGGCCCTGAGGCGCTGATCACCCGCGCGGTTGGCGATCGGCTCGACCAGTCGTTCGAGCTGTCTTTTTGGCTGCTCGGCCTTACCCACGACGCGAAGGCGATGCGCCGCGCCCATGCACACCTCGCGGGCAATGACGTGCGCCGCAAGGCCTGGGCGATCGAGCTCGTCGACGCGGTGCTGACGCCAGAAGAGAAGGCGCTGGTGCAGGATCAGATCGACACCCACCACCGGCTGCCGAAGGTCGGCGACAAGCAGCACGCCGATGCGCAACTGAAGGCGCTGTGCAGCAGTGAAGATCCGGTGTTGAGGGCTTGTGCCCGCGGCGCCGCGCGCAGCCGCGGGTTGTGGCCGCTGAAGCTCAAGGAGGACGACATGGCCGATGTGACGACGAAGCGGTTGTTTGCGCTGGAAGGCGTCGAGATCTTTGCCCAGAGCGACGTCGACGATCTCGCGGCGGTGGCGGCGGTCGCGCGAGAGCAGCAGTTCAAGCCCGGCGACTTCGTCTACCAGGTGGGCGACCCCGGCGACGCGCTGTACGTCATCCTCGAAGGCTCCGTCGAAGCCCGGCGCGAAGGCGAGCTGCTGCTGCGCATGGGGGCGAAAGAGGCGTTCGGCGATCACTCGCTCTTCGACGGAGCGCCCCGCGTCACCGACATTGTCGTCCTCGAGCCGCTGACCCTGCTGGTGATCGACCGCCGCGACTTCCTCGACCTGCTGGGCGACCGCCCCGAGCTGCTGCGCGGCGTCTTCAAGATGATGAGCCGGCAGCTGAAGTCGATGGTGATGGACTTGACCCAGGCGCGGCGCGCGACCACGGGCGAGATTCCGCGCGTCGGCTGAAGCGTCAGCGGTGAAGCACGTACCAGATCAGCGCGCCGCCGAGTCCCAGCACCACCAGCACCACGCCCAGGTTCCGCAGCTTGTTGTCTGGCACCTGGGGCACGAACGCCGACTCGAGCTCCGTCTTTGGGATGCTGTGCTTCTTCTCGAGATCCGTCGGCCGCGAAGGCGGCGACAGCTGCGGCGCGGGAAGACTGGGCCGAGCGCGCCGCACGGCTCCGCGATCGTCGAACTGGTGAAAGGTGGTCGGGCGCAGCGAGGCGCTCTCGTCGAGGTTGATGGTCGGGCCGCGGTCGAGCGTCTTGAGAAACGCCGTGAAGCGCGCGCGGGCTTCCTTCACGCTGGGCCGCCGCGGTGGGTCGAGCGACATCATCTGGAAGACGAGCAGGTCGAGCTCGGGCGGCACCTTCGGGTCGACCTCGCGCAGCCGCGGCGGCTGGCCTTCCATCTTGATCGTGATCACTTCGAACGCTGAAGCACCGACGAAGGGGAGCCGATCGCACAGCAGGCGGAAGGCGATGCCGCCGGTGGCATAGACGTCGGAAGCGGCGCTCACGTCGCGGCCGACGATCTGCTCGGGCGACATGTAGTCGGGCGTGCCGACGATCGAGCCGGGGCGGGTGGGGCGGACCTCGGTGCGGCGGTCGGAGACGCGGGCGAGGCCGAAGTCGAGCACCTTCAGGTGGCGCTTCCCGTCGGGCAGCGTGGCGAGGAACAGGTTCGACGGCTTCACATCGCGGTGGATGATGCCGTGATCGTGCGCGGCGCCGAGCGCGCCCAGCAGCTCGTCCAACAGATTCAGCGTCTCGCGCATCGTCGGCTTGCCGCCGAACTGCAGCTGTTCTTCCAGCGAAATGCCGTCGAACAGTTCCATCACCAGGTACGGCTGGCCGTTGGGCAACAGGCCGAAGTCGAGGATGTCGATGATGCCCGGGTGCCGAAGCGAGCTGAGCGCCTTGGCCTCTTCGATCAGCCGAAGGATGTACTCCGGCTGCTCGGCGAACTCGGGCTTGAGCACCTTGAAAGCGGCGCGCTTGCCCGTCTTGAGCTGCACCGCCTGGTAGACGATGCCCGCAGCCCCGCGGCCCAGCAGGCCGTCGATTTGATAGCCGCTGACCTTCGCGTGGAGCAGCGGGTCGCGCGCGATGCCCGGGTAGCTGGGCGCGGTGTCGTCGTCCAGGGCCTTCAGGTGCGACTGCACCCGCGTCGGGGCATAGGCGTCTGGCAAGACGAGATCCGTCGTGTCGCCGGGCTTGGGTTTCCGAGGGGCCATCTATTCGCGCTGGATCCACTTTATCGCCGACGGTGGAGGCGCGTGAGCCAGCAGCCGGGCGATCAGCGCCGCCGGGGTCTTCTCGACCACCAGCGTCGTCTTCAAGGTGGGCGGAATGAAGCCCTCGTCGAAGCCCATACGAATCTGCGCCTCGAGCGGATCCCAGTAGCCGCCGACGTTCAAGAGTCCGACTGGCTTGCTGTGAAGGCCGACCTGGGCCCAGGTGAGAATCTCGAAGAGCTCGTCGAGCGTGCCGAAGCCACCGGGCAGGGCGACGAAGGCGTCAGACAGCGACTCCATCTTTGCCTTCCGTTCGTGCATCGACTCGGTGAGGTGCAGGGTGGTGAGCCGCGGGTGGGCGAACTCCGCGCGGGCGAGGCCATGGGGCAGCACCCCGGTGACCGCCTGGCCGCCTTCGAGCACACCGTCGGCGACGGCGCCCATCAGGCCCGACTGCGCGCCGCCGTAGACGAGGCTGAGCCCGTTCTTCGCGAGCTCCCGGCCGAACGCGTGCGCCGCCTCGCGGTAGCTGGGTTTCGCCCCATCGCGCGAGCCGCAGTACACGCCCACCCACTTCAGCTTCTGGTCTTTCAAAGGCTCAACCTTCCTGTTCCCGCGAGCACCGTGAGCACTGCTGCGATGAAGAGCAACACGGGCGCCATCGTCTGGAACCGCGTCTTCGACCCCCGCATGATGAAGCCACACGGCAGGCCGCCCAGAAAACCGCCGAGGTGGCCCGCGCCGCTGATGCCGGGAATGAGGCTGATCAACGCCATCTGCACCAGCCAGATGCCCAGCTGCTTGCGGCCCGCGGTGCCGATGATCGGCACCAGCACGCCGGCCCAGCCGAGGATCATCCCCGAGGCGCCGACGGTCGGTTGATCGAAGTCCCAGATCAACACCGCCACCGCGCTGGCCAGCGCGCCGACGATCGAGCTGATCAGGAAGCGAAAGGTGCCGACGCCGCGTTCGACGTCGCGGCCCAGGGACATCACGACCATCATGTTGAGGCCGAGGTGAAGCGGCCCACCATGGGTGAAGACGAAGGTCAGCGGGCGCCACCACTGGCCCTGCTTCACCAGGGGGCCGTAGAGCCCGAGCGCGCCGCGCAGGCCGTTGTCGAGCACGAAGCTGTCGAGCAGAAAGACAATCACGCTGCCGGCGAGCACGGCGTAGCTGACGTACGGCACTGCGGCCGGTGGTTGCGACGGCGCTACGGGCTCGGCAGGCTCGGGAATCACGGGTGGGTGACGACCGTGTCGTGCAGCCAGTTGTGATCGTCCTGGGTCGGGTAGTCGAGCGTGTAGTGCAGGCCGCGGCTCTCTTTGCGGCGGGTGGCGCACTCGACGATCAGCAGCGCGACGTCGGCGATGTTTCGCAGCTCGACCACGTCTCGGGTGAGGTTGAAGCTCCAGTAGTACTCGCGAATCTCTTCGCGCAGCAGGTCGAGCCGGCGGCGCGCGCGCATCAGGCGCTTTCCGGTGCGAACGATGCCGACGTAGTTCCACATCAGGCGGCGAATCTCTTCCCAGTTGTGGCTGACGACGACGCTCTCGTCCGAGGCGACGGCGGTGCCGGGATCCCAGTCGGGAAGCGGGTGGGGCGTCGCCACGGTCTTGAGCTCGTCTGCGCCGGTGACAGCCGCGCGGTGGCCGAAGACGAGGCCCTCGAGCAGGGAGTTGGACGCGAGGCGGTTCGCGCCGTGAAGGCCGGTGCAGCTGACCTCGCCAATCGCGAAGAGGCCGGGAATCGACGTCTGGCCACGGAGGTCGGTGGTGACGCCGCCGCACATGTAGTGGGCGGCGGGCACGACGGGAATCGGCTGCACCGCCATGTCGATGCCGAACTCTTTGCAGGTCGCGTAGATGTTCGGGAACCGGTCGACCAGGTACTTGCGGCCGAGGTGCGTCATGTCGAGGACGACGTGATCGTCGCCGGTGAGCTTCATCTCGGCGTCGATGGCGCGCGCCACCACGTCACGCGGAGCCAGCGCACCCATCGGGTGGTACCGTTCCATGAAAGGCGCGCCTGACTTGAGGCGCAGGCGGCCGCCTTCTCCGCGCAGCGCTTCGGAAATCAGGAAGCTCTTCGCCTCGGGGTGAAACAGGCAGGTCGGGTGGAACTGGTAGAACTCCATGTTCGCGATCTGTGCGCCGGCCCGGTAAGCCATCGCCACGCCGTCTCCGGACGCGACGTCGGGGTTGGTCGTGTAGAGGTAGACCTTCCCCGCGCCGCCCGTCGCGAGCACGGTGAGCTTGGCGAGGAAGGTCTCGATGTGGCCGTCGGGCTTGAGCACGTAGGCGCCCATCGCGCGCGCCTTGCCGCGGGGCTGCGAACGGTCGACGAGCAGATCGATCGCCGCCGTGTTGGGGAAGAAGGTGATGTTCGGCTGATCGTCGCAGGCGGCGAGCAACGCGCGGACGACTTCGCGGCCGGTGACGTCGCCGGCGTGGACGATGCGGCGCCGCGAGTGGCCGCCTTCGCGGGTGAGGTCGAACGCGTTGGTGGCCTTGTTCCGGTTGAACTCGGCCCCCAGGGCGACCAGGGCCTTGAGCCGCTCGGGGCCTTCTTTCACGGTCACTGTGACGGCGTCGCGATGGCACAGCCCGCCGCCGGCGACCATCGTGTCTTCGATGTGCTGGTCGTACGAGTCATCGGAGGCGAGCACCGAGGCGATGCCCCCTTGGGCGTAGACGGTGTTGCTCTCGTCGCGGGCCCGCTTGGTGAGCACCGCCACCGAGCCGTGCTTGCTGGCTTCCAGCGCGTAGGTGAGGCCGGCGATTCCGCCGCCGAGGACGAGAAAGTCGAAAGCTTGGGCCATGGCTTTCACATAACACCCTCAGCGAACGGGTTTTGGACGCGTCGAGGCAGGGAGGCTACGCTTCGCGCGTTTTGACGAAGGCCCTTCCACTCATTCTTATGTTGGTGACGCCGTCTGCTTTCGCGGGCGGCATCTACAAGTACGTCGAGAAAGACGGGACGATCGTCTACACGAACGTCGCTCCAGGTGGCGCGCGGGGCACGAAGGCGCGGAAGGTCGAAGGCGAGTTTCGCCCGGCGCCGCTGCCCACCGCGCCGGCGCGGGTGACGAGTGGGTCGAAGCTGAAGGCGACCCAGTACGACGACTACATCGAGCAGGCGGCGATTCGTTACCGCATCCCTTCGGCGCTGGTGCGCGCGGTGATGCATGCCGAGTCCGCCTTCGATCCCCAGGCGGTTTCTTCGGTCGGAGCGTCCGGCCTGATGCAGCTCATGCCACCAACCGCGCAAGAGATGTACGTGAAGGACATCTTCGACCCGCGCGACAACATCGAGGGCGGGGTGCGGTACCTGCGGGTGCTGGCCAACGAGTTCGACGGCGACATGGTGAAGATGGTCGCGGGCTACAACGCCGGCCCAGAAGCGGTGAAGAAGTACAACGGGCAGGTTCCGCCCTACGCCGAGACGCAGGCGTACGTGCGGAAGGTGTTGTCGCTCTACTTCCAATACAAGACCCAGTCGGACGCGGAAGCGGCTGCAGACGTGCCATGAGGGACGAATGACGAGCACGACGGCCCGACGCGATGCCGCGACGGACGAAGAATTTCTGGCGCAGCTGTACAAGGGCGGCGAGCTGTTGGCGGCGGGGAAGGTCGACGAGGCGAAGGGCCACCTCGAGCAGGCGTACGGGCTGCAGCCGAAGAACGAAAAGGCGCAGAACCTGCTGGGGCTGACGTACTTCAAGCTCGGGCAGTTCGAGCGGGCCTCGACGATCTACGAGCAGCTGGTGAACGAGAACCCGGCAGACCCGACGCTGCGGGTGAACCTCGGGCTCGTGTACCTGAAGACGAATGATCTGACGCGCAGCGTGCGCGAGTTCGAGACGGCGACGGATCTCGAGCCGGGTCACAAGAAGGCGCACAACTACCTCGGGCTTGCGCTGGCACAGGCGGGCGACTACGCGCGGGCGCGCGAGCACTTCGTGATCAGCGGCAGCGATCTGATGGCCGAGAAGATGGCGCGCGCGATGGTGTCGGCGTCGGCGCCGGCCACGGTGAAGATGTCGCCTCCGCCGGACGCTGCGCCGGAAAAGGTCGAGGTTCCTGCTCCGGCCGTGACTGCCCCGCCGCCGCCCTCGGCGCCGCGGCCAGTGTCAGAAGACGTGCAGATCGAGATGATGAGCGACGAGGAGGATGTGCCGGCCGAAGCCGACCAGCCACCTCCGCTTCCCGTGCAGCCGGCCTCTGCCGTCGCGCTGGCGTCGCAGGCCCAGTCGCTGGGTGGCGCCGGTGGGCCTCCGCTGCCGCAGGCCGGGTTCGAGGAGCTGCCGGAAGTGAGGTCGCCTGCGCTGCATTCTGATTGGGGCGCGCAGTTCGGAATGGACGAGGTGTCGCCGCCGAACGTGATCGTCTCGGACGATCTGCAGATGGCCGACGAGCCAGCGCTCACCGAAGAGCCCGAAGCCGACCTGCCGCTGGTCGAGGGCGACGTCATCGATGCCCAGGTCGAAGCGCCGGTGGTGATGGTCGAGCAGAACGTGCTCGTGCCTGTCGAAGATCAAGGCGCGTTGTCCGAGCAGCCGCTGCCCGAAGAGCACGAGCCGATGGTCGCTGCTCCGGTCGCGCAAGTAGAGACAGACCCCGAGCAGTCGTGGGCGGGCGTTGCGCCGGAAGACAACGGCGGGTCATGGGAGCCCGAGCCCCAACCCGCGGCAGCGCCTGAGCCGTTGTGGGACACGCCCGATGACCCGGTCGAGCCGGCGCAGCCGCAGTACAGCGAACAGGCTCCCGCGGCCGAACAACAGGAACTTGACGGGCAGGCCGTGGCGCCCGAGCAGCAGGACTACAGCGAGCAGGCCGAGCCGCAGTTGGAGCAGGATCCGGAGCCCGTCGCCGCGGCCGAGCCTGCGTTGCCGTCGTGGGTGACGGGCGATGCGCCGGCGGGAGAGTGGTCGGCGCCGGCCGCGGTGCCGGCCGAGGCCTCGGCGTCGGGCGAAGAGTGGCAGGTGGATCCGCAGGCGCCGCTGGCGTCGGCACCCACGGCTCCCGAAGTGCAGCCCGGCTTCCAGGCGTTGCCGGTGCCGCGTTTGGCTGAGCTCGGCCCGAGGCTGGACTACGGCCACAGCCCGACGACGGGGCCGTTTCATGTCGGCCCTGAAGGGCTCGCGCTCGCAGTGAACGGCGAGCTGTTGGCGCGGCTGAGTGGCCTGGTCGCGGTGGTCGGCGGCGTCGACGGCCAGCCCGAGCAGCGGCGCAACCGGGGCCGCGCGATTGAAAAATCCTTCGGTGAAGGCGCGAACCAGCTGCAGCGGCTCAAGGGCCACGGGACGATGTACCTCGAGGTCGGCAAGGCAATCTTCCAGGCGATCGATCTCAACGACGATGGCGCGTACCTGCGTGAAGAGCGCGTTTTCGCTTTCGAGGAAGCGGTGGCTTTCGAGAACGGGCGCCTTTCGGCCGAAGGGATCACGATCGACATGGTGCACCTGAAGGGCAACGGCGCGGTGCTGCTGAAGCTCGACGCGCCGCTGAAGGCGATTGGGGTTCCGCCCGGGTCACCGCTGAAGGTGCCGCTGGCGCGGTTGGTCGGTTGGTACGGCCAGGTCACTCCGCGGTTGCGGGTGTTCGTGGGTCAGGCGACCGTCGAGCTGACAGGCGAGGGCTACGCGCTGCTCGCCGCTGCAAGTTAGGTTCGGCGTCGCGAGAGAATCTGGCGACCTTCATCACGCCTCTTTCGGCTTCTCGTCCTTGAAGCGGTTCACTGTCCACTTGCCGAGCATGGTGCCGACCTCGCGCCCGGCGTTGACGCCCACCGCTCCGACGAAAGCGACGACCAGGGCGGGAGCCGCGGCCTGAAGACCCTTCATGATTGATTGGAACATCGATGATCTCCTTCAAGCGACGGCGGGATTGCGCGTCGCTTCGGGTCAGATCATCGGCGCGAAGTCAGCGGCTGACAACGCCCAGCGGCGACACGTAGAGGGTCACCTTCTTCCCCGTGCCCTGCTCGATGGTGAGCTTGAGGCCGCGCTTCGAGCTCGCCCAGTCGGCAAACCACGCCTCGCCGCAATCCGTCTGCGGCACCAGGGCCTTTTCCTTCTCGGTCAGCGCCGCCATCGGGTCGACGCCGATCACCGCCGAGTCACGAATCGTCGGAGCGATCATCACCGACCCCGACGGATACGGCCCCTTCATCGCGACCCACGAATCATCCGCGGCGAAGAGCACCTTGAACGCGGTGCTGTCGTTCGTCCACACCTCACCCTTGTTGTCGGTGAGCTGCGCCTTGTACTCGCCGACCTCCAGCAGCAGCTGGCGGCGCGTGTTGCCCTTGGCCTGGAAGGGCGTCGGGTCGATCGGCTTGCAGAGCAGGACGAGGGCGAGGAGGAATTTCATCGGCCGTCGGCTCCGGCGTGCTTCTCGATCAGCTTGCCGACGCGGGGCATCGCGGCCTCGACGTTCTTCTTCGCCGAGCCACGCAGGCGGCTGTACGTCGCCCTCACGATCGCGTGCGGCGAACGGTCGGCCTTGCCGTCGGTGAGCGCGAGCAACAGGTCAGCGGCCCGGCCGGCGTTGCGGCTGAAGTAGGCGGCGACGGGCTCGTTCTTCGCTTTCGCTTCGGCGTAGATCGGGTCGACCGCCTTCGCGAACTCGGGCAGCAGGTCGGTGACCGCGTTCTTCACGAAGCCTGGCTTCACGCCCTTGACGGCGGCGAAGCCTGCCTTGATCGCGATGCCAGAAAGGCCGGACTTATCGGCGACTTCCTGATCAACCAGGGTCACGCAGTCATCCACCACGAAAGACTTCTTCTCAGGGCTGGCAAGGACGTCGACGAGGTTGCTCATGGTGGCGCTTTGCTACCACATGGGTGAGAAGCTTAGGC